>DATLSX010000001.1:0-3537 GCA_035533915.1 Streptosporangiaceae bacterium
CATCAGCTCCGCTGCCTGTCCGGCCACCCGTCGGCCGGGCCGAAGTTCCAGCCGGAGCCGGGTCGGCTCGACACGGTCAACGCCGCGCACGGCCGCGGCGAACAGTGCGTCGAACTCGGCAGCCCGCCGGGCCCGGGCGGAAACGGGCACCGGCCAGGCCCTGGTCGCGTCCCCGGACACCGCTAGTGATCGCGACGGACGCGGTGGGCAGCGCGAGGCCGACACCCAGTGCGGTCAGGACCAGGCCGGGCAGCACGGCGGCCGGGTAGCCAGCACCCGGCGAGCAGCCGAACGAGCAGCCGGCGGGTGCCGAGTGTGGCGGTGAGCACGACGGTGACGGTCGAGGGAACCAGGGCCAGCCCGGTCTGCACCGGGCTGAAGCCCTCGACCCACTGCAGGTACAGCGAGACGAAGTACACATAGCCGGCCGGGATGGCGCCGATCATGAGCATCGCGGCCACCGCCGCCCGGCGGGCCGGGACGGCGAAGATGGCCAATGGCAGCATGGGCGCGGCGACCATCTGCTCGGTCCGGACAGGCAGCAGGCGGCCCGGTAACTTCGGGAAGACTTATCCATCCAGTTGGGCAATCCCGTCAGGGGGTAGGGACTTGAGCGAGGTCAGCGACCTAGAGGCCAGATGCGGCGTACGACAGATGGCGCGAGGGAGGCACGATGGAACGCGACGATGGCGTGCTGGGCGGCCCGGAGCCAGACGAGCAAGCAACCGACGAACTGGGCGGCCGCGACCCCGAGCAGGGGCCCGGTCTGCTAGGCAGGCCGAAAGCGGACGACGAAGGGACCGATCTGCTGGGCGGCGGGGATCCAGCCTAGGGACGTAACAGTATCTCCGGCCGACGTGAGCTGAGCTGCTCGCGCCGCGAGCCGTCCGCCTGAGTGCGGTCGCCTGGACCCGTGACCCGGCCCGCACGGCCGTTGACCGCGCGATGGGCCTGCCCCCCCGCGGCCGCGCCCTACGCGGTCCGGGCCGACGTCGCCGTCCCGATGCCGGACGGCGTCACTCTGCTCGGCGATCACTACCGGCCCGCCGAGAACGACCGCCGCTGCCCGTGGTGCTCATCCGCTCGCCGTACGGCCGGGCCGGAATCGCGGCGATCCTGCTCGTCGCGCCGCTGGCGCGCCGGGGCTTCCAGGTCTTCATCCAGAGCACGTGCGGGACGTTCGGCTCGGGCGGCCAGTTCCGCCCGTTCCTGTCCGAGCACGAGGACGGCCTGGCCACCGTGGCCTGGCTGCGCGACCAGAGCTGGTGCGACGGCGAGGTGTCGATGACCGGCTCCAGCTACCTGGGCCACACGCAGTGGGCCGTCGCGCCCTACATCGATCCGCCGCTGCGGTCGGTGTCGCTCAACATCACCGCCGCGAAGATCACCGCGGCCCTCCGGCCGATCAGGACCTGGTCGGGTCCGTCAGCGCCCGCATCTTCATGCGCACGGAGCCTGAGCACGCCGACCTGTTCGTCCGGGTCTGCGACGTCGACCCCACGGGCGTCTCCCGCAACGTCGTGGACGGCATCCGGCGGCTCAGCCCGGTCCCCAGCGCGAACTGGAGGACGTGATCAACCTGCACGACAAGCGCGCGATCATGCTGGCGACCGTGACCGGCGAGATGGACCTGTCTACCCCGACCGGCCGGATGCTGGCCCGGATGCTCGGCGCGGCTGCCCGGCATGAGGCCGACCACAAGGCCGAGCGGCAGCGCCGCGCTGGCCTCCAGAAAGCCCGCGCCGGCCAGCCGCACCGGTCGGGCATCCGCGGGTACGGGTACCAGCCCGACGGGGTGACCGTCATCCCCGCCGAAGCCCAGATCGTCATCGAGGCCAGGACCCGGGTCCTGGCCGGCGAATCGGCTGCGGAGCGTGGCCGGGGACCTCAACGACCGCGGCGTGCCGACCGTCACCGGCAAGAAGTGGTCGGCGGCGGTGCTGCGGCAGGTCCTGGTCTCCGGGCGGATCTCGGGCCGGCGGGAGTATCACGGCCAGATCATGACCGGCCAGGCGTCCTGGCCGGCGATCATCAGCGCCGCCGACTCCGACCAGCTCCGCGCCCAGCTCGCCCGCCGGGCCGGCACCCCCCGCGGCCGCGGCCGCAGCTACCTCATGTCCGGGATCTTCACCTGCGGCACCTGCCACGTCGGCCTGTACGGCCGCCCGCACACCAGCGGCCTGCGGTACGTCTGCGTCAAGACCCCCGGCCTGCCCGACTGCGGCACCATCGCCGTCATGGCCACCCCCGCCGAGCAGGTCGCCTTCGACGTCATCCTCACCGCCCTGGACTCCCCGGACTTCCTGGCCGCCCTCATCGCCAACGCCAGCGCCGGCGAAGACGCCGACACCGCCGGGATCTCCGGGCAACTCCGGACCATCGGCACCCGCCGCGACGAGCTCGCCGAAGCCTGGGCCGCCGGGGACATAACCCGCAAGGAATGGCTCACCGCCCGCGACAAGCTCACCGCCGACGCCGGCGCCCTCACCGCCCGCCTGTCCCGCACCCAGCACGCCCGCACCCTCGCCGCCTTCGCCGCCATGACCGGCACCCCATGGCAGCGCTGGGAAACCATGACCACCGGCGCCCACCGCGCCCTCATCCAGGCCACCACCGCCGCCATCCCCATCCACCCCGCCACCACCCGCCGCTGGAACCCGCCCGCATCGGAGACCCCCTCTGGCGCGCCTAACTACCCCACCACCGAACGGCCCGCCTGCGCCGCACACCAGCCGGGACGCTGGCCACCACCTACTGCCCCAGACCCCTCACCCTGGAAGGCGCGCCCCGCGGCCCAGGCGACACGCCCACCCGCCCCGCCCAGCGCGGGTGCCACCCGGCACGCCACAGGCCCCCTGCCTCCGCGACACCCAGGTAACGCGCCCTCCGGGCACCGCCTAGCGCCCCACATCACCCACCTCCCGAGAAGCGCACCCACCTGGCCACAATGGCCCACCCACCTTCCACAGCCAGCCGGCGGTCCCGTCCCGCACCGGATCTGACCTCGCTATCCCAGATGAATGCCAAAACGGCGTCTCCGTGCATGACAATGATTCACCTGAATACCATCCGATCGGGACGCCGGCGGGCAAGGCCAGAGCAATGCAACTCCGTCTGCATCGGAGGCCTAGCCCCGGACGATGCCAAGCCGCCCCGGACCGCCAGCTAGCGTCAACGACCGAGGACAGACAACGGCGCGGCAGCACGGGACAGTCACGATGATCCGCGACGAAGGACCCCTGGCATCGTCAGGCCGCGCACGTCAGCCAGATCACCGGCAAGCCAGGGTAAGCGAACATTCTAATCCTCCGTAGGCGGAGCGTCCCGCCGGATGCGCCCATGCGTGACAGGCTATACTCTGTGGCGTCGGGCGCATGCACTTCAAGAGCGACCACGAGACCTAAGTCAGGGCAGATATGGAAAAGTAGCTCGTGCAATGGGATACCGAATCGTGCGGATCGAAATGGCGGTCGACCCTACGCAAGCAGAGGCCGATCTGCTGGCGGAGGTTACGGCATATGCGGAATTCAAGAATGC
>DATLSX010000002.1:0-2003 GCA_035533915.1 Streptosporangiaceae bacterium
CGCCGTCGGGCTCGCCGGGCTGCCCTGGAACGCCCCCGTCGAGATCGCCGCCACCGTCCAGATCGACCACTGACCCTGCCACCGTGGCTGCTGCCGTGATCTTGCCCTCGAGCCGTTGACCGCACCAAAGATCGGGTCGGACGCGGTCGTCGAGCACTTCACCCTGGACGTCGAGCAGCACGAGGCGTTGCGGAACAAGACGGGCAACACCCTGGTGGGGTTCGCGCTCACATGGTGCTACCTGCTGTGGCGGGGCCGCTTTCCCCGCAGCCGGCAAGACATCCCGGCGGACGCGATCGCGCACGTGGCCGTCCAGGTCGGCCTGCCTGGTACCGACCTGGACGGGTACGACCTGACCGGTCGGCAGGCGAGCAACCATCGCGCGGAGATCCGCCGTCTCACCGGGTTCCACCCGTGCACCGTGACCGACGCTGACAAGTTGGCAGGCTGGGTCGCCACCGGCCCCGCCCTGACCGAGCGGCGCGCTGAACCGGTGCGGGCGCTGCTGCTGCAGCAGCACTGTCTGAACGAGCGAATCGAACCGCCCACCCTGCCCCGGGTGGCGCGGATCGTCGACTCGGGTTTCCGGCAAGTCGAGCACGCCCAGGTCGCCCTCGTCGCCTCGAGGATGCGCCCGGCACACGTGGCCCGGCTGAACCAGATGGTCGGGCTCGGACCCGAACCGGGCGAAGGCGACAACGGTGGCGACGGCAAGACCACCTACTACCCGACCGGTGAGCACATCGTCACCGACGGGGTGGTCTGCCCGGACTGGGCCGAGTTCGCCCTAGCCACCGACACACGCGGCCGCACCCGGGTGGTGCGGCAGGTCTACGAGTGCTGCGTGCTGATCGCGCTGCGCGAACGGCTGCGCTGCAAGGAGATCTGGGTGGCCGGCGCGGACGCCTGGCGCAACCCGGACGAGGACCTGCCCGCCGACTTTGAGGACCACCGCGCCCAGCACTACCAGCAGCTGAGCCTGCCCCGGGAGGCGCGAGCGTTCACCGCCAGCCTGCAGACCGAGATGCGCGCCGAGCTGGACGCCCTGCAACAAGTCCTGCCGGCCTGCCCCTGGCTGCGGATCGAGTCCCACCGGCTGGCCGGCCCGATCCGGCTCACCCGCCTGGAACGGCAACCAGAGCCGCAGAACCTGCGTCGGCTCAAGGCGGCGATCCGTGACCGATGGGGCACCGTGCCGCTGATCGACGTCCTCAAGGAAGCCGCGTTACGCACCGGCATGCTGAACGCGCTGACCCCCGCCGGCCGCGGGAACATCGCCGAGGAGATCCTGTTCGAGCGGCTGCTGCTGTGTATCTACGCCTACGGCACGAACAGTGGCCTGCGGACTGTGGCCGCTGGCGAGCATGGGCACACCGAGGCCGACCTGCGCTACGTCGCCCGCCGCTACCTGACCCCGGCTGGGCTCAAGGCGGTCGCTGTCGCGATCGCCGACGCCACCTTCGCCGCCCGCCAGCAAGCCGTCTGGGGTGAGGGCACCACCACGCTCGCGTCCGATTCCACCCACTTCTCCGCCTACGACCGCAACGTGTTCACCGAGTGGCACTCTCGGTACGGCGGTCGCGGCGTACTGGTGTACTGGAGCGTCGAGGCCGGCGCCATGGCCATCCACTCCCAGCTGATCAGCTGCACCGCCTCCGAGGTGGCCGCGATGATCGAGGGAGTGATGCGCCACGGCAGCACCATGCGCGTCCCGGCTCCTCGGGTTCGACCTGCTCCCGCGGATCAAGCAGATCAACCACGTCAAGCTCTACCGCCCCGGCGGCGAAGACGACCACCGGTGGCCCGGGCTCGAGCCCGCCATGACCAGCGCACCGGTGGCGGCGTCCTCCAGCTGGTGCGCTTCATCAACGATCAGCAGCGTGTCCGGGCCGAGCGCATCCAGGTCGTCCAGGTGCGCGAGCAGCAGGGCGTGGTTGGCTACCAGCAGCCGGTGTGCGGCCAGCGCCTCCCGGACGGCGTCAGTATGTGACGCCAGTGGTGTG
>DATLSX010000003.1:0-4055 GCA_035533915.1 Streptosporangiaceae bacterium
GGCGCCGTCATGTCCGCCACCGAGACGCTCCGCAGCGAGCTATCGCAAGCCGATCATCTCGGCGTGCTCAGCTCGATCTGGTACGACCTGATCCGCCGCGAGCAGGCCGCCCGGTTCGAGCGCCTGCTGCGCGCGCACCTCACCGCGGTGGACGCCGAGGCGGCCATGGCCGACCCGGCGTGCACGTGGCTGTGGCGGACGCTGCGCGAGGCCGAGGCGGCCGGGATGGACGCCGGCGCCGTGCTCCAGTCCGCCATCATCGGAGGCTCGCTGCGCGGGGCCAGGCACATTGCCCGGGTGATCGACGCGCGCATCCGCCGTGCCACCGCGCATGCTGTTCCGCAGTCCCGGAAACCCTGGACCCAGCAGGTCCCGCATACCGGGGACCCGGACCTGAACAGGTTCCTGGCCGAGCTGGCGCGCGCTATGGACGACCGAGTCATCCGAATCGGGGAGCACGTCGCACTGACCCAGCCCGTGTGGGCCACCCGCGCCCTCGGCGAGCCGCCCGAGGACCTGGTCCAGCGCGCGGAATGGATGGTCCGCGCCGGCCAGCTTGGCGGCTACCGGGAGATGTACGGGTATGACTCTCCGGCGGACGCGATCGGTCCCGAGCCCGGCCGGACTTCTCCCGAGGCACGGGCGGACTGGCACACCGCGTTCGCCGCACTCGGCAGCGTCGACGGCATCGACCTGCGCGGCTGCAGCGACGGCCAGCTTTACCTGCGCCGCAGCACCTACGAGCAGGAAACCAGCTGGGCTCCGCCGTACGTGGCCGAGGACCTGCGCCTAGCCCGCCTGCAAGTGCGCACCGCCTACGAGAACATCATCCGCGAGGAGCATGAGAGCCGGGCAGCCACCGATCCCGAAACGCCCAGACGGCATGAGCAGCTAGCTATCGCGTGGCGTGACATGGAGGCGACAGCCACCAGGGTCGCTGGCGTACTTGCCCAGGCGCAGGAGACCCGGCGGCAATGGGAGGCCCTGACCGAGCCGACCCGGCAGACCGCCGTGGCATCTGACCAGGAACTGCGCCGTCGGCACCCGGACCGGGTCCTGGAGCCGCTCAGATCTGCTGAGCCCGGCAGCGGCACGCCCGAGGCGGCGCCACGAGCTGACTGGGCCGGGCAGTCTGGCAACGGGCCGTCCCGCCAGCCGGGTGCCGATGCGGCGGGCGGCAGAGCCCTCGTTACCGCCGAAGCCCTTGAAGACCAGATGCCGCCGGCCGGTCCAGACTTGCCCGGGGTCACCGGCCAGCTGACGCAGGGCACTGCGGGCGACCCGGCGCGGGACGGCATCCCGGAACGGATCACGCGCATTAGCCAGGACGCCCGCGCTGCCCAGGCAAAGCTCGACGAGCTGCGCGATACGCGGATACCCAGCGAGGACACCGAAGTACCCGATCTCGGCCCGGCCTGGAGGCTATTCCCCAGCAGAGAGCATGGCGCGATCGTGCAGCCCGCCCGGCCGGACATCGTTCCCGCCAGCGAAGTCCTCCACCGGGCCGAGGCCCGCCGCACGGCGGCCATCCCGGAAGCCGAGAACACCTAGCCGATGAGCGACTCGGACGCCGCAGCAATACCCAGGTGTCCAGTGCCGGACGGGCGCCAAATTCTTGATCGACTCAACGGGGAGCCGCACGCTCATGCCGATGAGCGGACGCTGCGGGAGCGCATGATTATGCGTTCACCGGAATGTCTATTCGTGGCCTGCGTGCTCAGGCGTAGATCCTCAAAAGCCGGCGACCTAGTTACCGGCCTTCCGGAATTACGCCAGAACGCCGACTCGGAACGTATTGGCACCGGTGCCATATGCGCGAACAGTCCGGTACAGATCGACATGTTAGCCTCAATCGTTCAGGCGGTTTGAGGTGTGGTTACCGATTGTGCTGGTATCCGTTTTTGAGCCTCGTGTCCGTTTGCCCTTCGGGCGAGAGGTGCGTGAGGTTCCCGGGGTGCCGGGTGCGCACCGGCTCCGACCGCGCCGGGCTGGTCCTCCTCTCGTGTCGCTGGGGTGGTTGGTGCTGGTCAGGCGGGTGCTGGCAGGGCGAAGAGCCGCTCCCAGCAGATGAGGAACGCCTCCTTCCACGGCCGGTCGGGGCTGATGGCCAGGGTCCGCTGCCTGGCGTGGCGAGCGAGCCTTGCGGGGATGTGCCAGATCCGGTAGCGGAACGTGTCCGGGTCGGCTTCCCGCAGGTCCGCGTCGTCGTGGCAGCCGAGGAGGCGGGTCCAGGCGGCCACGTCGGCGGCGATGTTCGCCGCGATGACCAGCCTTTGTTGACCTGCCAGGTCTTCGACGGCAGGTTGCGCAAGCCCATGGCCTTGGCGGTGCGGACACCGGCGGCCTCGACGACGGCGTGCTGGCGGTGGACGGTGTCGATGTACTGCGGGTGGTGGCTGCCGGGAACGCCGGCGATCCCGGTGCCGGGGATGTTCGTGCAGGTGATGGAGTATTTCCAGCCGGTCTTTTTCTCGTAGTCCGTGAGGTTCCTCAGGTGGCGGCGGGACGGCTTGACCCGGCGGGCGATCCAGCGCAGCCCGTCCGGCCAGTTCCCGGCGCGGCTCGTAAGGGCGGTGATCTCCGCGACGTCCTTGTCGTCCCCGGGCGAGCCGTCCTGGGCGGTTCCCGGCTTCCACGCGTCTTCCGGGACCTGGCGGATGGCGTCCTCGTCGGCGGCGGTGATCATCCAGCCGCAGGTGAACAGCACGGTCTTGCGCGGGGAGGTCAGGGACAGCAGGTGGCTCACGAGCTCGTGGCTGGCGCCGGCCCCGTCGACGCGGACGAGGATCTTGCCCCGGAACCGGGCCGGGACCTGCCGGAGGGCGGCGGACTGCCGGGCAGCGAAACCGCCCACGGATCTTCAGACGCCCAACTCATAAGGCTGAACGCTTGCCGCCTCCGGAGCAGTGTACGTGTCATCGCGGCTTCGGCGGCAGCCAGCCGATCCGCCGCGCCATTATCAGGAGCCAGATTTGGACGATCTGTGCGCTCATCCATCGGGCTGCCTCAGCCGGATCATGTGCGCCGATTCGGCGCTCGGGCGCGGTCGGCGGCTTTGCCGTGGCCCGCACGGCCCGGCTCCCGCGAACGCACGGCCGCGGCGCGAGAGACTGGCCCGGGACCACGATTCTGCGGAGGCACTGACTCATGACGGAACAAGCGCACCCAGAGTGGGACGCCAGCTACACGGCCGACACGCCGGCCCCGTGGGACATCGGCAGGCCGCAGCCCACTTTTGTCCGGCTCGCTGACGAGGGCCGCCTGACCGGACGCCTTCTCGACGCTGGCTGCGGCACTGGCGAGAACGCGCTGCTCGCAGCCAGCCGTGGCGCCGATGTCACCGGCATCGACGTTGCGCGGGCCGCAATCGCGCGGGCGCGCGCGAAAGCGTCCGAGCGCGGGCTGACCGCGCGGTTCGAAGTCGCAGACGCACTCGACCTCGGCCGCCTCAGCCTCACTGCCGACACCGTGATCGATAGCGGGGTGTTCCACGTATTCGGCGACGACGACCGGGCCCGGTACGTCGCCAGCCTCGCGGCTGTGCTGAGACCAGCCGGCGCTTGCTACCTGATGTGCTTCAGCGATCGCCAGCCAGGGACCTGGGGCCCGCGCCGCGTCCGCGCGAACGAGTTGCGCGCGGCGTTCAGCGACGGCTGGGCCGTCGAGTCGATTACCGCCGACACCTTCGAGATCCACCCGATGGACGGCACGACGCAGGTCCAGGCATGGCTAGCCGCGATCAGGCGTAACTAACCAACCGGGCCCCGCACGGGCCCGGTGCTGTCAACGGCCAAGTTGCGGTCCCCGCTGGTGGCCAGCCCTTGCGCAGCCAGGCGATCGCACAGATCACGAAGAAGACCACAACCAGGTCCATCTTTATGTCACTTCACTTCCCCGATCATTGACCCGTTGCCCAGGCCCGGCGCCTTTGCGTCGCACGCAAGTGACGGCCACCACCCAGGCGCCGATTCGGCGCTCAGACTTCGGAGCCGCGGACGTCTCTCACTACATTGCGTGATCGGCGCTCGTCTCGAGGGACGCGCACACTCCCGCCG
>DATLSX010000004.1:0-52608 GCA_035533915.1 Streptosporangiaceae bacterium
ACCGCGGACCTCGCGCTGTCCTTCTACGCACGGGCGCGCGGTGACGCTACTGACGCCGCGATGCTGCGCAAGCGGGCGAACAACTGGGCCCACGTCTTCGACCCCGCCTCCCGCCTGCTGGTACCCCGGCTGAAGAACGGCAGGTTCGTCACCGGTGTCAAGCCCACCACGACGTACCGCTACGTCGAAGGAGATGCCTACGAGTACCTGTGGGACGTGCCGAACAATTACGCTGGCCTGTTCGCCAAGCTGGGCGGTGCCGCGAAGGTCGCGCCCGCGCTGGGCCGCTACCTCGCGGTACCTAACGGACAGGGGATGCACGCGTTCTTGTCCAACGAGTTCGGCCTCGGCGAGCAGTTCGCTCTGGATTACGCGGGGAACCCCGCGGGCACTCAGTTCGCGGTCAACACCATCAGGGACAGCCTGTACCGGCCCGGCCCGGCCGGCCTGCGCAACAACGACGACCTGGGCGCGGAAAGCTCCCAGTTCATCTGGGAGATGCTCGGCATGTACCCGGAAAACCCCGGCACCGGCACCCTCGTCCTCGCCAGCCCCGGCTTCCCCAGAGCCGTCATCACCCTGCCCGGCCGCAAAACCATCACCATCACCGCACCCGGCGCCTCCCCCGCCCGCTACTACGTCACCTCCCTGCGCATCAACGGCACCGCCTACCACCGCCTCTACATCCCCTACACCACCCTCGCCGCCGGCGCGACGCTGAACTTCTCGCTGGGCACTAAACCGGCATCATGGGGTAGTTCGCCACTGGATGCGCCGCCGTCGTATCGCTAATACACCCCCATTAACATCAAACTGGACCGGACCAACGGACGACCCGAAGGAAGCCTGCCGGACGAAGGCCGGCTGGACGAAGGACGACCCGAAGGAAGCCGGTCCGTTGCGAAGATAGTTGTTGATCGTGCAGGGACTGGGCGGAGGCGCGGATGGGACCACTGGATGGCGTTCGGGTAATCGAGATCGCGAGTCTCGCGCCTGCCCCGTTCGGCTGCATGATCCTTTCCGACCTCGGAGCCGAAGTGCTGCGGGTCGAGCGGCCAGAAAGCTGTCATCCGGCGGCGCCCGAGCCGGTGGATCCGCTGACCCGCGGTCGCCGGTCTGTCGGGCTGAACCTCAAGGACCCCGCGGGCATCGACCTGCTGCTCCGGCTGATCGACAGCGCCGACGTACTCGTGGAAGGGTTCCGGCCGGGCGTCACCGAGCGACTCGGATTCGGGCCCGAGGTCTGTGCCATGCGCAACCCGGCCCTCGTCTACGCCAGGATGACCGGCTGGGGCCAGCAGGGGCCGCTCGCGCCGACCGCGGGACATGACATCGACTACATCGCGATCTCCGGAGCGCTGCATCCGATCGGCCGGACCGGTGAGCGGCCGGTACCACCGCTGAACCTGGTCGGGGACTTCGGCGGCGGCGGAATGCTGCTCGCCGTCGGAGTGCTCGCCGCCCTGGTGGAGCGCCAGCGGTCCGGCCTCGGCCAGGTGGTCGATGCCGCGATGGTGGACGGATCGGCCCTGCTGACCTCCTTCATCTACGGACTGCGAGCGCGCGGCGCCTGGCGGGACGAGCGCGGCGTCAACCTGCTGGACGGCGGCGCACCGTTCTACGACACGTACGCCACCGCCGACGGCAAGTACGTGGCTGTCGGGGCGCTTGAGCCGCAGTTCTACGCGGCCTTGCTGGCCGGCCTGGGCCTGGCCGACGCCGCCCTGCCCGCTCAGATGGACGTGGCACACTGGCCGGAACTGCGCGAGCGGTTCACCGAGGTCTTCGCGCAGCGCAGCAGGGACGAGTGGGCGGCCGTGTTCGACGGCACTGACGCGTGCGTCGCGCCAGTGCTCTCGCCAGCAGAGGTAGCCGAGCATCCGCACAACGCGGCCCGGGGCGTGTTCACCGACGTCGGCGGCGTGCTCCAGCCCGCGCCGGCACCCAGGTTCGGCCGCAGCGCGGCGGGCAAGCCGGCGCCGCCAGCCAGGCCGGGCACCGACACCGACGCCGTGCTAGGCGGGTCGGGACCCGGCGAGCTCGGGCTCAGTGCCGCCGAGATCGCCGACTTGCGCAGCGCAGGGGTAGTGGCCTGAGTTCCCCCGATTCGCCCGGCTCGCCGGAGTCCGCGGCATCGCCACAGTCGGTTGCCGTCGAGGTCGCCGCACCGTCGCGCCGGGCAGCCTGGCGAACTGGGCCAGACGCCGAGATCCTGCGGCTCGCGATTCCCGCCTTCGGCGCGCTCGTGGCCGAACCGCTGTTCCTGCTCGTCGACTCGGCGATCGTCGGCCGGCTGGGGACGGCTCCGCTCGGCAGTCTCGGGATTGCCGCCCAGGTGCTGTCAGCCATGGTCAACGTCTCGATCTTCCTGGCGTACGGGACGACGGCGGCGGTCGCACGGCAGCTCGGCGCAGGTAACCGCCAGGCCGCGATCCGCCAGGGCATCGACGGCATCTGGCTGGCCGGCGCGATCGGCATCGCCGTGCTCGGGTTCGGGCTGCCCCTGGCCGTGCCGGTCGTCGGCGCCTTCGGCGCCTCTCCGGCCGTAACCGCGGGCGCTGTCATCTACCTGCGGATCAGCCTGCTCGGCGCGCCAGCCATGCTCGCGGTCCTGGCCGGCACGGGGATTCTGCGCGGGCTTCAGGATACGAAGACGCCGTTGATCGTCTCGGTCGCGGGCAACGTCGTCAACGTGGCGCTGAACGCCACCTTCGTGCTCGGTCTGCACTGGGGGATCGCGGGATCGGCCTGGGGCACGGTGATCGCGCAGAATGCCGCCGCCGCCGCTTACCTGGCGATGGTGGCAGCCGGAGCCCGGCGGGCCGGAGTCGCTTTCGGTCTCGACCGAAAGGGGCTAAGGGCTGCGGCGCGCACCGGAGGGGCGCTGGTGATCAGGACGCTAGCGCTCCAGGCGGTCCTGATCGCCGCGACCGTTGTCGCCGCAGGGCAGGGCGACGCGGCGATCGCCGCCCATCAGGTCGCCTTCAGGCTCTGGTACTTGCTGGCGTTCGCACTCGACGCGATCGCCATCGCCGGGCAGGCGATCACCGGGAAGTACCTCGGCGCTGGCGACATCGCCGGGACCAGGACAGCCACTAGCCGGATGATCCGCTGGGGGGCCGGTTGCGGCGCTGTCTTCGGCGTCGTTGTCGCGGCGCTGCGGCCAGCGTTGCCTGGGCTCTTCGCCGCCGCGCCGCCGGTAGCGCACCTGCTCCTGATCGTGCTGATCGTGGTCGCCGTCCAGCAACCCGTCGCCGGGGTCGTCTTCGTCCTGGACGGAGTGCTGATCGGCGCGGGCGACCAGAACTACCTGGCGGTGGCCGGACTGGCGACCACGGCCGTCTTCGGAGCGGTGGCGGCGGTCATGGTGACGACCGGGGCCGGCCTGCTCGGGCTGTGGATAGCGATCTCGGTCTGGCTGGCCGCGCGGTTCGTCACGCTGACCTGGCGTGCACGCGGCTCGCGCTGGCTGGTGACCGGCGCGGTCCGGCGCTGACCGCGCCCTACCAGATCCTCGCCCGGGTCGGGGTCGCCCTGATCACATGCGGGTAGTCCCTGGCCACGCTCTCCAGATTCCATCCGTAGGACTCGATGCGCTCGCCATATTTCGCCACGTACTCGGTGACCGCGCTGGCCGGCGGCCCGGTGCTGTCCACCCGGGCCGTGCACTCGAAGGTCACGATGCCGCCGCCGGCGCCATTGCCGTCGAGGTGCAGGCTGACCCGCGGATTGGCCTGGATATTGCGCGTCTTCTGGCCGTCCTTGGAGCCGTAGATCAAGAACTCGCTGCCGTCCCACAGGAACCAGACCGGGGTCGACTGCGGCTGGCCCTGCGCGGAGACAGTGGTCAGCCAGATGATCGGCTCGCTGCGCAGCCGTGCGTCGGCCGTCGCGTCAATTGGCTTCATAGACAACTAACTATCACTGGGTACCATCGGCATATTCAGCTTGGGTCAAGCCATGACCAGGACTTGGGGGTCACCTGATGTCCGCTATACCGTTGATCTTCACTAGTGGCTGGGCGAGCGGCATCAACCCGTACGCGGTCGCGCTGCTGATGGGATTGCTCGGCAGGTACGCGCACATCGCCGCCGTGCCGCCGACGTTGCAGCGGACCGATCTCCTCGTCGCGGCAGGAGCCCTGTTCGCTATCCAGTTCGTGGCGGACAAGGTGCCGTATCTGGACTCGGCTTCCGACCTGGTGCACACCGCGATCCGCCCGGTACTGGGCGGCGCGATCGGCGTGCTGATGGCCGGCCACGCGCACAGTTCGCTGCCCGCGGCCCTCGCTGCCGCGATCGGCGGAGGCACCGCGCTGACGACCCACCTCATCAAGACCGGCGTGCGGATGGGGGTCAACACCAGCCCCGAGCCGTTCAGCAACATCGCGGTCAGCTTCACCGAAGACCTGACCGTGGCCGGCATGGTGGTCTTCGCGCTGCTGCACCCGGTCGCCGCCGCGATCGTCGCCGCGATCCTGCTGGCGTTCGGCCTGACCCTGGTCGCCCTGCTCTTCTCCCGGATCCGGCGGTTCTGGCGTCGCCGGCGGGAGCGCCGCCAGCAACGCCAGCTCAGTGGCCTAGCGCAAGCTCGGTAACCCGCACGGTCACCAGCACGATGGCGAAGCCCAGGTAGACCCACATCGCTGCCATCCCGACCCGGCGGGCGAGCGACATCTGGACCGGGGCGAGCATGGCGAGCGGCGGCATCCGCCAGTTCTCCTTGCCGCGGTCAGCACGGTCTGTGCGGTCAGCCCGCAGCCGCTTCCCGGTCCGGCTTGCGGCGCCCGCGACCAGGCTGGCGCGTACCCGGCGCGCCAGCATGACCACGCCTGCCAGCACCGCGGCGGCCCCGCAGATGCTCATGATCGCGATCACCTGGCCAGTAGAAACGGACCCGAAGAGCACCGAGACCATCAAGATCGCGGAGAGCATGACCAGGATGCCGATCACGATCACGGCGAACAGGTTCGTCACCTTGCCGTTGACCCACGGCCCGAGAACTTCCTTGTCGTTGCACAGCAGCAGCAGGAACACCGTCGCGCTCGGCAGGAGCACCCCGGCGAGCACCTGCACGCCTTCGGTCAGCAGGCCGAGCGGCGAGCCGGGAATCAGCACGATGACCGCGGCCACCGCGATCAAGGCCGCGTACATGGCGTAGAAGCCCTTGGCCTGCCGCACCCCGCGGTGCAGCGAGTGCTTCAGTCCGAGCATGTCACCGATCGCGTAGGCGGTGGACAGCGAGACCGCGAACGCGCCGATCATCGACGCGTCGAGCAGCGCGACCGCGAACAGCGCCCCGGCCGCGTGGCCGGCGTAGGCGGACAGGCCAGCGGCGAGGCCGGACGCATCGGTGAATTGGGCGTGCCTGATCCCGGCGAACGCTACCGCCGTGGCGCCCATCAGCGCGCCGCCGCCGATCACGACCACGACGATGCCGAGCCATAGGTCGGTCTTCTCGTACCGCATGAACCTGGGCGTGATCCGCTTGTCGATGATGTAGGACTGCTGGAAGAAGAGCTGCCAGGGCGCGACCGTGGTACCCACGATCCCGATGATCAGCAGCATCACCGTCGCCAGATGCGCGGACCCGCCGGGAATCGACGGGGCGAGGAAGCCCCTGGCCATCTGGCCGGCCGGCGGATGCGCCAGCACGTACAACGGCACGAGCAGCAGTGAGCCGGCACAGAAGATCATCGCCATCCGCTCGAACCGGCGGAAGCTGCCGGTCGAGGCGGCCATCACGATGACGATGCTGGCGAGGATCACTGCGACGATCTTCGGTACGCCCAGATAGCTGGCAGCGAGTGCGATCCCGATGAACTCGGTCACTATAGTCAGCGCGTTCAGAATGAAAAGGTCGATGACGCTGAACGCTCCCCAGAACCTGCCGAAACGCTCGAGAATGAGCCGGGCGTGCCCCACACCGGTCACCGCGCCCAGGCGGAGCACCATCTCCTGGTTCACGTAAAGCACGGGGACCAGCAGCAGGAAGGTCCACAGCAGCCTGGTGCCGTAAGTCTGGCCCGCCTGACCGTAGGTCGAGAACGCACCAGCGTCGTTGTCCCCGACCATCACGATCAGCCCAGGGCCGACAATGGCGAGCAGGGTCTTCAGCCGGGCCGATACCGACGTGCGGGCGCCGGTGTCGTCGAGCGAGATCGTGCCGAGTGCGCCTTTGATGTCGCCGACGTGGGCTGCATCCAGCGCGGCGCCCCGGCCGGGGGAAACCAGGCTTGGGCTCGTGGTGGTCATGACGGAACACCCCCTTCGCCGCCGGAAACGGCGGGATCGGGGGGCACGCGGTCAGCACCGCTCGAAGCGGCCGGTGGTGCTAACGGCTGCGATCAGATCCGGCTAGCTGGGATCTGGAAGGGAATCAGCGCAGCGGCGCGAACGCGTGCCCGGTACGGGCAAAGAGAACGGCGAGTGGGGCCGGTTCCGGCCCGGTCTATCGTGTTCCACGACTCGCCTCCCCTCAGCTCTCAGCACCGTCACATGCTGAACCCCAGACACCTGCCCGGCAGGAGGCACACCCCAAGAAAAAGGGCCGGCACCTCTCTCGTTAGAGCTTTGGCACTCCACGGCGTAGCGCGAAACCTGTCCGCCTGCGCAGCCACTTGGCCTCACCCCTTAGGCCGGGGAGAGGTGTCCTGATCCGGAGCGTCTCTCGACGGTTGGGATCAGTGGCCTATGTCCGTGAAGACGCCTCACCGAACGAGGTGTCCTTGTCAACCACTATCGAGGATGCCCGATCCGACCGCTAGAAGTCAATTCGGCGGCGGCTCGGCTGCTATCCGCTGCCGAGCTGGACTGCCTTGACGACAAGCAGCAGCGCCGAGACCACCAGGTAACCGCGGAGCAGCAGGATGCCGAGCTTGGTCGCCGGCGACCAGGCCACCGGCTTCAGCAGGGCGAGCGGCGGCATCCGCCAGTTGACCCGCTCGGCCGGCGTCATGCCGGCGAACGCGGCACGCGGTTCCGGCCCGCCGGCCGGAAGGCCGCGCCTGAGCGCGCTGAACTTCAGCCAGCCGAACCCGGCAGCGGCGGCCACGACCAGCGCCGCGGACATCCACACGGCAATGGCCAGAGCGCTCACCCCGGCGAACAAGGTGGTGACCACCAGGGTGCCGGAGAGCATCAGCAAGATGGCGATGATCACCCCGGCGACGACGTTCAGCCAGCGGGCATTGGTCCACGGCCCGAGTACCTCCGGGTCGTTGCACAGCAACAGCAGGAAGACGCTCGCACTCGGCAGCAGCACCCCGGCCAGTGCCTGAACCGCCGTGGTCAGCAGTCCGAGCGGCGCGCCGGGAATCAGCACGATGGTGGCAGCGAGCACCACGACGGCGCTGTAGCTGGCGTAGAAAGCCTTCGCATCGCGGAACTTGCGGTGCAGCGAGTGCTTGATCTTGAAGACGTCACCGAACGCGTAGCTGGTGGACAGCGTCACCGCCGCGGCGCCGATGATGCTCGCGTCCAGCAGCACGAGCGCGAATACCGAGCCGAAGAACCTGCTCTTGGCCCGGAAGGCATCGGCGACGCCGAGCGCGTCAGAGAAGTGCCCGATCAGGTTCGTATCGCGTACCGCGTAGACAGTGGCGACCAGGATCACCGCCGCGCCGCCGACCACGACCAGCGAGCCGAGGAACGTGTCGGCTCGCTCGTACCGCATGAACCGCGGCGTGATCCGCTTGTCGATGACGTTCGACTGCTGGAAGAAAAGCTGCCAGGGCGCGACCGTCGTTCCGACGATCGCGATGATCAGCAGGACGGCATCGGAATTGACGCCGCCTTGCACCCCAGGGACCACGAAGTGATAGGCGATCGAGCCGGCGTGCGGGTGCGACAACAAGACGAGCGGCACGAAGAGCACCAGGCTGGCGCCGATGAACAAGAACATCGCCCGCTCCCAGCGGCGGAAGCTGCCGCTGGCGGTGATCGCGATCAGCAGGGCGGCGGCGACGGGCACCGAAATGTACGGGCTGACTCCGAAGTAGCTCAGTGCCAGCGAGATGCCGATGAATTCAGTCACGATGGTGAGGAAATTAAGCAGGAACAGGTCCCCCACGCTGAACCATCCCCAGAACTTGCCGAACCGCTCGTTGATCAGCCTGGCGTGGCCGACGCCGGTCACCGCGCCGAGCCTGACCACCATCTCCTGGTTCACGATCAGCACCGGGATCAGCAGCAGCAGCACCCAGAGCAGGCTGTAGCCGAAGTCCTGGCCCGCCTGTGCGTACGTGGCGACCCCGCCGGCGTCGTTGTCGCCCACCATCACGATCAAGCCAGGCCCGACGATCGCGAGGAACGTCACCAGGCGGCGGCGCCAGCCGCCGCGCGGCTCCTCACCTACCCTGATCCGGCCAAACGCGCCTTCGATGTCGCCGAGATGCGCCTCGTCGAGCACGGCGCTCGGCCGCGCCAGTGCCGGGGGCGGCTCGGTCCGCGCGCCGGGCGGGCCGGGGCGCGTCTGCCGCACGTTCCGCCGGGCTGGGTCGGTCACGACTTCTTGCCCCGCCGCGAATCCGGCGGCTCCGCGGCCTCCCGGCGCCGCCAGTCGTCCGGCAGCGTCACCTCGAGCACGTCGTCCACTGTGATCAGGCCGATCATCGTGCTGTTCTCGTCCACCACCGGGATCGTGATCAGGTTGTAGTCGCTCATCAGCACGGCCACGTCGACGACATCGGTGTCCGCGCCGATCCGCGCCGGGTCGTCGTCGAGGACGTCGCTCAGCCTGGCGGCGGGATCGGCCTGGAGCAGCGTGACCAGCTTCGCGACTCCGCACAGCCGCCCGTGCGCGTCAAGCGCATGCACGCTGGTCAGCGCCTCCGGCTGCAGGCTCTGTGAACTGCCGACCGCGGCGATCGCCTGCGCCACCTGGATGTCGGCAGGCACAGCGAGGAATTCGACGCCCATCAGGCCGCCCGCGCTGGTCGGGTTAAAGCCCATCAGCGTGAGCACCTTGGCACGCTGCCCGGCGGGCAGCAGGTCGATCACCGGCTGCCTGCGCCGTTGCGGCAGCTCGGCAATGGTGTCGGCGGCATCGTCTGCCCGCATCCTGGTCAGCACCTGCGCGATCGCCGCGTCGGTCCGGGCACCGAGCAGCCTGGTGGCCAGGTCCTCGTCGAGTTCCTCGAAGACGTCGGCCTCTAGCTCGGGGTCGGCGTGCACCTGACCCAGGATCTCGGTCTCCTCGGCCTTGGAAGCCTCTTCGAGCAGGTCGGCGATCTGGGCCGGCTTCAGTCGCCTGATCCGGCCGAACGGGCCGCGCAGCAGCGCGCTGCTGGTGTGCCCGATCAGCGGCTCGAAGTTGGCCCAGTCCTCGAAGTAGTGCCCGGTCTCGGCCGGGCCGAGCAGCCGCGACAGGCCGCGTGACCTGCGGTGGGTGTCCACGCCTGCCAGCACCCACTCACTGCCCTGGTGGCGCAGTTCCAGATCGACGGCCTTGATCAAGTGCGCGCTCGGCACGTCGATCAGCCGGTGCCCGAGGACATCGGCGCGCAGCAGCACCTCGCCCTCCCGTCGTTCGAACTGACGCAGGTCCAGCCTGGCGCTGGTGAGCTTCAGCACCTCGCCGTCGAACGAGCTCACCTGCTCGACCGGCACGAAGACCTCACGGCTGCCGACGGTCGCGACCAGCCCGGTCACCAGCGGATGCTCGTGGCCGCGAAGCCGCACGATGATGTCGGAGAGCCGGCCGATCGACTCGCCCCGCTTGTCAGTGAACGGGCGGCCCACCAGTTCGGACAGGTGCAGGACACGCCCGCTGCTCGCCTCCGGCGCCGCAGCCGCCGGTGATGTGGTCATCTCTACGCAGCCTTTCTGCTCTCCCGCTCTGCTCTCCCGCTGCCGTTCTCCTACCCAGGACATCACGGACCGGTGCCGGAGCACGCCGCGCGTCCGGTCATGAGCGGCCGCGTGGGTAGCGGTTGCGGCGCTGGGAAACACTGTGGGATGGAACACTGTGGAATGCCGGCGGGCACCGCCGCCGGTGACTTACTCTGCCACCTGCCGCGAACAGCAGGTTCCCTGACCGGCTCCCGGGCACCCGCGATGGTAGTCACGATGGTATGAAGACCACGTAAGGGCCGATGGCAGGCGTTCCGCGATGCCAGTTCGAGCGGAGGAACCACGAACGTGGCGACGGGCAACCAGATACGTCAGCCCACCAGTCAGGATTACCTGGCCGAGAGTCTCGGCTACGCCGTCAAGCGGCGACTGCTCGGACCCCCGCTGGTGAACGAGCAGCTCAGCGAAGAGCGGCTCTCTAAGCCGCTGGCGCTCGGCGTGCTGGCTCCCGACGGTATCTCGTCCTCGGCCTACGGCACCGAAGAAATCCTGATCGAGCTGATCAAGGGCGGCCTCCCGATCGCGGCGTTCGCGCTGATCCTGCCGCTGACCGGCGTGGTGCTGTTCGTGATGGCCCTGGTCGTGCTCTCTTACCGTGAGGTCGTCTCCGTCTACACCAGGGCCGGCGGCTCCTACGTGGTGGCCAGGGAGAACCTCGGGCCGAGAGTGGCCCAGGTGGCCGCCGTCGCCCTGCTGATCGATTATGTCGTGACCGTCGCCGTCCAGATCGCCGCGGGAACCGCCGCGGTCGCGTCCGCCGTTCCGGCGCTGAACTATCCGGACTTGATCACGATCATCTCCATCTGCATCGTGCTGCTGATGCTCTACGGCAACCTGCGCGGCATCCGCGAGGCCGGGCGCACCTTCGCGATCCCGACCTACCTCTTCTCCTCGGTGATGATCTTGGTGATCGTGGTCGGCCTGATCAGGGAGATCTTCGGCACGCTGCCGCTGTATCACCCGGGACCGGGCATCTATACCCCGCAGCACGGAACCAGCCACGCCGGCCTGATCAGCTTCGGGATGCTCTTCGTGCTGCTGCGGGCATTCGCCAACGGCGGGTCCTCGCTCACCGGCATCGAGGCCGTGTCCAACGCGGTGAGCGTGTTCCGCCCGCCGGAAGGCATCAACGCCCGCCGGGTACTCGTCATCGAGGGCCTGATCCTGGGCACGCTGGTAGCCGGCGTCTCCTGGCTGGCGCACGTCACGCACGCCACGCCGTATGTCTCCGGCGTTCCGACGGTCATCTCGCAGGAGGCGCAGCTCGTCTTCGGCACCTCCACGTTCGGCCATGTCATGTACATCGTCGTGCAGGCGGCGACGGCCCTGATCCTCTACACCGGCGGCAACACGAGCTTCAACGGCTTCCCGTTCCTGGCCAGCTTCGTCGCCGAGGATGCGTTCCTGCCCAGGTGGCTGACGAAGCGCGGGCACCGGCTGGTCTTCTCCAACGGCATCATCGTGCTGGCGGTGCTGTCCTGCGCGCTTCTTGCGGCAGCCGGCGCCAACGTCAACGCCCTGGTCCCGTTCTACGCGCTCGGCGTCTTCACGGCGTTTACCCTGGCCGGCTTCGGTATGGCCAGGTACCACCACATCCACAAAGAACGCGGCTGGCACCACAAGCTGGCGATCAACTTCTCCGCTGGCGTAACCTCGCTGGTGGTGGTGATGATCTTCGCTGTGGTGAAGTTCAGTGAGGGTGCCTGGCTGGTGCTGATCGTCTTCGCGGTAGGCGTGCCCGTGCTCATCAGGCTGAACCGGCAGTACCGGATGGAAGCTGAGGTGCTTGAGCACATCAGCGTCGGTGACGGGCAGCCGCGCAGGCCAGCCTCGCCGCCGACCTACTCGCGGCGTACCGTCTACGTGTTCGTCGACGACTTCGACCTGGCGACCCTGGCCGGCCTGCGGTACGCGCGAAGCCTGCGCCCGACTAGCCTGCGAGCGGTCCATTTCGTGCTCGACAGCGCCCAGGCGACCAAGCTCAGGCAGGACTGGATCCGCGCCAACACCGGCGTGGTACTCGACCTCGTCGACTGCCCCGACCGGCGGCTGGCCAAGGCCGCGGCCGAGATGGTCCAGGCCGAGGCTCAGCTTCCCGGCGTCGGCGTGACCGCGGTGCTGCCGCGGCGTAGCTACACGCCGCTGCTCGGCCGCCTGCTGCACGACCGCACCGCCGACCGGATCGCCAGCGTCGTCAGCCAGATCCCGCACGCCGCGGCGACGATCGTGCCGTTCGACGTGCGCAGCCGGGTCGAGAGCCTGGCCGGCGAACGGCGCGAGGCAGGCGAACGGCGCGAGGCAGGCGAACATGGCGCCGCGACCGAGGCCCCCGTGCCCGAGCCGGCGGTACCGCCGATGCCGGTCCCCGACGGCTCGGACTACAACCGCCCGCAGCCGTCAGCCGCTGCGACGCCGATCGGCCGGCTCCGCAACCGCGGCCGGGCCACAGTCGAAGGCAGGGTGCATGCCGTCGAGATCAGGCCGGTCGAGCGGAATACCGTGCTTGCCTGCGAGATCATGGATGCGACCGGCCAGCTCACGGCGATGTTCTACGGCCGCTCGCATATCCCGGGACTCGACCCGGGTGCTAAGGTCCGGCTCACTGGCCAGGTCGGGTTCCGCGACCGTGACGCCGTAATGATCAACCCGGCCTACGAGCTGCTCGCCCCAGGGATTGGTGACTCGCCGACGTCATGACCGGAACTGGCCACGCGAGCGCGGACGGACTCGGCTGCGGACCCGGGCCGGCCCCGCGCTGCCAGCCAGCCGACGACGGCACGCCGCAGCCGGGTAAGCCGCCGGAGCAGCGCCCCGGACGCCGCCAGTCGCACGGGCATGCGCACGGACCAGGCCATCAGCACACCCTGACCGCCGCGCACCGCAAACCGCTGCTGATCGTCATGCTGATCACGCTCAGCGTCGCGATCGCCGAGGCGATCGGCGCCTGGGCCAGCGGAGCGCTGATCTTGCTGGCCGACGCCGCCCACATGGCAGCCGACGCTGCTGGCGTCGGCCTTTCCCTGCTCGCGGTCTTGTTCGCGATGCGGCCGGCCACCCCGCGGCGCACGTTCGGCTATGCCAGGGCAGAGATCCTGGCCGCGATGGTGAACGCCGTGATCTTGTTCGGCATGTCAGTCTTTATCATCGTCGAGGCCATCAGCAGGCTGATCTCCCCGCCGACCGTCGAACCGCCGCTGCTCGTCATCTTCGGCGTGATCGCGCTCGCGGCGAACGCAGTGAACTTGCTGGTGCTACGCCAGGGAAGATCAGAGAGCCTCAACGTCAGGGGCGCCTTCCTCGAAGTCGCCTCCGACGCCTTCGGCGCCCTGGCCGTGGTCGTGACCGGCGTGATCATCGTGACCACCGGTTTCACCAGGGCCGACCCGATCGCCGCGCTGCTCGTCGGCGCCCTGATCGCACCGCGGACCTGGCGGTTGCTTGCCGACGCGATCGACGTGCTGCTGGAGGCTAGCCCGCGCGGGATCGACCTCGGCGAGGTCAGGCGGCACCTGACCGGGCTGACAGGGGTGCTGGACGTGCACGACCTGCATGCCTGGACGATCACCTCCGGGCTGCCGGTGCTGTCCGTGCATGTCGTGGTCGAACCCGAGGTTCTGGCGGGCGGCCGGAGCGCGATCATGCTCGACGCGCTGCAAGAGTGCCTGCGCGGCCATTTCGACGTCGACCACTCGACCTTCCAGCTCGAGCCGGCCGGGCACGCTGAGCACGAGCGCCCGATGCATCAGTAAGTGCCGGAGGACAAGGTAACGCGGCCTAGAACAATCTCTTACCGGCGGGTAGCATCCGGGTATCGCGTCCTTGGGAGTTGCCGTGAGTACCTATGACCATTATGTAACCGAAGTTACGAAAGATACCTGGGACGTGCCGACAGCCGGCGCATCGAGGTTCACCTGGGAGTACGACGAGGGCCGGACCAGGCTGCTCGACCTGTACCAGCGGGGCAAGGACAAGCAGTGGGACGCGACCAAGCGGATCGACTGGGACATCCCGGTGAACCCGGCCAACGTGATGGAGCAGACCGACGAGCTCAGTCCCATCTACGGGTCACGGCAGTGGGAGAAGCTGAACCAGGCCGAGCGTGACGAACTCGGGATGCACCTGTCGTCCTGGCTGTTCAGCCAGTTCCTGCACGGTGAGCAGGGCGCGCTGAACGTCGCGGCACGGATCGTGGAGTCCGTCCCCGACCTGGATTCCAAGTTCTACGCGGCGACTCAGGTGATGGACGAGGCCCGGCACGTGGAGTTGTACGCGCGCTTCATCAAGGAGAAGATCGGCGTCCACTACCCGATCAACGACGACCTCGCCACGCTGCTGAAAGAAGCACTCGCTGACGGCCGCTGGGACTACCCCTACCTCGGTATGCAGGTACTGATCGAGGGCCTGGCGCTCGCCGCGTTCGGCGTGCACCGTGACATGTCGAACAACCCGCTGGTGACCCAGCTGCTCGCCTACGTGATGCAGGACGAGGCCCGGCACGTGGCCTTCGGCAGGCTGGCACTGCGCGACTACTACGCCGAACTCAGCGACGCCGAGCGCGCCGAGCGCGAAGAGTTCCTCATCGAGGGCTGCTACCTGATGAACAACAGGTTCCGCGCCCAGGAAGTCTGGGAGACGCTCAACTTCGACGTGGACGAATGCATGGAGTTCACCGACAAGTCACCGGTGCAGCAGGCCTTCCGCTCGCTGCTGTTCAGCCGGATCGTGCCTTGTGTCAGGGACATCGGCCTGTGGGGACCGAAGGTGCGGCACGCCTTCGCCGACCTCGGCGTGCTCGCCGCGGCCGACAGCGACCTCGAAGTGCTGATGAAGGCCGACGAGGACCTGGCCGAACGGATCGACGAGGAGAAGTACGCCGCCGAGCTCGCCGCCAGGCAGGCGGAGGTGGACGCCGCCATCGCCGAGGCCGCCAGCGCCTGAGACTCCGGGCGTCGGCCGCACCGCGCGTGCACGCTGTCCGCACGCGCTCAGCCGGGACCATGCGCGCACGGAACGTGACCGATCATCACCGCCGACTCGGTAACCTGAGCCGGTGCGTTCCCGGGCGCACGGTCGGCTGGGCAGCGCCGGCGGCGGGCCACAGGAAGGCGGGCTGGTGAACGAGCTCAAGGTCACGTTCGCTGGCCAGACCTGCGTCTTCGGACCAGGCCAGGATGTGCGCATCGGCCGCAGCCCGGAGAACGCCGTCGTCGTAGCGGACCCGGCCGTCTCCAGGGAACACGCAGTGGTGCGCTGGCAGGACGACCGCTGGCTGCTGGACGACCTCGGCAAGGGCCGCACTTTCGTAGGCGGCCTGCCGGTCGCGTCCGTCGCCGTGCGCTATCCGCTCGAAGTACACCTGGCCACCCCGGGTGGTCCCGCGCTGCGGATCGAGCTGGGCAGGCCGGCCGAGGCAGACAGCGTCGTCCATATCCGTGCCGCCGCCGCCGACGCCGCCGCCGACGCCGCCGCCGACGCCGCGGCCTCCGCTCCGTCCAATGGCGCGCGGCACACCAGCGCGATCCACCGGTCGGGCCTGTGGCGAGGCGACATCTCGGCCAGCCATAACAGTCCCGTCTACCAGCAACTTCAGGCCCGCTATTCCAGGTTCGAGTCGCCAGGCGGTGACTTCGCGACCGCGGTGCACATCTTGTTCCCGCTCCGTAGCTGGCTGAAAGACCCGGGCTGGAAACAGGGCTCCCGGCTGCTGGTGATCGCCTACGGCCTGCTGCCTTCGCTGTTCGTCGTGCTTTTCTCCGGGACGACCGATGTCAACGTGCCTGGCTGGGCGTACAGCCTGGCGATCGCGCCGCTGTGGGCGGTGGTCTTCTGGATGCTGATCAGGCCGGGCCGGATCACCAAGCTGATCGGCTGGCTTGCCGTGGCCATCGTCGCCGCTGTCATGGCGTTGCTGCCGATGCTGACGCTGCCCTGGGAGGACGCGCTCGACAAGACGCTGAGCCCGCGCAACCTCGCACCGTGGATCTACGGCGTCGGTTTCGCCGAGGAAGTGACCAAGGCACTGCCGATCCTGATCGCCGCGCTGGCGCTGCGCTGGATCTGGAAGACCACACTTGACGTACGGGTCTGGATGTTTCTCGGCACCATCGCCGGACTCGCCTTCGGCGTCCGGGAGTCGGCCCTGTATACCTCCAGCTACCTGATGCAGGGCAATCACAAGGGCGGCCTGGCCATCCCGCTCATCCTCAGCTTCGCCCAGCGGGTCTTCGTCGACGGCTTCCAGCACGCGGTCTGGGCCGGAATCGCCGCGTTCTTCATCGGCATGGGCGTCAACTACCGCCGTCGCCGAATCCCCCTCATCCTGTTCGGCATCACGCTGCCTGCCGTCCTGCACGGGTTGAACGACTGGAGCACGCAGCTCGCCTCGCACTGGCTGTGGATCGCGATGGAGGCAGTGTCACTGCTGTTGTTCATCGGCTACACGATGTCCGCCGCGAGCATCGAGCGGCAGGTCAGGGACACGCCGCTGTTCCGCGGCGACTCGATGATCATCGACATGGCGGCGCCGGCCAGTGATCCGGCGGCCAAGTAGCCACTTGCCCGCGGCCGCCAGCGGGTGCCGCGGTTACGATCAGGCAATGACTGACTCGCCGATGCCCGCCTTTCCCGAAGGCTTTCAGTGGGGGGTCGCGACCTCCTCGTACCAGACCGAAGGCGCCGTCTCCGAAGGCGGACGCGGCGTATCGATCTGGGACACGTTCTGCCGGCGCCCCGGGGTGATCAGGGACGGCCACACCGGCGACGTGGCCACCGACCACTACCACCGCTGGGAGGGCGACGTCACGCTGATGGCCGAACTCGGCCTGACCGCTTACCGGTTCTCGATCGCGTGGCCCCGGATCCAGCCGGACGGCATCGGCCCGGCCAATCCTGACGGCCTGGACTTCTACGACCGGCTGGCTGACGCGCTGCTCGCCGCCGGCATCACCCCGGTGCCGACGCTGTACCACTGGGACCTGCCACAGGCGCTGGAGGACGCGGGCGGCTGGATGAGCAGGCAGACCGCGCAGCGGTTCGCCGACTACGCCGGGCTCGTCGCCAAGCGGCTCGCCGACCGGATCGGACTGTGGATCACCCTCAACGAACCCTTCGTGGTGACTGCCTACGGGTACGCGCTGGGCATCCATGCTCCCGGCAAGGCGCTGATGCTGGACGCGCTGCCGACCGCCCACCACCAGTTGCTCGGCCATGGCCTGGCGACAGCGGCGCTGCGCGCGGCTGGCGCCCGCGAGGTGGCGATCACCAACAACTACTCGCCGGCCTGGCCGGCCAGCGACAGCGCCGCCGACCGTGCCGCCACCGCGGCCTACGACATCCTGCACAACCGGCTGTTCACCGATCCGGTGCTGATCGGCAGCTACCCGGACCTGACCCCCTTCGGCCTGCGCGCGGCCGGGCTGGACTGCGTGCAGGACGGCGACCTGGCGGTGATCTCGGCTCCGATCGATGCGCTCGGGGTCAACTACTACATGCCGACCAGGATTTCGGCGCTGCCGGACTCGCCGCTGCCCTTCCAGATGCAGCCGATACCTGGTTACCCGGTGACCGCTTTCGGATGGCCGGTCGTCCCCGCCGCTCTGACCGAAACGCTCACCACGCTCGCCGACCGCTACGGCGAGACGCTGCCGCCGGTCTACATCACCGAGAACGGCTGCTCGCAAGAAGACGAGCCAGGACCGGACGGGGTGGTCGACGATTCCGACCGGATCCGCTACCTGGACAGCCATCTCAGGGCGGTACACGACGCGATCGAGGCCGGGGTCGACGTGCGCGGCTACTTCGAGTGGACGTTCACCGACAACTTCGAGTGGAGTGAAGGCTTCCACCAGCGGTTCGGCCTGGTCTACACCGACTTCGCCACCCAGCAGCGCACGCCCAAGGCCTCGTTCTCCTGGTACCGGGACCTGATCGCCGCCCAGCGCGGCTGACCTGAGCCAGCGTCGAGCTGGGCTGGGTTCAGCCGCCGTTCAGGCCCTTGCCGACCTGCGCGCCGAGCTCGTGGTGCACGTGCCGCCAGTACTCGACGATCCTCGCCTTCATCTCGTTCGTCACCTCGGGCGCGCCCGCGTGCGCGCAGATGTTCGCGACCAGGTGCTCCTGGTCGGTCTCGGACAGCACGCTTTCCCAGAGCAGCCGCGGCTGGATGAAGTCGTCGTCCTCCGCGTGCGGGGTATTCGCGCTGCGCATGATCTCGCCGGCGACCTGGTAGCTGTCGCCCTCCCAGAGCCGCGAGTCGGCGGCCGGGCCGCCGAAGGAGTTCGGCGCGTAGACGGGGTCGCCGGGGTTGGCGTACCGCATCGCGCCGTCCTTGTTGTAGGAGTGCACGGGCGACTTCGGCCGGTTGACCGGCAACTGCAGGTAGTTAGTGCCGATCCGGTGCCGGTGCGTGTCCGGGTAGGAGAACAGCCTGCCCTGCAGCATCTTGTCGGGCGAGGCCCCGATGCCGGGGACGAAGTTGGCAGGCTCGAACGCGGCCTGCTCGATCTCCGCGAAGTAGTTCTCCGGGTTCCGGTTCAGCGTGATCTTGCCGATCGTGATCGGCGGGTAGTCACTATGCGGCCAGACCTTGGTCAGGTCGAACGGGTTGAACCGGTAATCCGCCGCGTCCGTGAACGGCATGACCTGGATCTGGACGGTCCACGACGGGTACTCGCCGCGTCCAATGGACGAGTGCAGGTCGCGGAGGTGGAAGTCCGGGTCGGTGGCGACCATGGCGGTCGCCTCGCCGAAACTGAAGTTCTTGATCCCCTGGTCGGTCTTGATGTGGTACTTGACCCAGAACTTCTCGCCGGCGGCGTTGTACCACAGGAAGGTGTGGCTGCCGTAGCCGTTCATGTGCCGCCAGGTGTAGGGCGTTCCCCGGTCGCTCATCAGGAAGGTGACCTGGTGCGCGGACTCCGGCGACAGAGTCCAGAAGTCCCACTGCATGTTGTTGTCGCGGGTGTGCGTGTCCGCGCGCCGCTTCTGGCTGCGGATGAAGTCCTGGAACTTCTGCGGGTCCCGGATGAAGAAGATCGGAGTGTTGTTGCCGACCAGGTCGTAGTTGCCCTGATCGGTGTAGAACTTGATGGCGAAGCCACGCGGGTCGCGCGCCGTGTCGGCACTGCCGAGTTCCCCGGCGACCGTGGAGAACCGGATCAGCAGGTCGGTCCTGGCCCCCTTGGCGAACAGGCTCGCCTTGGTGAACTGGCTGACGTCCTGCGTCATCTCCAGGACGCCGTAGGCTCCGCCGCCTTTGGCGTGCACCACCCGCTCGGGGACCCGTTCCCGGTTGAACTGCGCCATCTTCTGGATCAGGTAGTGATCTTGCAGCAGCAGCGGGCCGTCAGGTCCTACCGACTGCGAGTACTCGTCGCTCGGTGCCAGCGTCCCCGCGTCGGTCGTCGTATAAGGCCGGTGGTCGGTCATGTCTGCTGTCCCCCTGTGCGGATCTGGTGTTCTTCGAGTATCGTTACACACTGTAATCATGTCAGCACGCACTGGCCTGGCGG
This sequence comes from Streptosporangiaceae bacterium, assembly GCA_035533915.1. Taxonomy (GTDB): domain Bacteria; phylum Actinomycetota; class Actinomycetes; order Streptosporangiales; family Streptosporangiaceae; genus Chersky-822. The sequence continues at coordinate 19,361 of DATLSX010000004.1, forward strand.
TACCCGCCGTGGCATGCCGGAAGCGGAGCGCGGCGCATAAGTCGATTTGTCCGGTGGAAGTCCGTCATACTGGTTGACATGGCCGACGAGCAGAATCCACCGGCGCCCGACCCGGACGAGTGGGACCGCCAGCTCCGCGACCTGACCTCCGGTGCGGCCGGTGCAGCCAGGTTCACCGAGCCGTCGGCCGCCGAACGTGCCAGGCGGGCAGCCAGCCGGGCGGCCAGGCGGACCGCCAGCCAGGGCAGCGGCCAAGCCGCGAGGCCGGCTGGCCCGAAACCGATGAGCTGGCGCAATGCCAGGAAGGCGAGGAAGCTGCGCCAGCCGGTACCTGAGCCGGGAAGCGATCGCGGCCGGCCCGGCGCTGGCCGGTTCCGTGCTGGCCAGCCCCGCGGCGCAGGACCCGGTTACTCGCCGCGCGGCGGATACCGCGCGACGGCCGGGGACCGACTTCGCCCGGCCAGCCGGCGCGCACGGCGGATCCGGTCGGTCGCCCGGACGATCGCGATCCTTGCCTTGTTCGGCGCCATTCTCTACACGCTGCACGCGCTCGGCTTCGGCCCGCAGTCGCGGGGGACCGGTGCCCAGCCGCCCCAGCGCAGCCGGCCTAGCCGACACCAGCCGCAGGCACCAGGGCAGGCAGTCCCGGCGTTCACCGCCGCGGACCCGTTCGCCGGCTCGCCTGCCGAGCATTACGCCAGCGGGGCGGCCGGGATCGTGCTGCCGCCGGCCCGCGCGGTCGGCGGCTACCCGGCCGTACAGGTCGCCGCGGCCTACGCGAAGACCAAGAGCCTGCTCGTGGCCGCCTACCTGGATCCGCGCACGCTGAGCGGCGGGTATCCGGCGTCGTTCGTCCGGCTGCTGGTACCGGCGCAGCGCTCGGACTTCGTCCGCGGGCTTAGCAAGATTGGTACGTACAAGTCCGGCGTCGCCTTAAGCACCAGGGGATGGCTGACGTCCTTCGCCCCCGGGTCCACCGTGCTCGTCGGCAGCGTCGTCAAGGTGCACGGTCACCTGACGGCGATGCGGGCGCGAGACTCCGGCCGCACGGTCCTGCGGGTACACGCGGACTACCTCTTCGTGTATCCGGTGCAGCACCTGACCGAGGCATTCACCAGGATGCGGATCGTGACCCGGGCGGTGGTAGACGTCGACTTCGCTGACTGGACCGGTTCCGCCGGCGCCTTCCAGGCCTGGTGGGTCGGCCCCGGGCCGTCATCCGCCGGCGCCCGCTGCGGCACGCGTGACGGCTATGTGCACCCGGCATTCCCCGCCGCCGCGGCCAGCGGCGGCGTGAGCCCGTCCGGTGCGCCGCTGAACCCCTACGACCAGAACGGCCCGCAGCCGAAGACCTGCCGGCCGACCACGGGCACCTGACGCCTGCGCCCTTGGAGGCGCTGCGCCGCGGACCGGGGGGACCTGATCGAATGGGCTCATGCAACGGATCGACAAGCAACTAGGGTTCGTCGCCGAGATCGGCGCGCTGAGGGGCGTGCTCAGGCAGACCGTGCTGGCCGGCCTGAGCAGGCGGGAGAATGCCGCCGAGCACTCCTGGCAGCTCGCGATGATGGCGCTCGTACTCGCCGAGTACGCACCGCCAGGCACGGACCTGAGCCGGGTGGTCGCTATGGTGCTCATCCACGATCTGGTCGAGATCGACGCTGGGGACCTGTTCGCCTACGCCGACGCCGAACAGCAAGACCGGCAGGAGCGCGTCGAGCGGGCCGCCGCTGACCGTATCTTCGCACTGCTGCCAGACGATCAGGGCGGCGCGCTCCGCCGGCTCTGGGACGAATTCATGCAGCGACAAACCCCGGACGCGAAGTTCGCCAGGGCACTCGACCGACTTGCGCCCATGCTCGAGAACCTGGCCGCCAGCGGCGGCACCTGGCAACGGCACAACATCACGGCCGACCAGGTGCTGGCCAAGGTGGAGCTGATCGAGGACGGTTCGGCCAGCCTCGGCGCGGTCGCCAGGGAACTGGTAACGCACGCGGTCGCCACCGGCATCCTGGCCCCGGCCTAGGGGCCTGCGCGGAAGAAGACCAGCTTGACGGCGGAGATCACGCCGATCACCACGATGATGACCCGCAGCACGACGGGCGGCAGCCGCCGCCCTACCTTCGCCCCGATCAGGCCGCCGACCGCCGAACCGGCCGCGATCAGTCCCACCACCAGCCAGTCGACGTGGGCGAACAGGACGAACACTACCGCCGCGGTCGCGTTCACGATCGTGACCAGGACGTTCTTGGCCGCGTTGATCCGCTGCAGCGGCTCGGCAAGGAAGACCCCGAGCAGCCCGATCACCAGGACGCCCTGAGCCGCCCCGAAATACCCGCCGTAGACAGCCGCCAGGAAGATCCCCGCGAATGCCAGGCTGCCACCATGCTCAGGTCGGCTACCGCCCCGAGCCGCGACCCAGCGTGACAGCCGCGGCTGGACGACCACGAGAACGCACGCGAGAATGATCAGCGCGGGGACTACCACCTCGAAGACGCTCGCCGGCAGCGCGAGCAATGCACCGGCGCCGGCCAGCGCGCCGGCCGCGGACGCCGCTCCCAGGCGCACCAGCCTGCTCCGCTGCCCGGCCAGCTCGGCGCGGTAACCCAAGGCGCCGGTGACATTTCCCGGCACCATGCCGACGTTGTTCGAGACGTTCGCGAGGACTGGCGGGAACCCGAACGCGAGCAGGGTGGGGAACGTGATCAGCGAGCCAGAGCCGACGACGGCGTTGATGGCACCTGCCGCGACCGCTGCCGCGATGATCGCCAGGATCTCGGTACTAGCCACCTGATGCCCGACGCATGACCAGATAGTAGGGCGGCCCCGGCCGGGCGCCCGACGGCGGGCTGGCTAGAGAAGCGGGACGGCGCGGGCCATCCAGCGAGCGGCGCGGCGTTCCACGATCAGCGGTACCCCGAAGCACCGCGACAGGTTCGGCTCGGTAAACACCTCGTCCACCGGCCCGGCCGCGAGCACAGTCCCCCGGCGCATCAGCATGGCGTGCGTGAAGCCCTCCGGTACTTCCTCCACATGATGGGTGACCAGGACGAGTACCGGCGAGCGCGGATCGCGGACCAGGGCAGCGATCCGGCTGAGCACGTCCTCGCGGCCGCCGAGGTCCAGCCCGGCAGCGGGTTCGTCGAGCAGCAGCAGCTCCGGGTCTGCCATCAGCGAGCGCGCGATCTGCACCCGCTTGCGCTCGCCTTCGGACAGCGTGCCGAACTTGCGCCTGATCAGATGCGCGCAGCCGACCGCGTCGAGGAGTTCGACCGCCCTGGTCACGTCGGAGGAGTCGTACTCTTCGGTATCGCGGCCGAGTATGCCGTAGCCCGCGGTCATCACCAGGTCGATCACCTTCTCCCGCCGCGGCACGTGCTCGGCTACGGCGGCACTCGCGATTCCGACCCTGCTGCGCAGCTCTACCAGGTCGGCCTCGGCTACCGGCTCACCAAGCACTTCGGCCGAGCCCTCGGTCGGCAGCATCAGGGCAGACGCTATTTGCAGCAGCGTGGTCTTGCCGGCCCCGTTCGGCCCGACGATGACCCAGCTCTCGTTGTCACGCACCGTCCAGTTGACGTCCCGCAGGAGCATGGAGTCGTCGCGGCAGATCCCTACGTCGCGCAGGCGCAGCACCTCGGCCGGCATCCGCTTCCTCTCTTGAGCACAGTTGCGGTCAGACCGAACCTACGGCATGCGCGAGCCGGATTGGCGATCATGGCTGGGCTCGCGGCGTCCACAGGGCGATCAGTTCGCCAGACCCCGCTGAGCCGCCAGCAGACAGCTCGGACCAGGAGTGCTCCAGCCCGATAATCGCGATCGCGGCCGTCGGGAACTCCACCGGCCGGCCGATCAGGATCTCCGTGACTGTGGCGGCGGCCGGGTTGTGCCCCACGTACATCAGGCGCCGCACTGCCTGGCCTGTCGCAGCAAAGATGCCGAGCAGCGCGTCTGCGTCGGCTTCGTAGAGCCGGGGGTCGCCGATCAGCTCAGGCTCGGCCGCCAGTTCGGCTTTGACGTACTGCCAGGTCTGCCTGGCCCGGCGGGCCTTGGAACAGAGCACGAGCTGCGGGATGACGCCCCGGCTCGCGAGCCACTGCCCGGCCTGGCCCGCGTCCCGGCAGCCTCTCGGCCGTAGTGCACGCTCGGCGTCTGGGCCACCGGGGAGTTCGCCGGCCTTGGCGTGCCGCATGACGATGAGCTGCCGTTGCGCTGCCATGACATCCATCGTCACGCAGAGCCGCGGCCGGGGAAAGGCCGGCGCGCTGAAAGAACCGCCCTAGCCACGACGAGACGGGGATCTGTCCGGCACCGCCGCTGACAGCGGCGGGCGGCAGCGGTCAGGATGCCGTCCCGCCACTGCCGCCCGCCGCTGGTGAACCGGAGTCAGGCGGTCGCCGTCTTGGCCGCCTGGTCGGCATCCGCCGGAGCGGCCGGCCCGTCGGCACGGCCAGAATCGCGCGGCCCGATCCCGGTCGCCCGCCGCTTGGCGATCACGATCGAGGCCACGACGATCGCCAGGGCGCCGAGCGCCACGCCGACCCGCAGGCCGATGTCACCCGCGTACTTGACGACGCTCGTCGCGATCAGCAGCGAGACCAGGTTCATCACCTTCATCAGCGGGTTGATCGCTGGACCCGCCGTGTCCTTGAACGGGTCGCCCACGGTGTCGCCGATGACGGTGGCCGCGTGCGCGTCAGATCCCTTGCCGCCGTAGACGCCGTCCTCTACCAGCTTCTTGGCGTTGTCCCAGGCACCGCCGGAGTTGGCGAGGAAGACGGCCATCAGCACGCCGGCCGCGATCGCGCCGGCCAGGAAAGAGCCGAGCGGAGCGTAACCGAAACCGAAGCCGACCGCGATCGGCGTCAGTACCGCCAGCAGCCCGGGGGTGGCAAGCTCGCGAAGCGAGTCCTTCGTGCAGATATCCACGACCCGGCCGTACTCCGGCTTCTCGGTGAAGTCCATGATCCCCGGATGGGTACGGAATTGCTCACGGACCTCGAAGACCACCCGGCCAGCCGCCCGCCCCACCGCGCTGATAGCCAGCCCGGAGAAGAGGAACACCACCGCGGCCCCGACGATCAGGCCGACTAGCACGTTCGGCTTGTCGATGGACAGGCTGAAGGTGCTTGCCGCCTTCCCGAGCGCGAGCTCGACCGAGGTGCGGAACGCCCCGAACAGCGCGGTCGCGGCCAGCACGGCGGTGGCGATCGCGATGCCCTTGGTGATTGCCTTCGTGGTGTTGCCGACCGCGTCAAGCCTGGTCAGAATCTGCGCTGCCTCGCCTTCGACGTCACCGGACATCTCCGCGATGCCCTGGGCGTTGTCGGAAACAGGTCCGAAGGTGTCCATCGAGACGATGACGCCGACCGTGGTGAGCAAGCCGGTGCCGGCCAGCGCGACGGCGAACAGCGCGATCGTGGCGTTGCCCGTACCGAGCAGGAACGCGCCGTACACGGCCGCGCCGATCAGCAGGGCCGAGTAGACGGCCGACTCAAGGCCGACCGAGATGCCGGACAGGATCACGGTGGCCGGACCGGTAAGCGAGGAGTGGGCGATGTCCTTGACCGGGCGGCGACTCGTCTCGGTGAAGTAGCCGGTGAGCACCTGGATCGCGCTCGCCAGGACCAAGCCGATCAGGACGGCGCCGATCGCCAGCAGCCGGGGGTTTCCGCTGTGGTTCAGGATCGCGGTGGTCGCCACGCCCTTGAGCTTGCTGAACGAGGACGGCAGGTAAAGGAAGGATGCGCCCGCGACCAGCACGAGCGAGAAAATCGCGGAAAGGAAGAAGCCGCGGTTGATCGCGGTCATTCCGCTGCGGTCGTGCTGACGCGGCGCGACGAAGAAGATGCCGGCCACCGCGGTGATCACGCCGATCATCGGCACGATCAGCGGGAAGACCAGGCCGTCCGAGCCGAACGCGGCCTTACCGAGGATGAGCGAGGCGACCAGGGTGACCGCGTAGGACTCGAACAGGTCGGCAGCCATGCCAGCGCAGTCGCCCACGTTGTCGCCCACGTTGTCCGCGATGGTGGCCGCGTTGCGCGGGTCATCCTCGGGGATGCCCTTCTCCACCTTGCCGACCAGGTCGGCGCCTACGTCGGCCGCCTTGGTGAAGATGCCGCCGCCGACACGCATGAACATCGCGAGCAGGGCAGCGCCGAAGCCGAATCCTTCGAGAACAGCCGAGGCGTTGGCCCGGTAGATGATCACCACGACCGCCGCACCGAACAGGCCGAGGCCCACGGTGAACATGCCGGCCACGCCGCCGGTACGGAACGCGATGCGCATTGCCGGGCGCTCGCCGTTCTCGCGGGCCGCGGCGGCCACGCGGACATTGCCTCGCACGGCCAGCGACATGCCGGTGAATCCGGTGACCGCCGAGAACAGCGCGCCGACGAGGAAGAAGATCGACCGGCCGATCCTGATCGAGGTGGTATCGGCCGGCAGGGGCAGCAGCACGAAGAAGATCAGGACCACGAAGATGCCCAGGGTCCTGAACTGCCGCCGCAGGTAAGCGGCCGCGCCTTCCTGAACCGCCTTGGCGATCTCCTGCATCTTCGCGGTGCCCTGGCTGGCCGCGAGCACTTCCCTGACCAGCCAGCCGGCTACGGCCAGGGCCAGCAGGGCAATCACAGCTACGATCACAACCCAGGTGAGGTTGGAGCCAGTAACGGTGGCCGCTCCATCCGCGAGAACGGAACTGAGCCTTGTCATCTATCCTCCTTGACAGGCGAAAGCATGCTGGAGTGCGGCTATCCGCTCACGCGGCAGCGCTCAGCCAGGTACTTCATGTCAACAATCGGAAATATCGGGCCACATCGTGTCACGTCACCACGTCGCCACGTCAGTGCGGGGAGTCTATGCATCTGCACGCGGCCACGGTACGGCGGGTCCGGATGTCACGGGCTCGCAATCTGTTCGTGATGAATCGGTGACCACGCTGAGTATCGCAGATAATCCTGCTCAGGCTGGCGAACCAGCCGCGACCGAGCCGGAGAGCGGCCAGCTCATCTTGACGCTGGTGCCCGCCGACGTCTCGCTTATCTGCACGTCATCGGCGAGCCCGGCGATCACCGCGAGGGAGAATCCGGTCGGGACGACCGCCGGCTCACGGCGCGGGTCACCCGCTAGCCGGGTGGCCGACACCGAACCGGCATTGAGAACCTCGATCTCGAACCGGTCGCCCTGGGTGCCCAGCGCCACCCTGACCGGCTCGCCCGGACAGTTCAGCCGGTGCGACTCGACAGCTCTGGAGCAGGCCTCGCCCACGGCGAGCCTGACCTCGTCGAGCAACGCCTCGGTGATCCCGCTGCGCCTCGCCACGGCGGAGGCGACCAGCCGCGCCGTCCGCACGTGCGCCGGCAGCGGGGTGAAGGTGACCTCAACAGTTGCCATTCCGCGCGCCCTAGCCGAGCAGCAGCCGACTGGCTACTTCTCGGACTTCCTCGTGGCGATCGCCTCGTCCACGGTGTCGTGAATCCCGAAGACCTTGGTCAGGCCGGTGATCCGGAAGATCTTCAGTATCCGCTCCTGCGTGCAGACCAAGTCCAGCGAACCGTCATGCGCCCGCACCCGCTTGAGGCCGCCGACCAGCACGCCCAGGCCGGTGGAGTCGAGGAACTCGACCTTCTCCATGTTGACCACGAGTTGGTAATGTCCGTCGTTCACCAGCTCGATCAGGAGCTCGCGCAGCCGGGGCGCGGTGTAGACGTCGATCTCGCCTTCCACATCGACGATCTCGATGCCGTCCTTGTTGTGATGCAGCAACTTCAGATCCACAGATTCCTCCAGCGCCATGCGTCCATTATCTCAGCCGCCAGCCGAACTGATCTCCGCTGGCGCGCCGGCCATCATGCTTCCCGTCGCGCGTCTAACCATGCCCAGACTCATGTCTATACCAGATCACGCTGCCAGGCACCTGGCTCGGCGATGACAAACTTGCCACATCATGGCTAACCTGACGCCGCTACCCGCCGATCGGACTGGCATTTCGGCCACCATCGGCCAGACACCCGGCGCCCAGCGGATCCTGGACCTCGGCGCCGCTTCTGGCCGGCTGACGCACCTGGAGCGGCTGCCCGCGAGAGCGGGCCGGGCCGTGCCCTGGCCGGACTGGGTGCCCGGCGGCCTGGTGCAGGCATTCGGCCAGGCCGGGATCGACGTGCCGTGGGCGCACCAGGCCGCCGCGGCCAACCATGCCAGGGCCGGACGGAACGTCATCTTGGCTACCGGGACGGCATCGGGCAAGTCGGTCGGCTACCTCATGCCCGCGCTTACCGCTATCGGGGAAGGCGGGACCGTGCTGTATCTTTCGCCGACTCGTGCGCTGGCCGCCGATCAGCTCGCGCTGGTCCGGGCGGTCGGTGCTGGCATCGGGCCGGGCGTCAGGGCGGCCGTGGTCGACTCGGATACGCCTGCGGCCGACCGTGCCTGGGCGCGCAAGCGGGCCAGCTACCTGCTCACGACCCCGGACATGCTGCACTTCGGGCTGCTGCCGCAGCACCAGCGGTGGAACGGCTTCCTGCGCCGCCTTCGTTACGTCGTCGTCGACGAATGCCACACCTACCGCGGCGTGTTCGGCTCGCACGTGGCCCAGGTCCTGCGCCGGCTGCGCCGGGTAGCCGGGCATCATCGCGGCGCTGCGCCCGGAATCGTCTTCATCCTCGCCTCGGCCACCATCAGCGAGCCGGCCAGGTCGGCGGAATTGCTCACCGGGCTACCGGCCGAGGCGGTCACCGACGACGCCGCGCCCCGAGGACCGATGACGTTCGGCATGTGGGAGCCGCCCCTGACGACGCGGCGCGGCGAGGCTGGCGCCCCGCTGCGCCGGACCGCGGTGGCAGAGACCGCCAGGCTGCTCGCCGAGCTTGTGGCCGACGGATCGCCGACGCTGGCCTTCATCAGGTCACGGCGCGGCGCGGAGGCGGCAGCCGCAGCCGCGCGGGCGCGGCTGATCGACAACGGCACCGCAGACCTGGCGGACCGCGTCGCCGCCTACCGCTCCGGCTACCTGCCGCAGGAGCGCAGGCAGCTTGAACAGGCGCTGCGCACCGGAGCGATCACGGCGCTGGCCGCCACCCCGGCGCTGGAACTCGGCGTGAACATCACCGGCTTGGACGCGGTGCTCATCGCCGGCTGGCCAGGGACCAGGGCAGCGCTCTGGCAGCAAGCCGGGCGGGCAGGCAGGGCGGGCCGGGAGTCGGTGGCGATCCTAATCGCCAGGGACGACCCGCTCGACACCTACCTGGTGCACCACCCCGAGGCCCTGTTGCACCGGCCCGTCGAGGCGACGGTGCTGGACCCCGACAACCGCTACGTACTCGCTCCGCACTTGTCCGCCGCAGCCGCTGAGATCCCGTTGACCGTACCTGACCTTTCGATCTTCGGACCTGCCGCGCCAGAGGTACTGGCCGACCTGGCCGGCCAGGGGACGCTGCGTGACCGCGGCGGGCGGTGGCATGTGACCGGCCTGCGCCGGGCGCAGCTTCCTGGCCTGCGCGGGACCGGCGGCCATCAGGTCAGGATCGTCGAAGAAGCCACGGGGCGGCTGATCGGGACAATGGACGAGCCGTCGGCTCACTTGCTCGCGCACGCCGGCGCTGTCTACCCGCACCAGGGTGATCTTTTCGTGGTCAGCCGTCTGGACCTTGCTGACGGCGTGGCGCTGGTCCGGCCCGGCGACCCCGGGTACGTTACCTCGGCGCGGGAAGTGACCGATATCCAGATCAGCTCCGAGCAGCGGCGCGCGGAGTGGGGAGAAACTGGCGTCCACTTCGGCGACGTCCAGGTCACCAGGCAGGTGGTCGCCTTCACCCGGCGCAAGCCGGAGACCGGCCAGTCGCTCGGGGACGAACCGCTCGACCTGCCGCCCCGCGTGCTGCGCACCAGGGCAGTGTGGTGGACCGCGTCGCCAGGTCAGCGCGAGAGCCTGGCCAGCCGCGGGATCGACCTCGCCGGAGCGGCGCACGCCGCCGAGCACGCGGCGATCGGCCTGCTGCCCCTGGTGGCAGCCTGCGACCGGTGGGACGTCGGCGGGGTTTCCACCGACTCGCACTACCAGACTGGCCGGCTCACGATCTTCGTGTACGACGGGCACGACGGCGGCGCTGGCTTTGCCGAGCGCGGCTTCACGGTCGCCGCGCGGTGGCTGAGGTCGACGGCGCTGGCCATCGCCGACTGCGAGTGCACCGCGGGCTGCCCGTCCTGCATCCAGTCACCCAAGTGCGGCAGTGGCAACGAACCGCTCTCCAAAGACGGCTCGCTCGCGCTGATCGACTGCATGCTGGCCAGCGCTCCGCAACCCCCTGCGCCGTGATGAGCAGGAAGAACACGGGGATGAGCAGGAAGAATTCGGGCGGGAAAAGGGGCGACCCCCGCCGGGGGGGAGAGCGGGGGTCGCCGTACGGCCCGGCTCCGGGGGGACAGAGCGGTTCCGTAACTTAGGAAATCCTACGTGCAGTGGGTCAAAGTTACCAGCGGGTCACGCCGAACAGGATTGGATTTCGAGACGGTCCCCTATGCTGCCGGTCCATGGAGACTCCGGCTGAGCGGCGCACGGGTGCGGCGGCTGCCTTCTTTGACCTCGATAAGACGCTCATTTCGCGCTCGAGCACCCTGGCCTTCGCGCCGTCGTTCTACCGCTACGGACTGATCAGCCGGGTCCAGGCGGTGCGCGGCGCGCTGGCTCAGCTTGTCTTCAGGCTGGGCGGCGCGGATCACCAGCAGATGGAGCGCATCAAGGAGCAAGTCACCCAGCTCTGCCGAGGCTGGTCGGTCGAGCGGGTCACCGAGATCGTGACCGCGCACCTGGCCGAGACCATCGGCCCGATCATCTACGCCGAGGCGCGCGGGCTGTTCGACGCGCACAAGGAGGCCGGCCGCGACGTGTTCATCGTCTCCACGGCCGGGCAGGAAATGGTGGGCCCGATCGGAACCATGCTCGGGGCGTCGGGGATCATCGCCACCCAGATGCGGCTGGCCGACGGCCGGTATACCGGCGAGCTCGAGTTCTACGCCTACGGCGAGGCCAAGGCGGCCAGAATGCGTGAGCTCTCCGCCGAGCGCGGCTACCTGCTCGCCGACTCCTTCGCCTACAGCGACTCGGTCACCGACCTGCCGATGCTCGAGGCGGTCGGGCACCCGCACGCGGTGAATCCGGACCGCCGGCTACGCAGGGTCGCGACGCAGCGCGGCTGGCCGGTGCTCGCCTTCACAGCCAAGTCAGCCAAGCTGGCCTCGACATGTGAACACCAGCATCGATAAAGATAACGAATCGATCACGTCATGCCCTTCCCAACTCGATCGATCCGTCGTAGAAATGTGTCAGGACCACTGGTCCTGACACGGCAACCGGGTACCCACGCGCGACCAGCCGCGGGAGGCGGCCGAGACAGGAGCATCCAGACAGACCGAGCGCCGTAGCGGCGCCACGGCGCCGATGCCCTGTCCGGCAGACAAGGTGCACGCTTGGTAACCCGGACCTGACGTGGCTAGGCGGCGGCGCCCCCGCGGGGCGCCGCCAGCTTTGCGTTATACGGTGGCTGTCTGCACGACTGACCGCACGACAGGCCAATCAGCCGGGTTAACCTTGTTCGCGCCGTGCTGCGCGGCGACAGATTTCCGGTCCGTCCGCGCGAGTTCTGGCAGCTATCGTGACCTGCGCTGTTACGACCTAAGCCGACATTCCTGTCATCGGTGAATCGGACGCCAAACGAATGGCACCTGAGCAGGTGCGCAAGACTGGACCCTACAGCGAGAAGGGAGGGACCATGGCCGACACCGCGGTCCGCGGTCAGGCGGACACCTCACACGCATCCGTTGGCGACCTCGTCGCACTTGCCGTAAGCGACCTCACCCAGCTAGTCAAGTGCGAAGTCGATCTGGCGAAGCTCGAGCTCAAGTCCGACGCACGCAGGCTGGGCATCGGAGCTGTGCTGCTCGGCATGGCGGCGTTCGTCGGCTGCCTCGTCCTCATGCTGCTGTGCTTCGCGTTCGCTTACGGGCTCATGGCGCTGGGCATCTGGGGCTGGGCCGCCTTCCTGATCGTGGCAGGAGCCTGCATTCTGCTTGCCGTGCTGGCCGTTGCGATCGGATTCACCAGGTTCCGGAAACTCAGTGGCCTACGTCAGACCCGCGGCACGGTCTCCGACGACCTAGCCCTGATCCGGCGGGACGACTCGGCGACCGCGACCGGGCCGGCGAAGACCAGGTAGGCGATGGGTCCCGGAGGCGAGGCCGCCATCTATCTCGACGGCCCGTGGTCGCACCGGTCGGCTAGCGCGAACGGAACCCGCTTCCACATAGCGGAAAACGGTGATGGCCCGCTCGTGCTGCTGCTGCATGGCTTCCCGCAGTTCTGGTGGACCTGGCGGCGGCAGCTGAGCACGCTCGCCGAGGCGGGCTACCGCGCCGTCGCCGTGGACCTGCGCGGATACGGCGGGAGCGACAAGCCGCCCCGCGGCTACGACCTCGTCACGGCGGCATCCGACGCCGCCGGGCTGATCCGCTCGCTCGGCGAGGCGAACGCCGTGGTCGTCGGTCACGACTGGGGCGGAATGATCGCCTGGACGATGGCTGCGTACTTTCCCAAGGTCGTCCGCAGGCTTGGCGTGGTCGCCGCGGCGCACCCGCTCCGGTTCCGCTCGACAGTGCTCTCCGATCCGCTCGGACAGGGCCGGCGCAGTGGCTACGTATTTGGCTTCCAGGTGCCGATGCTGCCGGAGCGGCAGTTGTTGCGCGACGAGGCCGAGCGAGTCGGCGAGCTCCTGACGTCCTGGTCCGGGCCCGGCTGGCCGGACCCGGACACCGAACGCACGTACCGTGCCGCCATGTGCTTGCCCGCCGTCGCCCATTCCGCGCTCGAATATCACCGGTGGCTGGTGCGGTCGCGCCTGCGTCCTGACGGGATGCGTTACGCCCGCACCATGCGTAACCCGGTGCAGGCACCGACCCTGCAGATACACGGCTCGCTGGACACCTGCGTACTGCCGCGGGCGGCACGCGGTTCGGGCAAGTACGTGGACGCGCCGTACCGGTGGCGGCTGCTCGACGGCGCCGGTCACTTCCCGCAGGAGGAGATGCCGGACCGGTTCGACCTGGAACTGCGGGCGTGGCTGTCCGACCCAGAGCCGGAACGGTGATCCGGGATCGGGAGCGTGATCGGGACCAGGCCGGCCGGCCGCGTAATGCCCGGCCGCGAGACGGTCTTGGCAGGCCGCTAGAGCGGGATGCTTGCGGCGAGTCCACGACGCCAGACGACCTGCTGCTGGCGCCTGCCGACGCGTTGCGCGTGGCCCAGAGCCTGATCGACGAGGGCCGCCCGTTCCACGCACACGAGGTGCTCGAAGCGGTATGGAAACGAGCACAGGACCGCGACCGTGACCTGTGGCGCGGGCTTGCGCAGCTGGCAGTCGGCCTGACCCATGCCAGGCGCGGTAACGGCCAGGGAGCCGTGGCACTGCTGCGGCGCGGAGCCGCGTCGGTGGACGGTGCGGCCAGGGATGGCGGTGCGGCCAGGGATGGCGGTGCCGCCTGGTCGCCGCCGGAAGATCTCGACCGGGCAGGCGCCGCGCGTGCGGCGAGGGAACTCGCTGACAAGATCGAGCGGTCCGGCCTGGCCTGCCTGAACGCGGACGACCTTCGGCTGCGCATCATCAGCTAGCCACGGGCGCGGCAGAGCGGAGCAGGCCTTTCGCTACTGGCAGGGCCCGGTCGATGCCCCCGCGTTGCGGTGCAGGCCGATCCGGATGTCCGCAGCGAGTTCAGAGCCGGTCAGCGCATACCCGGTGCCCGGTACCGACACCGCTGCGGCGAACACCATGCCGTAGACCCGCCCGTCCGGAGCCAGCAGCGGGCCGCCGGAGTTCCCTGGCTTCACCACGGCGCGGATCGGATAGATGTCGCGGATCACCCGCGTGGTGTTGTAGATATCGGGGCCGCTAGCTTCTTCGGACCGCCCCACCCGGGCAGGGACGGCGGTGAGCGCGGCATCGAGCGGATACCCCGCCACTATCGCGTTCGCCCCGAACGGCGCCGGGCCGGCCAGATGCAGCGGCCTCAGATCGAGACCCGGAACATAGAGCACCGCGATGTCGCGGTTCGGGTCGAAGAGCACGACCTTGGCCGGGTACTCGGACTGAAAGCGCGTGTATACCTCCGGTCCGTCCGTGATTCCCGCGACAACATGCGCGTTGGTGATCACCCGGTCCTGGCCGATGACGAAGCCCGACCCCTCGATGGTCCGCGAGCAACTCGGGGCGAGCCCTTCGATCTTGACCACGCTGGTCCTGTCCGCGAGGAAGCCCGCGGCGTGCAGGACGCGCGGATCGGGTCCTGGCACGTTCAGCGCGGTCTCGGCGCCAAGCGCACCGAATACCTGCACGTACGGCTGGGTACTGAGCAGCCTGCGCAGGGCGGAGAACTCCGGCCGCGCACCCTGCGGGATAAGCCGGTCTACGCCCTTGAGCAGCAGCGAGTTGTTGACTTGCCTGGCGATGGCGGGGAACGGCGGCGCGTACGCGACCAGGGTGCCGATCAGCCAGGCGAGCAGCAGGATCGCGGCCACGTTCACCAGCGCCCCGCCGATCGCGTCCAGCACGGTCGACGGCGTGCGCCGCACCCGCGAGCGCAGCAGGACGCCGATGGCCGACGCGGTCAGCATGCCGATCACGGCTGCCGCGAACACGGTGATGATCGCCAGCACCGCCTGCAGGCTCGGGCTCGCCGTCAGCGTCATCGAGATGCCCGGGGCGAAGTAGACGCCGATGATGGCTCCCCCGCTAAACCCGAGGAAGCTCATCATCCCGATGATGAAGCCCTGGCGGTAGCCGGCGACCGCGAAGGCAGACGCCAGCGCGATCAGCACCAAGTCGAGCAAGTCACCGGACACAGTTCTTAACGGTATCTGGCGTCGGCATCAGGAGGAGCTACGGCGAGCAGGATCGGTAGCACGAAGGCCAGATCGTTGTCAATGCGGCCGGGCCGGGCTGTCGATCCCGGTCAGGCTGGTGCCTGGCGGGAGTTCGACCAGGCGGTGGTGGTCCCACGGCAGCTCCCAGCCACCCATCGCCACCAGCCTGTCGATGAGGTAGGCGGTGAATCCCCAGATCAGCATGTCACCCGCGTGGAACGCCGGTCCGGCGGAGCCAGACGGATACCTGATCATGAGCCTGCGCGACGGGTCCGCCAGGTCGGCGACGGCCACTCGCGCCACTGCCTCCACCTCGGCGGGGTCGCCTGGCGCTACCGGCGCGGGTTCCCGCCACCACGCCAGGACCGGCGAGACCCGGTACCCGCTCCTGGAGATATACAGGTCGGGCAGCACGGTCACCACCTGGACGCCGCCGGGGTCGACCAGTGCCTCTTCGGCTGCCTCCCGCAGCGCGGCACCGACGGGTCCGTCGTCCTCCGGGTCGACCGCACCACCGGGGAACGCGGGCTGGCCGGCATGGCGGCGCAGTGACCGGCTGCGTTTCACCAGCAGCATGTCCGGCCCGGTGCTGCCGGTCCCGAACAAGATGAGCACCGCCGAGTGGCGCCCGCCGCCTGGCGGCGGCTTCAGGTCTTCAGGCACCCGCATCCGCTCCGCCGATCTGGCCAGGCCGGCGAGCCAGCCGGGTACCAGGTCGCCTGCTTCCGTCACGAGAACGGGCCGGACTTGACGAGCCGGGCAGCGACGGCAGGATCGGTGGGGCCCTCTCCGTAGGAAGGGCACATCGCGGCCAGGCCGCACGCCCCGCAGGCTGGCCTGCGTGCGTGGCACACCCGGCGGCCGTGCCAGATCAGCCGGTGCGAGAGCATCGTCCACTCCGAGCGGGGGAAGAGCGACCCCACCTCATGCTCGACTTTGACCGCATCGTCCGACGCCGTCCAGCCAAAGCGCCTGGCCAGCCGTCCGAAATGGGTGTCTACCGTGATCCCCGGGACGCCGAATGCGTTGCCGAGCACCACGTTGGCCGTCTTCCTGCCGACACCCGGCAGCGTGACCAGGTCGCGCAGGTTACCGGGAACCTCCCCGCCGAACCGGTCGCACAGGGCTTGTCCCAGGCCGATGATGGCGTTCGTCTTCGCACGGAAGAAGCCGGTCGACATGATGATCTTCTCGACATCCTCCCGGTCAGCGGCGGCGTAGTCGGCGGCAGCGCGGTACCGGGCGAAGAGCACCGGGGTGACCTGGTTTACCCGCTTGTCCGTGCACTGCGCGGACAAGATCGTCGCGACCAGCAGCTCGAGCGGGCCGCGGAAGTCAAGCTCACAGTGGGCATCTGGGTAAAGGTCGGCGAGTTCCGCGTTGATCCTGCGGGCCCGGCGGACCAGCGCGGTCCGGGACGGCGCGGCCTTGGCACGAGCTGTCTTGCCAGGCGCGGCGGACCGCGAAGCGGAGCTGGGAGGGATGTCCGGCACGGTATCCACCGGACAAGCCTACGGTCGAACAGCCAGTGCGTCGTCATCGTGCACGGCGCAGCTGTCGGCACGGAACGGCATGGCAGCCGTGCCAACGGCCGTCAGCCCGCCCGCCGCCCGGCCGATATGCCGCCCGAGCACGACCACGACCACCGAACGCGCTCCCGCGCGGCGCAGTGCCATCGCGGCGGACTGCGCGCTCGCGCCGGTCGTCCAGGTGTCGTCCAGCAGCAGAACCCTGGCCCCGGGGAGCGGTCCGGCCGAGAACCTGGCCGGGTCAAGATCCCTGCATTGCTCGCCGCCAGGCCTGGCGGCCAGGTCCGCCCACGGACGGATCAGGTAGGGCTCGACCAGGGATCGCAACGGATGCGTTCCCGGCCGGCCCCTGGCGGTCGGAACGACGGCGAGGTGGGTCGCGGTCGCGCCCGCCATCCGCCGCAGGCATGCACCGTGCTCGCGCAGGAACACGAGCGCTAGCGCTTGCAGCAGGCTGGCGGCCGGCTCGGCGTCCGTGCGCCCGGCGGACTTGTACTGCCACAGGTGCCGCGCGTGCGGGCTGCCCTTGACCGCGTACGCGACAGGCACGACCAAGTCCGCGAGGCTGCCGCCGGCACACTGGTAATGCAACTCGCACTGGCAGCAGCGCTCGACCCGCCCGCCTGCCGGTCCACGGCAGGTCGCGCAGAGCCCTCGCGAACCCGGCCGCGGCGCGCTCAGCGATGGCTGCTGCGCCGCGACGAGTTCACGCAACGCCCGCCAGGTGACCCCTGGAGCGGATCGCCGCGGCTGTTCAAGCCGCGAGCTGGCCCCTCGTGCTTCCGTCAGCACGACCGTCATGTTAGGCAAAGCAGCCGACAATTTGCCGTGGTTTCACCTCTGGCTGCCCGCCCAGCGGCGAACGAGAGATATGCTGCGACGGCATGTGTCCGATCGTCAGGTAGGCTCGGCGAACTAGCGGCGAACTAGCACTGAGGACTCCTGACGGCCGGTTTCGAAGCCTGTCCTGGGGGCATCGCCGCTATCGGCGGGCCGACAGGGCAAGGGCTTCTGGTTCCAGCCAAATATTGTCATCAGGGCGCTGCGGCCCTGCCAGCGCAGCAAGTCAGGATCGGGACGAGCGTAAATGCGACTGCCTCAACCAGCGGCCGGACCGGCTTCCGGCGCGTCAGCAGGTGACTCCGCGACCGATGCTGTCGCAGCGGCTGAGGACGCGCCCGCGTCAGCGCAGGCCGCGCCGGTCGACGATAGTCCAGCCAGCTCAAATGGCGCGCCCCGCGAGCGGCTAAACGCGCCGGGCGAGCAGCTAAGCGGGCACCAGAACGGCGCGGCCGGCCCGCGGGCCACGCCGGGCGGTAAGGCCGAACTTAACGGCTCAGCCGGGCTGAACGGCGATCAGCACGCCGCCGGCGAGCAAGTCACCAGCCAGCCAGCCAGGCGGCGCGGCGCGACCGCGCTGCTGGCTGGGTGGGCAGGGATTGTGCGGCAGCACTGGCTGGCGTCTGCCGTGGTGGCCGGCGGTATCGTCTTGCGTGCCATGACCCAGATGGCCTACCACCCGGCGATCATCTACATCGACACGCTCAAATACCTGTACGGCCAGTGGCCCGGCTCTGACCCCGTCGCCTACAAGATCCCGCTCAAGCTCATCCTGGCGTTCGGTGATCTCGGCACGGTCGAGTTCATCCAGCATCTGCTCGGCGTGGCGATCGCGGTCACCCTCTACGCCGTCCTGATCCGCCGTGGTGCCCCGCGCTGGCTCGGCGCGCTCGCCATCGCACCCGTGCTGTTCGACGCGTATCAGCTCAACGTCGAGGCCATGATCATGCCGGACATCTGGTTCGAGGCGTTCCTCGTGGCTGGCCTGGCGGTGCTGCTGTGGCGGCCCAGGCCGACCGTGCAGATGCTGGTCGTCGGGACGGCCCTGCTCGGCGCGTCCACCGGAATCAGGCAGGTCGGCGAGATCCTGATCGTGCCCGCGGTGGTCTTCGTCGTCGCCATGGGCGGCGGCTGGCGCACCGTGGTGAAGAACACCGTCGCCGTGACGTGCGCCTTCGCCGTAGCGGTGCTGATGTACATGGGCGCCGCGTTCGAGCTCACCCACCACTTCCGGATCTCCGAGTCGTCCGGCAGCCTGACGTACGGCCGGATGGCCACGGTCGTGAACTGCGCCACGCTGAACATCCCCGCCGTCGAGCGGCCGCTGTGCCCGACGAAGTGGGAGGTGTCCCAGGGCCCGGACTGGCTGGACCACAGCACCACCGGACCGCTGCGTACCTACGCGTCGAAGCTTCCGCCCAACCTGGTGGCGGACCACAACCAGCTCGCTGCCAGCTTCAACAGGTCGGTCGAGCTACAGCAGCCGCTGCGGGTGATCGGCGCGGTGCTGCGTGACGCCGTCAAGGTGTTCGCTCTGACCAGGACGACCAGCCCCGGCGATACGCCGATCTGGCGGTGGCAGTTCCACGGCTACTTCCCGACGTTCCCCTACGTCCACATCCGCGGCAACCGGCTCTGGATTACCCTGCCGCCGAAGTCGGCGGCGTCGCACCTGACCCGCACGGTCATGCTCTCGCCCGCCTACGGCGGCGCTCCGCAGGTCGACAAGCCGATCGCCGCGTTCCTGCGCAGCTACCAGCTAGACGGCGGCTACACCCCGGGCCCGCTGCTCGCGCTCTTCGTGCTGACCGGCCTGGCCGGTTCCGTGCTGCTGTTCGCCCGCCGCCGGCTGAGTCCTGCCGCACTCGAGCTCGCCTTGGCCTGCCTCGGCTTCTTCGTCGCCGGCGTGGCAGTGCTCGCTGTCTCCGACGCGTTCGAGTTCACCTGGCGGTATCAGCTACCCGCGCTCGTCACGCTGCCTCCGGCTGGCGCACTCGGCATAGCAGCACTGATCAGCGTCGCTCGCAGGCGTCGCGCGCCGGTCTCCGCGCAGGCCGTGTCGCCGCGAGCGCCGGAGCTGACCGCTCCGGCGCAGTGACCGGGCTGCCGCGCAGGCACTGGCTCGTCGCCGTCCTGCTGGCCGTCGGCCTCGTGCTGCGGTTGCTTGCCCAGATCGCCTACCGGCCGGCGCTGCTGTACATCGACACGCCCAAATACCTGTACAACTCCTACCCTGGATCGGATCCGGTCGGCTACAAGGCACCGCTCAAGCTCCTCCTTCCGCTCGGCGGCCTCGGGACGGTCACTGCTTTCCAGCACCTGCTCGGCCTGGCGATCGCGGTCACCGGCTATGTCATCCTGATCCGCCGGGGCAGCCCGCGGTGGCTGGCCGCGCTCGCCGTCGCTCCGGTACTGCTCGACGCCTACCAGATCCAGATCGAGCAGACGATCATGCCTGACATCTGGTTCGAGGCCCTGATCGTCGCTGGCATCGCCATCCTGCTCAGCCGGAGCGAGATCGGCATCACGCCACGCGCGATCATCCTCGCCGGGCTCGTCCTCGGCGTCTCGGCCACATTCCGCCAGGTCGGTGAGATCCTGCTGTTGCCAGCCTTGCTCTACCTGTTCGCCGCGGGCGGCGGATCGCGCACGGTCCTCACCAGGTCGGCGGTCTTCACGGTGGCGTTCGCCATTCCGATCGGCGCCTACATGACCGGCTCGTACATCCTGACCGGCCACTTCTGGCTGGCTAGTGCCACTCCGAGCCTGTCCAGCTACGGCCGGATGGCGACCGCCGCCGACTGCGCCACCCTGCGGATCCCGGCCTACCAGCGGCCGCTCTGCCCGACCGCCAGAGAGCGGGCCTTCGGGATCGACTGGCTGGACCACGACGCCCACTCCCCGCTGAAGGCCTACGTAGCCCCGGCCGACGTGAACAGGTATGCGGCCATCGCCAGCTTCAACCGCGCGGTAGCGCTGCAACAACCGCAACGGGTGCTTGCCGCGATCGCCGGCGACAGCCTCAAGCTCTTCGCGCTGACCCGGACCTCGAGCCAGGGGGGCACCCCCATCTCGAGGTGGCAATTCCAGACCTTCTATCCGGTGTACCCGAGCTGGGTGACCGTCGGCTCAGGCCGCACGGTCGTGCTTGGCGTCCACCCGCTGCCCGGCACCGGGCCGCTGGTGATGCAGCGGCTGGCTCCCGCTCTCGGCGGAAAGGCAGAGGTCAGCAAGCCGGTTGCGGCTTTCCTGCGCGGCTATCAGTCGCACGGCGGCTACACTCCAGGGCCGCTGATGGCGATCTTCACGCTCGCTGGCCTGTGCGGAGCGCTGCTGGCGCTCGCCCGCCGCCGCAGCCGCCGCCGCAGCGGCGGCTCCGGCGACCCGGCGATGGCGGCGCTGCTGTTCTTCGGCTGCGGCGCGGCCGTGCTGGCGATGTCCGATGCTTTCCAGTTCTCCTGGCGCTACCAGCTCCCCGGGTTCGTCACGCTGCCGCAAGCCGGGGCACTTGGTGCCGCCGCGGTACTGAGCTACCTGGCCAAGCGCGGGCATGCCGGTGCCGCCCAGCCCGCCGATCAGCAGGCGGAGCTCGCCACTCCAGCGGTGTGACCCGTGATGCGGGTACTGCGCAGGCACTGGCTTATCGCCGTCCTGCTGACCGCGGGCCTGGCGTTGCGGCTGCTGGCACAGTTTGGCTACCGGCCGGCCCTCTTCTACATCGACACGATCAGGTACCTGTATAACTCCGGCGGCAACGACCCGGTCGGGTACCGGTTGCCGTTGCGCGCGATCCTGGCGGTGGGCGACCTGGCGGCGGTGGCCGCCGTCCAGCACGTGCTCGGCCTGGCGATGGCGGTCGCTATCTACCTCACGCTGCTGCGCCGCGGAACGCCGCGCTGGCTGGCCGCGCTCGCCGCCGCGCCGGTACTGCTCGACGCCTACCAGATCCAGATCGAGCAGATGATCCTGCCCGATGTCTGGTTCCAGGCCCTGATAGTCGCTGGCGTCGCCGTGTTGCTCCTGAGCCAGCGCCAGGCGGCCAGGAATCTGCACCCGGCGCTGCGGATCGTCGTCATCGCCGGGCTGATCTTCGGTGTCTGCGCTACGTTCCGCCAGGTCGGCGAAATCCTCGTGCTGCCGGCCCTGCTCTACCTGATCGTCGCGGGCGGCGACTGGCGCGCCGTCCTCGCCAGGTCGGCGGCGTTCACCGCCGCCTTCGCCGTGCCTGTCCTCGGCTACATGACCGGCTCGTACTTCCTGACCGGGCACTTCTACCTGTCGCACTCGGGCGTGACGACCGCGTACGGGCGAATGGCCTGGGCAGCTGACTGCCGCGGTCTCCGGCTGCCGGCGGTGCAGCGAGCACTCTGCCCGACACCGGATCAGCGGGCGCTCGGCCCTGACGGCCTGGAACATAGCCCGCTCTCGCCGATCAAGCCCTACTACACCGGGCCGCTGAGCCACCAGGCCTCTCAGCTGGTTGCCAGCTTCAACGCGGCGGTACTGCGGCAGCAGCCCGGCCGGGTCGCCGTTTCCTACCTGCGCGACGTGGTCAAGCCATTCGCGCTGACGCGGACCGGGAGTCCGGGCGACCCGCCGATCTCCCGCTGGCAGTTCCAGGCCGACTACCCGTTCCTGCGGCCGCACGCGACACCGAGCGTGGTGCTGCCGGCTATCGCACAGTACGGCGGCGGCAGGCCCCGGGTGTGGCACGCGGCCGCCGGCTTCCTGCGCGGTTACCAGCTAGGCGGCGGCTACACCCCGGGGCCGCTGCTCGCGTTCTGCGTGCTCGCGGGGCTGGCTGGCTCCGTCCTCGCCGGGCTGCGGCGCCGGGTGAGCGTGGAGCGCGGCAGGCTGGCTCTCGCCTGCTTGCTCTTCTTCGGCTGCGGTGCCGCCGTGGTGGCGTTGTCCGACCTCTTCGAATTCTCCTGGCGCTACCAGTTGCCGGCACTGGTCACGCTTCCGCCAGCGGCGGCAGCGGCTGTGGCGGCACTGACCGTAACCCGGGCGACCGGCCAGAGCGACGACACCAGACGGCTAGCGCAGGCCGGCGAAGAGGTCGGTCTCCGGGACTGACGCCTGGGTTTGGTTGTGCTCCCTAATGAAGGTCTCCTTGCCGAACGCGGACTCCACGACCGCCGACGGCAGCTTGCTGAACCAGGAATCATTGATCTGGCTCGCATGCGTCAGCAGGGCTGCCCGCTTACGGTCGAGCACCGCGGTGATGTCGACCGTCGTGCTGATCCGCGCTTCGGTCGCACGCATCATCCGTTCGTCTTCCTCGGTGATCTCCCAGTCAGGGACGTCCACGCCCGCGGCCCGCAGCGACTCCCAGATCTGCTGCCAGTCGCTGCGCCGCATCGCGGTCAGGTACAGCTTCGCCGGGATTCCGGTGCCGACGACCGCCGCGATCGCCGCCCGGCTCGCGTGCACGTGATCTGGATGCTGGTAGGCCCCGTCGGGGTCGTAGGTGATCACGACCTGCGGCCGGTACTTCCCGATCAGCGCGCCGATCCGGCCGGCCACCTCATCGATCGGGACATTGCAGAACGCCTCGGGATTGTGCCGGTACTCCCATTCGGGCATCCCGGAGTCGTGGTAGCCGAGAGTCTCAAGCTCGGTCACGCCCAGGTGCTTGCACGCCTCGCGCAGCTCCGCCAGCCTGGTCTGCGCCACGTCGGCCGTGTCATGGCCGTCCTCGCCCGGCTTGATGCCGGCCGGGCCGTCTCCGAACTCGCCGTTCGTACAGGTCACCACGATGGTCCTGACGCCTTCATCGGAGTACTTGGCCAGCACTCCGCCAGTGCTCGATGCTTCGTCGTCGGGGTGGGCATGCACCGCCATCAGAGTCAGAGGCTCAGTCATATCCGCAATCTACCGGCTGGCTCTGACAGGCACGGCCGCTGCTAACCGGGCGACGCCGTACCTGACCCGGGCGACGCCGGGCCAGGGCCAGCGGACGCGCCGGGCAGCCAGGTCACGCCCAGGGTGCCCTGCGCCGCCTGGCGGCCGAAGATCCCGCCGCCACGGCCGCGCAGGATATAGGCGAACCCGACGGCGAGCGTCGCACCGATCAGCGGTCCGGCTACGTAGGCCCACCAGGCCGTCCAGTCGCCGAGCACGATCGCCGGGCCCAGCGACCTGGCCGGGTTCATCGAGGCGCCGCTGACCGGCGCGCCGACCAGGCCCGCCAGCGCGATGTAACCGCCGACGGCGATGGCCGCCATCGACCCGATCTGCTGCGCTCCCGACGCGGTGCCGAGGATCACGCTGGTCAGTCCGGTGCTGAGCACCGCTTCCCAGAGCATGGCCGTCGTGGCGGAAACGCCGCTGCCCGGCAGTGTCAGGCCGACCGTGCCGTGCCTGCCGACCAGCGCGGCCAGCAACTCCATGGCGATCACGGCCCCGGCGAACTGCGCGACGATATACAGCGGCACCCGGCGGAGCGGGAAGTCGGCCCGGAGCATGAACGCTATGGTCACCGCCGGGTTCAGGTGCGCGCCCGACACGGCTCCCATGAACAAGATGATGGCCAGCACCATCAGGCCGGGAGCGACGACCAGCGCCGCGGCCGAGATCACGTGCCCACCGAACCTCGCGTTGACCATGGGACCGCCCGCCGCCACGAAGACCAGCAGGAACGTACCGAACAACTCAGAGAACAGCCTGCGCCACTCATACGAGTCGTCAGCAAAGTCATACTGGCTGGCCAGCGCATTCGGGTGACCAAGGGACCGAAGTCCGGCCTCGTGAATGCCGACCGCGTGGCCGGCGTCGGCGGGCCGCGCGAGCTTGCCGGCGCCGTGACCGCGATCTCCCGGCTGGCTCATCTGCTTCTCCCCGTGATCACGCCATTCGGTCAAGGATGGCCGTGACGAGGTCCATCGTGGTATGCGGGTGCAGGAAAGCGAATCTCGCCACCGGTTGTCCTTCCCACGCTGACGGCGGCATGAACGCCACCTGCTCGTCCAGCAGGGCATCCGCCCAACGGGCGTACTCGTGCCGCGCCCAGCCGCGCCTGCGGAACAACACGACCGACAGATCGGGTTTCCTGACCAGCTCCAGATAGTCCCGGCTGGCGATTTCACCGGCCGTCTGGCGTGCCAGCGCAATGGCCGACTCGATGGCACTGGAGTACGCGCGCACTCCGTGCACGCTGAGTGAGAACCACAGCGGCAGCCCCCTGGCCCGCCGGGTCAGATGGTAGGCATAGTCGGTGGGATTCCACTCTTCCGGCTTGTCGTGGATGACATCGAGGTAGGAGGCGTCCTGGGTATGCACCGACCTGGCCAGCGCCGGATCGCGGTAAAGCAGGGCGGCACAGTCGAACGGCGCGAATAGCCACTTGTGCGGGTCCACGACGAAGGAGTCTGCCCGTTCGACTCCCTCGTACTTGTCCCGGACACTCGCGGCGAACAGGCCCGCTCCGCCATAGGCACCGTCGACGTGAAACCACGCGCCCAGGCCGGCGGCTACGTCGGCCAGCCCGGCGAGGTCGTCGATGATTCCCGCGTTCGTCGTACCCGCTGTCGCTACCACGGCCGCGATGGACCGCGGTCCGCCGTCTGCCTCGATCGCCGCCCGGGCCGCCTTGCCGGTCAGCCTGTGGTCAGCAGTGGGTACGACCAGCGCGTCCATCTCCAGCAGCCGCAGCGTACTGGAGACGGACGAGTGCGCATCCGGGCTGACCAAGGCCCGCCACCGACGGCTTTGCTGCTGGCCATCCGCCGCACCGTCCGCCGCGGACCGCCGCTTCGCGAGCTCGCGCGCGACGGCCAGCGCGGACAGGTTAGCCGCCGATCCACCGGAGACGAAGCAACCGCCTGCCGAAGCGGGGAGTCCGGCCTGATCGGCGATCAGCCTGAGCACCTTGTTTTCCGCATGGATGGCGCCGGCCGCTTCCAGCCAGGAGATGCCCTGAATGGACGCGCACGAGATCAGCATGTCGAACAGCAATGCCGCCTTGGTCGGCGCGGCAGGAATGAAGCCGAGGAAGCGCGGGCTGTCCGCGGAGATGACGGCGGGAGCGATCGATGCCGCGTAGGCACCGAGCACCTGGTCTGGATCGTGCCCCTCGGCCCCGAGAAGCCCCCCGATTGCTGCCTCAAGCTCAGCCGGATCGTGGGGGCCCTTGTCGAGCGGTACCGGATCCAGCCGGATCCTGTTCTCCGCGTAGGCCAGTACGGAGCGAATCATCTGCTCAGTAACCCCGTCAACGCCGTGCATTGGCGAAACCTACCAGGGCGGACGATCCCGCTAGCCGATTGGCAGCCTGCCTCCCTCTTCATCGGGCTGGGAGATGACCTCAGCGATCCGGCTCAGCAGCGAGCGAACCGTGGCCTTGGCCACCCGGTGCAGTACCGCCCGGTCCAATCCGGCTCCGAGTCCGGCGAACGGTGGCCGGTACGCACCGTCGAGAGTGAGCAGGGAACCGTCCTCGCCCTCCGGCGTCAAGGTGATGTCCGCGTCCAGCGCGGGAAAGAGCCCGCCGCCAGCACCGGTTGCCTCCCAGCGAAGGGTGAGCACGGAGGAGCCGTCGTGGGCCACCGGCTCCCTGGCGTAGACCCGGACCAGCTTCGACATCCCCGGCAGGTCACCAAGCGGACCCACCTTCAGCAAGCCGACAAGTCCGGAGTCGTACGCGTCACCGGACGCTTGGGTCAGCCAGCCGCCAAGCGGTAGCTGCACCAACCGGTGCTGAGCCACCCGAAAGGGGACATCAAGGAGAAAATTCGCACGGACAAACACGCACGTAGTAAACCCAGCCACAGGCCGATCGGCTAGGGTCGAAGGTCCTCTGTTAGTTCCCTCGACGCTGCGTTCTCTCGACCTTGATCCGCTCCCTGAGGCAGGTGCAGGCATGGAATTGTTCGACCTGACCGGAAAGACAGCCGTCGTGACCGGGGGCACCCGTGGCATCGGGCTGATGATCGCCCGCGGCCTGCTCGACGCCGGCGCCCGCGTCTACATCAGCTCACGCAAGGCCGAGGGCTGCGCCGACGCCGAGCGAGAACTGGCCGAACACGGCCAGGTGACCGCCATCCAGGCCGATCTGTCTGCCGAGGCCGAGTGCGTCCGGCTGGCTCAGGTCGTCGGCGAGCGCGAGTCGGCGCTCAACGTCCTGGTCAACAACGCGGGGGCCACCTGGGGCGCGCCACTGGAGGATTTCCCCGCGGCGGCGTGGGACAAGGTGGTCGACCTCAATCTGAAATCGCCGTTCTTCCTCGCCCGCGCGTTCCTTCCGCTGCTCGAGGCGGCAGGGACCCCCGACGATCCTGCCCGGATCATCAATATCGGCAGCATCGACGGCCTGCATGTCCCTTCGCTGCCGACCTACTCCTACTCGGCGAGCAAGGCCGGCGTGCATCATCTGACCAGGGTGCTGGCCAGGGAACTCGGCCCGCGGCACATTACCGTGAACGCGGTCGCCCCTGGACCGTTCGAGTCGAAGATGATGGCCGCGACGCTGAAGTCGTTCGGGGACGCGATCGCGCAGTCGGCTCCGTTGCGCCGGATCGGGCGCCCGGATGACATGGCGGGCGTCGCCGTCTACCTCGCCTCTCGCGCGGGCGCGTATGTGACCGGTGCCGTGATCCCGGTGGACGGCGGTCTCGGCACGACTGTGTGAACCGCGCCGACGCCTGCGCTTACCTGTGCTGGCCGCCAAGTTCGGCCGCACAGGTACTAACAATTGCCTGAGCACGGCCCGCGACGGCAGGTTCGCGCGGCCCTGGCAGCATGCCCGGCTTCAAACATCCGTCACCCGACCGATGTCTCCCGCTGCAAGTTTCACCAGTATTTGTAGTGCAATCACTGACGCGATCCGCGTCGGCAGTTTGATCGGATCTGCCCCGGACTGACAGCGCAGGGCGACCTGCTCTCCCCCAGACCGACCTCACCCGGCCCGGCAAGGAAACTAATGGACACGATGGCGTCACTACGCCCGACCGTGCAATGCCCGCGCCGCATCTCCCTACCAGCAGGACCTATCGCGGCGGCGCACGCCCGCAGCCTGGTCCAAGAGGCGATATATGCCTGGGATGCCCCTGTGGACCCGCCCGTCGCAGCTCTGCTCACCAGCGAACTGGTGACCAATGCCATCAGGCATGAGCCGGGCGAGACCATTCTGCTTGTCATCACCTGCGAGTGTGACCAGTTACGAGTCGACGTCCACGACACCTCCCGGTGCGTGCCCGTGCCGACGGACGCGCCGGCCTACGCGGAGGCCGGACGAGGCTTGATGCTGGTCTCCAGCATGTCGACCGAATGGGGTTACTACCAGACCCCTTCAGGCAAGGCCGTGTACTTCACGCTCACCTTCGACGCCGATCTTGACGAGTGAGGAGACCGGAACAGCCCGGCACGCACACCGTCATCCGTCGCGGCGCCTACTTCCCCGAGGCACCGCGATCACCTGGATGCGATGTTGCGCAAGGCCGCTTCGCGCGCGATGTCTGTGCGCGAGTGGACGTCGAGTTTCTTGAGGATGTGTGAGACGTGGGTCGCGACGGTTCGCCGGGACAGGAACAGCTTCGAGGCGATCTCGGGGTTGGACAGTCCTCCCTCCACGAGAGCGGCGACCTTCGTCTCGGTCGGCGTCAGGCTGTCCCACCCGCTTCGCGCCTGGCGGTGTTTGGCGCGAGGACCGCGGCGGATGCCGTGCGCCCGGAACGTGGCCTGCACCCTGGCGGCATCCGCCGCGGCACCGAGTGCGGTGTAGATCTCGACGGCCTGGGTGAACGCAGCCCGCGCCTGACCGCGGTCGCCAGCGCCGACGAACGCTCCGGCCGCCGCCTCCAGCGCCTTCGCGCGCAGTAGCGGCCGGCTGGCGTCGTCATAGCGCTGTGCGGCCCGCAACAGCCGGGCGGCGTCGTGGTCGACCACGCCGCGGCAGTAGAGCGCGTTCGCCTGCCGATGCGGAATCTCCGACCCGGCAGCGAATATTTCGGCGCGGTCCGCAATGGCTTTCGCAGTGGCCAGGTCGCCGACCCCCGTGGCCAGGCGAATGGCATCAGCAAATAATTCCTCGCTTTCATCGAGTTCTTCGCTATCGCCAACGAACCCTGCGGTCAGCATGGCAAGCGCCTGCGGGAGTGCGTCGGCATGCTCAAGATCCAAGCTACGGGCGAGAGCGAGTGGGCCGACAAGCCTGTGGCCGATCCGTTTGGCATGAGGCCCGACGGCTGCAAGGTGGCGTCGCGCCTCCGCTATCTCGCCACGATGGAAACAGATCAAGGCTGCGATACTGAGGTCCCCGCAGGCTGCGGCTGGCTCCTTCAAGCCTTCCTGCAAGATCTGCACCTCGACCATCGCTTCGTCCCATCGCCCCGTGTCGAAGAGCATCTCGCCCAAGGCGCTATGCGCCTGAGCCAGGCGGATCACGGTCCCGACTTGGTCTGCCAAGTGTCGTGCCTGCTGCGCCGCCGGTATGGCCGCCTCGTACTGGTCCAGGTTGCCCAGTGCAACGGCCTTGTTGATCTGGATGAGCAACCTCAAGTCGGTCAGGGCTGGGTCGGCCTGAGTCACTGTAAGCGCATGGTCAAACAGCGGCAGTGCGTCGGTCATCTGCCCCTGCACCGCAGTTACGATAGCCAGCACATGCAATGCCCAGCTCAACGCCCAGTTGTCGCCCGCCTCCGATGCCGCCGCGAGCGCCGTCTCTGCGAGTTGGCCGGCCTTCTCGGCGTCCCCGAAATTGCTGTACGTCCGGGCGGCGAGAACGAGCAACCTCGCACGGTGTCGGGCCGAGATTCCGGGATAAGTCAAGGACCGATCCAGCGTGGCCAATGACTCGGCTGAACGGCCGAGCCGCATACTGCACTGCGCTAGCGTCCAGTGCAGGTCGACTAGGAGATCAGGGTCGACGACTTGGGCCAACGCACGGTCCGCGACCTGCTCAGCCTCCCCGACGTCGCCGACACGGTAGAGCGCGTCAGCCAGCCGACCTACGAGAGCGTCATGCTGCGCCGAACCGACAGGGGAGCTTGCGAGTGCCTGGCTCAGGAGATCCACCGCGACCCTGGGCGCTTGGCTGACCAGCAGCTCAGCGGCACGAGTCAACCAGTTCAGGATCCACTCATCAATCTGCTCAGCCGCATTACCGGGTCCGCCGACTGCCCATAGCAGCTGCCTAGCAACCCGGTCGGCCGACGCACCAGCCTCATCAAGGGCGCGGCCAGCATCGCGGTGCCAGGCCGCGCGCACCGGTCCCGGTATCTCCTCGTAAAGCGCCGCACGAATCATCTGATGCCGGAACCTCAGACGGTTGCCAGACTCGACTAGCACGCCGGCGGCACGCGCCTCGTCAACAGCTGGGATCAGGTCTGTTACGCCGCGACCCAGGACGATCGCCAAATCCGGTACGGCGAAGTCCACTCCAAGCAAGGCTGCGGCCCGCAGCACCTCACGCACCGCTCCGGAGACGAAACCGAGGCGGTCCGCTATAGCCGCTGAGAGCGAGCTTGGTGCGGGACCGTTCTTCAGCTCGACAGTTCCCGCGGCGGTAAAGGTCAAGCTGGAACTTCGAGCCAAGGCAGCAACAAGTTCGGTGAGATATAACGGGTTGCCTGCTGCCCCGACGGCGAGCCGCATCAGCTTATCGTCGGGCTTGCCGCCCGCCAGGGCTGTCACCAGCTCAGCTACCGCTGCGGCCGTGAGTCCGGTGAGTTGCAGCCGTGTGGTATCGCCAACCGCTCGCAGCAGCGCCAGCAAGTCCTCCCGCTGTGGCACTGGACGCAGCATTCCTACCAGCAGCAAGGACATCTGCGGCACTGACCTTGCCAGCCGCCCCCACAAATTGATGGTCGCCTGATCTGCCCACTGGAGATCATCGACTACTAGGATCGCCGGCCGCGCCGCACACTGCTCTGCGATGAGTGCCAGCAACTGCTCCGTTAAGGCGGCCGACACATCGGTGCCCCGATCGGCGCTAACCTCGCCGCGCAAGAGCCTGACGATCGTATTTCGCCGAGGACTGCCCGACGGCTCGCGGACCCGTAATGCTTCTAGCAACGGCAAGAGCGGTAGTGCCTGACCCAGCTCGTCACCCACACCCCAGAACACCTCACAGCCAGTGCCTGCTGCCTCTGCCAGAGCCGCCCGCACCAGCGTGGACTTGCCAATTCCAGGCTCGCCCTCGATCAGCACGGAATTACCCCGCCCGCCAGCCACCTCCATCATCAGCCTCACCAGCAACGCGAACTCGCTATCGCGGCCGATCAGCGCATCGGCCAGCGTGACGGTGGGCACGCAGCGAACTTTACTACTAGAACATTAAGGAAACAAGCCGCCTTTTTCGGCGCAAGCCGACCACCTCATGGGCTTCTTGCGACACCAGCGTTGCCAATATTCCCGCGTTGCGCAATGCAAGTTGCACGGATGCTTGCAGCGCACGGCCAAGCCAACATTTCCTCGCACGTGGACGTGAATATTCCCTGAAGACCGGCGACGGCAATTGTAATGCCGGTTTCACATTCAACAAATACCAGTCCGCATGCATGAGATTGCCATGGGCCGGGAAATAACTTCACATGATTTAGATGCGCCGTGCGGGCTAGCAGAACCGGGCAACCTGCCGCTGGCCCCGGGAATCGCCAGGAGGAATCATGAGTATCAGGCGAGTTATCATCGTTCCCGCTATTCTAGCGCTCGGCGCGGCCGGATCAGTCTGGGCTAGCTCCGCAATGTCTCCGGGCGCCGCGCACGTACCCAGCTTACATGCGCAGGCATCTGCCGCCCCCGACAACCCAAACCTCTTTTATCACACGTAATTCTCAGATGTGTATGACCAACGAGCCAGGTAGTAAAGTCTCAGCGGATAGGTCGTTCGCTTATACGCAGACACCGCCTCCCGCCGGCGGCCAGTACCCCTGTTTCCGGTCACGAGTGCCAAGGATGGCCGACAAAAAGTATTCGTCACCGTATGCCCACTAAGTTCCCCAGTTGCCAAACGCCGCAGGTTCTGATCTGTGCCTGCCCGGATCAATACTTGATCCGGGCAGGCACAGCAATTTTAGGTTTCTCGCCATGAATGAGCACAGCAGTAAGCCCGCATCGGAACCGCTGAGCACGGTCGCTTGAACTGGACGTTCTCCGCTGGCCGCTCACCGCCATGCTGACGGCAGCATGCCAGTCAGTACTCCAGACCAGGACGGTGACACTCAGCCAGTGGCCCCGCCTCGCCTGGTGATCGTTGACGACCGAGGGTGAAGACCCGCCTGATCTCTGCCACCCGGGCAGCTGATCAGTCACCAGACAAGACTGCCATCACGGCAAGGTGTCGCTATGGCTGACACTCGCCAGGTCAGTGCAGCCAAGGTGGCGGCCAGCCTGACGGTTTGAGCCATCTCGTTCATCTCGTAGTCCAGCGATGTTGGCGAACGGCCAGCATTGGTTACGCTGGTCTCAGGGTGATGTGCAATGAAACTTTCATTAGCTTACGCTGACAACTCGACGGGCCGCATTTATCGCGCCTGTCTAGCTCGCGCAGCACGGACGTGGAGAAGGGCGACCGGATGACCATGCCAGGAAGCCCTACGGTACGGCGGCGCAGGCTTGCCGCGGAGCTGCGCGCCATCAGGGAGAGCAAGGGCAAGAGCGGAGACACCGTCGCCGCGGCGCTGCGGTGGTCACCGTCCAAGATCAGCAGATACGAGCTGGCGAGGACGGGCATGAACCTCGGGGAGGTCGAGAAGCTGCTCGACTACTACGAGGTCACCGGCTCCCGCCGCACGCTCCTGCTCGATCTCGCCAAGGACGCGGCCCAGAAGGGATGGTGGGAAGAGTTCGCAGATGCCATTTCCTCCGATTATCAGCAGTTCATCGGCCTTGAGCATGAAGCTAGCTCGATCGCCATATGGCATGTCGAAGTAGTGCCTGGCCTTTTACAAACGGAATCTTATGCGCGGCGCATAATCAGCGGCTACAGCCAGGTCGAGCCGATCGCGCCAGGCATGATCGAGCGACTGGTCAAGGTCAGGATGCGGCGGCAGCAAACGCTGAACCGCAAGGAAGACCTTCAGCTGTCGGTCATACTAGACGAATCAGTGCTGAAGCGCCGCATCGGCGATGAGGCGGTGATGTATGAGCAGCTCCAGCGGCTGGCACATGAGGCTGAGCGGCCGAACATCACGTTGCAGATCCTCCCCCTTGACACCCTGCACACAGTCTTCGGGGAATCATTCGTCATATTCCGTTTTGGGCCGGATAGTGATCCGATGCTGCAAGATGTGGTCTGCACTGAGCACCTGAGGAACGACTTCTCCGTTCAGGGCGAGAGGGAGACATACCTACATAGGCTAGCATTTCAGATACTCGTCGGCGCGTCGCTCGACCCGGCGGCATCCCGGGCACTCATACTCGATACAGCCGAGGGCTACTGGTCACAGACCAGCCGGATACGCTAAGTAGCTGTTAGAGTGCTCTGTGTATTCACGAGTCCCCAGGCCATGAGTAACGACATTCAACGAGGATGAAGAGATGACAAAATCTACGCTCGACGGCCGGCCGGGACGCCCAAGCCCAGACCCGTCCTGGATCAAGAGTTCGCTGAGCTTCGCTAACAGCAACTGCGTCGAAGTTGCGAACCTGACCGAAGGCGAGATCGGAGTCCGTGACAGCAAGGACTCGGCTGGCCCGGTTCTCCGATTTACCTCCGACGAATGGCACGCTTTTCTCGGAGGGGTTCGAAACGGAGAGTTCGATAGTTTCGGCAAGGTTTGACAGCTACCGGCAAGATCCCGCAGCCTCGCGCCGAGGCTAGCGGACTATGCGATCTCGGGCGTAGGCCCTTCGGAACGCCGAAGGGCCTACGCCCTCGCCATGCCCGGGCAACACCAGAGACTTAAGGCACGCTGGGCTCCATGAGGCTGTGATCTGGGATTTTGCGCTGGTTTGGACGCGGAGGGGGCTCCCGGTAAGGGTTGGGTGTCGAAGTCCACCCCTTTCCAGGAGCCCTTGTGCTTTCTTAT
>DATLSX010000005.1:0-8300 GCA_035533915.1 Streptosporangiaceae bacterium
GACGCACCCAGCCGGCTCGATAGGTGCGCCGCTGGCATACTCGTCGGATTCACCGGCGCGCCGCTCACGATGGGATGATCTGCGCTTCGCGTCAGCCTGCGTACCGCCTGGCCGCCAACGATTCTGGCCGCACGCTAGGACGGCTCTTTCATACTAAATACGAAAGAATATTCAATGGGTGCATCAGGCTGGGAATACGTGTTCCCGTACCAGCAGGACAACTGCCCGCGGAAGATCGCACCAGTCAAGCCGTTGGCGGCGTTGACCAGAACTGCCGTCCGGTCGCCGGGCGAACGAACGCCCATGGCTGGAGCAGGCGGACCGCAACTGTCATCTTCGCGAAGTCGCCGTGGACTCTGCCGCCGATGCCAGAATTGCACCAGACGCGCGAGGAGCCATAGTGGGCGACATGACTGTTCCAGGCAGGCCGGACGGACCGAATTCGCCGGCTTCATCACGGCAGCCTGTACCCGCCATGCCAGTGATCCGGCCCAGCGAACGGTTCGTCGGTCCGCCCTACCCTCTCCTGGAAGGGCCACGGCCCACTCTCGGCTGGCAGGAGCAGGCGGAATCCAAGGGCGGAAGCAGTTTCGTGCTCATGACGAAGAACGCACTCGGCTCGTTCAAGGTCCTGGAGCGGTTCCCGCTGTCGCAGGAGGGATGGGCTAGCGCCTGGTATGCCCTGGTGAAGGCGAACCCCGGCGCAGTCGAGAAGATCAGGGAGACGCTGGCTGCGCGAGCCGCCGAAGACCTGCGGTTCGGCAACGAGGTAGCACTGCTGCCCGAGGTCGCCAAGCTGGAGGCCCGCTCCCTGACATGCCTGCGCAATGTCGCCTTTCTCGGCGGCTACATGCCAGGAGCAGCCATGGCTGCCGGCCAGCTGTACGACGTGCGGTTCCTGCAGGATCGCCTGATCGTCGTCCCGTGCCGGCGAGCCGAGATCCTGGCTGAGATCCGCTACCGCGACATCGAGCACGTCGAGATCGGCGGCCCCGGACTCGTCAGGACCGGAGGCGGCTTCGTCGGCGGCGGATTCGGGGCAGCGGGCGCGATCGAGGGAATGGCCATCGCGACCGTCATGAACGCGCTTACCACACGGACATCGATCAAGACCGTCGTCCGAGTCCAGGGAACCAGCTGCGAGCTCTTCCTGCTGCACACCTCGGTAACACCCGAACAGCTCCGCATCCACCTGTCACACTCGCTGACCGCCATCCGCAACGCCAGATCAGCCGAACTTAGCTCAACGAATCAGCATCGAGCAGCCCCTGAACCAACGTCCCCGGTTGAGGAACTATCCAAGCTAGCCGGGCTCTTGCAGAGCGGCCTCCTGAGCCGCGAGGAATTCGACCTGCTGAAAACGAAGCTCCTGCACGGCCCCTGAGCCCGGCTAGGACCGTATTCACGCTGAATGCTGGCTGCAACGCCGACGGCTCGATCTGTATCTGCAGCACCGATTCATTGGCCGCTGGTGGAGCGAACATATTAGACAATCTGCATGTCCGGTGGCCAAGAACAACGAAGCTGTGATCTGCCTGGAACATTGAATTTGTGGATGAGGCGGGCGTCTTCGATGCTCGCGTAGGTACCGGCCACGCCACCATGATGATGGCCAGCAATGCCGAGATCAGGAGTGTGACGACAGCACGCGAGAGCCATGCCCTGGCCTGGAGAAGCTGGTCAGCTTTCTTCGAGGCTGTCCACTCCGCCAGTCGCCGTCCGTACTCTTCCGCCCTAATCAGGTCTGCCGTTGCATCGGCTAGCTGATCGTTGCCTGCAAGCGCCTCGCCGCCAGTGTGGGTGTATAGACCGACACGGTCAACTTCCAAGGCTGCGACTGTTGCCAGGGTGAGAAACGCAACTGAGGCTGCGACCGGAACCAGCAAGATACTCCATAGTGCTCCATGAGTTCTCGCGTAGTGGACCTGGAAGCCGCCTAGGGCGAGCGACACGCCCAGCAGGGTGAGACACAACGTGGCCATCCTGTTCGATTTCTGTTCGATGGCGTCGGCACGGTCCCGCTGGATATCATGGGCGCGTCTGGCTTGCTCTAGTGCTTCGGGATGCTCCGCTCGCCCGGTCGTGATCCACGAAGTGTCGATGGCCGGAGCTACAAGCCCGCTCTGATTGGGCACACGGCTCGAATTCTTCGGCAGCAGGTCATACCAGAACTGTCGCCACGGCGAGGGCCACTGCCCTTCGGTTGCGCTTGTTGTCCTCTTGGGCGCGGGGGCGGAATCATCTCGTACTACTGGATCGCCGTTCACCGCAGATACCCGATCAGATGCAGAGCGAGCACAGGAGGCACCAGCTTCGCGGCTCGGTCTAGAAACAGCCACTGGCCCTGAGGATTTGCCTCGAGAAAAACCGCACCGCAAGGTGTCGCGAGCCAGTCCTGCACGGACATAGACAAATCCAGGCCAGACGCTAGCGACAGGGCGGCATCGGCGAGGCCATCGGGGGTTTCTACCGATCGGAATCCCTTTCCGGCAGGATCAGCCTGCCGCCAGTCCACCGGCTCTGACGCGGAACGTTCCCGGCGCCACGCCATGACACTGCGGCCGATGGTGACTATACGCAAGTCAGCCTCGGCATCCACCAAGCGTTGAAGCAGCACAGGCGCCGCCGCCACGAGTTCACTGGCGCTAGCTGGGACCTGTGCGACGAAAGGCGCGAGGCCTGGGCCGGTCGATACGCACTTCGCGACGGTAGGGCCTTCGCTGATAAAAGCTCGGGCTTGCTTCGGATCGTTTGTGATCAGAGTTTCCGGTGCCGGGACCCCGATCTGGCTCGCCAGAGACAACTGGACAGGCTTGGTAGCCCCAGCTATGGAAACAGGATGGTCTACCCATCGAGGCCCTACGGACACCAACACGCCGGGGACCAACACGTTCGATTCATCGCGCGCCAGGGCGAGCTCATAGCCGGCCAAAGTCGGCGATTCCAGCCAACCGGGTCGTCGCCACCAAACCGTCGTCTCCGTTCCGATGGTGACGGTGCCGCCTCTAGTGACTACTCGACACGAGCCGCCAGGCCTCCAGGCGAGACGACTACTAGCGAGCGTATTGAGGCTGATACGCGTCCACCGGACCTGTCGACGGTCGAGTTCGCGGCCGACGATGTCCGCGTGGGTGTCGCCGGGGCGTGCAACCACAACGACCGACTGCGGCGCGGCAGTCACTGCAGCGGCACTGAGCGTGTCGCGGTTGGCGGCTCTACTACATCGTCGGATCGGATCTCGGTGTAAAACACCGGCCATGTAGCTGGGTCCAGGGGCTGCGTCGCAGGCGGGGTCTCGTGCAATGCACTCGATCCAGGCCATTCGGGGTCATCGACCCTCGTGCGAGTCAGAGGCGTCGGCC
Source organism: Streptosporangiaceae bacterium (assembly GCA_035533915.1). Classification (GTDB taxonomy): domain Bacteria; phylum Actinomycetota; class Actinomycetes; order Streptosporangiales; family Streptosporangiaceae; genus Chersky-822. Next base: position 3,363 of record DATLSX010000005.1, read on the forward strand.
ATGGAGGAGCTGGCGGATCTTGTGGTTGTGGGTCCGGCAGTGGCGGAGGGACGGGGTCGGTCAGCCAAGTATCGAGGACGTCGTGGCAATCCCCTCGAACCGTAGAGACTTCCGGTTTGGTGATCTTGGTCAGCGTGCGTGACCCGGGCCGCGGTGCGCCGCGCGCCAGCCGGGGCAGGCCCTTGGCCTGACCGCCTTTCCTGCCCAAGGGACCGCAGAGGTCTCCGGGGTCAGGGCCGGCCCGCAGGGCCGCCGCGCAGCGGTGCGCAGCAGCCTTGAGGCCGGAGGGGCGGGGCCCGTAGCATGCGCGGCGCACCCCGGCAGGACAGTGCCGGCGAAGCCGGCTCCGCTGGCTTTGCCCGGGCGCCAGCCGGCGTGGCGCTCATGCCGCCTGCCCGCGCTGGCCGGCCTCGAAGGCAGCCGGGGAGATCATCCCGATGCCCGAGTGCCGGCGTGCGGTGTTGTAGTCATCGATCCAGTCCGCGACCCTGGCCCGGGCCTGCGCCCTGGTGGCGAAATGCTCCACCGAGCGCAGCTCGAACTCCAGCGTGGAGTGCCACGACTCGATTACCGCGTTATCCAGCGCTTAACCGGCTAATAGTCCTGGGGCTGGCTGTTGGCCGGTTAACGGTTTCACCTGCTGCGGGCTGTGAGCTTGCGGAGTTGTTCTTCGTGGCGCCGGACTCGGTCCGCGACGGCGTCGAGCGCGGCGCGGAGGGTGGCGAGCTCGTCGGTGATGCCGGTGAGGGTGCCGCTGGCGGCGGCGCGGTGCCGGTGGTCCTCGATGACAGCGCGGAGATCGGGGTTGCGGTAGAGGGTGGTGCGGCTCAGGCCTGTGCTGGCGGCGACAGCGGTGAAGGTGACGGCGTTGCCGTCGTGGCGGAGCTGGGTGCAGGCTCTGTCGATGCGGCCGAGGGTGCTGGTGCTGGTTCCGCGTGTCATCTGGCCTGGGCCTGGCTGATCAGGGTGTCAAGCCGGGCGATGAGCTTGCGGTGCCGTTCGGCTTCGGTGATCCAGCCTCTGTTCTCGGCGTCCTGGGCCAGGGTCTGGGCGTCGATGCGCTGGGCGGCCAGGATTGGCAGGGAGCTTGCTTCGGCGTGGAAGCTGGGGCAGTGCTCGCATATGTTGGCGTAGGTGCATGCGCCCTGGGCGGGGGCTCGCAGGCAGAACCCGCCGGCCAGCCTGGACTTGATCAGCGGGGTGTATTTCCAGTCGGCGCCGCCGGTGATGTCTGTCAGGGGCAGGCTGTTCCGCCCGGTGGCGGGGGTGCGGGCCTGGGTCTTGGCGAGGTCGAGGGCGCGCTCGTACTCGGCGCGGACGGTCGTGTCGAATAGGCGGCCGTAGCGCAGGCTCATCTCGGCGGAGGCGTGGCCAAGCAGCGCCATCAGCGACTGCAGCGAGACGCCGGCGTTCACCAGGGCTGTGGCGTAGGTGTGCCTGAGCTGGTGGCTGGTCACGTGACCGAGGCCGGCGGCGCTGGCGGCCCGGTCCAGCTCGGCGCGGACGGCGTTCTGGCCGAGGCGCCTGCCGTGGTGGGTGAACAGGAACTGGGCCTTGCGCCGGTAGCGGGGGTGCGGCATCGGGCGGCCGTGGGAGCGGACCTCGGTGATCCGGTCGACCAGCTGCAGGATGTCGTCGTCGAGCGGGACCATCCGCTCGGTCTCCAGCTTCCCGAGCGGGATCTTCAGCCATGAGCCGTGGCCGGGCAGTTCGTGGACGCAGTCCAGCTCGAGGTCGAGGAGCTCCCCGATCCGCAGCCCGCAGGAGCGCTGCAGCCGCAGCGCGCAGGCGGCCAGTTCGTTGCCGGGGTGATCACGCAGCTCCTCGGTCAGCCTCCGGTCGGCGTCGACCGGCAGGTATCGGGGCAGCACCTGCGGGAGCTTGGGATTGTCGTCGCGGAACAGCAGCTTGCGGGCGGGCGCCTCGGGCCAGCCCCACTCGGTGATGTCGGTCAGGAATCCCGTGACGGCCAGTACCCGCCGCGACCGGTCGGCGACGGTGATCAGCTCGCCGTCCCGCAGGCTGGCCGCATCGACCAGGGATGTCAGGTAGGGCTCGATGTGCCGGCGCCGGTCAAGGGACGCGAGAGAGTCCAGGCCGGGGTCGATCTGGGCGAGGAACACGCCGAAGTGCTTCAGCCTGGTCGCGATGCCCGAGACCGTCTTGGGCTGGCAGGTCGCTCGCTTGCGCTCCAGGTAGGCGATCATCGTCGCGCGGACGGGTGGCCGGACGCCGGCGAGCCGCTCGGCGAACGGGACGGGCCCGCCCGAGCGGGGCAGCTCGTCGACGATGCCGAGGTGGAACAGGACCCGCTGGGCGTTGCTCACCGCGGCGAGGTAATGGTGATGGCCCTTGCCGGTGCGCTCGTGCCTGTCATGGCAGGCTGCGGTGAACTCGGCAAGGTCAGCCAGCGTGAGCTCGCGCAGCGGGCGCCCGGTCTGGATCAGCAGCCGGGCGGGGACCTGCGAGCCAGTGGCGAACCTGACCCGCTCGGTGAATCCGAGCTGCTCGGCCGTGGTCATGAAGGCATCGATATCGGCGCTGAGCGGCGAGTCCCTGATCTCGCGCCAGATGCTGGACAGCTTGCGCTCGAGCAGGTAGTCATAGCCCGGCCGCAGCATCTGGTGCAGCATCAGGAACGTGATGAGCGGCCGGGTCGAGGTGCCCGCCGACAGGCGGGCTTCCAGCGGCTCGGCCGCCCATGCCCGCGGGTCCGGCCAGCGGCCGAAGAACACGCGGGCCGCCCACCAGTAGGCGGCGTTGCCGCGCCCGGTCCGCTCCAGGTAGGCCAGGTAGGCGGCGTGCGGGTCAGGGCTGGGAGCGCATGCGGTCACGGGCGGCATCGAACTCGGCTTTCACGTGGGCGGGAGCCAGGTGGACATAGCGGGCGGTGGTGTCGACATGGGCATGACCGAGCAGGGCCTGCATCACGGCGAGATCGACCCCGGCCTCGGCCAGGGCGGTCCCGAACGTGTGCCGCAGCGCGTGCGGATGCCCGCCTGCGGTCCCCGACAGCCCGCGGTGGTAACGGAAGATCGTCCGCAGCCCGGCAGCGGTCAGCGGCTGGCCCCGGCTCGGTCCCTTGGCGACCAGGAACAGCCTGCCGCTGCCCGACTCCGGGCGCTCGGCCAGCAGGTAGACCTGGATCACCGAGGCGACATCGGCGTCCATCGGGACCCGCCGTTCCCGGTTTCCCTTGCCGGTCACCTTCAGCCACCGGCCGCCGATATCAGCGTCGGTGACGTCCAGGCCGAGCACCTCAGCCGAGCGCAGTCCGCAATACAGCATCAGGCCCGCGATCGCGCGGTCCCGCCAGGTGCGGAAGCTCGCCAGCAGCTCCGCCGCCTCCGGCTGCGACAGAGCCCGGGGCAGGCGCCTGGGCTCACGAAGCCGCAGCGACGACCGGTTCTTCGGACGGCGGGCCGTGTGCGCCAGCATCCCCGAGCGCTCGCCAGCGACTCGCCAGCGAGCTTCCCGGCCCTTCGGGACCGGGTTCGCGGCCTCCGGATCGCGCATCGCCGCGAACGCGAACAGCCCCGAGATCGCCGCGAGCCGGCGATTGATCGTCGTCGCCGCGTACTGATCCATCCGACGGCCCGACAGCAGGACGACGTTCGGGCCAGGACGGCCCGGCAGCCTGGCCTCGCGGCAGGCCCGCAGGAACCGCAGCAGCACCTCCGTCGTCACCCCGGGAAGCGCCACGTCCTCGGCCGCAAGCCACCGGCAGAACGCCAGCAGGTCATAACCGTAGGCCCGCACCGTCTTCGGCGAGTAATTCCGGTCAGCCAGATAAGCCAGGTACTCATCCACCAGCATGAACCCCGGCGCGCCCGGCCCGGCCAGCAGCCAGCCGCCGTCACGCTCCTCAAGCCGGAGCCCCCACTCCGTGATCATGAGGAACAGGTGTACTGCCCGTGAACAGATTCAGCCAGGAACTACCAGACCACGGCGTGTCGCTGACCTGGGAAGACGCCGGGGTTAGCCGGTTAACAGGGACGAGCCGGGCCTGCCCATCGACTGGCGGATCGGCAACCGCCCGCAGGCAGCCCGGAACAGGCCGGCGGTGTACTCGCTGCCCTGGCCGGTGTGCATGATCACGCCCGCCACCTGCCCGCCGCGGACCGCCACCGCCATCGCCAGCGCCCCGTAGGCCAGCTCAGCGTCGTGATGCTCGGACAGGGCGAACCCGACGATCCTGCGGGAGGCCATGTCCAGCACCGACGCCAGCTGCAGCTTCCCCTCATCGGTGCCGATCTCGGTGCCGTCACCGAACCACTTCTGGTTCAGCCTCCCCGCCGTGAACTGCCGCCCGACCAGATCCGGCGCGCGCCACCGGCCCTTACCCTGCCGGGTCAGTGACCGGCGCCGGTGCCCGCGCCTGGCGGCCAGCCCCTGCTCGCACATCAGCTTCGCGACCGTGTTCACGCTTACTTTCCAGCCCGCGTCCTGAAGGTCGGCGGTGATCCGCGGTGACCCGCACTTCCCCTCATGCAGCCTGAACAGGCGGGCGACCTCGGCTTTCAGCCGCTCCCGCCGCGCCTGCCGCGGTGAGGCATCCCCGTGCAGCCACTTATACAGCCACGCCTGGCTGACGCCCAGCGCCCGGCAGGACACAGCGTGCGGAATGCCGTACTGGTCCCTCTGGGCGGCGATGAAGCCGGCCACGCTCACCGGCCCATCGCCTCCTGCACCCAGAGGGCCGTACTGCGTTTGAGGACATCACACCGCATCCTCAGCTCCGCGCACTCCCGGCGCAGCCGGGTCAGCTCCGCCCGCTCGCCCTCGCTCAGCGCCCCGCTCCCGGTCTCCCGCCGGCGCCGGTCCAGGGTCACCCAGTTGCCCAGGGTGCCCTCATTGACCCCCAGCTCCCGCGCGACCTGCGCGATGCTCTTGCCGGTCTCCCGGACCAGCCGGACCGCGCCCTCCCTGAAATCCTGG
>DATLSX010000006.1:0-2309 GCA_035533915.1 Streptosporangiaceae bacterium
AGCGGTCTTCATCGGTCTATCCCTGCCGTCGTGGACTGCTCCTGGTCCTGTTCTAGCCCGGAGCCCTTGGCGGCACGTTGGCGAAACCTTGGCGCCCCGACAACAGGGACGGGCCCGTGGCGCGCGGCCGTCGATGCTGAACGAACCTGGGCATGACCAATGGCCCGCCGCAGCTCTCAGCTGGCAGTCGGCGGGCAAGGTCGCCCGCTGACTGAATCAAGCGCCGAACTCGCGCGATAGGGGCCCCAGGAGAGGGGTCAATTCGACCTGGATCCAGCCGAGGAGGTCCTCCAGGCAGACCGCGTGCACCAGTGCCGGATGGTCGATCGGTTCTGCTGGTCAGCGGCGTGATTGGCGGACCGTTACGAGTGGCCGTCTGGCGTGTTGCGCTGCGAGCAAGTCCGCCGTTCGATGAGCTGCCCCCTGTTCGAGGCGCGCGGGAACCGGCTATGTCTTCGCCGTTTGGGTGCGACTTCCAGGTCACCACCTCGGGATACGCACAGATGCGCGCTGAACCGTCCCGGCGGGAGTGCATGCCTTCGATAGCGGGAAGGCTGGCACGACGTGGCGAAGACTCAGAACTACAGTGCGGAGACCAGGGCGAAGGCGGTCCGGCTGGTCCGTGAGCATGCGGGGGATTACCCGAGCGAGTACGCGGCGATGACCGCGGTCGCGCAGCGGCTGGGGATCGGCAGCGCGGAGACGCTGCGCAAATGGGTGCGTCAGGCCGAGACGGACGAGGGGAAGCGGCCGGGGCTGAGCACGGCGGAGGCGGCGGAGCTCCGGGCGCTGAAGCGGAAGGTGTCCGAGCTTGAGCGGACGATCGTGATCCTGACGGAGGCGACCCGTTTTTTCGCCCGGGAGGCAGACCCGCTACGGCGGTGATCTGCGGCTTTATCGACGCCTTCAAGGTGGCGTTCGGGGTGGTGCCGATCTGCCGGGCGCTGTCGGCGCACGGGATCGCGGTCTCGCCGCGGGGGTATTACGCGCGGCTGTCGCGGCCGCCGTCGCGGCGGGCGCTGCGCGACGCGTGGCTGACCGGGCTGCTGGCCGGGATCTTCGAGCCAGGCCCGGGCGGCCGGCGCAGGCCGGAGTCGCTGTACGGGGCGGTCAAGGCCTGGGGCCACCTGCGCCGGCAGGGCATCGGCGTCGGCCGGTGCACGGTGGAGCGGCTCATGCGCGCCAACGGCTGGCGGGGCAACTCCCGGGGTACGCGGCGAAAACCGGTCACCACGACGCCGGACCCGGGCAATCCCCGGCACCCGGACCTCGTCGGCCGGAACTTCCGGGCCTCCCGGCCCGGCCAGCTGCTCGTGGCCGACTTCACGTACGTCGCCCTGGCGGGCGGCGGATTCGGGTACACGGCGTTCGTCTCCGGCGCGTTCGCCGGGACGATCCTGGGCTGGGAGTGCTCGCAATCCAAGGCGGCCGCCTTCGTGCAGCGGGCGATCGGTCAGGCCGCGGCGGCGCTGCGTCGCCGGGCCGGCGGGCCGATCACCTGGCGGGCGATACATCACAGCGACGCCGGGTCTCAGTACACGTCCCTGAGGTTCACCGAAACGCTGGCACTGGCCGGGATCGCCCCTTCCATCGGGACCGTGGGCGATGCTTACGATAACGCCCTGGCGGAAACCCTGATAGGGCTGTACAAATCGGAGGCCGTCCGGGACGGGTCGCCATTCCGTGACGGCCCCATCGCCACCCTCGGCGACCTGGAAAAGATCACCGCCGCCTGGGTGGCCTGGTACAACAACGACCGGCTCGTCCGCCGTCTCGGGCTGCGGCCCCCGGCCGAGGCCGACGCCGGCTACTGGGACAGCCAGGGCGGCTGATCACCTGCCCCGGGGCGCCGCCGGGCTTGACACGGGACCCTCGCGGGAGGCCACGCCAGGCCCTCAAGGGCCAGGCCGGGACAACCCGGCCTGGCCGCCGGGCAAGGCTACGGCCACCCGCCCCATGTCAAGCCCGGCTCACCAAGGCCCGCGACCTCGCCCCGCCGGCCACCAGCCCCGGGCAGGTAAAATCAGTACAGAGCAGGCATTGGCACCTGCTGGTCACACGAACCCAGGTGTGCACAACAGTCGGGGACTTCCATCAAGACCGGTTACGTGACGTGTGTTACCTCGGTCTACACCGCAGCTGGCGAGTGCGTAGGCACGTATTCGGCACAGTGAGGTGATCTCAACGAAGTTCATGTGACGTACTTGTGCTCGAATTGGGTGAGGATGAGGGCGGCGCGAGTTATCGCGGTGATTCTGCTGGGGCTGGCGGTGATGTGCTGGAGGGCGGCCCATCGCTGGGTGAGCAGG
>DATLSX010000007.1:0-48991 GCA_035533915.1 Streptosporangiaceae bacterium
CCACTGGGCTTGTGGCCTGCGTTGCCACGGGGATGCGGCGGGCGTTGTGCGAACCTGTGGCGCCGGAGCGAGATGCACCTGACTTTCGGTGCCGATGACCAGGTGCGCTCGCAGGCTGGGGCGGTTGGCCTGGCTTTGTCGGTCTGGCTTGGCAGAATGGCGTCGTGTCCGGTCCCGCGCTGCCGGAAGGCGTTCTGGTACCCGACGACGGCTCAGCAGGCGCGGCGACGGGCGACCAGGAGTTCGCTGACCAGGAAGGTTGATCAGTGCCGCTCAAGGTTGGTGAGATAATCAAGCTGATCGAGGCTGACGGCTGGGTTCTGGACAGAACCCGGGGCAGCCATCGGCAGTACCGGCACCTGGTGAAGCCGGGTACGGTGACGATAGCGGGAAGGCCGAGCGACACCTTGCACCCTCGCGCGGAGGGGAGCATTCTGAGGCAGGCGAAGATCGAGCGGAGGTCGTGGTGACCGGATACGTCGTGATCATCGAGCGCGACGAGGCCGGAGGTTACAGCGCCTGGGCTCCCGACCTGCCTGGCGTGGTGGCAGCGGCCGAGGCATACAGCGACTGCCTGGAACTGATGCGTGAAGCAGTCGGCCTTCACCTGGAGAGCTTGCGGGCGCATGGTGAACCCATCCCCGCCCCGGCTGCCGTCGGCGCGGAAACCGTTATCGCCGCTTAGCGCGACGGCGCGAGCAGATGCCAGTTGTGGTCGAAGGCTACGGGTAGCGATCCGGGGTGCGGGGTCCGCTCGAAGCTGGCTCGCGGCTCTGCGTCCTGGCACCGTTCCGGTTCCGTAGCGGATCACTTCGTGGCCTTCGGGGCGCGCGACCTGCGCAGACGGACCGGGAGCGGGTCGCCTTCGATCAGGACGGACTGGTTCGCATGATGAGCCGTTCGGCCCACTAGGGCATAGGCGCAGTTCACCGGCAGGATCTCCGGGCCTCGTGGTCATCATCACGAAGCGCTTTCCGTGGCCGTGCCTGATCGGCTTCCGGCCGCGGTCCCGCGTGCCCGGTGCGCCTTCCGCTTCAGCCCTCCGGCTGTAAGCCCTTCTGTCCATCTCTAGTGTCGGAGCATGGACATTGACTGGAATGCCGAGCTGGTCGATCAGCTCGAATGGCACTGGCAGCACCAGCTCCGGCCCCGGCTAGATGGCCTGACCGATGATGAGTACTTCTGGCAGCCGGTCCCCGGCTGCTGGACCATCAGCCGCCGCGGTGAGAGCTCGGCGCCGATCTCGCTTGGCAAGGGCGAGTTCACCATGGACTACGCCAGCCCGCCGCACGATCGCGAGCCCGTCACCACAATCGCCTGGAGGCTTGCGCACCTTATCGACGTGTTCGGGCCACCGACTGCATCCCATTTCGGCGGCCCGCCCGCCGATCACCCAGCTCTCGGCTACTCGGGCACCGCGAAAGGAGCGTTGCGGCAGCTCGATGAGGGGCACGACTGGTGGGTCAGCGATGTGCGCGGCCTGGGCGCAGCAGGGCTCGCCCGGCCGCAAGGCGCCATCTCACCACCGGAGTACGCGGATGCGCCGCTGGCGAAGCTCATCCTGTACACCCACCTGGAGATCATCCACCACGGTGCGGAGATCTCCCTGCTTCGCGACCTGTATCTGTGGAAAGACAGCCGGGATGGCCTATGAGATCCAGGTCGCCACTTCGTACAGACTGCCTGGTCAGGGGGTTACAGGAGCAGCCCTCCGAGGCTCGACCGTGCGGGATGCGCCTGGATCGCCGTGCCATTAACGTGCCCATTAAACAGGGTCACCAGCGGTACACCACGGGTACTCAGGGGGGGTGCTCGGGCCAGCTCAGCACCGGTTACTCGGGCGAATACGTCGATTTGAAAGCAGGGGGTCAGGGATTCGAGTCCCTTAGCTCCACTATGCCTGCTAAATGCGGCTATCGAACGTATCGCCAGACGAACCGCAGCCCGGGAACACGAGCCTGAGCAGGGGCGGGCTGCGCGATCTTGCGGCATCGGACTGATGTGAGCAGACAGTCGTCAGCCAGGTCGTGCCGGGAGCCGATGTGTTACCTCGCTGGAGGGACAGTCCAGCAAGGTGGCGAGCAGGCGGCGGGCGAGATACCTTGCCGCACGCAGAGAGTAATCGTCGAGTTGGTTGTTGTCCGCGCTGACAAGTGCGTCATCTAGAGCTTGCAACTCGTCAGCGAATACGTTGCGATACCTGGCTAGGCGTTCGCCTGGGGACTCGACATGTCCGCGGAGCGGTTTACGCAGTTCATCGGTGAGCCAGGGAGGAACAGATCCGGCACCGTCTGCTGCTGTCATCACTTCGCGCAAGTGATACCCGAGACGCCGCAGCTCAGCTTGCGCCGCTGTCCGCTCGGCCTGAGAGCGGAACTCTTCATTGAGTTCAGGCGGAGTCGGCATGAGACCACCTCGCATCCTTAGCGTCCAGCGACGCCGGAGACGCTATTTCCATCAGCCGCACCCGGTGAAGGATGCTGGCCAGTTCCCGGCGCACGAGCGCCAGGTCCGTCAGCCCCAGATCCGAGGTGCTGGAGCGCAAGTCCAAGATGGCATTGGCGGCAGCATGCCCGGGCGGCCCCAGCGGGACCTCATCTTCAAGAGCGTCCGCGAACCAGGCTGCGACCTCGGTCCAGCGCCATAGCTTGTTGCGTTCAGCCTCGCGCGCCGCTGGCGGGGGGAACCTGCCCGGCCCGCGTTCGCCTATGCTCAGCAACCGGACGCTTTCACGGGTCCTATGAGTCCGCTCTGCTATCTCTGCCAGCGACACGTACTCGTCTGGCAGCACTCGGACAACTCGGGCTCCAGGGACGGCTGCCTCAACATCCTTGATGGCGCTGAGCACCGCAGCCAGATACGACGACGCTTCACGGTCGAAATCCATGTACTGCACCCCGCCGGAAGAACCGACGGTCGCGTCATCACAGCCGGTCTCTGCCAGCGAGTTAAGTGCTTCATCTGTTTGCAGATCAGGCCCAGCGACCAGCAGTGTGAATTCGTACGTCTCAGTCATCGCTCTCTCCTGCGTGCGGGCAATTGCGCACCCTCGCCTTCAGGCGCTTGGCGTGGTTGCCAGGGTTTGCTGGCGTCGGCCAGATGGATTCACGACAGCCTTCCCTGCTCGCCTCTGGGCAACGCATGTCACCCCACTTGTGGCCAGCTGTGGTGTCACGAACGATCCAGCCGTTCAGTTCGGCGAAGGCCAAGGCTTCCTCCACCTCGGCCTTAGGATGGCGCTTCCGCGCGTTGACAATGTACAACACCCCGGCGCCCTGGAGATCCGTCACTGTGGCCAGCCGCTGCCCCGCTGGTGCGAACGCATTTGCTAGTGGCGGATGCTCCCGTAGCCTGCGTACGTTGTGGGCTGGGATGCGGCCCAGCCTTCTTGACGAGCGTCCGGTGACGATGCACAGGGGACTGGCAGGCCGAGGGCGCCCAGAGGCTGAGGTAACCCCGGCTGGGTGCTGGCTGCGTGGTCGTCGGCGGGGACGCTGGCCCGGGCGGGACGGGAACGACGGGCGGGGTGGCCGGGACTGGACGGACTGCCCGACCGCCGGCCACTCTCGTGGTCAGCGAGCAGGACCAGCGACGCGACAATCTCGATGCCGTGGACCGACAGCGGGATGGCGTGTCCGTGCCAGCCAGACTGGCCGTGCTCCTGGGCCAGCACGCGCATATGGCTGTAGCTGCTGGCGCCGGCGACCCCTGCCAGCCCGGCAACAGTCGCGGTGGCAGTGCGGCTGATCCACCGACCAACTGGGGCGATCTGAGGTGCCGCGACGACGCGGCGGTGGCGGCAGGGGCGCTCATTTCGCGGCCTTAAGAGTCCGTGACCTGCTCAGACGCACCGGGAGCGGGTCACCTTCGATCAGGATGGACCGGTTCGCATGATGAGCCGTTCGGCCCACGCCAGGTCTGACCTCGATATTTGCGGGCGCGTCTTGCGCCTGCGCGAACCATCGCCGGCAACACGGAGGCTCTGGCGGGCCGTCGGCTTTCAGTGTCACTGCTGATCAGTACGGTCGAGCCGTTACCTTTACGCAGCCACAAGCAGGTCTGAGGAGGACACAGTGAGCAGCTACGCGGTCGTGGTCGAGCGCGCCGAGGATGGTGGCTTCGGCGTTTGGTGCCCTGACCTTCCCGGCTGCGTAGCCGTGGCCGACACCGAGGCGCAGGCGCTGGCTGAGATACGCACGGCAATCAAGATGCACCTGGCGGGCATGCAAGAGGATGGCCTGCCTATCCCGCATCCGGCGACGGTCTCAGCGGCCGTTATCACGCTCGACGCCGCCTGAGGCTTGTCAGGACGGCTGGGCGCGCCTTCGTGACCTGGCAAAGCGAACCGGGATCGAGTCTCCTTCGATCAGGACGGGCTGGTTCGCGCACTGAAGCGTTCGGCCCACGCGTCTGAAGCATCGGTACTCCTACGGTGACGCTGAACTGCCAGTTCGCTGTCATGTGGTGGTGCCGATCGGACGCTCCCCGTTAGCGCGACTTCGATCTGCCAAGGAACAGTCGTTGAGCACAACTGCCCTAGTCCGCGTAGATCTGGTCAAGACCGACTAGATGGATTTCGTCGCCTTGGACGGCTCGCAGTTCGCTGCTGAAGCCTGCGCCGGAATAGCAGCGGAGCACTGTGCTGCGGGTGTCGAAGCCCTTGACCGTGAGCAGGTCCCGGGCACGGCCCAGGCGTTCGACGTGTCGGAGGTCCATGACGCGGTCCCACTTCACTTCGCCCAAGGAGAGAACCCTTCGCGGGAGTCCATGTTCGGCTGGAGCGAGCACCGCGACGTCGACCTCTATCTGGGTCCGGTTGGCGGGATCCGAAACGACTCCGGAGCCGACCTCGCCTGGCTGGCCGCCGAACACGCCGGGATCCGCTGTGATCGCGTAGTCGCGGCAGATCACTTCGAAGTGTGGTCCTGCTACCTGCGACAGGAAACGGGGCTGGGCTCCGCGCCACACCGTTGGCCCACCGCCGAGTTCGAGCCGTGCCCAGTCGCGGCTCATGATTGCCTGGTAGAAGGTAATCAGCGGCTCGGTGATGCGGTACCTCGCGCGTCCTGACCTGAACAGGTCGGGCTCCCTGATCAGCAGCCGGCAATCCTCGAGGACACGGAGAGGATGCGCCACCTCGTTGGACTTCCGGCCGATGTAGCTAGCGATTCCGCCAGATGTCGTGTTTCCCTCGGCGACGGCGGCGAGGACGGAATGGTACAGCGACGGGTCGCGGATCTCAGTCTCCTCGGCGAGGAGGTAGCGAGCCTCCCGGAAGAGCGGGGACTGCGGGTTCAGCACCGTCCGGATCAGCCACGCGTCGAAATCAGCGAGATCAGCAGGCGTGTCTTCGCGTGCCAGCTCCCGGCGGTAAGCGGGGGTCCCGCCTACCACTGAGTGCATGAGCACGGCTAGCTTCGGGTCGGAGATCTGCCAGAACCGTGCGGCGTCCCGGTAACCGAAGGGTTGGACGATCAGCTCAAGGCCTGCCCGCCCTCGCAACGGCGCCCGTCCGGAAAGCAGGCCGCCCATCACCGACATCGCGGAGCCGCAGAGGAGGAGCCGCGCCCGGCTCGCGGCTCCGCTCCCGCCCGGGCCAACCTCCCGCTGGATGATCGATGGCAGGGCAGGTGATGCCTTGACCAGGAAGGGGAACTCATCGATCACCACCGGGAGGGCGCGGTCGCCGACGAGCCGGAACAGGTACGGGATGGCCTCAACCCAGTCCCGGAACTGCGGGACCGGTGACCCGCTGAAACGGATGAGTTCGTCGGCGAACAACCGCAGCGAGACCGCCTCGGTCAGCTCCAGAGCCGGGAAGTAGATCCCGCCGAGAGCGCTCGCCACCGCCTGAAGGAGATAACTCTTGCCCTGACGGCGCCGACCGCTCACCACGCCCAGCGTGGCGCCGGGGCGGGCGTCGGTGGCGAAGGAGACCAGCCCCTTCCATTCGGCCTCCCGGTCGAACAGGTGCCCAGGTTTAGGCGTCCCAGGATCACTCGAAGTACGCATGACCGAAGTATAGTTGATCGAAGTGTACTTCGAATATTCTTGCTGGCAACTGGCGCGCTGCCGGCAAGACCGTGACCCGCCCGGTCAGACGCCAAGACCACAGGGTTGGCGGAAACCGAATTCGCTGGCCATATCGCTGAGGGTGACTCAGGACAACTTCACGCTGGTCAATGAGGGAAGCCCGCTCCGTCGAGGCGGCTCTGCAAGCCGGGCCTGGCGGGGTACTGGGCGCGCAGATCCAGCATGCGCTTCCTGAACGCCGCGGTCCCGGCCTCGCCCTGGCGTTCGGCGAGCGCCCGCAAGTCGCGCAGCAGCGCCACGGCTACAGCGGCCAGGCGAGGTACAGCAGCCGAAGGTCACCCGCGGCCAGATCGGACCGTGCCCGCACCATCGCCCCGAGCCGACCGCCGCCTTCCGTCCAGTCGCCGTCGGGGATGTCCATCGCCAGGACGGCGCGGCGCAGTTGCGCGGCGCGCTCGCGGCGCTCGGCCGCGTGGATCACTGCCTGCCGGATAGCCGCGGATCGCGAGATGCCCTCGCCGGTCAGGGCGTCAAGGGCATGCTCGGTCTCTTCGTCGGTCCGGATAGTGATCGTCTCAGCCATGCCGCAAGACAGAGTCAATCGGTGGCTGGCCGTGAGCCTCGGCCAGGACGTGCATGTACCTGTAGCTGATCGCGCCGGCGATCCCTGCCAGCCTGGCGACCGTGCCGCAGCCAGGCCACGGATGGCGATATCGGCTCTTCCTGCCGCCGGGCACGGCCTGGCGGCCGCTCACCGGGATCCCTTCACAGCCCGCGACCCGTAAGACGTACCGGGAGCGGGTCACCGTCTATAAGGATGGGCTGGTTCGCGCACTGAAGCGTTCGGCCCACCTTGTCTGACCTGCAATGATTCCTTCTCGCTGCGCCCCCGCGTTCTGGCGTGTCGTGGAACGAGTAGGTCCGCAACTTCGGTGCACACAACGCACAGAATGCACGGCTATCAGTCACGCTCCGTGACTGGGTCTTGCCGCAGTTGGCAGGCTCGGCTGCCGGATCCGGCCGGGAGGCGCGCCCCGAGGGCGGTGAATCCGGCTCTGGTGCTCAAGGACGGCCGGACGAGCTGCGAGCCGTCACGACGCCGTGATGGCTCCCGCCGCCGCGAACGAGAAGGGTCACGCAACCTGCAATGTTTCCTGTCAACACTGCTTGCAGCCGTTCTGCAAGCGCGGCGACTTAGCAAAGTTTCCTAGATCCGCAACTTGCGGCCCACCTGCAAGTTACGGACCTGTGCAAACATGCGCGGGGCCGGCTTTGAGCTACAGACTGACCGGTTCCGTCGCCAGCCAGGCACCTGGCTCCGCACTGTCCAGGTCGGAGAGTCGACGCTGAGCGTTCCGGTTGACCTGTGGATTCCCAGCCAGTTCTCCGAGACCGCGGCATCAAGGCGTACTGCGGCGATCCCGCCGCACGACAAGATGGCAGCCCGGAAGGTTGAGGGCATCGAACTGGCCAAAACGGATAACGGCGTCATGCTGATCAATAGCCTTGACCCGGCCGACCGCCGCTCCATTCGCATGAAGGTTGCTGGTCCTGCGGCGCTGCTTGTAGCGAAGGCTTACAAGATCCGGGATCGTGCGGCTGACCCGCGCCCGGGCCGGGAAGCCGACAAGGATGCCGGCGACGTAATTCGCCTGATGCGCACCAGCAACGTCCGCGCCGTTTCCGCTACCTTCGCAAGCTTGCTCGGACATGAGGATCCGCGAATCGTGGGTACTGCACAGACGGGCCTGGGCTTGCTGTCGGCGCAGTTCGGACGCGCGCGCGGAGTCGGATCACGATGGCTCAGAATGCGTTGGCCGGTGCCCTGGCAGCCGACACGATCGAAGGCCTCGCAACTGCCTTCATGGAGCAGTGCGGTGCCGCACTCGGCCAGGAAGAGCCCGGTGACCACCAGCGGTTTTCAAGACGGACTAGGGTCGTCCCTGAGCATCCCACCTCGTGTCCCATCGGCCCATTAGAGCAGGTCAGCGGCTCTCCTGCCGTCCCACCCCGTCCCCCTCCGTCCTCGCTAGTACCTGGCCGCATGCGTCCAAGATGCGTCCGCACAGGAACCTGATTGACCGGCAACGCCAGGCCGCACGAACTTGCCCGTTATGCTGCTGCGGTCCATCGTGACCGCGACGTCCACGCATAGAGGCGCGGTTCATCGGCGCGAGAGCGATTTTCGAGCAGACTGGACCGCCCCGGCTTCCCTGGAGGCTGTGACCTCTGGGAAGGTTGGGGCTCATGGTATCGAGGAATCCTTGGACAGGAATCCAATAGGATTCTCATCCGGAAAGGAATGGGATCGAATGCCGGGTAAAGCGAAGAGGTATACGCCCGAGTTTAAAGAGCAAGTCGTCGCGAATGCGGCGCCTCCAGATCCCGCACACGCTCGGCCCCCGGCATATGCTTGTCGGTCCCGCGGCGAGGAGAGGGCATGCCGGCGGTGCCAAGCGGTGTCGTGCCGGGTGCACAGCCGGTATGAGCGGCGGCTGGCCGATGGTTGATGGCGCTCACCTGAATCTCCCCGCAGATCTACACCCGGATGCCCGGCGCCGGCTCGTGTCGTGTCCTAGTCCTGGCTGCCGTCGTGAGCGCTCCAGTCGTCGTTGCCGCAGCCAGGCCAGGCCAGGCCAGGGGCACTGGCTGTCGGCGGATGGGAGAACCAGCGTGATCCCACCCTGCCCGTCCATCCCTGACCAGTCACCGGTCACTGCCGGGGCCGGGTTAAGGCGAGACCGGTCCGGGTTGTGGCTTGGTACCGCGGCGGCCGGGCTGGGGGTGCTGGCCGGAGCGTCCGCGACGGTGAGCCTTTCCGCCCAGTACCAGATGGTGCATGCGGCGCGCGGGCTGCCGGCGGTCGCGGCGCTGGAGGCGGCTATCCCTGACGGGGCGGCCCTCGCCGTCGCGGCCGGGGACGAGGCGACTCCGCTGTCTGCGCTCGGCGGGATCGCGTTGTGGCTGGTCCGGCTCTGCGTGGCGCCGATGTCGACCATGCGGGGACTGCGGTCGTGGGTTCTGGAGGAATGCCCGGTGGCTCCGGGCAGGCGCCAGGGCCGGGCGGCTCCCGCCGTGGCGGCTCCGCCCGCCGTTCGCGCGAATGCGATCCCGGCCCCGGTGCATAAGCCTGCCGGCGGCCGGCCCGGCACGAAGACGGCCCGGTTCCTTGACCTGGTCGCCGAGCAGCATGGCCCGCTCGCCGGGATCTCCCTGCGGTCGGTGTCGCGGATCTGCACCCAGGTAGCGCCCCAGGTCGGGCTGAACAGGGCGCGGCGCGGACCGCGCTGCGCAAAGCGGTCCTGGCAGCGCAGAACGGGAGCATCCGATGACGAACTACCTGATCGCCCTGGGCGTGGTCCTGCTGGTGCTGGCGTTCGCGGCGTGGGCGTTCCTGCCCGCCAAGTACCTGCCCGCCAACCGGGCAAGGCACCTAAGGGTCCGGCTGCACCTGCGGCTGCACCCGGGCAAGGGCTTCGCCACAGTGTTCGCCCTGCACCTGCGCTGGGGCCAGGTCACCATCCGCGACGGCACCGTGCATGTCCGCTTCGGCGATCACGACGTTCCCGTCCCCGAACCGCTCGGCGCCGTCCTGGCCGAGCTGACCCGCAACGGCCGCACCCGCACCGCGACCGGGGCGCCGCCCACCACGCCCTGGCTGTTCCCCGGCGGACTACCCGGCCAGCCGATCACCCCCTGCCGGCTCGGCGGGCGCCTGCGCGCCCTCGGCATCCATGCCACGAAATTCCGCCGCGCCGCGCTCACCGGCCTCGCCGCCCAGCTCCCAGCGGCAGTCCTCGCCGACCTGCTCGGCGGCTGGTAAACCGCTCACTACCAGTTTCACCGGCCAGGACCTGCGGGCCGTCGCAGCCTGGGTGGCCGGGGCCAGCCCGGGTGAGGCGGAGCGGATCTTGCTCGCGACCGGGGCCGATCAGTGGGCGTTCAGCCTGGCCGAGATGACCTCCGAAGCGCAGAAGACCGTCGCGACGGTGCGGATGGTGATGTCCCGGGCACTGTCGTTCATGGCCGACCCGGCACTGGCGATGAGCGTGCTGCCCGGCGAGGGCGGCGGATTCGACATCCCGGCGTTCCTCGCCGAGGCGGGGACGCTGTACATGATCGCGGAGGCGATCAGCGAGGACGCCCCGGTCGCGCCGTTGTTCGCCTGCATGGCCGGAGAGATCCACTACCAGGCCGCCCAGATCGGGCAGGCGTCAGCGTCCCGGCGGCTGGACCCCCCGCTCTTGATGGGCCTGGACGAGGTCACCCAGATCTGCCCGGTCCCGCTCCCGGTCTGGTTGTCGGACTCCGGTGGCAAGGGCATCCAGATCATCGCGGTCGCGCATGGCGAAGCCCAGCTGGCGTCCCGGTGGGGGGACCACGGCCGCCAGGTCGTGCTCGATACCTGTTCGGTCAAGGTGTTCCTGCCCGGCGTCACCGACACCACCACCCTGGACGCCGCGTCGAAACTGTGCGGGCAGGCGTCCTGGAAGATCCGCGGGCACTACCACAAGACGTGGCACGACATCGCCACCCCGGACATGATCCGCCAGCTGCCCGCCGGTTTCGCGCTGGTAATCCGCGGCGGGTACGCGCCTGTGATCGCGCGGCTGCCGCGGGCGTGGAACAACCCCGCCTACAAGCGGGCCCGCCGCGCCCGCCCGGTCCCGGTGGCAGGGGAACTGGCGCTGCCATCCGGGCTGCCGTCGGCCCGCCGGCCAGCGGCGCTGAATCCGGATCACCTGCCCGATGACCTGATGACCGGTGACGACGACACATTCCCGTGGAACTAACCATGGCCGAGGACCCGATCACCGCGGTGCTGGACATGCTCGCCGCGCACGCCGAACGGCTCAGCCAGATCGACGCCCAGGTCAGCACCGTCACCGAAGCCGCCGGGCGGGCCGGTGAGTTCGCCGCCCTGGCCCAGCGGCTTGATCAGCGGATCACGGCGCTGGGGTTGCGGCTCGACCAGGCCAGCCACGCGAGCCAGGACGACCCCGGGCAGTTCCCTTACACCCCGGCGCCGTCCCGGCGGTGGTGGAAGCTGGACGGCCGCGACCGCGCCACCGCCGTGACCCCGCTGCGGGCGCGGGTCGAGCAGGTGTACCGGCCCGGCTACGGGCAAATTGCCGCCACCCTCGGACCCTGCTGGGACCAGCACCTGCTGTGCCTGTACGCCCTGGACATCCTCGCCGAACTGTGGTCCGTCCTCTACCTCGCCGGCGAACGGCCCCCTAGCCTGCTGACCGCCCAGGCCGAGTACCAGGCCCGGATCCTGCCCGCACTCGCCGAGCAGATAACCGTAGAGACCTCGCGCTGCCGGCACCGGCGCGAGGGCCAGCTGCCCGGCAGCCAGGCGCGGAGGGCGTCATGACCCGCCCCGCCGGCAACCATGTGCTGGAGGCGGCGCTCAAGTACGCGAGCCGGGGCTGGCCGGTATTCCCATGCTCACCTGGGCGCAAGGCCCCGGCCACGGCGCACGGCTACCTGGACGCCACCACCGACCCGGACCAGCTCCGCGACTGGTTCGCCCAGCGTCCCGCCAGGAACCTGGCCATCGCGACCGGGGCACCAGGACCAGACGTCCTGGACGCCGACCAGCACGGGCAAGCCGGAAACGGATTCGCCGCGCTGAACCAGCTCCACCGGCAGGGCCTCCTATCCCAGTCGGCAGCTGTGGTCAGAACTCCCGGCGGAGAGTACACCGACTCCGCATCCAGCTGCCTCTTGCGCCCACGTCTCGCCATCAACACGCCCCTCAGCTAACAGGTGTGTTGCGACAAGCACTGGAACCCAAGCGGCAGAAAGGGGTGTACTTGGGCCCGGCGTTGACAAGGCCGCGGTGGCCGCTGCTGCTTACGAGGGCTAATGGCCGGCGGCCCGGGCCTTCGACTTTTCGATCCGGTCGATGGTCGTGCGTCCTAGCCCGGTGAGCGCATGGATTTCCTCCTTCGTGAACAGGCCGCTCTCCAGGCAGGCCAGCACGAGGCGATCGCGGTTCGCTGCCTGGGTGCGCTGAATCTCGCCCCATGAGCGGAGCTGTTCCCGTAGCGCCTCGCGGTTCCCGGCCTCCGCCACACCTACTCCGCCTCCGAGTGGCAGGACGCCAGGAACCTGAGCATCCCGGTCCCGTCGCCGCTCCGGTAGAAGTCGATCATCTTCTCGTTGAACTCCTGTTTTCGCGCGGCCGGGACGCTGATCGCGTCGATGCCGTGGGACATCAACCAGCCGTTCATCATGTACCGGGCGGTCCGCTTGTTTCCGTCGAAGTAGAACTGCATGTATGCGCCGAGCAGAAAGTAAGCGCCAGCCCGCTCGAATACGCCATGGGCCGTGCCCGCGATGAACGCGGTACCTCGGTCGTAGATGCGGCGCAGGTCCTCCCCGCCGGGCTCGGTCGGCGGGGGGTGGTGCGTGCCGTACTCGCCGAGGGAGACGCTGACGTTCGCCAGTTCCTGCCCCTCACCCCGGAAGTGCCCCGCCTCTAGGGCCTCATAGCGGGCCATCAGTCCATTGAGGTCGTCAGATGTCTTCTTGTTGAGAGCAAACCGGCCTGATTCCACCAGATCATGCAGGTGGGTCGCTGACTCCGACAGGCTGAGGATCTGTCGCTCATCGCTGAGCCGCCGACCACCGACCGTGACGCCCTCCAGAAGGGTTTGCACCTCGGGATAGGTGAACGGGTTGCCTTCCAGCATCGCCGCGTCCCACACATACTCGGGGAGCATGCGCATGAACCGCCATAGCGCCCTCCTGATGCCGTGCGCCGGCAGTTCCGGTACGGCGGAAGAATCCCAGGTGAAGCCCAGGGTACTCATGGCCTCATTCTCGCCCATCTCCCTGACGATACACCATGTGATGCATCGATCGCTACGTTGATCATGAGCGCCGCGTCGCGTACTGGAGCGTTCGGCCCACCTGGGGCGCACAAACCCCGCACGAGCCAGATCCGCCGTTGTGCGGGCGTGCGGGGCCTATGCGGGTTAGTTGAGGCTGATCGCGGTGGGATCGGCGGTGAAGTCTTGGCCGGGCGGGAGGTGGTCGGGTTCAGCGGGGGTTTCGAGTCCTCCCCACATGTAGTGCAAGATCAGGACGGCTATGGTCCGGACGGCGTGGTCGTAGAGCCGGGTGGCGGCTGTGGTGCCGGCGGCGGGTTCCCACAGTTCGCCGGGGACGTCGGTGTCGGCGCTGTTTTGGCGCACGTCGAGCAGGACATGACCGCCAGCCGGGTTCGCGGGCTGTCCGGCTTCTGCCCGGCGGTCAGCGGCCACGACGGCGCAGATGACCTGCTCCAGCAGCCCAGCCGGCAGGACCGGCCGGCTGGCTGCGATTAAAGAGCGTCCGTAGCGGCGGACAGCATCGCTGTCCAATCGAGGTCTGCGTAGGTGTACTCGGTCCTCGTGCGGCGGGTCTATGCCGTCACGTCCCGCCAGCTCAACGATCCCCCCAGGCCCCGGAAGAGGGTCTTGTTTCGTCATGACTAGCAGTCATCGAGGCTGGCTGCCAAGTCGTCGCGTTCATAGCCCTTGAATACGCGGCCGAGCTGTTCGATCAGCAGTTCCCGGAACTGGCCGTCGAGGTCCTTGAGGAATAGCCGGATCAGCTCCGCGATGGGGTCGGCGGGCGGACTCTCCGCCGACTCGCCGAAGATGGCGGCGACCTTGTCGAAGATGCCGCTCATATCATTATCCGCTAGTTTCTCCAGCTTGTCCGGACTGTTCTCTAGCCACCACAGGCAGGCCGTAGTCGGATTGGCGAGCAGCACGCGCAGGTTCTCGGCTCTCGCCCGGGCGAGAGCCACCTCGTGGCGCAGGGATCGCTGTTTCTCGGCCAGGCTCCGGTCGTCCGGCCTGACCCGCACGTCGGCGACCCTCAGCGTGATCAGGCCGCTTTGCCGTATGCCCGCTTCGCTGAGTAACGCCCGCTCGATCCCCGCCCAGGCTTTGTCGCGATCGAGGACCGAGTATTTCTTCGCGGCCGTCCGGGCTACATTGAGCAGCCGGTCGGCGAGCGAACGCATACTCTGGCAGGCATCCGTGCCAGGCGGCCATGTCGCCTCTATCACGGCCTGGAACTGAGCCTCCGGGATCTCGCTAGGCAGGCGCGCCACGAACTTCGCCGGTACGGGATCAAGACGCCGGGCGAAGATCCGCCGCAGACGGGATCGCAGTGGCATGCCGCTGCCGTTCACGAACGCTCCCCGGTGACGGGCTTCCGGCTCCCCAGGATCGGGTCGCGCTCCCAGGATCGCCGGGCCAACTCGGTGCCGATGCCCCACCGGACCGGGTCGCTTTCCCTGGAACCGACTCCTGCGAACGCGATCCCGGCTAGGAGGCTCACGTCGATGCTGCTCCGGCACGACCCGGCAAGTATCCCGAGCACGGGTTCCCTCGGCGCCTGACCTCGCGCGGCGGTATCCAGCCACCGCGCCGCCAGCGCCGCCGCCTGCTTGGCGAGACCCTCCGTTCTGTCGTCGCGCAGCACCGTGCGCCACAGCTTGGCCAGCAGGTCCCAGTTCCCCTGGTCGGCTTGGGCGAGGACCGGGATCTGGCCACCGTCGCCTGGAGTGGCCAGCCACAGGAACGCCCGTAGCCCCGCTGACCGGCGTGGATCCTCCTGTCTCATCCACCGTGCCACCTCGCTGAGGACGCTGGAGTAGAGCGCAGGCTCGCCAGCGAGCAGGGTCAGACTTTCGAAGACCGACTCCTGGACGGCCGCGTTCGGCCGGGCAACCAGGTGCCGCAACCGCGTCAGCGCTATCTGCGGGTACTGCCAGGCAAATGGTCCGGCGCAGACCCTGGCGACTGCCAGGTGGGTGGTCTCGCCCGCGCCCGTGGTTCGCGCCCAGTCGTAGAGCTGGCGCCGCACGTCCCGGCCGATCTCCTCGCTCAGTGCCGCGTCGGTCAGTGCCTCGACCGCGAGCTCGCGGCGGCTTGCGGATTCCGCAGCCCACTGCCGCGCAGCCGAGCACACCAGGTTGGCTTCCTGTCTTCTGATCGCCAGCTTGGCAAGAGCCTGCGCGGCTAGGCCGCTGCCCTCGTCGCCCGAACCGGGGATACTCGTCAGCCACTCCCGCAGATCCGCGCGCAGGTGCGGCCGCTGACTCCAGACGTGATCCAGAACGGAAGTCCCGTAAGCCGGTCTGGCAAACCTGATGCTCGCGTCCCGCAGCTCGGCCTGGATCTGGCTTACCAACTCACTAGCATCCGGGCCTGCCAGCGCGCCACCGGGTTCCCGCGGGAGCCCGGTGATCCCGGCGAGCCGGTCTGCGGCGGCGAACACCGTGGCCGCGGGCGCCCCCTCAAGCGCGGCGGCGGCGAGCAGCAGCGCCCGCCGGTATGCGCCCGCTTGTCCGGCTGACTCTCGGAACCACGTTGCCAGCTCAGCCGCCCAGTTCCGGTACGTCGCGACGACCTGAGTGAGCTGCTGCTCCCCGGGAACCTGCACGGTGCTAGTCTCCGCGACGATCCTGGCCAGCCGGACTCCGTCCGGCGGGGCGGCGGTACAGAGTAGACCGCCGATCTGCTCGTATCGTGCCCACGCGTCCGCGACGGGGGCCGATGTCCTGAGGGCTAGGTGGGCACGGAACACGCTGATCGCCGGGGGCGGTGTCAGGCCGATAGCGGGCAGCACGTCGTCGTTCGGGCCCAGAGCGCGCCAGGAGCGCTCGCGTGCCCGCACCACAAGGCAGGACTCCATGGCTCGCAGCCGCGCCACGAGATCGCCTATCCAGGCACCGGCCTTGGGCGTGAGCTGGTCGGAGTCCTCATCCAGGTCGAGCAGGTAACCGTGGTCCGGTGCGATCTCGAGTTGCAGGTCGAAGTCCTCCGGGTCGAGCACAACGCTTTTCGGAGTGACCCCGTGCGCGGCCAGCAGGACCATCCCCGTCGTGCGCCTGCCGCATCCCGGCTGGCCGAGCAGGGCGACGGCCGATTCTCTCTGTAAGGCGAATCTGGCCGCGCCGAACTCCGGGGGCTCCACAAAGGTCGTCCGGCGCCGCTCCACCTCACTGGGGTCGAGTGCCATGGCCGCGATCACGTCACGGAAGTAGTTGTAGTAGGTGTGACTGTCCTGCCGGACGGGCCCGTGGAAGGTTCCACCGTCGATGAGGCTGCCGACGCTGCCGCCGACCGTGGTCCATGACCCGGCGCGTGTGGCGTCCTGGGGCTCGGCCGGGAAGCCATCCGCGGTCATGAACCGCTGCCTCCCGTCTGCCTGACCTCGGCGGAGAAGGTCCCGCCGGTGATGGCGTTCCCGACGTTACCCTCGATAGTTGTCCTGCCAGGAGCCGGTGCGGCGGGTTCGGCACCGCCGGAACCGCGGCGCGCCGCGGGCCGCAGCGCGCGGTCACCCGGCTGCGACGGCTTCGGCACGTAGAGCCAGGCCGGCTGGACGAACTCCTTGCCCGCCACCTCGGCGATCACGGGCCGGAACCGGTCCGGTGGCAGTCCGGGCGTGAACCCGGCACGGACGACATCCTCGAAGACTCGCTGCGACGCGATCGCGGCGAGCAGCGTGATGTCAGGATTTCTATCGCTAAGTTCCTGCCGGATGGATTCGGAGTCGAGGAGCCGGAACGTGTCATTCACCGGCGTGCCGATCCCCTCACGCCGTCCACCGGAGTCAGGCACCGATCCCATGTGGATCGCCGCCCGGAGCTGCAGTCGCAGGCTCCGGTCCTGACTCCGGAGCCGCCGGTCGTGTTCCTCCAGCACCTCCTGAAGCTGATCGAGTAGCGGGTCTAGCAGGAACGGCGCGTGTTGCTCTGGCACGCCGAACACGTAACCGTCCCCTGTCCCTTGCGGGAAGCGGCGCGCCGCCCATACCTCGGCCAGCCCGCATCGCGCGAACGCGCTGCCGAGCAGTTCAGGGATCGCATCGCTGAGTTCCGGCTGCCTGGCGCTGGGGTTGCGCGTGAACTTCTCCGTGTCGACGGCGAAGATCGCACGAGACGGCGGTAATTCTCGAGTGGCGGGCATGATCGGTCTCCCTTCCGGTCGTTCTGCCACCGGGTGAACTCCGCACGACTATGCAGGGATTCGTCGGCTTCTACTGTCCAGAAATAGATACAAGACAGCTTTCATTTCGCGACGGGAACAAAGGTCAGCCGGCCAGCCGCGGGCTGCGGCCGGCCGGTCACCCGAATTCCCCGCGCAGCTTGGCAAGATCCCGGATAGCCAGGCTCCGCCGCCCGGTTGCGACGAGTCCGCGCTGCCGAAGCGTCGCTAGTGCCGCGGCCACGGAAGCTCGTGACAACCCGGTGGCAGCGGCAAGCTCGTCCTGGGACAGGTCGAGGTCCGGCTGCTCGCCGCCCGCCACGGACGCGAACCGCAGCAGGACGCGGCCGACCCGCTGCGTGGCGTTCAGGCTCGCCAGTTCGGCCCGCGCGTCGTCGCTCTCGCGCTGCCGGGCGATCAGGTAACGCACCAGGATCTTCTCGACGCTCCGTTCCCGCACGATCCGCAGGAAGGCGCCAGCCGAGAGCACGTAGGTAATGCAAGGAGAAAGCGCGGTCACGGTCGCCGACCGGGTATCCCCGCCGAGCACGGCCAGCTCGCCGACGATATCGGCTTCCCCCCGGATCGCTAACAGCAGTTCGTTTCCAGCCGCGTCGACCCTGGCGATCTTCACCCGACCCGCAGCGAGAATGAACACGTAGCTGCCCGGCTCCCCTTGCCGCATCAGGATCTCGCCCCTTTCAAACCGGCGCACCGCTCCGCTGGCGACAAGAGCCTGCCAGGCTTCGCGGGGTAGCAGGGACGTCAGTCCCGCTGACGAGCTCATCCTGACTCCGCGACACTCAGTTATTCCGGCACCCTTGCTCATTTCACATCTTCGCGGTCGGTGGTGGCGGGTGGAAGAGTCGTGAGCAGCGCGAACGCGATGGACCTTAGCCAGCAGCGGCTTGATTTCCGCCTTGGATCCTCGTTCGAAGGGATCGGCGGCGATGTTAAGAGGCCGACAACATGCCATGGCTGATTGCGCGTCCTTAGTCGTCCGTAACCGGGCTCAGATGTACCGGACTCGGCGACTGTTCGCAGCGAACCGATAGGGCCGGGGAGGACCCCCGCCGGGTCAGCTCGCTAGATCTAACAGGCTTGAGCCTGAGGTCCGTGACTGGCTGGCTAGTTGCCTGGCTCGGCGACCGGAGCCGGAAGGTCGCCTGACCACTGCCCGAGCTAGGCGGACTCGGCGTCGTATTCGCCGGGCTGGTGGCCGGCCGGCAGCCGGTGCTTGGCGATCCGGGCGGTCGGCGTCCGCGGCAGCTCGTCGGTGAGCTGCCAGAACCTCGGCACCTTGAACGCTGACAACCGCACGGCCGCGTAGCTGCGCAGTTCAGCGAAGTCGATCTTGGCACCTGGCACGGTAACCACGAACGCTTTGACCTCTTCCTCGCTCAGTTCCGAGGCCACTGGGACCACCGCCGACTCCAGGACCTGCGGATGTGAGTCGAGCACTTCTTCGACTTCGAGCGGCGAGAGGTTCTCGCCCCGCCGGCGTAGCACCTCCTTGTGACGCCCGACGAACGTGTAGGTGCCATCGGCGTTGACGGTGACCAGATCCCCGGTGCGCAGCCAGCCGTCACCGGCGAGCACGGCGGCAGTCTCCGCTGGCATGCCCCAGTAACCGAGCGTGATTACCGGATTACGCAGCAAGATCTCACCCGTCTCGCCCGGTCCGAGCTCGGTCTCCCGGTCATCCCGACCCGGCTCGGCGACCGCCACTACCTTGGCTTCGTTGATAGTCCCCAGGTATGGATGCTGGCGGACCGACCCGAGAGTGCCGAACGGCCGGGTACCGCGTGCCCAGATCAGCCCGTATGGCGACTCCGACATCGCATAGCCCACCACGATCCGGAACCCGAACCTGCGCTCGATCTGCTCTTGCCTGCCGCGTTCGGGCGCGGGCCCGGCATAGCACAGCCGCAGCGGGTTGTCGGCGTCGTCCGGACGTTCTGGCTGCCGCATCAAGATTTCCAGCATCGCCCCGATCGCGTTGAACTCGGTCGCGCCATGGCGGCGCGCGGTGTCCAGGAAGCCGCTCGCCGAGAACCTCGGCACGAGCACCAGCCCGGCTCCGCAGACCAGCGAGCCAAGCACGGAGTAGATCGGCGCGTTGATGTGAAAGAGCGGCAGCGAGGTCATCAGCCGGTCGTGCGCGCCGAGCCCCATCCAGAACGGGAAGCCCTCGGCTGCCATGGCATACGCCCGGTGCGTCTGCATGACCAGCTTGGAACGGCCCGTCGTGCCCGAGGTCGGGATGAGCACCGCCAGATCGTCCGGGCGCACCGCGGCCAGGGCCAGCACGTCTGCCGCGGAGCCGGCGCGCCCCGTCCCCAGCCGCTGGACATCGACAATGGCAGGCAGCGGGCCGGGCGCCGAACGGACCGCCTGGTCCAGCTCCGGGTCGGTCAGGATCGCCTTCGGCCGCACCTGGCCGATCAGCCCGGCCAGTTCGGCTCGGGTACTCGCCGGGTTCACCGGTACCGTGACAGCACCGAGTGCGGCCAGCGCCAGCCAGCTGACGAGGTGCTCTGGAGCCGTGCGCGCGGTCAGGACGACGAGATCACCGTGGCCGATCCCCGCTTCGGCGAGTTCGGCGGCCACGGCAGCGACCCGGCCGGCGGTCTGCGCGAACGTCAGCGTCTGGGAGTCGGTACGCAGCCAGACCCCGTCCGGATCGCGCCGCGCCGCACGGTCAAGCAGTCTCGGAATGGTGCCTGAGTAGTCCTGCACGGTCTTGCCGAACGGCCCGCTCATGCCAGAAGAGAATACGCGTGGGGCGCGGCCAGTGCGGCCGCGCCCCACCTCCCCTGCCCCAGGGGGCCTTCGCCGGTCAGGGCGACGGGATACCGCTTGCCGGAGCAGCGGGCTGGGCAGCCGTGTAGGCAGTGATCGCCCCGGTCGCCGAGTCGTCGGTCACCCAGACGCCGGTATTCGGAACGAGCGCACCGTTGGAGATCGTCGCGATGTAGGCACCGGTGATCCCGTTGTGGTCACTGGATGAGTAAGCGTACGGCGCGACAGAGGCTCCCTGCGGGAGGCCGGCGTTGATCGCGTTGACCAGGTCGGCGCGCGTCGGGTTCTTGCCCGCCTTGAACATCGCCTGGACGAACGCGTAGCCGACCGACATCCCGTAGAGAACGTTGCCGTCGAGGGGCAGCTTCGGGATGTACTGGTCGTGGATCTTCGTGAACAGTGCGATCCAGCTGTTGCTGGCCTGGCCGAGCGACGGCAGGTAGCCGTCGGTGACGATGCCCTGGGTCAGCGAGTTGCCGAACCCGGCTGTCTTGTTCTTGGCGAACGCGGCGAGCAGGCCTGCCAGCGTGATCGGGTCCGAGCCGACATCACTGACCACAAGCTGCGGGCTGTACTTGAGCCCGAGCATGTTCAGCTTCAGCAGCGCGGTGAAAGCAGGAACGGTGAACGAGACCACGACCTGGGCACCGGCTGCCTTGAGCGCGTCAACCTGGGGCCCGATGTTGATGTTCGTCGGGTCATAGCTCTTCTCGGCCACGATCTGCTTCTTCGGGATCTCGTAACTCAGTCCCTTGACCCCGTCCTGGCCGAACTCGTCGCCCTGGAAGAAGAACCCGATCTTCTTGTTCTTGAAGTGCTGCTCGATGTAAGCACCCAGGATCTTGCCCTCGCGGACGTAGTCGAGCTGCCAGCCGAAGGTGTCCGGCAGCGATGCCGTCGAGTTCCAGCACTCGCAGCCCGAGGCGACGAAGACGTCCGGCACATGGTCACTGTTGAGGAACGGAGCGACCGCCAGGTGGGTCGGCGTGCCCAGGCCGTTGAAGATGGCGTAGACGTTGTCCTGCAAGACGAGCTGGTGCACCACGGTCGAGGTCAGCGCCGGGTTGTACTGGTCGTTGAGGTACTTGTAGACGATCTTGCGGCCGTAGATGCCGCCGTGGGCGTTGAGGTACTGGAAGTACGCGTTGGCGGCCGGCGCGATCTCGCTGTAGCCGGGGGCGGCGATGCCGGTCAGCGGCTGGTGGCTGCCGATCGTGATCGTGGTGGGCGTGATGCCCGGCGCCGAGTTGGTGAGCGCGCTGCCGCTCGAGCCGCTGCCCCCTGAACCGCATGCTGCGGCCAGTATACTCAGGACGGCAAGTCCGGCGACGCCGGCCACTCCCGCCCGGTGTGAACTGATCATCTCGTTCCTCTCTCCTAGTGCCCTTCAGCCCGCTGCTGTTCAGCCGGCTGTACCGCGCCAGGTCCCGCCGCGCCAGGTCCGTGCCGACGCCGCACGATCGAGGAGGCGACGGTGGCGGCGCCGAGCGAACTCGGCGCGAATCCAAGCCGGGACAGCATGCCGTCGACTCCGGTCATCCGGGCCAGCCGTGATACTCCGCCCTGGATGCCGCTCGGGAACACAAGCATCACCACGATCAGTACCACCCCGTATGCCACGATCGGGATGCTCGGGCTGCTCGAGGTGCTCAGGCCATTACTAACCGCGACATTCTGCAGGTAAGTCGGGGCGAACACCAGCAGGGCACTGCCCCAGATCGCACCCGCCAGGCTGCCGAGGCCGCCGAGCACCGCCGCGGTGAGCAACTGGATCGACAGGCCCAGGGTGAACAGGCTCGGCGAGACCGTCCCGGTCACGAGGGCGAGCAGCATGCCGCCGGCACCCGCGCAGGCCGAGCTCACGATGAACGCGAGGATCTGCAGCCTGGCCACGTTCAACCCGGCTAGCGCCGCCGCGACCTCGTCGTCCCTGACCGCCCGCCAGTTCCGGCCGACCTGGCTGCGGACCAGGTTGGCGAGTAGTACCAGCACGAGCAAGGCGACGCCGCAACTGAACCACGCCTGCCAGCGCTGGAGCGAGAAGGTTGGCCCGAGGAAGCCTGGCACACTGGCGAAGAAACCAAGCCCCTGGTCGCCGCCCAGCACGCTGGCGAACCTTGTCGCAATCGACGGCAGCGCGACGGCGAGCATCAGCGTGGCACCTGCCAGGTACGGGCCCCGCAGCCGCGCGGCCGCCACGCCGAAGATCGCTCCGGTCAGCGCCGCGACGCACGTGGCCCCGATCAGGATTGCCACCAGCGGCCACTGCAAGTGCCCGAACAGCAGGGCAGAGGTATAACCGCCGACTGCCATGAACGCGCCGTTGCCGATCGAGATCTGGCCGCTCAGCCCGATCAGCACGGTCAGTCCCGCCACGGCTACGACGGACGGGGCCACCTGGGCAAGCTGGTAGTCGCGGTAGTCGCCGATCACGATCGAGGCAAGCAGGATGATGGCCGCGGCGACGATCGCGACAGCAAGATGCCTGGCCAGCGTCGGAACATGAACCATCGTCACACCCGCCTAGTCGGCGCCGAGGAGAACAGGCCGCTCGGCCGGAGCATCAGCACGAGCAGCAGCGCGGCCAGGCCGAACAGGTTGACCACCTCACTGCCAAGGTAACCGCCCGCGTAGCTGAGCACCACGCCCAGGATCAGGCCGCCGGCGACCGCACCGACCGGGCTTTCCAGGCCACCGATCACTGCCGCGGTGAAGCCGAGCACGAAGATCGCGTCCATGCTGTTCGGGCTCAGGAACGTCGACGGGCTGACGAGCATCCCGGCGAGCGCGCCGAGCAGCCCGGCCAGCGCCCAGCCCAGAGTGAGCATCCTGCCGACCCGGACGCCGAGCAGCCGGGCGACGTTGACGTTGAACGCCGTGGCCCGGAGCCGTAGCCCCACCGAGGTGTACCGGAACAGCACCGCGAGCAAGCCGGCGGCCGCCAGCACCGCGACGGCGGTGAAGATGTCGTTCCTGGTAATCCCGAGTGCCACCTTGCCGACGCTCAGCCCGGTGATCGAGTAGGCAGGCGGGAACGACTTGTTGTTGCCGCCGAACAGCACCCCCGCGAGGCCCTCGATGCCGATGAGCAGGCCGATGGAGACGATCACCGCGTTCAGCGGCGGCTTGTCGGTCACCTGCCGCACGACGATCCGCTCGACGACGGCGCCGATAACCAGGCCGGCCGCCAGCGCGACGGCGAAGCCAAGCCAGTAACTCCCGGTGCCGTTGATTACCAGGAGCGCGATATAGGAAGTCAGCATCGCCATCGCACCCTGCGCGTAGTTCAGCACCCGGGTACCGCGCCAGATCAGGACCAGCGACAGCGCGATCGCCGCGTAGATCAGGCCCGCGCTGATCCCGCCGAGGGTGAACTCAAGGAATTCGACCATTCCCTGCCCTTCTAGAATCCCAGGTAGTGACGGCGTAGGTCGTCATCGGCGGCAAGCTCGGCGGCCGGCGCGGTGGCGACCACGCTGCCGAGGTTCAGCACGACTCCGGTGTCAGCGATGGCGAGCGCGCTGCGGGCGTTCTGCTCGACCAAGATGATCGTCAGGTTCGATTCGTCACGCAGTCGCTTGATCAGGTCGAGCACGCCCGCTACCACCTTTGGCGCGAGGCCGAGCGACGGCTCGTCGAGCAACAGCAGCCGCGGCGCGCTCGCCAGCGCCCTGGCGATCACGAGCATCTGCCGCTCCCCGCCGGACAGCGTCCCCGCGGCACGGTTCCTCCGGTCAGCCAGGACGGGGTACCGCTGGTAGATCTCCTCGAGCGCGGCCGCTCGCTCGGCACGGCGGCGCAGCAGCAGGCCGAGTTGCAGGTTCTCGGCGACAGTCAGCTCGGTGATGACGCCCTGGCCCTCGGGCACGTGCCCCACGCCGGCCCTGGTCACGTCCTCGGGACGGTGTCCGGCCAACTCCGTCCCGTCCAGCACGATCCGGCCGCTGGCCGGCCTGACCGAGCCGTCGATCGCGCGCAGCAGCGTCGTCTTCCCCGCGCCGTTGGCGCCGAGGATCGCGGTGATGGTGCCCGCCGCCGCGGTGATGGACACGCCGTGCAGCACCGGCGCGCCGCCATAGCCGGCGACGACGCCGTCGAGGACCAGGGAGGCCGGACTACTCATGCAGCACCCCCAGGTACGCCTCGGTGACCAGCGGATCGGCCTGCACCTGAGCGGGGGCGCCCTGCGCGATCATGACTCCGAAGTCGAGCACGAAGATGTTGTCGCATACCGACATCATCAAGTCCATTCTGTGCTCGATCACCAGTACTCCTGAGTCTTTGGCGATCGCGGTGATGAGCTCGCCGAGCTCAGGCAGCTCGTCCTCGGCCAGCCCGCTGGCCGGCTCGTCGAGCAGCAGCAACCGGGGCTGGCTGACCAGAGCACGGGCAAGCGCTACCCGCTTGCGCAGGCCGTGCGGGAGCGTCCCCGGAGCGCGATCGGCCACGTCGGCGGCGCCGGTCCGGTCGAGCGCTTCGAGCGCCAGCGAGCGCAACCGCCGCTCGTCGCGATCCGACCTGCCGACGCCGACAAGCGCCGACCAGAAGCCGGCCTTCGCCTGGACGCTGGCTCCGATCATCACGTTCTCGGCCGCCGTGAGCCCGCGGAACAGCCCCACCGACTGCAGCGTGCGCGCGATGCCGAGGCTGGCGAGCTGGTCAGGACGGACCCTGGTCAGGTCCTTGCCCTCGAACCGGATCTCGCCAGCATCCAGCCGCACGAAGCCGCAGATCGCGTTCAGCAACGTGGTCTTGCCGGCACCGTTAGGCCCGATGATCCCGGTCACGCCCCGGGGCGGGGCCGTGAGCGAGACGCCATCGAGTGCGGTCAGGCTGCCGAACCTGACCGTGAGACCACCGATCTCCAATGAATCCGGATCCACCGGGGAACCTTGTCCTCGCACTATGACTGCTAAAACTTTGAACGACACGATTCACGGCAGCCCCCGAGGCATGCAAGGACAGCGGGCCATTGTGGCTGAACCGTAATCAAGCAGTCACGCGCCGCCGGATCTGTCCTGGCCCGTCCGCGGGCTCTATCCAGGCCTCCGCAGTGCCCGCGGTAGCCACGTTTGCGCAGGTGCGACGAATTGGCGACGATGGCGTGATGAGCGGGGCGGCGGTCGGAGCCTGGGCACGCACGGTGACGAAAGTCACCGTGCTCACCGGCGCGGGTGTCTCCACCGACTCCGGTATTCCGGACTTCCGCGGCCCGCAAGGGCTGTGGACCCGTGATCCGGCCGCGGAGAGACTCTCGTCCTATCAGGCCTATGTCGCTGATCCCGCGCTGCGCCGGCGGTCCTGGCAGGCGAGACTGCGGCATCCCGTCTGGTCCGCGGCGCCGAACGCCGCGCACGCGGCCCTGGCAAGGCTGGCCGCCACCGTCGACACCTGGGTGATCACGCAGAACATCGACGGCCTGCACCAGCGTGCGGGCACGCCAGCGGACCGGCTGCTCGAACTGCACGGGACGCTGCACGGCGTGGTCTGCGTGCGGTGCGGCGACCGCACGCAGATGGCGGCGGCGCTGGACCGGGTACGGGCCGGTGATCTTGATCCGGAGTGCGAGCGGTGCGGCGGCATACTCAAGTCGGCCACCGTCATGTTCGGCCAGGAACTGGACCGTGCCGTCCTGGCTCGCGCGGTGCGGGCCGCTGCCGACTGCGACCTGATGCTCGCCATCGGCAGCACGCTGACCGTCGAGCCCGCAGCGTCACTGTGCACGATCGCGACCGGCGCGGGCGCGCGCCTCGTCGTCGTCAACCGCGATCCGACCCCCTACGACGACCTGGCGGCGGAAGTCATCAGGGAGCCCATCGGCACGGCCGTTCCCCGCCTGGCCGGCCTGCTGAGCACCGCCAGTTAGCGGCTACCCCGGGCCGACAGCACGGGCTTGAGGATGTTGTCCGATTTAGGCGCTTTGTTGCTGATTCCTATCGATTATTCTGGACAGGAGCCGGGGATCTGGCTTACGTCTGGCAGGCTGGATGGCGAAGTCCGGTAAGTTGCGATGGTGAGCATGGACAACCCGGACGTTCTGGTGATAGGAGCCGGCGTTTGCGGTCTCAGTGCCGCTCTCGCCGTGGCGCGGTCAGGGCGGACCGTCACCGTGTACGCGGCGAGCCAGCCGTCGCGGACAACGTCCGCGGCGGCCGGAGCGCTCTGGGGGCCGCATCTCGTCGGCGCTGACGAACGAGTCGGCGGCTGGGCCGTGGCGACGCTTACCCGGCTGCGCGAACTAGCCGGTCACCCGGCGTCCGGCGTGCGGGAGATGGCCGGCCTGGCCGCGGCGACCGCGGGCCTGGCGGCGCCGACCGCGGGCACCGCCGCGCCGGAGCATGCGGACCGAGTCCCGAACGCACCTGGCGATCGGCACCCGATGGAGGATCTGCCAGACTTCGCCAGGCAGGTCGGCGATCTCACCCGGTGCGATCCCGGCAGCTTGCCGGTCGGTTATGCCAGCGGCTGGCGGTATACGGCGCCCGTCGTCTCGATGCCCGTCTACCTCGACTATCTCCTCGACGAGATCCTCCAGGCAGGCGGCCAGTTGCATCTGGGCAAACCGCTGACCAGCCTTGCCGAAGCGCTCCAGGCCTGCACCGCTCCGGTCGTCGTGAACTGCACCGGGATCGGAGCGCGCACGCTGGTCCCTGACCCTGACCTGATCCCGGTCCGCGGACAGGTCGTCCTGGTCGCCAACCCAGGTCTGACCGAGTGGTTCGTAGGCGAGCAGGACGACCCGGCTGAGGTCACGTACTTCTTCCCGCACGGGACTACCGCCGTACTCGGCGGGACTCAGTCGCACGGCGACTCAAGCACGATTCCTGATCCTGCTACCGCGGCGCGGATCGTGCGCGCCTGCGCCAAGGTCGAGCCTGCGCTGGCCGAGGCGCCGGTGCTCGGGCACCGGGTCGGCCTGCGGCCGGTTCGCCCCCGGGTGCGGCTCGAGGTAACCGCCCTTGGCGACGGGCGTCATCTTGTGCACAACTACGGGCACGGCGGAGCCGGCGTCTCGCTCTCCTGGGGCTGCGCTCTCGAGGTCGCCGAGCAGGTCCGAATGGTCGATATTCAAAGGTCGCCTATTATCTGACATTGGCTAAACCAGGCCGTCTTCACGAAGGGCAACGTCAACCGGTCCAGAATCGGTCGCCGACGCGGAGCAGACGGTGCTCTTGTGGGCCGGAGTCGGGCGCAAGCGGTAACGGAGCCCCGGCAGCGGCCGCCGGGGCCACGACCGCCGAGGGCACGAGCCCGCGGCGTCAGAAGCCCGGGAAGATGGCGCGCAGCCGGTCGAGATCGGCCGGCTTGGCCTGCACGCTAGCGGGAGTATGCGCTGGGTCGAGGCGACCGTAGGCCAGCCGCAGCAGCGCTTCCGCCGGCATCGCCAGCTCGGCCGTGTCCGCGCTGCCATCGCCCGCTGTCCAGTCGGTCATGCTGACCGCGTCAGCCGCGACCAGCAGGTAGTCACGCTCGGGATCGGTGGCGCGGATACGGGCGCGGAACGGCTGCTCCTGCGGCTTGCCCAGCCGGGGTGCCAGGAACGCCGGGACGTTGTCGATCAGCAGGCCCGCGGCGTCGGCCGCGACCACTGCGGCCGGGTCGAAGGTAACCGCGATGTCCCAGGTGTGCAGCGCGTGCTCACCGAGCCGCAGCCGGACCAAGCCGACCGCGTCCAGGGTCATCCCGAAGAAGGGAAGGCTGACCGCGGCCAGTTCGTCGTCGGTGAGCTCGTCCAGCCGCTGTACGTGCCGCGCGTCGGTCAGCAGCGCGGCCGCCGCCTGGTCGTCCGGGCTCATCGCGTTCCACCGATCCCACACGGCAGGGAACGCGTCCCGGCTGACCGGCTCGGACTGGCCGAGGGCACCAGGCAGCGCCATCAGCGCGATCTCGGCGCCGCTGCCGAGGTGCGAGAGCACCTGGGCGACGGTCCAGTCCTGGCAGTAGGACTGAGCGCGGAGCTGTTCGGGTGCCAGCGGTCCGGCGGTGCCGACGAGACGCTCATGCGACTGACGCAAGACAGCGATCCAGGCTCGAGGGTCGGACTCCATTGCTGACTCCGTTCTGCGGCTGATTCGACAGGTGAGACGGCTGGCTCCGGCCCTGGCCGTGCCGCCGCGTCTTGCACCAAGTCTGGCAGGCCGGGGCACGACTGCCGCGACCGGCGCGCCAGCGCATCACGGCGCACACGCGGGCCGTGGCACGCAAGCGGACCGCGGCGCGGGCCGGACCGTAAGGTGAGTGGGATGAGAATCGGTTTCGGATTGCCGGTAGCGGGGGCCTGGGCCACCCCGCAGAACATTTCCCTTTTCGCCATGCGGGCACAGGACGCTGGTTACGGCTCGCTGTGGACCTTCCAGCGGCTGATCATTCCCGAGGGCTACGACATGGAGCCGGTCTACCACAGCGTCCTCGACCCGCTGACCGCGCTGGCCTACGCGGCGGCGGTCACGACCACGATCCGGCTGGGGGTCGCTGTGGTGAACGCGCCGTATGTCTCCCCCGCCTACCTGGCCAAGCAGGCCACCACCGTGGACATCTTGTCCCGCGGCCGCCTCGATCTCGGCATCGGGCTCGGCTGGATGCCCGAGGAATTCACCCTGACCGGCGGTTCGATGCAGCGCCGCGGAGCGCGCACGCAGGAGTACGTCCGGGTACTGCGTACCTTGTGGGGCGCCCAGCCAGCCGAGTTCAGCGGCGAGTTCTATACCGTGCCCAAGGGATCGGTCGCCCCGGCGCCGGTGCAGCCCGGCGGACCGCCTATCCTCCTCGGCGGAATGGCGCCGCGCGCGTTGCGGCGGGTCGGGCAGATCGCGGACGGCTGGGTGACCTCCAGCCGGACCGACCTGTCGCGGATCGGCGAGAGCATCGGCATCGTCCGCGAGGCGGCCGCCGAGGCCGGCCGCGACCCCGAGGCGATGCGGATCATCTGCCGCGGCGTGGTGCGGGCCGGCGATCCGGTGGACGGCCCCGACGGCAGGCTGCTGCTCTCCGGCGGTTACGCCCAGATACTCGACGACCTGAGTTGGCTCGCGCAGCGCGGCGTGACCGAGGTCTTCTGCGACCTCAACTGGGACCCGATGGTCGGTGCGCCGGACGTCGATCCGCAGGCCGCGGCCGACCGCGCCGCCGCGATTCTGGACGCGCTGGCGCCGGCCGGCCATCCGACGTGATCCCCGCAATAAGGCAGGCCGATAATGCGGTCAATGGCTTTTTCCCCGATCAATACTTGACCGGCCTATCGTAAATTGTTAGATTCCGCCCGTGTCATTGCGCTGAACCCGACGTTTTCCCCTGGTGGGCATCGGCAGTATTTGCCCGGGCATAATGCCGGAAAAATAGCAAAATGAGAGGTGGAACGCGTGCAATCTCGCTGGTCATTCAGGAAACGTTCAACCTGGGCACTCATCGCCGCACCCGCGCTGGTGCTGGCGAGCTTGTCCGTCGCCGCGGCGAGCGCGGCCACCGGGCACGCGGGCATTCCAGCGGGCAGCACCGCCGCCCGCATCCTACTGCCCCACAAGGTGAACAACCTTGACTGCAACGGGTGGAGCAGGAAGTACCGGGCACTCATCCCCGGCCACCGGATGTTCTGCGCGGACCCGCACGGGGCGTACAGCTCGGACGTCTACTATTCAGCGAGTTCCGGATCAGCCAAGGCCTCGGCGCCGTACGTGCACCGGTTCACCGACAACGGTCACTACGTCGGGCACGACGAGCCGAGCGTGAAGTTCATCTCCGGCGCGGCAAATTCCGGCAACACCATGAGTTACTTCATGAAGCTGCCGCTCGACCCAGCGAAGCCGGCCACCAACACCGGCTCGGTCGTCAAGTACGGCGAGCTGAGCATCGCACCGTGGTTCGCCGTGCCGCTGTGCGACCCGAACTCCTACCCGCTGAATCCGTGCACGCCGGACAGCGACTCCAACTCCGGATCCTTCAGCGACCCGAACGCTGCCGGATCAGCCCTGATGGAGTTGCAGTTCTACCCGCCCGGGTTCGCCCCGTTCGCCGACAACATAAGCTGCAGCCGCACCAGGTGGTGCGTCGCGATGACGATCGACAGCCTGGAAGCGACCTTCAACTTCGCGTCGATCAACCCGAACTGCACCGAGCCGGTTAACTTCGCGTACTTGCAGAACAACGGCCAGCCCGCCGGACCGCCCAGCCCGCAGCTCGCGGACGTGCACACCGCCACGCCCAACTCGCACACGCTGATGATCAACCCAGGCGATGCCGTGAAGGTATCGATCACCGACCCGGCCGGCGGCTTCACCGCCACGGTCCGCGACCTGACCACGCACCGGACCGGTTTCATGGTGGCCAGCACCGCCAACGGATTCGCCAACACCGACCCCAATACCTGCGCCGGCACGCCCTTCACCTTCCACGCCGAGTACGCCACGGCCCAGGTGGGCAACGGCGTGCCGTGGACCGCGCTGAACACCGGCGTCATGATGGAGCAGGAGATCGGCCACTCCGAGGTCTGCGCCTCGCTCACGCACAAGAACGGCATCAAGGGAGGCAAGGCGTTCACCGACACGAACGTGTTCGACACCTGCGTAGGCGGCTCCGAAGGCGGGAAGAAGCACCCCGGCGAGGGCTCGTGCAACTCCAGGGGCTTCTGCCAGAATCCCGAGACCGAGGGCACGACCTCTCCGATCGCCTGCCCGAGCAGGAACGCCGCCAGCGGCCAGCTCTGCGAGTTCGCCGACGGCCTCTGCTTCCCGCAGGGCACCCGCACGGTGACCTTGCTCGGCCATCTGGTCAAGGAGACGTCGCCGGTCAATATCTGCGAG
The DNA here is from genome assembly GCA_035533915.1 of Streptosporangiaceae bacterium. GTDB lineage: Bacteria > Actinomycetota > Actinomycetes > Streptosporangiales > Streptosporangiaceae > Chersky-822. The sequence goes on from DATLSX010000007.1 coordinate 30,632, forward strand.
CAGGACCGGTTCCAGAACGGTGACCTGGATTTCGACGGCATGTCCTACCAGAAGACCACCTGGCCGAACGGATCACCCAACGTGCCTACCTCGTTCCGGTACGCCGGGCCGTTCGATTCCAGCGGTCACACCTATCCGCAGGCCCAGTTCGAGACCGACGTCGCGGGCTCGGAGTTCCTGTGCAACGTCTTCGACGGGCTGAACTGCGACGCGCCGCCGCTCGGCTCGCACTTCTACCCGTTCTGGACGATGACCAACAAGGCCGGCCAGGGAATCGCGGGGTTCTTCCAGCACGCCTGCGTGTGGAACTTCGGTAACGTGATCAAGAACGTCACTACCCAGCCGCTGCGCGGAGCCGCGCAGTACGGCAGGCCGGAAGTCGCCAGGTTCGGCGGGAACCTCATCTCGTCGGTACTGAACAACCCGGAGACCGCTCCCAGCCGAGGGTGCCCGGCACTGACCGAACCGCACGTCTGACGGTCCGGCAGGCCCGAGTGGTGGCCCCGCCGCAGCGGTTCGCGGCGGGGCCACCACCGGTAAGTCGTTAGGCTCGGGCGCGGTGAGCGCGTTAGGCCCGCCTGCGTCGCGCTGGTCGCGCACCCGCAGGACGAGCGGTACCGGCACCTGTTCGGCAGCACGGCAACCACTCCGCTGTTCGGCGTCAGCGTGCCGATCCTGGCGCACCGCCTGGCCGACCCGGGCAAGGGCACCGGCATCGCGATGGTCTGCACGTTCGGCGATACGACCGACGTGACCTGGTGGCGGGACCTCGGCCTGGAGACCCGGCCGGTGCTCGGTCCGGACGGCCGGATGCTCGCCGAGCCGCCCGAGGCGATCGGGTCGCGGTCGGGCCGCGCCGCATACGCCGAACTTGCCGGGCTGACCGCGAAGTCCGCCAGGAGCCGGACCGCCGAACTCCTGGCCGCGGCGGGCGCGCTGCGCGGCCAGGCCGAGCCGGTCACGCATCCGGTGAAGTTCTACGAGAAAGGCGACCGGCCGCTCGAGATCATCAGCGCCAGGCAGTGGTACCTGCGCAACAGCAGCGGTGACTCCGAACTGCACGACCGGCTGCTGGACCGGGGGCGCGAGCTTGCCTGGCACCCGCCGCACATGCGGACCAGGTACGAGAACTGGGTGAACGGCCTGACCGGCGACTGGCTGGTCAGCCGGCAGCGCTACTTCGGCGTGCCGATCCCGCTCTGGTACCGGCTGGACGCACACGGCATCGCCGACTACGGCAACCTGATCGTGCCAGCCGACGATACGCTGCCGGTCGACCCGGCGGCGGACGCACCGCCTGGTTACTCCGCTGACCAGCGCGACGTGCCAGGCGGGTTCACCGGCGAGCCGGACGTGCTGGATACCTGGGCGACGTCGTCACTGACTCCCCAGATCGCCGGCGGCTGGCCGGACGACGACGACCTGTTCGCCCGCGTCTACCCGATGGACCTGCGCCCGCAGGCGCACGAGATCATCAGGACCTGGCTCTTCTACACGGCGCTCCGCTCTCAGGTCCTGCAGGACGCCCTGCCCTGGAAACACGCGGCCATCTCGGGCTGGATAATCGACCCAGACCGCAAGAAGATGTCCAAGTCGGCCGGCAACGTGGTCACGCCTGGCGACCTGCTGGCCGAGTACGGCTCGGACGCCGTCAGGTACTGGGCCGCCAGCGCGCGCCTCGGCGTGGATACCGCCTTCGACCTCGCCCAGATCAAGATCGGCCGCGGCTGGCGATCAAGATCTTGAACGCGACCCGGTTCGTGCTCGGGTTCGCCGGGACGGCGCAGGCTGGCCTGCCGGTGACCGAGCCGCTGGACCTGGCGATGCTCGGCCGGCTGGCCGAGGTCGTCAGCCAGTGCACGGCCGCTTTCGAGGACTACGACCATGCCAGCGCGCTTGAGTTCACCGAAAGGTTCTTCTGGCAGTTCTGCGACGACTACCTGGAACTGGTGAAGCAGCGCGCCTGCGCGGCAGACGCCGACCCCGCCGCCGCGGGATCGGCGGTGACCGCGCTGCGCCGTGCGCTGTCGGTGCTGCTCCGGCTGTTCGCACCGGTGCTGCCGTTCGTCACCGAGGAAGCGTGGTCGTGGTGGAACGACGGTTCGATCCACCGTGCGCGGTGGCCGTCGGCCGGGGAAACCCGTTCCGGCCCGGTGTCCGGGCGATCAGGAAGGCGAAGTCGCAGGCGCGGCTGACGCAGAAGGCCGCGGTGGCACGGCTGATTGTCACCGGGCCGCGGTCGGGGCTTGACGCGCTCTCGATAGTGCTCTCCGATGTGGTGGCGGCGGGGCACCTGGCGCAGGTCGAGTTGCGGGTGACGGATGGCGCGGAGATGGGATATAAGGTGACGTTCTGACCGTCACGCTGGCGGTGCTCACCGCTCACGAGCGGGTACGCTCGGCGCATGGGGAATGTGCGGCTTTCAGATGACGAATGGCGCCAGCGGCTCACGCCGGAGGAGTACCAGGTCCTCCGGCAGGCTGGGACCGAGGCACCATTCACTGGTGAGTACACCGATACGAAGAGCCGCGGCGTCTACCGGTGCCGGGCGTGCGGTGCTGAGCTGTTCACCTCGGATGCCAAGTTCGAGTCGCACTGCGGCTGGCCGAGCTTCTACCAGCCCAAGGCCGGCGACGCCGTCGTGCTGCTGGAGGACCGCTCGCTGGGCCGAGCCAGGACCGAGGTACGGTGCGCGAACTGCGACTCGCACCTCGGGCACGTCTTCGAAGGAGAGGGCTACGACGTGCCGACCGACCAGCGCTGGTGCATTAACTCGGTCTCGCTGACCCTGAAGCCAGCCGAAGAGGGCTAGCCCGACGCGGAAGTCCACCTGCGGGCGAGCACTCCGGGGCTGAGGTCGGCCAGGCTGGCGAAACCAGACAGCCGCATGGTGAGCTCGAAGTCGTTGCGCAGGGCGCGCAGCACGTGCCGGACCCCGTCCTGGCCGGCCAGGCCCAGTCCGTACGCGTACGGCCGCCCGATCAGCACCGCTTTCGCGCCGAGTGCCACGGCCTTGATGATGTCGGCACCGCCGCGCACGCCGCTGTCGAACAGGACCGTCAGCGCTGAGCCGACCGCTTCGGCGATCTCCGGCAGCGCGTCCAGGGCGCCGATGCCCCCGTCGACTTGCCTGCCGCCGTGGTTGGAGACCACGATCCCGTCCATCCCCGCGTCAGCGGCGCGCTGGGCGTCGGCCACCGACTGGATGCCCTTGAGCACCACAGGACCATCCCAGTTCTCCCGCAGGAAAGGCAGGTCATCCCAGGTCAGGGACGGATCACCGAACATCTGGACCCAGTGCGTGATCCAGGCGCCCTGGTCGGTCTGCCCGGCCAGGCCCGCCTGGAACGCGGGGTCGCTGAAGTAGTTCTGCACGCCGATGCCGCGGATGAACGGCAAGAACGCTCGGTCCAGGTCGCGCGGCCGCCAGCCGAGCAGCCGGGTATCGAGCGTCAGCACGAGCACGGTGAAGCCGGCCGCCTTGGCGCGGCTCAGCAGGCTGGCGGCGACATCCCTGTCCTTCGGCCAGTAGAGCTGGTACCACCGCTGGCCGTCGCCGTTTGCCTGCGCCACCTCTTCCATGGCGACCGACGACGCCGTAGACAAGACCATCGGGACGCCTGCCGATGCCGCCGCCCTGGCGACGGCGACTTCGCCGTCCGGGTGCGCGAGCTTCAGGACGCCGATCGGGCCGAGCAGCATCGGCGCGGCCAGTCGCGTGCCGAGCACCGTGCTGCCGAACGCCGGGGCACTGACGTCGGTGAGCATCCGGGGAACGATGCGCCACCGGCGGAAGGCAGCCGCGTTCTCCCGGACGGTGTCCTCGCTCCCCGCGCCGCCGCGGATGTAGGCGAAGGACTCCGCAGCCATCCGCTCGGCGGCCAGGTCCTCAAGCGCGGTCAGACTGGCCGGCAGGACCGGCACGGCGCCGTTAAGCCCGTTGAGGTAGATCTCGTCCTGGTAGGACTCCAGCGGCTGGTTCATTCGCGGCCAATCGAGGTGCGGGAGAGCAACGGGCTGGGCAACGGGCTGGTCAGTGGAAAAGGTCGGGATCGGTAGCCACGATATGGTCCCACAGCGGGCGGAACTGGAACTGCCCGGCCAGCGGGATTCCCAGCTGGCCGCGAGTCACCAGCGCGGTCTCCCGGTCGATCGACCTCGGCTTGCCCGCCGCCATCGCCAGCAACTGCGCCTGGCAGGACCGCTCCATGGTGACGAACCACCAGGCGGCCTCGGCTACCGAGCCGCCGACGGTCAGCAGTCCGTGGTTGGCCAGGATCACGGCCTTGTTGGCGCCGAGCGCGCCGCCGATCCGGCGGCCTTCCTCGATGTCGTTGACCACGCCGCGGTAGTCGTCATACAGGCTGTGGTCCTCGAAGAACGCGCAGGCGTCCTGCGTGATCGGGTCGAGCAGGATGCCCAGGCTGGAGAACGCCTTGCCGTGCAGCGAGTGCGCGTGCGCCGCGGCGATCACGTCCGGCCGGGCCAGGTGCACCTGGGAATGGATGCAGAAGGCCGCCCGGTTCACCGGCTGGTTTCCCTCGACGACGTTGCCTTCGTGGTCGACCAGGATCAGGTCAGAAACCTTGATCTGGCTGAAGTTCATGCCGAACGGGTTGACCCAGAACCGGTCCAGGTGCTCCGGGTCCCGCGCGGTGATATGCCCGGCGACACCCTCGGAGAAGCCGAACCTGCCGAAGATCCGGAACGCGGCGGCGAGTTCCTGCTTGCGATGCAGGCGCTCCTGCTCGATCGTGCTGCCGGCGGGCGAACGCTCGGCGGCGCCGGCCGGCGCCTGGTCCACTGTGGTCATCTCAGTCTCCTGCCTGCCGGCCTGCCGCGTCCCGGCTGACGCCTCGTGCGCCGGCCTCTCTACACTGACACCTCCTTGTCCCGGTTCGCTAGCGCGGGTGCCGTTCGGCCCAGGACATCCCAGCCACCGCGCTAGGACGCCGCCGCCGCGGGCAGAATGCGATCATGCCCCAGGCCAACGAAGCGGTCGCCGCCCTGCTCCAGGAGTACGCCGACCTGCTGCAGATTTCCGGCGGTGACCCGTTCCGCGTGCGCAACTACGAGAAGGCAGCCAAGTCCGTCGCCGGATACAGCGGCGATGTCGGGCCGCTCGACACGGCCGCGCTGCGGAAGATTCCGGGTGTCGGCGCCTCGATCGCGACGAAGATCGTCCAGTTCCAGCAGACCGGCACGTTCCAGGCGCTTGAGGACCTGCGGGTCACCATCCCGGCCGGCGTCCGGGCGATGACGAAGATCCCGGCGCTCGGTCCCAGACGAGCGTTCCTGCTCTACCAGGACATCGGCATCAGCTCGGTGGAAGAACTCGCGGCGGCCATCGAAGAGGGCAAGCTGCGCGATCTCAAGGGCTTCGGCGCCAAGAGCGAGGAAAACCTGCGGCGCGGGATCGAGCTGGCCCGCGGCCTGCACCAGCGGGTGCCGCTGTACGTCGCCGCGGAAGTCGCCGGGCGGATCGTCGCCGCGATCAGCGCGGTACCTGGCTGCGAGCGTTGCGCGCTCGCGGGCTCGCTGCGCCGGTTCCGCGAGACGGTCGGTGACGTGGACATCCTGGCGGCGGCGAGCGACTCGGGCCCGCTGATGGCCAGGCTCGTCGAGCTTCCCGGGGTGACCGACGTGATCGCGCACGGCGAGACCAAGACCTCGGTCCGGATCAGCACCGGTCATCCGGCGCAAGGCGGCACCCTCCAGGTCGACCTGCGGGTCGTGCCGGTCGAATGCTGGGGTGCGGCGCTGCAGTACTTCACCGGCTCGCAGGCGCACAACGTCGCGATCCGCGAACTCGCCGTACGCAAGAAGCTGAAGCTATCCGAATACGGCCTCTTCGACACGCAGACCGGTGACCTGATCGTGAGCGCTACCGAGGATGAGGTCTACCGCAGGCTGGGCATGGACTGGGTCCCGCCGCCGATGCGCGAGAACACCGGCGAGGTCCAGGCCGCACTCCGCGGCGAACTGCCCGTGCTGGTGCGGCTTGGCGACGTCAGGGGCGACCTGCACAGCCACACGAACCTGACCGACGGAGTCGGCACGCTGGACGAGATGGTCGCCACCGCGCGCGGCCGTGGTTATGAGTACTTCGCCGTCACCGACCACGCGCCGAACCTCTTTATGCAGCGCATGACGACGGAGAAGATGCTGGCGCAACGTGACCAGCTCAGGGAACTGCAGGCCCGCCTGGCCGGCGACGGCGGCCCGGCGATGACCCTGCTGCACGGCACCGAGCTGAACATCGCCCCGGATGGCTCGGTGGACTGGCCGGAGGAGATCCTGGACGGGTTCGACGTCTGCGTAGCTTCGGTGCACTCGCATTTCGACCAGCCGGAAGCCGAGATGACCAGACGGTTCCTGGCCGCCTGCGAGAATCCCAGGGTCAACATCATCGGGCATCCGACCGCGCGCCGGATCGGCAAGCGCCCGCCGGTCGAGGTGAACTTCGCCGAACTGTTCCGCGCCTGCGCGGCCACCGGCACCGCGCTGGAGATCAACTGCCATCCGGAACGGCTCGACTTGCCATCCGATCACATCAAGGCCGCCAGGGACGCGGGCGTGAAGTTCGCTATCGACACCGACTCGCATGCGACCGGGCACCTGGACTTCCTGAAATACGGGGTGGGAACGGCCCAGCGCGGCTGGCTCAGCACCGAAGACGTGATCAATACCTGGCCGCTGGACCGCCTGCGCGAGTTCCTGCGCAAGGGCGGCTAAACGCAGGAGACCGGCTCGAAGCGACCGGCTGGTAGCGGCGGCCGGGTCTGGCTAGCGCCGGGCCGCCGGCGAGTTCACCGCCCAGCGCGGTGGCTCGCCGGCGGCCCACCGCAGCACATTGCTCGCGAACGCCGCGCCGGTCCGGCGGAACATCGCGTCGGTGAACCCCGCCACGTGCGGGGTGGCCAGGACCCGGGGATGACGCAGCAGCGCCGACTCCGGGTCGGCAGGCTCGGTAGCGTGCACGTCGAGGCCGGCACCGCCGAGGTGACCGGATTCCAGCGCGGCGAGCAGCGCCGCCTCGTCGACCAGGCCGCCCCTGGCGACGTTGACGAAGATCGCGCCCGGCCGCATCGCGGCGAAGGCGTCCGCGTCGAACAGCCGTGCGCTGGCACCGTCGAACATCGCGCAGCAGACCACCGCGTCGGCCTGGCTCAGCACGCCGGCGAGCTGGTCCGGGCCGGTGACGTATTCGACTTCTGGCGGGCCGCCGCGGTCAGGACGGGCACGGACGCCGAGCAGCCGGGTACCGAACGGTGCCAGGCACCGGGTGACCGCGGTTCCGACCGCGCCGAGGCCGACAACCGCGACGGTGGCGCCAAGCAGCGAGCGGCCGGTCGGCCGCGATTCCCACCGGTGCTCGCGCAGTGCCAGCCGGGCATCCTCCAGCCGGCGGAACAGGGCCAGCAGGTGCAGGACGGCGAGCTCGGCGACACTGTGGGCGTTCCCGCCCACGTCACCGGGCACCCTGGCCACCCAGACACCGAGCTCGGTCGCGCGGCCGATGTCCACCTTCTCAAGCCCGACCCCGAACTGATGGACGAGTCCGAACGCGCCGCCGGCCAGCACCGCCGCGTCGATCCGGGCACCGAACGGGCAGAGCACGTCGACACCGTCCAGATGCCCGGCTACCGCCGCCGGCCGGCAGGTCCGGATAGACCAGCCGGGCAGCAGCGGCGCGAGGTCAGTCCAGGCCAGCTCCGCGGTGAACCGCTCCCTGCCGAACAGGATGACCGGGCCGGCCGCGCTCACGCCAGGCTGGCGACGAGCTCGCTGAGCGGCTTGCGGCGGCCGGTGTAGAACGGGATCTCCACCCTGGTGTGCCGGCGAGCGCTCGCACCACGCAGATGCCGCATCAGGTCGACGATCCGGTGCAGTTCGTCGGCCTCGAAGGCGAGCATCCACTCGTAGTCGTTCAGCGCGAAGCAGGACACCGTGTTCGCCCGGACGTCCGGGTACTCGCGCGCCATGTGGCCGTGCTCGGCCAGCATCGCCCGCCGCTCGGCGTCCTCAAGCAGGTACCACTCGTAGGACCGGACGAACGGGTAGACGCAGACGTAGTTCCGCGGCTCCTCCCCCGCCAGGAACGCCGGGACGTGGCTCTTGTTGAACTCAGCGGGCCGGTGCAGCGCCATCGCCGACCAGACCGGCTCGCACGCCCGGCCGAGCCTGGTACGCCGGAACCTGGTGAAGATCTCCTGCAGGTCATCCGACGACGGCGCGACCCACCAGAACATGATGTCGGCGTCGGCCCGCATCCCCTGCAGGTCGTAACAGCCCCTGGTTGCCACGCCCTTGCCCGCCGCCTGCTCGCACAGGTCGCTGACCTCGGTCGCCAGCGCCTCACGGCTGGACAGGTCGATCGCGGCCCGGTCGGCCACCTTGAAAACTGACCACATCGTGTACCGGATGAGCTGGTTCAGGTCCCGCGCCTTGGGCTTGCCTGATCCGGCATCCGTCTCGTGCGCGGCATGCGCCGAAGAATCATGACGTTCTGACATGGTCCTATTCTCCCGCATGAGTGCGCGTGCCCGCTCCGCAGCGGTCGATCACGTCACCTGGCGGTCAAGCTTGATCAAGGCGTTCCTCTCGCGGAACGGGCGCGCGGCTCTCAAGGTAGGCGGCGACCTGGCCGGCGGCGAGCCTGGCCGAGGCGATGCAGGCCGGGATGCCGACGCCGTCGTACGCCGCGCCGCAGACCGCCACGCCTGGCAGCGCGGCGACTCCGGCGCGGATCCTCGCTACCCGGTCCAGATGGCCGACGCTGTACTGAGGCAGACCGCCGCCCCAGCGGGTGACCCGGCTGTCGACCGGACCGCCTGTCACGCCGGTCGCGGCGGCCAGGTCGGCGGCAGCCAGCGCGGCTAGCTCGGCGTCCTCGCGCTGGAGCACGGCCTCTTCGCCGATCCGGCCGACCGAACAGCGCACCAGGTGCAGGTCTCCGGCAGCGGCTGGTCCGGTGCGTGCGTCCGCCGCACCGCTCGCACCGGACCCGCCGGCCAGGTGCGGCCATTTGGCGGTGCTGAAGGTCGCGGCCTTGACGACCCGGCCGTCAACGGCGGGGACCAGGTAGCCGCTGCCCCGGACCGGCTCAGGGAATGCCGCCACCGGGTAGGCGAGCGTGACGATGGCCATGCTCGCGTACTCGATCTCGGCCAGCGCCGCCGCCGCGCCGCCGGCGTCGGCCACCGCACCAAGCAGCCGGCTGGCGGGCCGGGCTGGCAGCGCGAAGATGACGGCATCTGCCTCGATCGGCTCGGGTGCGATAGCCGGGCCTACGGTGAGCCGCCAGCCCCGCGCCGTGCGGGCAAGCTCGCGGACCGTCGCGCCGGTGCGCACCAGCGCGCCGCTCGCGTCGGCCAGCGCCTGCGGGAGAGTGCCGAGGCCGCCCGCCAGGGTGGTGAACACGGGCGGCTGCGCGGCTGTAGTGCCAGTGCTGGCGCCGTTGCCGGCACCGGTCGCGGGGCTGGTCCCGGGCGCGGGGCCGAGCACGACGGCGACCGCCTCGGCGAGCGAGGCATGCTTCCTCGATACCGGCGCCAGGCCGGGCAGCGTCGCCTCGAACGACAACTGGTCGGGCCGGCCGGCGTAGACACCGCCGAGAAGGGGCTCGACCAGGCGATCGACGAGCTCAGCGCCGAACCTCGCACCGACGAGCGCCGCGACCGAGACGTCGCCGTCCCTTCGGGTGGCCGGCAGCGTGGCATCCTGGCGCGCCCGGTCCAGCCCGCGAGCCGACAGGATGCCGACCCGCTCCAGCTCGCCGAAGTCGGCGGGCACCCCCATGAACTGGCGCCTCGGCAGAGCGTGAAATACCCCTCGGCTCCAGATGCTGGCCGTGGTCGTCCCCGGGTACACCAGCTGATCGGCCAGGCCGATCGCTCGGATCACCTCGAGCCCCTCAGGCCGGCGGGCGAGCAGCGCCTCGGCGCCGGAGTCGACCGCGATCCCGGCCACGTCGGAGACGGCGAGCTTGCCGCCGAGCCGCGGCGCTCCTTCCAGCACCGTCACCTCCGCGGCCTGGTCGCGCAGGAAGAACGCAGCCGCCAGTCCCGCGATCCCGCCGCCGACGACCACCACGCGGCTACGCCGCTGCCACGAATTCACCAGTCAACTCTGGCAGATCCGCGCCGGGTTCAGGCCGGGGCCATGCCGTACCGGCTCATCAGCTCGCGCTCCTGCTGCGGCGAAGGCGGCGCTTCGCCGGACCAGAGCCGCTGTAGTTCCTCGAAGTACGCGTCCATCGCCGGGGCGTGCAGCACGAGCAGCCTGGCCGGCGACCCGGACTGATTCCCGAAGGTGTGAGCCGCGCCGCGCGGCACCAGCAGGAAGTCACCCGGGCTGCCGCTGAACCGCTCGCCGTCGAGCCAGAACGTGATCGCCCCGGCCAGCACGAAGAACGCCTCCGAGCAGTTCACATGCCGGTGCGCAAGCGGCATCCGCCCGCCCGGCGGGAGGGTGCGTTCCATCAGCGAAAAGTCGCCGCCCGTCTGCGCGGCTACCGCTTTGAAGGCCATGACACTGCCCCGCGCCGTGAGCAGATGTCCTGCTCCCGGTGACACGATGCCCGTCATATCGGCGCCATTGATCTAGTCATAATGATGCAGATTACGCTCGGAACGTCCTGCCTGGCCGCTCGCCCGCCCTGGCAGATCGGCCCGCCCCTGCCGAGCCTGGGATCGAGCTCGGCGGTGACCCGGCGGAGTGTCGCGGCGCCTGGTCCGAGTTGTGCCGAGCCCGACATGGCAGGCTAAAGGGCATGGACGACAAAAGCGTGCTGGCTCTCGTGCGCGGCCATGAGGGCGAGCGGGTGGAGCGCAAGGAGCGGCTGAAGGGCAAGAAAGACGAGGTTTGCCAGGCCGTCTGCGCTTTCGCGAACGACTTCCCGCGTTCTGGTCAGTCCGGGGTAGTAGTGATCGGGCAAGCAGACGACGGCCGACCGGCGGGGTTGCCCGTAACGGACAAGCTGCTGCTTGAGCTTGCCGACCTGCGCACCAACGGAGGGATTCTGCCTTTCCCGCAGCTGAGCGTCAGGGAGCTGGAACTCGACGGCACCGCCGTCGCGGTGGTGATCGTCGAGCCGTCGTCATCTCCGCCAGTCAGATTCAACGGCCGTACGTGGATTCGCGTCGGCCCGAGCACCCGGCCAGCGACAGCCGAGGAAGAAGTCGTCCTGACGGAGCGACGACACGCCGCGAACCTGCCGTTCGATGCTCGCCCGCTGTCATCAGCCACAGTGGATGACCTGGACTTGCCTGGCTTTATTGACGGTCTGCTTCCGCAGTTTGTCGCGGACGACGTGCTGCGGGAGAACGGGCGGCCGGTTGACCAGCAGCTAGCGTCGCTCCGCTTCACCGCGCCACCAGAGTTTCGGCCTACCCCGGTGGGTATTCTGCTGGTCGGGCGCGAGCCCGAACAGCATCTCCCCGGCGCGTATGTGCAGTTCCTGCGCTTTGACGGAAGCCAGCTTAGCGATCCGGTACTAAGTTCGCATCGCGTATCCGGGACAATGCCGACGGTCCTCCTTGAGGTGGAGGAGATCCTGAGATCACACATCGAATCGACCGTCCGGTTCGAGGGTCTTCCCACCGAGGAGCGGACACCCTCGGTTCCGTTCGAAGCGCTGCGGCAACTATTCCGCAACGCGCTGCTGCACCGCACCTACGAAGCGAGTAACGCCCCGGTCCGCGTCAGCTGGTTCGACGATCGAGTCGAGATCCATTCGCCTGGCGGGCCATACGGCCAGGTGACCGTCGAGACGATCGGACAGCCTGGGCTTACCGACTACCGCAATCCGACCCTCGCGGCGGCATTGAGCCAACTTGGTTTCGTCCAGCGCTTCGGCGTGGGAATCCAGATAGCCAAGGACCGACTAGCGCAGAACGGCAATCCACCACTGAGCTACGAAGCGTCGGTCTCAGCGGTAGCGGCAATAGTAAGGCTGAAGACATGACTCGGCCCGTCTTGACCTTCTTCAACAACAAAGGCGGCGTCGGCAAGACCATGCTTGCCTATCACGTGGCCTGGATGCTGAACGAACTCGGCATAGCGACGATCGTGCTTGACCTCGATCCTCAGGCTAACCTCACCGCCTCCTTCCTCGATGACGACCGGGTCGAGGAATTGTGGCGTGACCCGGTGCGCCGAACTGTGTACGGAGCCCTCGCCCCTCTCTTCGAAGGTGAGGGCGGGATCGGCGACCCGTACGTCGAAGAGATAGCGTCGAACCTCTGGCTAGTACCCGGCGATCTGTTGCTGTCCGGCACCGAGCAGGAACTCAGCCTTGCCTGGCCGGGCAGCTTGGAGCAGCAAGTGCGAGCGCTGCGCGTCACTGCCGCGTTCGCCACGGTCGCGCAGCGTGCCGCCGAACAGGCATACGCTGACGTCATACTGGTTGACGTAGGCCCCAATCTAGGTGCTGTCAACCGGGCGGCCATGGTCGCGTCGGATCATGTCGTCATCCCGATCAGGCCTGATCTCTATTCACTTCAAGGGCTGCGCAACCTCGGCCCGACGCTCGACCGATGGCGGCAGGGCTGGGCAGACATCAAGGGCCGCACCTCAAGGCCTGACCTCCAACTCCCCAGCGGCGAGATGCGGCCGCGCGGTTATGTAGTGCTCCAGCACGGCACGCGAGTTGACCGGGTGGTAGGTGCCTATGATCGCTGGCTGCGCCGCGTTCCCGCCGAATACCGCAGGTCGGTCCTGGGCCAATCGGCCGAGCACGCACCGCTCCCGGCGCAGGACGCACACTGCCTTGGCATGATCAAGCACTATTACTCGCTCGCCCCCCTCGGGCAGGAAGCCCGGAAGCCTGTCTTCCTGCTCCGCTCGGCTGACGGAGCTATCGGAGCGCATCAATATGCCGTCCGTGAGGCGTATGGCCACTTCGAGGCGCTCACCAGGCGGTTGCTTGAAGTCGTCCGGCCGGCCGGGCGCGGCACAGACGAGGACGGAGAACTGCCCTGACCGATGTCACCGTGGCCAGCCCTGCCGCCACCGCAGATGTCATCGCCGCCGGTCCGCAGGTCGTGCTCCGGGCCGACGCCGTCGACCTGGTCCGCGGCGGCCGGCTGCTGCTTGACCAGATCACCGTGACGATCCGGGCCGGGGAGCACTGGGCGCTGCTCGGCCCGAACGGAGCCGGCAAGAGCACGCTGCTGCGGCTCCTCGCGACTTATGAGCATCCGACCAGCGGGCTGGCCGACATCCTCGGGCACCGGCTAGGGCGCGTGGACGTCTTCACCTTGCGCCCGCTGATCAGCCTGATCACCCCGCACCACCCCGTCCAGCCCGCCCGGACCGTGCGCGAGGTCGTCCTCACGGGCGTCACCGGCACCACCGACCTGGCGGCCTGGTGGACTCCGGCAGCAGCCGACCAGTCCCGCGCCGACGCGCTCATCGAGATCATGGGCCTGGCGCGGCTCGCCGCTTGTCGCTGGCCGATCCTGTCCCAGGGCGAACGTGGCCGCACGCTGATCGCCCGCGCGCTCATGGCGCAGCCGCGCGTGCTGCTGCTCGACGAGCCCGCCGCCGGGCTGGACGTACCCGGCCGCGAGCAACTCCTGGCCGCCATCAACGACCTGCGCGGGCAGTACCCGGAGCTGGCGACCGTACTCGTCACGCACCACCTGGAAGAATTGCCGGCCAGCACCTCGCACGCGCTATTGCTGCGCGACGGCCGGATGCTGGCGGCCGGCCCGGTCAGCGAGGTCCTCACCAGCGAACTGGTCAGCGACTGCTTCGATTACCCCGTCACCATCGCCAGGCGGGCCGGCCGCTGGACCTGCACCGCCAAGCTCGCGCGAAGGTGAACCCGGCTGACCTAGTGGGCAGGACGGTCGCCATCGACGAGTCCGACCTGTCGGCTTATGCCAACGGCCAGCGGTTCGTCAAGCCAGGCGGGGAGGAACGCAAGAAGTTCGCTGACCCCGACGCCACCTGGGGCCACCGCTCATCGATCAGCACCCGCTCAGGCGGCGGATACTACGGGTACAAGGTCCATGCCGCCGTCTGCACCGCTACCGGGCTCCCGGTTGCGTGGCAGGTCGAGACGGCCACGGCGAGTGGACGTTCGCTGGGTCCGACGCCAAGCGCGGCACTTCCATGGCGCTCCTGCCGCTGCGGGTGCGGCGGGTGCGGCGGATCGCCGTACCGCATGCTGCGGCACATCCACGCCGCCCACCCGCACACGTCCACTAGCGCTCGCGCCGCAGCAGCCTGACCGTCATCGGCGGCCGGCTCGCTGGCATGCAGGTAAAGCTCGCCCACGATGCCGGGCAGCGCGTGCCCGAGATTCACGTAATCACCTGCCTCGTGGGCACGCTGGAGCGAATCCATCTGCACGGTGACTTCCGGCAGCGGCCGGGCACCATCAGACGCCGGATATCCGATGGAGTCGACGGCGAACGCCTCACTCAAGTGTCTTCCGTAACATGCCGCGTCTGGCCACTGTCCGTGCACCGCGCGATGTCTCGCGCTTCGCGCGCGCCTGCGCGCGCCGGGCCACGCATCCGCTGTGAGACGAGGCGATCATGTAGCGCGACCAGAGGTTGTCTATATCTACGTCTACGCTCGCACCTCTGCACGTAAGGCGCCGAAACGGGCGGTAGACAACCACAAAGACAATTACGAAGCGTAGCCGAGCTCGGGGTCTGGGGCGATTCGCCGATCTTGTGCAAGCGCAAACTGCAACTGCAAGTGCAACCGCTCTATGAGTGCAGACGCGCGCGAGGCCGTGCGCTTGCAGTTGCACTAACTCGCGGGAGTGCGGGTGTGGCGTACGCTACGTGGTGTAGAACGTGCCTGGTGGCAGGGAGGTTTGTGGCGTGGCTGGTTCGGCTTTCGGACGAGCCTGCGCGCGGTGTGGTAAGCCTTTGAGCCGGTACAATCCAGAGGACCACTGTCAGGCGTGCGTAAGCTCTGCACGGTGTGAGAGTAATACAGGTAACAGTAATGCGCGCACTCCGGTGGGGCGGGGTGATGCGCACATAGCATCACACTCGGCCGTGCTTCGTTGCGAGCAGGGCTGGGCTCAACATCAGATTTTCGGTGACGACGGCTCCAGCCGGGAGGCAGAAGCGATGCCTTACGCTAAGACGAGCCTGCGGAAGGAAAAGCGCGATCTGCAGTCTCTGATGCGGGCGGCTGGGATGGATCACCGGCAGATTGCTGCCGAATTTGCCAGAACCTATCGGCTGCGGCCTCGCGCCGCCTGGCGGGAAGCTTACGGATGGAGCCTGGCGGAAGCGGCCAGCAGAATCAACTCCTATCGTGGTAATACCCGGCTCGATTCTCATGGCTTTTCCGGTATGACGGGGGCTCACCTTTGCGAATACGAGAACTGGCCGGGTTGGCCGGGTAATCGGCCGGGTATCGGCCGGGTAATGGCGAACGGGTGACCGGGCGGAAACCTGGCCCTTACCTGCTTGCCGTGCTAGCACAAATCTACAGTTGTCATATCACCGAGCTAGTCGATTTTGCCGACCGCGCTCACCTGCCAGCAGCGGACCTTTTAGTGCTCGACACTTATACCCAAGGTTCCGCTCCAGCAGCACCGCTACCGGCCAGCCCGCCTGCCTCCAGAGCGCCTAATCTGATTCTGCGGCGCATCCGCGAGGAAGAGCGTCACGAGACACGTAGTGAGTTTGCTGCCGCACTAGAGCGGACGGCCCGCGAAATAGGCGAGTCAGTGCAGCCATCCGAACGATACGTCGCACGCCTGGAAGATGGGGATATTCGTTATCCCCATCCCGCGTATCGTCGCGCTCTGGTGGAGCTATGCGGGAGGCCAATGTCAGAACTCGGTTTCACTCGTAACCAGCGGCCTGAACATTTTCACGATGATCCGAGTCAAAGCGAGCCGACGGTAGCTGAGACGGTAGCTGAGACTGATATCAACGGCTCACACACTCCTGAGAACGAAGAGCGGATGATCCGCGCTGCGAGAAACCCTAGACACCATGATCCTGGTGTAATCGACGCCCTGTCCGCTGTCCTAAACGGGCAGCGTCGCCTAGAAGATGCGATTGGCTCGGAGGCGGTCATCGGGCCAGCGAAGGCACAACTCGCCATTGTCAAAGATTTGGTGACGGACGCACGTGGTGATCTGCGCCCTAAGGTGGTCGATATCGGTAGCCAGTGGGCACAATTCGCTGGCTGGTTGCACGCGAATACTGGGCATCCAGACGAGGCGAATCGGCTTTATGGCCTGGCTCTTGAGTGGGCCGCAGAAACCGACAGTCCAAACATGCTGGCTACTGCGCTTAACATGCAGGGACATGTCGCCTGGCTTGGGGGGAAGGTTGGGCCGATGGTTGGTCTCTCTCGCGCAGCACAGCGGGATACGCGGATAAGTCCTGGAGTTCGGGCACTAGCGGTCCAGCAGGAAGCGCGGGCGATGGCATTGTCCGGCGAAGCGGTAATTAGCGATCTCGACCGAAAGTTCGACGAGGCTACGGCACTGGTGACACAGGCGGCTGAAAAGCCCAAGGAAGAGCCTCCTTGGATATATTTCTTCTCATCAGACTATCTAATTATGCAACGAGGGCTTGCCTACCGACTGCTCGGGCACTATGAAGGAGCAAGCGAGCTTCTCTCAGAGGGTCTCGCGGCAATTCCTTCAGAGATGAGAAAGTCCGAATGGATAGCATCGCATTATCTTCTTCAGCTTGCCGCGACACATGCCAAGGCTGGAGATATTCATCAGGCATGCGAGCTGATTAAAGAGGCAAACCTAGTCGCAACACAGACAGGTTCGACCCGGCTACGCAAGGATCTTGCCGGACTCGGCACGCGGATGGCTGCGAAGTGGCCAGATAATCCCGAGGTACTCGAACTCACCGAATTACTGCGCGACACACCTTGACTTGCTGGCATCCCAATTTCAGGTAAGTGCAAACGGCTAACTCCCGTCCTGCAGTCGGTTAGACCACGTGTCATGCAGATGACATCAAAGCGACATCCTGTCTGTCATGGACCTGGTACCGAACTTCACGCATCCTTTGGCATGGGTGAGCAGACCAAAGGAGCAAATGGTTATGATCTCGACTGCGGCAGCGCCAGCAACGAAACCAGTTAATGGTGTCACTATTCAGCGTATCTGGGCTGAATTAACCGGTAACTGCCAGCTCGCTTGTATTCACTGTTACGCAGATTCCGGGCCATCTGGCAGCCACGGAAAGATGACAGCACAGGACTGGATAAACGTCATTGACGACGCGAAGAGCTTAGGCGCGACCATAGTCCAGTTCATCGGCGGGGAACCGACCCATGCACCCACAGTTTCCTGCGATCCTGCGTCATGCTGTTGATACCGGCGTCGAGGTTGAGATTTATACTAACCTCGTGCACATCACCGACGAAGTGTGGGAGTTGCTTACCGCACCGAAAGCGTCGCTTGCCTTCTCGTACTACTCCAAGGACGCGATGCATCATAACGCGGTAACCATGCGCAACAGTCACGTCGCGACCCGCCGGAATGCAGCCAAGGCGGTCTCTCTTGGTATCCCGATACGAGCTGGTGTAATCGACACTGGCGCAGGACAAGTGGAGGGAGCAAAAGAGGATATTCGGACTCTGGGTATCACCAGAATCGGCGTTGACCGGGTCAGGGCTGTTGGCCGGGGCGGCAGTAACGGTATCTCTGAGCTATGCGGACGCTGTGGAAAGGGCGTAGCGGCGATCAGCCCGAATGGATACGTGTGGCCGTGCATATTCTCGCGCTGGATGATCGTTGGTAACGTGATGACAAGTTCGCTTGCCGAAATCCTGGCGGGCCGCGCAATGGCCGACGCGATAGCATCCATCCCCAATGGCCGCCGGTCTCGCTGCGACCCGGACACTTGCAGCCCCGGTACGCCTCCTTCCTCGTGCAGTCCGAGGACCTAGCAGTATGAGAAATCGAGACCCTGGCATCGAATTCTGGGCACTGATAGCGGCTTATACCGGTAAAGTTAGTGCGGTGCGTCACGCTGAACGCGGCTACAATTCAGATCTCACAGCGATTGTGGAGTGCGAGGCAGGGCCGGTATTCCTGAAGGCAGTCCGCGAATCAAGTCCGCACACCTCATCTTTCGTGCGGGAAGCGGAGATTAACCCGTACGTGAGGTCGGTATCGCCTGCGCTGCGGTGGCGCCTGAGCGAGGATGGCTGGATCATCCTGGCCTTTGATCTCGCCGTAGGAAACTACGCTGACCTTAAACCAGGGCGAATTCAATCGGTCATAGCGCCACAAGATTCTGCTAGCATCTCATCGTAAACTTCGACGGGCTTACGGTAATCGAGCGTCTTGCGCGGCCTGTCATTGAGGCGCATCGCGATTCTATCAAGTTCCGCCTGGCTGTG
>DATLSX010000008.1:0-158914 GCA_035533915.1 Streptosporangiaceae bacterium
CCATGTCGAGCACTGGTCCGGCTGGACCCGCACTCACCAGGCACGGTCACGATGGTTCCACCAGCGCACCCGGCTCGAACGAGACCACGAAATCACGATGAACGCCCTGGTCATCTAGCCAATGGCGGCTGCCGTACTAGACCTCTGGTCTCGATCGATGGGCGTTTATGCGTCGACCAAAGAGCTTCGACACGCCCTTGTGCATCGGCGACTGGTCGTGGATTCAGCCACAGGCGCGATCAGCAGGATCGCGGCACCGGGCCAAGCGAAGCCCAGGCCGGTAACGGCGGACGAGCAATCAGCCTTCTGCCAAGTCGCGGTAGGAGCAGCGGAGGCGGTTATCGGCACTGCGTTGCCTGCTCGCCGCGCGGAACAGCTCACCTGGGCCTTGGACCAGCTTGCAGCCCTTCACGGCCAGCGGCTGTTGGGTGCCTCACCGGTGGACGGCTTGATTCCTCGCGTGGTCGTCCTAGCATCGCCTGGACGGGCGCATGATCTCAGGATTGACTTTGCCGACATACGTGCCCGCGCCCACGCTGCGGTTGGGGGCAAGTCTCATTACGACATCGAGATCCGCCTACCTGATGACCGGGCTCTCGCAGGTGCCCTGGAGGATGCTCCAGCGGGCGTGGCCACGGTTCCTCTTTCAAACCTGCCGCCCTGGCTCCGCTGGATTTGAATGCAGTCGTTGTCGAAATGCAGAATCGGCAGATCTGCGCGTTGCGGTATTGGACCGCATTCCGACAGTTACGTGCGCCAGATTCGGCAGGGAGGATGCGGATAGGACCTTCGTCCCTGCTTTCGTACTGTCGGCCCTGCTTGCGCGGTTTCGGCATGTCACGGGCGTAGGGTCGGGGTCCTGGGTCCCGGCCTGACCTGCTATTCGGCTGACGCCAGGTGGTTGTCCTCCGATTCGACCTGTCGGCCGGGTCCCAGGTTCGCGGCATCCGCCTGCGGCGCCGTCCTGATCTGCCCGGCCTGGGCAAGAGGCCGGGGCTGCCAGGTCCGGGCGGGCGAGCGGACGCGGTGCCATCCCTTTAAGGCGAGAAAGGGGATGACGTGAGCCATGGTAAGCACGCGCGCCATCACTGGTGGCGTGGACACGCATGCTGACACCCATGTCGCGGCCGCTTTGGACGGGATCGGCGGGCTGCTGGGAGTGTCGGAGTTCCCGGCGACTCCGGCCGGCTACGGACAGTTAATCAGCTGGCTGCAGGGTTTCGGCACGGTGTGCCTGGTCGGGATCGAGGGCACCGGCAGCTACGGCGCGGGTCTGGCCCGGCACATCGCCGCGGCCGGGATCCGGGTCGTGGAAGCGGGCCGGCCGGACCGGCAGGACCGCCACCACCAGGGCAAGTCCGACCCGCTCGATGCGGTCAGCGCCGCCCGGGCCGCGCTGTCCGGCCGCGCATCGGGAGCGCTCAGGGGCCGGGACGGGCAGGTCGAGGCGATCCGGGCGCTGATGGTGGCCAAGCGCACCGCCCGGGCGCAGCGGACCCAGACGATCAACCAGGCGCGGGCGCTGATCATCACCGGCCCGGACGACATCCGGACCCGGTTCACCGGCCAGATGCCGGGCGAGCTGGTCGCCGAGCTGGCCGCGCTGCGGCCCCGTCCCGGCAGCATGGTCCGCTACCACACCCTGCTGGCGCTGCGCGAGCTCGGCCGCCGCGCCCAGTACCTCGATGACCAGCTCACCCACCTGGACACCCTCATCGCGCCGCTGGTGGCCGCCCGTGCCCCCGGCCTGCTCGCCCTGCACGGAGTCGGCCCGGACACCGCCGCGGTCCTGCTCATCGCCGCCGGCGACCACCCCGGCCGGCTGAAATCCGAAGCCGCCTGGGCGCACCTGTGCGCCGCCGCGCCCATCCCGGCGACCTCGGGCAAGACCAAGAACCGGCACCGCCTCAACCGCGGCGGCGACCGGCAAGCTAATCACGCCCTCTGGCGGATCGTCATCACCCGGATGAGCTCGCACCCGCCCACCCGCCCACCCGCGCCTACGTCGCCCGCCGCAGCAAGGAAGGGCTATCCAAGCCCGAGATCATCCGCTGCCTCAAACGCTACGCAGCCCGCGAAACCTACCGCTACCTGCGGCCTGACTGACCCCGAGACTCCGGGGGCGACCTGACCCGCGATTCGGCTGCCGCACCTCCTGGTGCTGGCCTTCTAACGATCCGTCGGACGCCCCCGGACCAGTACCCGACCTGCTGGGCGTGACCTAATAAGAGCCTGCCCTCGTGGCCCATCCCTGTCTTGTCCGCAACCCAGCACACCATTCCACGCCATTTGAGACAGCGAAAGAATTCAAAATACCTATTCAAAATACTTGACAAGACATAGGAGCATCGATCCGGCGCGGAATGAGTGCGCGGCAGCCCAGGGGCACAGTTACCTTCCGTGATGACCGCTGCGTCGGCTTCGTGGCCGCCAGCGCATGTCGGCGCTCACGTTATTGAGCAGGGGTGTTGCTCACGTAATTGACCAGGGCCTGGCCTTGGTCCTGTTTTACTAGATGGTGTCCTTTCCTGTCGTGCCGGCGCGCTGGCCGGGTCGTTTTCTTGGCCTGTAGCTTGGCCCGTTCATGACGACCTGGTGGCTGTTGTTGATGACCCGGTCGAGCAGGGACTCGGCGACGACCGGGTTGGGGAACAGCGGGTACCAGTCGGCCGGTGCCCTGTTCGAGGTCAGGATCAGGGAGCGGCCGGATCGTTCGGTAATGAGCTCGTAGAGGTCGTCGGCCTGGGCGGGGGTGAGTTCCCGCATGGCGAAGTCGTCGAGGAGGAGGACGGCGGGGCGGGCGAGCTCGCCGAGCCGCTTGTGCCAGGTGCGGTCGGCGTGGCCGCCGGCCAGGTGGGCCAGGG
Source organism: Streptosporangiaceae bacterium (assembly GCA_035533915.1). Classification (GTDB taxonomy): domain Bacteria; phylum Actinomycetota; class Actinomycetes; order Streptosporangiales; family Streptosporangiaceae; genus Chersky-822. Next base: position 2,865 of record DATLSX010000008.1, read on the forward strand.
CGCGGCTGGTCTTGAGGAACCGGACGTCGGCGCCGCACCGGACGGCGAGGTGGCCCAGGGCCTGGGCGACGTGGCTTTTGCCGACGCCGACGGGGCCGTAGAGGATGACGGACTCGCCGGCGTGCAGCCAGCGCAGGGCGGCGAGGTCGCGGATCTGGGCGGCGGGCAGCTTCGGGCTGGCGGTGAAGTCGAAGCCTTCGAGGGTGACCTGCTCGTCGAACCGGGCGCTGCGGAGCCGGCGGGTGATGGCGGTGCTGGCGCGGCGGGTGATCTCGTCTTCGCACAGGACCTGGAGGAACTCGATGTGGCCGAGTTCGCCGTTGCGGGCCTGGGCCAGCCGGGCCTCGAGGGTGTCCAGCATCCCGGACAGCTTCAGTGCCCGCAGCGCCTTGTCCAGCGCGCCGGTCTCGATCACGGTGACCATGGGCGGCGTGGCGGGGGCGCTCGCGGTGAGGGGGGTCATGACGCCCTGCCTGCGGTGCTGGCGCCGGTTCGCAGGGAGATCACGTTGCTGCCGGCGGCGTCGGGCCCGGCGGCGAACAGGGCGTCGGGGCCGTGCAGGAACGCCGCAGCCCCGCCGTCCCCGGCCGGCGCGCTCACGGGGTCGGCTTCGGTGCCGGCCGCGAGGATGCCCTTGACGGTGCGGTAGGACGGGTCGCCGGCCGCGGTGGCCGTGGCGCAGGCGGCTTCGAGCCGGCCGGGCTGGTGCTTGTCGGCCAGGTGCAGCACGCCCTGCGCGGCCCGCAGCCTATACAGCGCGTTGTCTTCCAGCAGCCCGCCGATCAGCGCCTCGCACGCCGGGCCGACCTCAGCGGCCTTCTTCCGGCACCAGGCCGGGGTGCGCATGTGGAACGCGATCTTCTCCGGCGGGTAGTCGCCCAGGTCGGTCTGCTTGCCGGCGGGCTTGCGGACATGGGTCTTGACCACGTCCCCGCCCGCGAACAGCTGCACCATCGTGGCGGTGGACCGGGCATCCAGGCTCTGGCCGATGTGCTTCCACGGCACCGAGTACAAGCTCTTGCCGACCTTGACATGGATATCCGGGCCGACCTTGCACCGCGACCATTCCGCCAGCACGAACGGGTCAGCCGGCAGCGGCGCCAGCGCGTTCTTCTCCGCCGCCGCGAACACCGCGGCCGGGGCGGCGCCGTCCAGCGGCCGGCACGCCCGCCGCCCGGCCACCTCCAGCGACCACCGCCCGGCCTCGGCCTGCATCTGCTCCAGCGACGACCATTCCCGCCCGCGCCAGAAACTGTCCCGGATATACGGCATCGGCCTCTCCACCTGCGCCTTATCCCGTGGCTTGCGGGACCGGGCCGGGTCGACCAGGCAGCCGTAATGGGCGGCCAGCTCGGCATAGGACCGGTTGATCTTCGGGTCATACAGGCCCGGCCGGTCCACCCCGGTCTTCAGGTTGTCCGGCACCAGCCGGGCCGGCACCCCGCCGAAGAACCCGAACGCCGCCACATGACACTCCGTCCACGCCCGCTGATCCATCACGATCACCGGCCGGACGAACAGCATCCGCGAGCAGCACAGCACCATCGCGAACGCGTTCACCACATGCCGCCGCCCGGTCCGCGGATCCGTCCACCGCCCCAGCTGACCGTAATCGATCTGCGCTTCCTGACCCGCCTCCGCCGGCACCAGCCGCAGCACCGTCACCTGCGACCGGCGAACCTCCTCCGGCAGGTTCGCCGCCACATACCGCCGCAAAGACGCCACCGACACCGCCAGCCCCCGCTCATCAGCCAGCCGCTGATGAATCGTCGCCATCGTGACCCTGGCCTCCATCTGCTCCACGATGTAATCGCGGTGCTCTCCGATCGCCGGCCACGTCACCTGCCGCAACCTGGCATCAGCCAGCTCAGGGAACCACTCCCGCGCCAGCCGCCCCCACTCCTCCTGGGACACCGCCGGCCCGCCCGGCACCATCCCCGCCGCTTCCGCAGCCACCAGGTACTTGCGCACCGTGTTCCGCGACAGCCCCAGGCTCACCGCGATCTCGCTCTTCGAACGGCCCGCATGCCAGTGCGTGAAAATCTCGCAGATATCGATCACGTCGAACGTCCTCCTCGCCACCGGACCCTCCGCCCATCGACGGAGGGAATGATCCTGACTCCCGATGACCAGGTCCACCCCGACACGCACGCCATGACCATGGTCAATAACGTGATCGAGGTGGTCAATTACGTGATCGCAGCACGCCTCTCACTGCGCAATTTCATGATCGCTGACAGTTGCCGTTGATCATGACAGGGTGGCCAGATAGACGTGCCATTAGTTGCTTCCTGGTGGCCGTCGGCGGGCAGATTCTGACGGTCGGCCATACCTCGATAGCGGTCAAGGCGGCGCGTGAGAGGCTTGCGTGCAGCGCGTCATGATCTGGCTTAGCCTGCGGATTACGCCAAGACACCAGCGGTCGTGCCAGTCGGCGGCGTCCTTGGGGGCGGACCGGTCAGTGAGATAGGTGAGGGACCAGAGTTGGTAGAGCCAGGTGAGTTCCCATCTGGCTTCGGGGTGGTTCTGCCAGCAGGGTTTGATGTGGTCGGCTAGGTAGTCGGGGTATTGCTGGCGCAGCACGGTCTCGACCCAGTCGTGCAGTTCGCCGAACTTCGTCTCGCGTTCCTCGTCGCTCATAGTGAGCCAGAACCACGCGGCTGGCGATGCGTCGCGTTCGGCGTCCAGGATTGCCAGGATGCGCTCGACCTGCTGTTTCAGGTCGGTGACGTCCCGGAGCGCCGCGCCGTGCCGCTGCTGGGCGCCGGCAAGCGTGTCGAGTTCCTGGCGGAGGCGGCTGACCTGGATCGCCAGGGCCGCGACGGCCGGCGATTCGTCGTCTCGGTCCTGCTGTTCGTCGGTCACGCGCTGGCCTCGGCTTCGTAGTCAGCCTCTAGGGAGTCGAACGCTAGCTCGGGCGAGGTCAGCGTGAACCAGGCGGTCTTGCCGTGCGCGTGGCGGGTGACGCCGCTGTCCGTGGCCAGGGCGGCGACGATCCACAGGCCGCGGCCGCGTTCGCTGTCGGGCTGGGCGTGCCGGGGCTTCGGCATGGTCGGTGCGGTGTCGGTGATCTGGCAGATGATGCCGCGCTGTCCGTCGTGGGCTGGCTGCTCGCGGACGATGAGTCGGATTGGTGCGCCTTCTGCATGCTCGACCGCGTTGGCGACGAGTTCGGACGCGAGCAGCTGGGCGTCTGTCGTGATGGAGTCCAGGCCCCAGGCGGTGAGCGCGCGCCGGACTGTCGCACGAGCGTGGCGTGGTGCGAGCCTGTCGGCCCTTAGGACAGCGCCGGCGTCTCGATCAGGAGGTGGCCCGGTCGGGAGGTTGTTACTCATGAGCGTTGCCCGTTGCCGTCAGGCCGGTGCCATGGGCGGGGCGGGCCGCTGGGCGGGTCGTCGGATCGGGACAAGCGGTAGGTTCGGTCGGCTTGCGGCCACCGGGCGGGATCGGGCGGCTGGTCGGCGCGGTCTGCGCGCAGCCCTTCGGGCAGCGGCGAGGGCAGGTCGGCCGGGTCGGGGTGCCACGGTTCATCGATCGGCGGGGGAGCGATCAGGTCCTCTGGGTTCGCTGGCCATGGCGAGACTGGGCCGTAGGGTTCGGCTGCCGGGAGCGCGGCTGCCGCATGCTGGGCTGATCGGCGGGCGTGGCGGTAGTCGTGGCGGCGCCAGGCCATGCGCAGGCGGATGACGACGGGGGACAGGTTGCCGCGCATGGCGAGCGCGCGCCAGTCGGGGAGGGTGCGGAGCAGTTCTGGCGGCAGGACGCGGACTGGCTGGTAGGACCAGGTGCGGATTTGGCGGCCGTATTCGTCGATGGATCGGCTCGGCGCTCGCAGGTCTATGTCGCCGCAGAGCCTCGAAAGCTGGTCGAGGGTGTCGGCGTCGGTGACGCCGCCGAGGATGATCTTGAGGCCGGCGGTGTCCCAGATGGCCTGGGCGCCGTGGCGGTCCCAGCGGCCTTCGAGCTGGGCGAGGCCATGGCAGATCGCGATGATCTGGATTCCCTTGCCGGCGCTGTCGGCCATCCACAGCGGGAGCGGGACAGGGCAGATCTGGGTGACCTCGTCCAGGGCCATGAGCAGCGGCGGGTCGAGCTTGCGGTGCTGCGCGAATGAGCCTGTGAACGCGGCGCCGTCATGGACGTATTCGGCGAACGCCCGGAACAGCGGAGCGATCGGTGTGTCTTCCCGGCCGGTACCAATCATATACAGGGTGTTGCGCCCTGCTGCGAAGCTGGCGACATCGAAGCCTTCGCCTGGGCTCGGCGTTGCCGCTGCGGCGATGGCCGGGTCAGCGAGCCAGGCGAGTGCCCGTGTCATGGTCATGCGGATCGAGTCCGATTGCCTACCTGGTTTGCGGACCTCGCGGACTGGGCCGAGCCAGCTCTCGGCGGCACCTGGATGCGTGGCGAGGATCTGGGCCGGAACGTCGTCATCGATGCCGTGCGCCCATCGGTAGACCTCGTTCATGGTGAGGTCCTGCAACGCGGCCGCGTGCAGGAAGCAGGCCAGCACGGCTGATGCTTTCCCGACCCAGAACGCCATGTCCTGAAGGCCGCCGGATTCGGTCGCGGCGGTGAGCGCCAGCGCGCGCTGCAAGGCGACGGCGGGCAGCTTGCAGTCCTGCAGCGGGTTCCAGCGGAACGTCGACAGGTAGCCGCCGATGCCCTCGGGATTGAACACGTGCACGGTCCCGTGCTGGCCGCGCAGTGGCGCGGTGTTCTCGAGCAGGTCTGTCCGTGTCGTGGTGGTGACCACAGCGCCGGGATGGTCGATGATGCGGTCGGCGAGCCAGCCGGACTTGCCCGCTCGCGGCGCGGCGATTACCAGCGTCTGGTCTTCCATGCTGGCGAAGACACGCCGCCCTAGCTGAGCCCGCCCCAGGCGGACCGCATAGGCGGTGGCGGGCAGGATCATCCGCGCCCACCAGGGCAGTGACGGGCGAGACCGGCGCCCGGTGATCACCGCTCGAAGCCTTGACCAGCGCATCAAGAGCTCGATGCTGTTCGCGAAGCCTGGGCCGGGCCGCAGGTAGCACTTGATGCGCCAGCGCAAGACGCGGACGCGATGCCGAGCCGCACCGGGGTTGCCGATAACGAGCCTTACGATTCCTGCGGTAAGCAGCAGCGCGAATAGCCCGATCGCGTAGGGCAGCAAATGGTGAGACATCAGGCGACCGCCTCGTCGTTCGTGTTGATGACCGGATGCACGGCAGTGCCCGGGTGCTGCTGAGCCTGTCCGTCCGCGCCCAGCTTTCCGGCCAGGTACCTGGCCAGCTCGCGACGTGCGGTGCCCGGGTGATAACCGATCTGGGCGGCCAATTCGCCGGCCAGCTGAGCGGCCTTGGCTGGATTGCCGTATCGCGGGTCACCGGCATGGCCGAGTTCCTCGTAGAGGCGGAAGAGCGCCTCGCGTTTCGTCTCACCCGGGATCGGCTTACCGGCGTTGCCGCCATCGGCAGCGCCGATCGCTCCAGGCTGGCCCGCCGTCAGGCTGATGGCATGCGGGCCAGGGTCGAGCGGGGCAACGACGAGCACCCACCGCCGGAGTCCCGCCACGGTGCCGGCCGGGTCGAAGACCAGTCGCACCAGCCAGAGCGCGGAGGTGCCGAGCGACCGCCACGGTGATCCTTGGGCGGTGGCCCGCGATTCAGGATCGTTAGCCCGGACCCAGCGCCTGACCACGGCGATCAGCCGGTCTGAGGCGAACGCGTACAGCACGCTCGGCATCACCCACACCGCGATCGATCGGGGTGAGGTCAGGTCGGCGGCGAGCAAGTTCATCGTCATGGATCCGACCGCGCAGGCGACGTTCAGGACGCGTTCGACTGCTGCGGCTTGTCCGTACCGGGCAAGAGACAGAGCCAGCAGCGCAAATATGACGGCGCCGGTGTCGAGTCCGAGAGCTTCCAGCATCGACGGGATGTGGCTGCGTTTCGCGTGGTCAATGAATGTGTACTGAGCGCGGAAGCTCACATATCCCTGCGCTGCTGCCAAGAGCAGCAGGAGGCACGCCGCGGCGGCCAGGAACCTGCCTCCCTTAGCCTGGCCAGCGCCTCGGCGGCTGGAGTTAACCGGCGTCAGGCGGCTGGCGGCGTCCCGGTCGAGTCGGTGCGCGCCGTGTTTCGGCTGAACGGATGCCTTTCCTTCGAGGTACATAGCTATGCCTCCGATGTGTATGGCGTTGGGGGAGATGCGGGCTGCGCCGCGGAGCTTTCCGCGCCCGGCCGAAGCTGGTTGAGCTGGCGGGCAGCACCGGCGATCTTGGCGTGGCGGATGATGCGCGCCGCGACACTCGGGTGCACCGCCAGGTCGGCGAGGATCGGGGCGCACAGCTGGCGTGCGCCCTCGACGCGGATGCGCGGGACACCGGCTTTGGCGCAGCGGGTGTCGAAGCTGCGGTTGAAGTTCCGCGGCTCGACCGGCGTGCCCCATCTGGTGGTGAACACCAGGTCGCTGGCCTGCCAGTGGTCGGCCGCCAGTTCGCGGGCCGCATCTTGCCCGGCGCGGCGGAGCTTGAGCGCGGTCACCGAGATGTCGGGCAGGGGCAGCGTGCCGTGAGCGTCGTTGGTCTTGGCGCGTTCCTTGTGGATCAGTGCCGCACCGACGCGTTGCAGCTGCCAGCTCGCATTGAATTCTGCGCGGTCAAGATCGATGCTGGGCCAGGTCAGCCCGAGCACTTCGCCCTTGTGCAGAGCATTGACGAGCACCAGGACGTACGCGGCGTACAGCGGATCCTCGTCGTCTTGCGCCGAGGTCAGGAATCTGCTGGCCTCGTCCATGCTCCAGGTCGAGTCCTTGAGATGGTGGCGCGCTCGCGCGTGGCTGGGCAACTTGGCCAGTCCGGCGACGTTCCTGCCGGTCAGCTCCCCGGACGCGATCGCGCGGCTCAGGGCGGTGCGGAGGGTGTTGCGGGCGGCTTCGATGGTGCGGCGGCCTGTGCCGTACCTGCAGCAGTTGCCGACGGCGCAGCAACGACGCTTCCTTGCAGGACGGGCTGCGTCTTTGCCTTGGATGCAGCACTGGCACAGGGCGGGCAGCGTGTCGAGCCAGTCCTGCACATCGTGCGTCTCTAGCCTGTCCAGGCGCTTGGATCCCAGGCACGGGGTGATGTACAGCCGCACCATGGCCTCGTAGTAAGCGAAGGTTGCTGGCTCGAGGTTCGGCCTGACCACGTCGGCGAGCCACCGGGCGAGGTAGTCGGTCAGGGTCGGCTCGGGCTTCATCGGCCAGCCTCGGCTTCCGACCGGAGCAGCGCGACGTATTCGGCTACGGCGTCGGCAGGAATGAGCCGCGCTATGCCTTCCTTCGTGCTCGGGCGCGTGCCGCGGGCCGTGGTTGTGCCGGGTTTGGCATGCCGGGCTTGAATAGTTAAGGCCATGATGGGAGTGGCTCCTTGTGAGGGGTTGCAGCTCCGGCGGGTGTGCTTGGCCGCGTGTTCGCCGGGGCTGCGTCAACTGAAAGAGGTAGACCGAAATTTGAATCCTGTGCTGGCGTCCGTGCGTGTGCGCCCGAGCGCGCATGAGCCTCAAGGCAAGCTAACACACTATGTTCAACATAGTGCATATGGTCTGCGAGGCGGCTGTGCGGAGCTAGCGTGACCTGCACGGATGAGTGGGAATGCGGTGCGAGCTTGCGGAGGGTTGCCAGGTGACTGATCCGGTCGGACGGCCGGCGTATCAGCAGGTCGCCGATGACCTGAGGCGGAAGATCGCGGCCGGCGAGCTGGCCGTTGGCTCGGCCATACCGTCTACCGCGCAGCTCACCAGGACATACGGCGTGTCGAGCACCGTAGTCAGGGCCGCGGTGAATCGGCTGCGCGCCGACGGGCTCCTGCTGGGCCAGCCAGGCAAGGGAGTCTTCGTGCGGTCCAAGCCTGACGCTGTCGCCAGGCAGGTGTCGAGCATCGATGATCTCGTCAGGCAGGTAGCCGAGCTGCGCGAGCGGTGCGAGGCCGAAGCAGGCAGGCGCGAAGAACTGCAGGCCGAGGTCGCGCGACTGCGCGACCAGCTCGACGCGCTCCAGGCGCGGGTGGGCGGGCCGGGTAACTAGCTGGCTTTGGCTGCGGGCTGCTCTAGCCTGCGGGTGCTGACTCACACATGCAGGCTCGGCCAGGGGCCGGGGTGGACAACAGGGTGACAGACGATCACACCTTGTTCACTCCACTGCCAACTCGTTCAACTGCACGGTCGGCGAGCATCCGCAGTTCCGCCACATGGCGGAGATTGTCGAGAGCGTCATCGCCTCCGGCTGTGCTGACAGGCTGGCCGGGTGTACGACCGGCTCGTGGTCCCGATGCCGATCCCGGAGCTGCCGTATGACGTCATCGCCGTCCGGTCGCCAGCTCCGTGCGCTCTGAGCTGCCCGGGAGCGGTACTGATCGAGCACCTTGCCTGCACTAGGCGCAATGACCAGCTCGAACGCCCCGCCGGAGATGCTGTCCGGCTCTTCTGGCGCTTCGTGATCGAGCAGTACGGCATCTACCCCCGGCGACAGCCCGGCACCGGCATGGTCAGACGGCTTCTTGACCGTCCGATGTACGGAGACACCCGCTCACACTAAGGCTCAGCTGCCCCGGGGCTAGGGCAAAATCCGCACCCATCCAGGAAGAACCCGCAGGTCAGGAAGATTCAGCCCGCGAAACTCCCCGATTGAAGTCGGGACCTGGGTAGACCTTGGTGTGGCCGCTGCGTCACCCCAGTCTTGCGGACGAGGAGGATGCTGATGACTGAAAGGGAACGGTCGTGTGCCCCGATAGACGACGGTGACCTGGCTCTGCTCGCCGCGTTCGCCTGCGATCACGAGCGCGGCCTGTTCGCCCGCCACCCGGACGGTGCGGGCCGGTTCGCCGGCCGGCTCCTCGGCCGGGCGCTCTGCCAGGGCGGTGCGTTGCACTATCTCGATGGCCGCACCGGGGTCAAGGACTTGGACGTATGGTCCTTCTACGCCGAGATTCCCGGCGGCAGGCCGTTCCCGTACCGGAGGCACGGGAACGCCGACTTCGGCCGGTCAAAGTTCGGCCGTCATCCCGGCGATGATCCTGGCAAGTACACCGGACGGCGTATCGACCTGATGGGGCGCAGCGTGCCAGAGCCAGTCGGCACCGACCCTAGCGACGCTATCGTCCGGTGGCTGGAAGCTGGGCGGACCGAGTCCGCGCGGTGGCTGGCGAAGAAAGCCGTCATCCTGATCTGGCCCGCCAGCCGCATCGGCCACGTCGTCTGGGATGGCCGAGTATCTCGGGGGTAGCGGGCGCGCGCCACCAGGAGGGAAGTACGGCCGCCGCGTGGCGCATGTTCAGCCTGCGGAGTGACCACACCTGGTGTCCGGCCGACGGACTGTTCTAGCGGCGCTTCTGTACCACTCCGCCGCACAGGACCGACTCCTTCTCGTTCCAGGACCAGTAGCCGTAGGTGACGTTGGTCTTGTAGCGGGGTCCGGTGCGGATGGTGATTCGCGAGAAGTACCGCCAAGTGCCGTGCGCGTGGGTCCAGACCGGCGCGTGAAGCCACGCGCGGAAATTTGGATGTTATCCCCGACTGCCAGCGGCCGTAGGCCTAGGCGTCCGTGTAGCCGGGCCGTGCCAGCCCAGCAGCCGCCGGGTTGACGCAGCGGCGTGGGTGGGTGCCTCGCGGTACAAGGAGTTGCCGGACTCTTCGCGGCCGATGCTCAGGCACACGAGTGCGATTACTCCGGCTATCGCACCTGCCGCGAATACAGCGGCGAGAATTACGAAGGTGATCATTTGTCTGCCTCCCATCTCAGGCGCGTCCGCGCCGGTCAGTCTCTGCGCTGGGCCCGTCGGATTCAGCTGGTGTCGAGGGGTCTCGGTCACATCTGCAGAGTCCGCGATGGAAGGCTGTGGACACTAGACTGACCAGCGATCACGTATCATTCACTCCACTTCCACCGCCTAGGAGGTATGCCGGGTGGAGTTACAGCCAGCTGACGTAGAGCAGCATCCGGCCGTCGCCGCGTTCATTGCTGAGCTGCGTCACTGGCGGGACGTGAGTGGCTGCTCGCAGAAGAAGCTTGCTGGACAGGTCGGTTACACCCCGTCGTATGTGAGCAAGATCGAGCGAGGGTCAATCCTGGCCAGCAGGGTCTTCGCCGAATCGGCTGACCAGTACCTGCACGCCGGGCGGGCGATCATCCGTCGCTGGAAAGAGATGCACGACGCTCTGGTCGAGCTTTCCGAAGGCAGAACCTCGCGCGAGGCAGCTGCGGAAGACGCCCAGCCTCCGCCGGCACCCGAGCTTGTCATCGAGCACGAACTGGCGGAACTGGTGCTGCGCGATGGGACATACCGAACCCGCATCCGCCGGCAGTTGCGCAACATAGGGGCACAGCCGGTCACTCAGTACCTGATCCGGATCGTCGCGGACAGATATCCAGGTGATCCGGAACGGTCGAACGATCTGTACCGGCATGACCCGCTGACGTGGGAGGAGATTTTGCTGGCGGCTGCGTGCGGCGACGAGCCGATGACGTGGCGGGTCAAGCACGACCGGGACGCGGCTAAGGAAGTCTGGCTGTTATTCGAGAATGCCGATGGGCGGTTTCCGCTGTATCCAGGAGACACGGCGTGGATCGACTACCAGTACTCCGTGAGCGCGCACAAGTGGGGCCCGTGGTGGGCCCGCGCGATCCGGGTCCCGACCCGCAGGCTGAGCATGAGCCTGACTCTTCCGACCCGGCTGCAGCCGGCAGTCTGGGGTATCGTCACGTCGATAACAGCCGAGGCCTCGCCATTTCACGCGCCGATAGCGCGGCACGAGCGTGGCGACGACGTGGTCTATACCTGGTCGACGGATGAGCCCCCGCTGCACGCCAGGTACCGCATGGAATGGAAGTTCCGCAGGCCCGACGGGGAGGAGAAGCCGCCGATGCAGGCGCTAAGCCCGGCCGAACAGATGCGGTCGCTGGATATCGTCCAGGACGGCGACCCGATCTTGACCCAGCTGGCTCGACCCTTCGACCTGCCGGCCGAGGCTGAGGACGCCCGGCGGGTGGTCGGCCAGCTGGTGAGCTCGCTTGAGCGGGTCGGTCAGGTGCATAGCTTCGCCAAGGGCATGGGACTGGCGGCCCCGCAGATCGGCATCGGCCGGGCTGCGGCGGTGATCCGGACTCCGGATGGTGTGACGGTCACCTTGCTGAATCCGCAGGTTTGCGACGAATCGGCGGTAACAGATGAGCGGTACGAGGGGTGCCTGAGCTTCTTCGATGTGCGGGGCAAGGTTCCACGACCGTTGAGCATCGAGGTCGAGCACCAGGACGTCGACGGCACGATGAGGATCACCACCTTCGAGCGGGGGATGGCCCGCCTGGTCTGTCATGAAGTTGATCACTTGTTCGGCAGGCTTTACACGTCGCGGATGCAGCCAGGCGTTGAGCCGATTCCGGTTTCCGCGTATAAGGGCACTGGGCAGCAGTGGGCCTATTAAGCCGCCGCATGTCGGCCCGCGATGGCTGACTCCCTACGGCGGTCGATCGGCGAACTGAAGTTCGTGGTGGCCGGTTCATATGTCATGGACTGTTTCGTCAGGACACCGCAGCTTCCGGTCTGGGGTAGTGAATACGAGGTCCGTTCGGTCCGGACCTCGCCAGGTGGCAAGGCTCTTAACCAGGCGGTGGCGTTAGCCCGTCTGGGCGCTCAGGTGACGGCGGTTGGCGTGGTAGGCGACGACGGCTGCGGTCGTGACATCCTTGCTGTGCTTCAGCGCGAAGGCGTTGATGCCGGGGGCGTGGAGCGGCGCGAGAGCGTTTCGACAGCCGTCTGCGTGTGCCTGGTCAGTGACGCTGGCGAGTCCGCGATCCTGTGGCGCATCGACGATGACGTCGCAGTCACGCCGGGGACAGTGCGGCAGGGCGCAGCCGCGATAGCTCAGGCCGATGCCGTGCTCCTGACATTCGAAATGCCGCCCGAGTCGATCCGGCAGGCCATCATGACCGCGAGCGACCAGCGAACCAGTGTGATCGTCCAGCCAGCACCGGTGCTGTGCGACCGCGCAACTGGTCGTGCGATGCCGTGGGACCGAGTTGACCTCCTTGTGCCGAACGAAGCGGAGGCCCGTGCCTTGCTCGACGGCAGGGACAGCGAGATACCCGCTGATCGCCTGGCAGGGGCGCTAGCGCGACAGCTCAGCGTGCCCAAGATCGCCGTCACTCTTGGAGCGTCCGGTTGCGTATTTCATGCCGAGGGTCGCGACCACGCCTATCCGGCGCCCGAGATCGTCGCGGTGGACACTACAGGCGCCGGTGACGCGTTCGTCGCGACGTTTGCTGCTCACCTGACGTCTGGAGCGACCGACGAGGACGCCGTGAACGCGGCGCAGTCAGCCGCCGCGCGGGCTGTGCAGCGATCGGGCGGCCACGAGTCGATGCCGTCCTATTGACCAGGCACTCTATTCAAATGGCAGCCCGCAAAAGGTCAGGGTAATAGCTTCTTGGCATTTGATTCCGTGTGCAAAAGGTCAAATATTCCTGTGTCATATTAGTGTTCGCTAGTCAGGGATTCTGTTAATGTGGCGATGCGATTTTCGCGTATTGACTGGGTGAGGGGATGGGGAGTGGCCCGACAGGATGAGTACCGGCGGTCTGGGGTCGACTATGAGGTGCTTGACGAGGTCAAGCGGGAGGCGATCAGGCTAGCGGCAGCCACAGCACCCCTGCTGGGGGCGGCCGGCGGGCGCGAATTTGTCCGATCTCGCGGGTCATCAGCGTACGTATTCGAGATCAACGGCTCGGTGCTGGCGATGGTCGTCGAAGGGCTGGGCACCAAGTCCCTCATCGCGTCGGAGTACCTCGAAGCGAGCGGGGTCAGCAGGTTCGCGGACGTGGCGAAAGACGCGGTCGCGGCGATTGTCAATGACGTGATCTCGGTCGGGGCGAATCCGCTGGTAGTGACCGCGTACTTCGCCGCCGGTAATGCGTCCTGGTACGCGCATCGGGAGCGGTCGCTGGATTTGCTGCAAGGGTGGCAGGCCGCCTGCGAGGAGGCCGGGGCGGCCTGGGGCGGGGGTGAGTCTCCGGCGTTGCCTGGCGTGGTTGCCGCGGATGCGATCGAGCTTGCGGGCAGCGCGCTGGGGTTGGTTCCACCGGGGCGGGAGCCGGTATTCGGCGCGGATGTGGCGCCGGGGGATCTGGTCGTGCTGCTGGCGAGCAGCGGGCTGCATGCGAACGGGGCGTCGCTGGCGCGGCGGGTCGCTGCAGGGCTGCCGGATGGGTGGCTGAGCCGGCTGCCGGGCGGCAGGCTGCTGGGGGATGCATTGCTGGATCCGACGGTGAGCTACGCACGGTTCGTGCGGGATCTGCTGGCCTCCGAGGTGGTGCCCGTGTTCTTGAACGGGATCACCGGGCACGGGTTCTTGAAGATCATGCGCGCCGACGCCGATGTCCGGTATGAGGTCACGGCGCTGCCTGAGGTTCCCGAGGTGCTGCAGTTCCTGGTCGGCCGGCTGGGGATGGGACCGGCGGAGGCGTACAGCACGCTGAACATGGGCGCCGGGTACGTCGTGATCGTCCGCGCCCGTGACGCCGACGAGACTGTCCGGATCGCCCGCGATGGCGGATATGACGCGCTGGTCGCTGGCGAGGTCGTGGCCGGGCGCCGGGCGCTTTCGATCCGGCCGCTCCGAGTGGAGTATGCCGATGACGACCTCCAGCTCCGATAGCCCTCCGGTGGCAGCGATGGCCGAGCAGGACGTGCGGGCAGCCTTCCCGGCGGCACTGCCCGCCGTCCGCGGCCTCCAGCACTGCGCATTAGCGGTCTACGGGCGGCTCGAACCTGAGCGTGCGCTGAACTGGACGCTTGAGGAACTCGGCGAGCTAGCGCAGGCGGTCCGGCGCCATGAAGGCCGTGACCGGGTGCATGAAGAACTCGGGCAGCTCACGGCCTGGATGCTGTGCCTGGCGAATATTCTCGGCGCCGATCTGGCCGACGCGATTGAGTCGGCGATCAGCGAGGAGATCGACCGGCAACTCGCCAAATACGGCAAGCTCACGCCGTACCAGCCGGGACGGCAGCCCGATGATTAGGCTCGGGCTGCCAAAAGGGCGGATGGTCTCGGATACCGGGAGCCTGTGCCTGGCGCTTGGTGTCGACATGATGCCCGGAGTCTTGCGCTACCAGGCTCAGGTTGGCGGCGATCTCGTCGGCATCTATCTAATGAAAGCACCAGATATCGCACGGATGCTAAAGCGGGGCGAGCTGGACCTCGGGCTGACCGGCGGTGAGTGGCTAATGGAGCACGACGTTCCTCGCGGGCAGTGGTGTTTTGGCATGAGTTCGTACACGGCGACGGTGTGCCTGCTGATGGAACGGCACGACATTCGTGAGCCGCGCCTGGTTCGTTCGGTGGTGACGCCGTACCCGAATTTGGCCCGCTCGCTTCTGGCCGACGTCGTGCCTGGCGCGCGGATCGTCGCGGTCGCGGGGAGCAGCGAAGGACTGGTGCCCGACCTGGGGGACGCGTGCCTTGACCTCGTCGAGACCGGGAGCACCGCAGCGCTGAACGGCCTGGCCGTCCGGCGAAGGTTCGGCGTCGTCACCACGCACCTTGCGCGGTCAGAGAACTGCCAGGTCGAACAGGTGAAACCGGTGGTCAAGCTACTCGCCGCAGCCCGGCCGGCGGCGTCATGACCCAAAGAATCCCGCTGTCCTCCATCTCGCCTGACCTACGGTTCGCTCTCGCGGGCATGAGCGCGTTCCCGACGCTCGGCGGTGTGAACGCGTTCGTCACCGGATGCATCGCGGGATCGCCCGCCGTGCCGGCCTACCTGCGGTATGCCGACCGGGACGCCGAGATCGTCGCGGCTGGTCCCGGTGAACTCGCCGGGGTGGAGCGGGAACTCGCAGACCGAGTCAGGCTGCTGGGGGAGTCCGCTGTGCTTGACGACCTGAGCACGGCGGTATTCGCGCTGGACGCGGTCGACAGGTGCTTCCGGCAAGCAGGGCTGTGGCGCGGAAACATCTATCTGGCCGGCAGCGGTGCGCTGACCGCGGTCCTGCGGATCGCAGGCGCCGGTACCGGTGCCTGTCGCGAGCCGACGCTGGTCGTGCGCGAACTGGCAGCGCTTGAACTGGCATACCTGTTTCCGGTCGCGAGCAAGTTCCGGGCTGGCGAATACGACGGCGAGGTCCAGTTCCGGCTGAACGGCTGGGGACGGGCACTGGCCGCTCGGCTGGAGGTCGGCCCGGTCGGTGCAGCACGGGCCGGTGAGTTCCGACGGCGGATCGCACGGCATCTTGCCGGTGAGCGTGACCGGTACGACTCGTTCCTCCGTCAGCTTGATGTCGCACGGCAGGACTACGCCCGCAACCTACTGGACCGCGCGCTGACGCTGCCGATTCCGGTACTCGTTTAAGGCAACGTCCATGGTGGATTGGAAATTCAGCATTGGCTAGGACGCTAGCCGAGGCCGGGCGAGTGCACTGGGGCGTGATGCTCGCGCAGGGCTGGAAGGGTGAACTCGGGCAGGTGGGCCGGGCGGGGAGCTGGTCTGCGGCGTGCGAGTGGGCACGGCGCGCTGAGGAGCTGGGGTTTGACGGCATCTGGGTGTTCGATCACTTCCAGCCGTACCCGGCCCGGGACGATAGGCCCGTACTTGAAGCTTGGACGACGCTGGCAGCGTTGTCGCAGGTGACCGGGCGGGTGCTGCTCGGCACCCTGGTGTCCTGTGCCGCGTACAGGGAACCGGCCGTCACAGTGAAGATGGCCGAGAATCTGCAGATGCTTAGCGGCGGGCGCTTCTGCCTAGGCGTCGGCGCAGGGTGGGACAAGCCAGAGTTCGAGTCGCTGGGAGTCCGGTTCGGGACAGCGGGGGAGCGATCCGACCGGCTGGAGGCCGTGCTGCGTGCTGCGCGGCAGGCAAGTGATGCGACGGGAGGTGGAGATGCGGTGCAGCCAGGGGCTGGCAGCGCTGTGAGACGTCCTCAGATACTCGTTGGCGGTGAGGGGGAGATGCGGACCATGCCAGCCGCTGTTAAGTACGCCGACGCTGTGAACTGGCAGGTCGGAGCTGGCGGCTTCGCGGCCAAGAGCCGTGTGCTCGCCACCGTGTGCGAGCGGGCGGGCCGCGATCCAGGCAGCCTGCTCCGCGCGCACGCCCCGAACTTCCAGCTCTTCGACAGTGAGCGTGAGTTCGCTAGGTGGCGCCAGCATCCGGACCGGGGGATGAGCGCTCAGCAGGTTGACGCGTACATCCGAGAGCGCGGCGCGTTCTACGGCACGGAATCAGCTATCAGGGAGACGGCCGAGGAGTTCGTCGAACTCGGCTGCAGGGGCTTCATGGTGTACTGCAATAGGACGCCTGACCTCGGTTGCCTTGATGAGCTGACCTCCGCTGCGTCAGTTGCGGCTGCGTAATTGCCGTCAGGCTCGAACAGAGCGCAGGCCAGGTGGTGTAACCCGCGATTGTTGACAGAAGGCAAGCGGCCGCTCGGCGGCGAACGTAGGACTTCTAGAAGTGAAGTACGTTGCCGCAATAGTCCTGCCGCGGCCGCCAGGCCAAGCGTCCGGTCTGGCGCAGAACGAAGGCAATGACGCTCGCGAGGCGGACGAAAACGTAATCTACTGCAGCGTCGGTAGGCAACGTCTGCTGCTGGCCTCCATGATGCCGGATGCTGAAGTTGTTGCCAATCGTGTTGAGTGCTGTGAACTCAGCCTCAAGTTCGGCGCGGAGCGGTCCAGGTGCCGCCCGGTCGAGCAGCCGGGCCACGGACTGCTTGACGTTCCGGGTCTGCCCGCCGGACTCGATGTACTTCACCATCTCGAAGGCGTCCCAGAGCTTTTCCAGCGCGTCCCGCCGGTCACCAGGGGCACGTGAGAGGAACCGGGTCATCGCGTCGTTGAGCTTGGCGTCGAGTTGCCGGTCACCACTATTCGGCATGAAGTCGGAGATCAGCGAGCGACCCTCGAGCGGCCCCAGACGGCGGACACGCATGTCGTCACCCAGAGTGAACGCGATGCCGTTCCGGCCGAAGAGTAGGTCGATGTCATCGCGGAACCTGGCCTGGCCCGGCGAGAGCTCATCATGGAACGGGTCGGCGTGATGCGCGCGGAACAGCAGATGCTCGTGACTGAAGTGGCTGTGGAAGTCCCGCCTGGTGGGCTGGTCGATGTAGAGGGCGACGAAGTCAACGATGTCGAGTGCGGCGTCGGTGCTGACATGCGCATCTGCCTCCAGGATGCGGCCCTCCAGGTCGGGGATATGGGCCAGGAGGGAATCGAGGAACATGTCCTCGTCCGTGCCGGTGATCGCGTCACGTGCGACCGGGCAGTCACGCCGCGGGAAGGCAAGCGCAAGAGAGCTGTCTCGGACGCGGGCCTGGATGAGTGCGACGAGGCCTGGCCAGGCGTTCGCGGAGACTTCCTCGTTAACGCGTTGCCTGGCGCGGCCGACGCGGTCAGAGTAGAAGATGCTGCCAGACATTGGGTCAGCCTGGCAGCTAGGACGCCTCGGCACCAACGGCTTTCTTAACTGCGCCCGGGTCTCCCCTAATTGCGGCCGCAACCGGATCATCGACACCGCATGAGCGACCTACCCGTGGACGAGCGAGCCGGAGGAGTCCCAGCCTTCCTGAGCCTATGATTTTGGGTGAGCCCGCTGCTCGCCGGCCTCCGTGAGGCTGCCGACGGCCTTCGTCAGCACTACGTCAGGATCGTGGGCACGGTGCTCTGCGAGGTTGACGCCTGCTGCATCACCGAGGCCCCGGACGCGGAGCGGCACGCCTCGTGGTAGGCGATGAACTCATTCGCGGCCGAGCTTGTCAGGCTCCAGGCCACCGTGTTCACGCTCAATTACGACTCTCTGCTCATGTCGGCGCTCCTGGAGAACGGGATAGCCTACGACGGCTCCGTTTCGGGATACTGAACGTCCCGCTCGACCGCTGGTCCGAGCCGGCGACGTTGTACCACCTGCACGGGTCGGTGGCCCGGCATCGCAGCGCTGACGGGCTGGTGAGCAAGCCGCGGCTCGAACAGATCCGGGAGCATGGCCTGCTTGATGCGTGGACATCGGGAAAGGTGGAGCGTGGGCTCCCAGCAGTGATCCTGGGCGATCTCAAGAGCCGGTGACCGAGCAGTACCCGTTCTCGGTGCTCTACGACGAGCTGCACCGGAGGCTGTCGCATGAGTCACTGGTCGTAGGAGGCGGCTACAGCTTCGGCGATCGCCCGCTGAACCCGCACTGGCACGCTTCCTGTCCCGGGATCCCCGGAACCGGCTGGTCGTATGGAATCCGGCCGGCACGGCAGGCATGTACCTCAGCCGGCTCCGCCGACAGCTGCTAGACAACGAGCCTCCCATCAGCGACACGCAGGTCACCGTGGAGCAGGTCCTGCCGCCCGATGCCGCTGCGGTGCGCCGCCTGGGTGACGCCGCGACCGCGGGCGCGAGCCGGTGAGGCGCCTCGGCACCAGGCCCGGCGCATTCCAACTCGGCCGCAGGCACCCGCATCAGTGAGGTGGCGAAGGTGCGCGCTTGCCCACGGCGTGCGGCAAACCGACGCTCGGTGCCGCGTTACACCTGGCTGCGTTCGGCCGGTGAGTTACCTCGGCCCGGGGCACGGCTATCTCCTGCGGCCGGCGCTCTGGAGTGCTGCGGCTGCCTCGAAGGTGTCGGCGACGGCAGCGCCGACGCCTGCCGGTGAGACAAGACTCCGCCTGACCCGCGTCGATCGCCTTGCGCAGCTGTCAGCGGTGACGGCTGGGCCAATTGTCGGTTGGACGAGATCTGCAGGAGCAGACGCATATAGCCGATTACGAGCGTTGCAAGGACGGTCACATGCGGAAAGTGCTGGTAACGCCGATCACCTTTTATGGGAATCGACAGGTGCTTTGTCCTTCAACCGCGCCTGAGCCTGTTCTCGGAGCCAGGCCATCGAGCCTCAGCTGTCCTACGCAGTCTTGTCCGCGAAGTCATCGACCCGCTTCGTCATCGAGGCTAGTGCTTGGGCAAGTACGGCCGTTGAGACAGCGGGATTTACTGGACGGTGCCGGTAGACGAAGTCCGGGTTGAAACCGAGCCACGCGCCGGGAGCGTAGCTCTTTGACCTCAGGTCGGACCCGAGGATGGCTTCGATGGTGGTGTGGTCAAAGAAGTCGGCGTACTCGGCCTGGACGATCTCTTCTCGCGTGGCGCGCTGGGCGTTGCCCTGGAGGCCGGGATCCTCGAGGGTGATGTAGAACCGGAGCTGGTTCTCCTGGAATTGCCACCCGATGCCGCGCTCGGCGGCCAGCCGGCGCCAGTAAGTGATGATGCCGCCGCGGTCGCCGCCGACTTCAAAGGACTTGGCATCATGAAAATTGGCCTGAACTACCTGGGCGAGGCCGCTGAATCTCAGCCGTGCAATGGCCCCATCGAAGCCTTCGCCCGGCAGTCTCGCGACGACACCGGCCGCGGAGAAGGGTTCGTCGAGTGCTTGCGCCGGGTCGACCGCCTCGGCCAGCGCGACCAGACGGTGCACCAGCGCCCGGTAGCGACTGAGCTGGCCGCTCGTACGCCCGAGCGCATCGGCGTCGACTTGGTCGAGTACCCCGGCTAGGTCACGGTAGCCGACATGCGCCCAGGGGCCGGGGAGCGGGAAGGACGGCGCCATCAGGCTCAGCAGGACGTACCGGGTGGCCTGCGCCCCGCCCTCACCATGATCAGGCGACCACGGGAGCGGGTACGCGGTGTACTTGTGCAGCTGTGCCGGGTAGGGCACGGAATAGATCTTGTTCTCAATGACGACTTTCGGGCCAATGTCCGGTTCGCTGCCGGCGACTACGGCGATGCGGCTGAGCTTCAGCGGCAGGCTATCGATATGCGGCCGGCTGATGTGCAGGCTCTGATCGGGCTCGGATATGCCTTGTGGTACGACGGTTCGCCGGCCGACGCGGAGGTCACCTTCGCGCAGGCTCTCACCTGGAACGCCGAGTCCGCGGCGGCGCTGGGCGGACGCGGTCAGGTACGTGCGGAGCTGAGGGAGTACTCCGATGCACTAGCCGACCTTGATGCCGCGCTTGGCCTCGGGCTCGCTCCGATCGAAGAGGTGGACGCATATTCAGCGCGTGCTCTCGCCCTAGCCGGCCTTGGGCGCGACGAGGATGCGCGCAGCGCCCTGGCTGATGCCCGCATTCTGGCTCCTGACAGGCCACGCACCTTGCGCAGGGTAGCCAAGATCGCAGCCCTGCGAGATGACCGTGCGCTGGCAGTGAGCGAGGCGGAACGCGCTCTGGCCGCGACGCCGCCACTGCCGCCATGGGATGAACGCGACGCCCGCCGGCTGCTTGAGGATCTACGCTCCAGGTAGCCGCGATATGGTCGGTCGCCCGCCGCTATACGCCCGGAGCCCGCTGGCAGGCGACTTTCGTGGAGCTTATGGGGGGCAGGACTTTCGGCCCTACCGCAGCCTGCGGTCGCATGTTTGCCTGTGCCGAGCAGAGAGCCTGAGGGGTGGCGATGCTGCGGGAGGTTTCATGTTTTTATGTGCCAAGGCCCTTATGGTGTCGATAGTGGTGGCCGGAGCTGCTTTTCCGGCTGTAGTCGCCGCGGCTAGCGCGGCCAGTGGAGCCGGTCAGGCCCGGCGTCCGGTCATCGCCTATGTCGCCAACGGCGGTTCCGATACGGTGACCCCGATCAATACCGCGACGAACAGGGCGGGCAGAGCGATCCGGGTGCGCGGCGGTCCGGTGGCCATAGCGATTACGCCGAATGGGAAAACCGCGTACGTGGTGAACAACGCCGGTTCAGTATCCGCGATCCGCACGGCAACGAACAAAGTGGTCAAGGTCATTGGTGTCGGGAAGGCACCACGTGCGATCGCGATTACGCCGGATGGCAAGACGGTATACGTTGCCAACACCGATAATGGCAACGGCAGCACCGTGACAGCGATCAGGACCGCTAACAATAAGGTCGAGAAAACCATCCGGGTAGGCCGCGATCCTGAGGCGATCGCGATCACGCCGAACGGGAAGACCGCCTATGTGGCCAACGTCCAGGGCTCGAGCGTGACCCCGATCCGGGTTGCCACCAACACGGCAGGCAAGGCCATCAAGGTCGGAGACCGCCCGATCGCCATCGCGATTACCCCGGACGGGAGGACTGCCTACGTCTCCGACCAGGGCTCGGGGGTGACCCCGATCCGGGTGGCCACCAACACAGCTGGCAAGACGATCAAGGTGCCGGATGCTGGCAACACGATCGTGATCACCCCGGACGGGAGGACGGCCTACGTCTTGTGCGGCGCGGCAGTGACGCCCATCCGGGTCCTCGGCAACGTCAAGCTGAAGCCGATCAAGGTCAGCGGCGAGGCCGATGCCATGGCTCTGACGCCGAATGGGAAGATGCTCTACGTCACCGCCTTCACCGATGCCAGCTTTGGCCCCGTGATCCCGATCCAGACCGCGACCAACAAGGCAGGCAAGGCCATCAGCGGCGCTATCGGTTCGGTCGCCATCGCGATTACCCCGGACAGCAAGACGGCATACGTAGTAGGCCTCGGTGGCTCGGTACGACCCATCAGGATCGCGACTGGTACCGCGCTCAGGCTTATCAGGACCGGAATAGAACCTGACGCGATCGCGATCACCCCGGCCGGTCGGCATCTCAGATGGCACCAGCGGCGCCAGAGCATCCGCCGATCAGGGCTGGTGCTTCGGCGCGGCGACCATCTTCAATGAAACCCTCGCGACGCCGCCGAAGTCGCGGAGCGCCAGGAACAGGGTCAGGCGGTGCTTGCTGGACCTGCCGGCACGGAGCCGTCGGCGGTCACCCGGTCAGCACCACAGCGGCCACCGCCCCGGCGATCCGGTGAACGACCCGCTGCAGGGACGGACGTGTGCGGCTAACACAGATCCAACACAAGCCTGGCTCGAGAGGCCGGCTAACACGCGGATAACACGGACGGACCGGCATTCCCTGATACACGTCGGCACGACTGCTAGGATCGCACTGTGAGCTTCTGACAAGCCTTAATGCAGGTGAGAGCGCTACGGGTCGCCATAGCCGGGCCCCCGCCAGTTCGAGGACAGGCCTTCTGTTAACCGGCAGGTTATAGGTTCGAGTCCTATCGCGGGAGCTACCCTGACTAGCGAAAACGCGAATCCCGGCGGATACGGGCCAGACACCCCGGCCGGTTGCGCGAGTCATCAGACGTCATGTAATTTCTCTGGTAGTCCCCGCTTGGGGACGGCGCTCACAGGCCGGCGGTTTCACCCCGCCACCTGGTGCCCGCGACTGAAGGCCCCTTAAGAGGGGCCATAGCGGCAGCTTCGGAGCGTGGCACGGGAGTGCTACTGGCGCGGACCGCCGGGCAGCGAGACAGGCGCCCGGTGATCGCCACGGGGCCGCGCTGAGTCCCCGCCGGAACGCACCCGCCGTGCTGAGACGCGGGTGCTCCCCGACGGGAGCCTCACCGGTGAAAGCATCACCCAGCCCCGCACCTGACCGCCTCGTCCGCAGCGGCCACATGTCACCGTCGGCCCTGTACGCCGTCTACCATCCGGCGCGGGACAAGGCCGGGCGGCCGGACCTGCGCTTCCATGACCTGCGCCGTACCGGGGCGGTCCTCGCGGCGGCGGCCGGGGCGACGCTCGCCGAGCTGATGGCCCGCCTGGGGCACTCCACGGTCAGTGCCGCGATGCGGTACCAGCACGCAGCGGCCGACCGGGACAAGGTGATCGCCGGGGCACTGTCCGAGCTGGCCGCCGGGGGCACTGTCACCCCGATCAGCGCGGCCAGGGGCAGCGAACGGCTGCCCGCCTGATATCCGCGACATCGAAGCAGCGCCGCCGTGCCCTGGGGAGCGTTGCGGGCTCGCGTGCCCGGGCGACCCTCACCCTGGTCTCTTCGAAGCAGCGCCGCCGTGCCCTGGGGAGCGTTGCGGGGGGCTCGCGTTTCCTGCCGGTGCTGGCCTGCGTGAATGAAGATCACCGCGAGCGGCCGGCCACGAACGTGCCCCGGCCTGGCACGCCGGTCAGGACGCCTTCGCGCTTCAGGGCCGTGATCGCTTTCTTCACAGTCGGGTCGGACAACCCGAACTCGGCGGCGAGCCGCGAGATAGACGGTATGGCCGTACGCGGCGGATAGGTGCCGTCCGCGATGCGCTCGCGGATCACGTCGGCTAGCTGCTGGTAGAGCGGCTCGGGCGCCCCTCGGTCGATCATCACCGCAGTGTGCCCGGCAGTCGCCATGCAAACCAAGAAACATCTAGCACTACCTGGATGCATCTGGCAGGGTTAACATGCAGGTGACAACACAAAGCGGCCCCGGATGGTGCAGTAACACCGTTGCTCCGGGGCCTGACCGAGAGATGAGGCTCGGCTATGAGCATGATTCCACGGCCCCAACGGCGCGTTTCTCCACCTGTGGCTCACGAGCCGCTACCCGCGATGGACGATCACCTACAACCGCGAGCTTGCCGTCTGGGGCGCCGAGCGGACCTACCCCGACGGCGCGGTGCGGTTCGTCGCCGACCACTCCCCGGCAGGGCTGCGCGCCAAGATCGAGTCGGCTGGCGGCAGGTCATGACCGGCTGCAAGCGGTGCGGGCGCAAGCCCCCGGAAGGCAACGACTACTGCCGGGGCTGCGAGCAGCGGCTCGGCGCCGAAGCGCTGGTGATCCTGCGGGGCGCGGTCGCGGGAGCGTCCCGCCGGACGGTGGGTCACGTCGGCATCGGGGCCGGACTGGCAGGCGGGCGAGTGGGCACCGGGATGCACGCCGTGCGGGACACGGTGGAGACGCTGGGCGTCGCGCTGTCCATCTGGTCGGCCCGCGCCGCGGGTGACCCCGGCGCCGACGCGGCCGGTGACGCCGCGGTCCGGGCGATCGACCTCCTGCAAGCCGACCTGCAGGTGATGCGGGACGAGCTGGCCGCCGAGATCCGCGCCCGCCGCGATACCGCGGCGCGCACCGGGCAGGCGTAGCCCCGGTGCCACGGGACACCGGTACGGCTCGCCAGTTCAGTACGGAGGCTGCGGCGCATGGCGAGATGGGCGCCGGCCGTACAGCGGATTTTAGGCAGCCTCCTCCGCCGTGTCCCCTGCGGCTTTCCGCACGATCGGGGGAAGGAACATTGACATGCGAGTGCTCGCGGCCGGGACGGCCAGCATGACCGGGCGCGTCAAGGTGGTCTACGGTTTCTGCGGGCGGCTGCTCTGCCACGTGACCGTGACCCCGCGCGGGGTGATCTACCACGTGCCGGCAGGACGTGGCTGGGACACTGACAGCCCGTACGGCGTGCGGTGCCCCGATGGCCACGGCCGGCCCGACCTGACCGGGGAGGCCTTCGCCCGGCGGCTCGCGCGACACGCGGGCGGGAGCTGGACGGCCAAGATGATGCCCTGGCCGCCTGCCGCCGAGTAAACTATCGGCCAAAGCTCGGGCAAGGGCCGGCCTGTGCATTGCCCCGCCACGCGGGGCAATGCGGCAGGTATACCCCCCAACCACGGTAAGCGGGGCAGAGCACCCCGGACGCTCCGTCATCAGGAGCCTTCCGTGGCCGACCCTGCCCCGAATCAGACTGAATCCTGGACTGTCAAGCGTGCCCGCGTAGCCGGGCTGACACGCCGTAACGCATCACCCGAGACCATCGAGGCCGCGCGCGCCGACCTCGCAGCCGCCCGTGCCGTCCGCGCCGTCGATGATCCCGCCGAGCTGGCGCGCGGCGAGACAGTGGATAGTTTTATAGGTGAAATGATAGACACTGGGCGATTCGCGCGTGGCGGACGGCGGCAAGAGTGCGGGAAACGGCAGCGGAGTCGGCAGCCGGAGTCGGAGTCGGAGTCGGCCTGTATTACCTGGCGAACACGGCGTCGGCTGGGGAGGCCGGCTGGGGCGAACCGGACGCGGAACTGGCAGACTGGGCGGCGTGCCTACCGCGGCTCTCGATCCTTGCCGCCGTTCGCCGACCTGCCCGCCTGGGCTAGCCGATCGGCAAGTCTGCCTGGAGCGGTCGGGCGGCTTCGCGGACCGGCCGGGTTAAGGATGGGGGCGGAGCATGTCGAAGACCATGACGCCGATCACGAAGGCGAGAATAATAGTGATTACGCCATTCCGGTGCCTGGTCCTTCGATACCCCGGGATTTTCTTCTTGGTCGACTTGACGTC
Source organism: Streptosporangiaceae bacterium (assembly GCA_035533915.1). Taxonomy (GTDB): domain Bacteria; phylum Actinomycetota; class Actinomycetes; order Streptosporangiales; family Streptosporangiaceae; genus Chersky-822. Next base: position 27,956 of record DATLSX010000008.1, read on the forward strand.
GCCGTGTGCCGCATAAGACCGGTTCGCGTTCCAGCCAAGCGCAAAGCCTGCCCCAAGAAAGACGAGTATCAGTCCGTAGGAGGCCGAGCTCATTGAAACGCCTTTCCGCCTTGTTCGGCGCCGCAGTAGGTCTGGGCCGCAGTAGGTCTGGGCCGCAGTAGGTCTGGGACCAGTCTAATTTTCTCGCACGGACGACTTGCCGGCCACCGGAGACACTCGGATGTAATGCTTTTGCGAAATGATAACGCGTTAGTGGAAGAGCTTTCTTATCGTAAATGTATCGTAAGCGCGCAAAGAAGGAGGATCAACATATGAAAGAATCACTTACCGCAGAGACGGCTACAATCACCGGCCATGGCGGTGATGAGGTCGAGGCCTATCTCGCGCTGCCGGTGGGCCAAGGATCATTTGGCGGCGTGGTAGTTATTCATCACATGCCTGGCTACGACTCTGCTACTAAAGAAATCACCAGGAAATTCGCCGCTCACGGTTATGGCGCGATAATGCCGAATCTGTACTTCAGGGAAGCCCCTGGTGCGAGCCCGGACGACGCCGCTGCGACGGCCCGCGCGAAGGGTGGAGTACCGGATGAACGTCTCGTCGGAGACGTCGCCGGGGCGGCGGACTACCTGCGGTCATTGTCCGCCTGCAACGGCAAGATCGGCGTGATCGGCTACTGCTCGGGCGGCAGGCAGTCCTTTCTGGCCGCGTGCAGCCTGCAACTCGACGCGGCTGTCGACTGCTATGGCGGCGCCGTCATTAATGTTCCTGAGGGCGCGCCTGCCAGCTTCAAGCCGCTTATCGGGCTCGCCAAAGACCTGTCGTGCCCGCTACTCGGCCTTTTCGGTGCCGACGACTCCTTCCCGACGCCAGCCGAGACTGCGGAACTCTCCACAGTGCTAGACGGGTTTGGCAAGACCCACGAGTTCCACACCTTCGAGGGGGCGGGTCACGCCTTCTTCTCGGTTAATCGAGCGGCCTATCGGGTGGAAGCCGCTAATCAAGGCTGGGCCAAGGTCTGGGCGTTCTTCGGCGAGCACCTCGCGGGCTAAGAAAGGAAATATGATGTGCACATATCTCACCGAAAGTATCACGGCTACGGGGAGTGGCAAGGGAGCCAATGGCTGGTTCGGCCTGAGCGAGGTCAGTATCTACTTTGACCACCCGGTCCATGCCCAGGCCGATCACACGTTGAACATCGACTTCCTCAACCCGGGCCAGGGTCCGTCCGCAAGGGTGGCGGTCGAACTGACGGCACAGACGGCGCGGGAGCTCGCCCGCGCGATTGAGGCGACCTTGGCGGCCGCACCACCCGGGATCGTCTGAGCTGACCGCAGCCGGACGGGCTGGCGCCTGACTGTCGGTGGGCGGCCAGCGCCGATCCGCGTGACGACGGCATGCCTGCCTCCGGGCACGCGCTGGTCCCGTGAAGGACCGTTAAAGAATGTCGGATGTTCATGTCAGGATCGGGGCAAAGACAGCAGATCGGCGGGAGGCGGTTATGAAATTCAGGGTCGGTCGCGATGCGCTGGGTGAGGCGGTTGCGTTCGTCTCGCGTGCACTGCCATCGCGGCCGGTGGTGCCGTTGCTGTCCGGCATCCTCCTGGCGGCGGCTGAGCAGACACTGACGTTGTCCTGCTTTGACTACGAAGTCTCGGCGCGGGTGAGGGTGGACGCCGACGTCAGCGAGCAGGGAACGGCACTGGTGCCTGGCCGGTTGCTCGCCGAGATGACCCGCAGCTTGCCGGCTCGGCCTGTGGAGTTCGACGCGGACGCGGACGTCGTCAGCCTCACCTGCGGCCGAGCCGAGTTCGGCCTGGTCTGCCTGCCGGTTCAGGATTACCCCGCGCTGCCGGTGTCGCCCGAGGTCGTTGGCGTGGTCGACGGAGGCGTCCTTGCCTCAGCCGTGGCGCAAGTGGTACCCGCCGCCAGTCGCGACGACACGCTTCCCATGCTGACGGCGGTGTGCCTGGACTTGTCGGGCGAGGTTCTGACCTTGGTGGCCACCGACAGGTACCGGTTGGCGGCCAGTGAGGTGCCGTTCACGCCCGTCCGGCCGGCGGTCCGGGCGGTAGTGCTTGTCCCAGCGAGGATCCTGGCTGAGGCCGCGCGGACGCTGGTGCCGGGAGTTCCGGTCACGCTGGCGTTCGACACCGATCACGACGAGCGCGGCGACCCGGGCGGTCAGGCGACCGGCACCGGCACCGGCGCGGGCAGCGGCACCGGGACGGGCAGCGGCACGGGCGCGGGCAGCGGCGAATACCAGCCGAGGCCGGCCGAGGGCCTGATCAGCTTCGAAAGCGCTGACCGACGGCTTACCGCCCGGCTGATCGCCGGTGAATACATCAAGTACCGGGCGAGATTTCCCGGCGAGTTTGGCTGCCGCGCCGAGATGCCGGCCGCGCCGCTGATCGAGGCGGTCAGACGCGCATCACTAGTTGCCGAGCGGGCTGGACCCGTCCGGCTGTCGTTCCGGCCCGATCAGGTGGTGATCGAGGCGCATGCGGAGGGCCGGGCCAGGGCAGCGGAGACCGTAGCCGCCCATTTCCGCGGAGACCAGCCGGTGATCTCGTTCAACCCGCACTACCTGCTGGACGGCCTGACGGCCGCCGCCGCTGCCGAGCCTCCGAGGCCGGCACGGTCAGCAACGGCGCCGCCCGAGCACGGTAGTTCAGCCGAGCACGGTGGTCCGGCCGAGCACGATGGTCCGGCCGGAGGTACAGGTGCCGCCACGAGCGCCGAGGCTGATGAACCCGGCCGGATCAGGCTAGAGTTCACGACTCCGGCGAAGCCCGCACTGATCACCTGGGCCGGTAGCGAACCGGGATCGGGTCCCGCTTCGGACTCCGGTGCTGACCCGGAAGCGGGCGACGGCGCAGTCGCGCCCGCATTCCGTTACCTAGTGGTGCCGCTGAGGTTCCCAGAACGCGGCTAGACGGGTCCGCTGGCCGGTGGCCGCTCCGGGTGGCCCTGCGCTACCAGCGACGGCCGTAGCGGCGGCCGTACTGCCTTCTGCGGGTCGCTCGGCGGAGCACGCCGCGACCGAAGACCAGCAGCATGATCAGCAGGAAGAGCGGCCTGGCGAGGAAGAACCCGAACCATCCGAACGGATGGATCAATCCAACGGCGAGGAATATCACCAAGAGTGCCAGCGCGACAGTCGCCCAGGGCGCTACAGCGAACCGTCGGCGCTGGCCTGGTCCCGGTCCGCTGCTGGCCGGGTAGCCGGTGCCTGGGGGAGCAAGAAGCGGGAGATCGCTGGTGATCCTCGCGATATCCGCATCGGTCTTGGCGGCGTAGACGGCATCAAGGCGCTGCTGGAACTCGTCGATCCCCAGTCGGCCATGCGCGTAGTGCTCGCGCAAGCTGGCCGCTGCCGCTTCGCGCTCGGCGTCCCCTATTCTCAGGCTCGACGGCCTCGGTTCTGTCGCCATGTGCCCTCCGCGTGGCTGCGAAGCGAAACTTTCGCCACCAAGACGATATATCGCAAGCTCTTCGCGGGCAACAAGGGCAGGGCCGGTCTAGGGCCCGAAGTAACCAGCGTTGCTGGTCTGCGGATCGGTGACCTGGGCTGCGACGCGCAATGTCCCGGCATGGGCGAACACCAGCGTCAGCGTGATGTCGGTTCCCTGCCGGATCGGGCCTGAGCCAGTGATCAGTACGTAAGGACCGGTCGGATCGAGGCGGACGACGCTATGGCCCGGGACGGGAATAGCGCTGACAGCGTGCCCCGCGATCGCGCCGCGACCGCGGGGCACGCGCAGCGAGATGATCCCGCCGGCGCTGCTGCGCACCGCAAGCAGCCTGTCTGGCGATCCCGAATTGGCGATGACCAGGTACGCGTCGACAGCGCCGACTCCGCCGGACTGCATCACGTACGCGCTGGCGACCTTAATGGGCGCGGTGGTGACCTGCGGGCTCGCGCAGCCAGCCACCGTCGTGACCGCCGCGGCGGTCACTGCGGTGGTCACGGCCGTCGCTCGCGCTCCAAGCAGGGCGGCTACCACGCGACGGCGGTGACCTTGCGGCATCTTCGGTTTGCCTCACATCTCCGGCGGTTACCAGCGGCACGACGAGCGCCGCCGTGACGAGGATAGTCGCTGGCCGGGATGAGGCGGAGTCGCCGGCCCGCCGGGGCGGCTAGCCCTCGTCGTCGGCTTCGCCGGCGCAGCCGGAATCGGCCAGGCCGGCCAGGCCGGTCAGGTCGGTCAGGTCGGCTTCGGAGCAGGACACTTCCATGCCGCTCCTGGCGGCCGCGCTGATCGCCGCGCTGATCTCGCCCAGCTGGCGGACCTGGTCGGGCGTGAGCGGATCGAGCAGAACCCGCCGCACCTGCTCCACATGTCCGGGCGCCGCGGCGGCGAGCATGTCGAATCCCGCGTCAGTCAGCATGGCGATCTGGCCCCGGCGATCGGTGGGGCAGTCCTGCCGCTGTACCCAGCCGCGCTCTTCCAGCCTGGCGACGGCATGGGAGAGCCGGCTCTTGCTAAACGTCGATGCCCTGGCAAGCTGGCTCATCCGCAGCGCCCGGTCCGGCGCCTCAGACAGGTGCACGAGGATCTCGTAATAACCGTGCGGCAGTCCCGAGTCGCGCAGCAGTTGCGCATCCACGGCAGCGAAGATCGACTGGCACGCATTCAGGAACGAGCGCCAGGTGCGCTGCTCGTCGTCACTCAGCCAGCGGGTCGCCGTCGACATGAGACCAGGCTACCTAGAAAGTTGAACGTTTGACAAGTTGGCCTGAGGCTGATACTAGTTGCATATTCAACGAATACGCCGGGTCTTCATCCCGGACAGCAGACTCACTGATCATCGGAGATAGACATGACCGTGGCTCAGGCCGGGACGATCCCCGGCTACGTGGCAGGTACCTGGAGCATCGACGCGCTGCACTCGGAGGTCGGGTTCTCCGTGCGGCACATGATGGTCAGCAAGGTACGCGGCAAGTTCACGAAGTTCGCTGGCGAGATCGTGACCGGGGAAGACGTGCTGTCCTCCTCGGTGACTGCCGAGATCGACCTGGCGTCCATCGACACGGGGGCCGATCAGCGCGACGGGCACCTGCGCTCGCCGGACTTCTTCGACACGGACAACCACCCGGTGATGACCTACCGGTCGACCGGTGTCCGCGCTGACGGCGACGACTTCGTGCTCGACGGAGAACTGACGCTCAAGGGCGTGACCAAGAGCGTTCCGCTCAAGCTCGAGGTTAACGGTTTCGGGCCGGATGCTTACGGTGGCACCCGGGCCGGCTTCACGGCCACGGGCGAGATCAACCGTCAGGACTTCGGCGTGAGCTGGAGCAACGCGATGGAGACCGGCGGCGTGGTCGTAGCCGACAAGGTCGCCCTGCACCTGGAGATCGAGGCCGTGCTCCAGCAGGGCTGAGGCACGGGCATCACTTCCGCATAACCGCGGCGATCCGGGGCTGGCCGTCTGGCCACCCGGATCGCCGCATTGCCGAGTAAGTCGCCTCGCGGCCAGGCTGCCCGGCTGCCAGGGTCGCGCGGCCGGATCTAGTGGTCCGCGTGCCGCTCGAGGTCGGCGAGGTCTTCGCGGTGCCTATTCAGGTAGTCAAGGTACAGCGGGCGGAGTGCGTCGGCGACGTCCGTTTCGTCCGCGTCCATCACGTCCCCGATCAGCGAGGACAGGTGCAGCGCGTCCGCGTTGGCGTGATCAGGGTGGCCAGCGACCGCCTCACCAGCCGGCAGCGCGCGCAGCAACTCCCACAAGAAGGCCACGTCGAGATGGTGCCGGGCACGGCGGACCGCTAGGTCATGCAACTCGCGGGAGGATAGCGAGTCAAGATCTTCCAAGTCGCTCATGTCCAGCACTTTACCCGCGCGGTCAGGGTCAGCCGTGACGCACGGCCGTGCTCAGCAGGCCAAGCGCAGGCGAGCCGAGGTCGAGCAGCGCGGTATGGAAGCGCAGCAAGGAGAAGCCGGTTCCCCAGGTGATCTTCGCTTGCTCGCGCAGGTTCATGATCTCCAGCTTGCCCCAGGTGTACCTGCCGTAGGTCGGATCGAAGGTCGCCCGGCGGGCCTCGGCGAGCGCCGCCTGCCCGGTGAGGTGGGTGTCCGACACGAACCTGCGTGCGCACTCGGTGACGTCCATGCCCGCCGTGTGCAGGCCGATAGCGCAGGCCAGCCTGGTGACCCGCACCAGGGCTTCCAGCCAGACGCCGATCGCGAACCGGGGATCGTCGGCGCAGAAGCCTTCCTCCACGCAGACTTCCTCGGCGTAATGCGCCCAGCCCTCGACGAACGCGCTCGAGTGCAGGGTGCGCCTGACGTCCGTCCCGGCCCTGCGGATGGCGCGGCCGTGCGAGAAATGCCCGGGCGCGACCTCGTGCACGGTAATGCCCGGCAGCGTGGTGTCGCTGAAAACCTCAAGCCACTCCTGCGCCTCGCGGTCCGGCCAGCTCGGATCTGGCGGGGTGATGTAGTACATCGACGGGCCTTCCGGCTCGCCGGGTGCGGCCGACGACATCATCGCCATAGCCCAGCGCCGCGATTCCGGAGCCAGCGTGACCAGACACTCCCCGTCCGGGTAGGGGACTAGGTTGGCGTCGCGGGTGAAGCTGATCGCCCGCCGCGTCCAGTGCCTGGCCGCGTCGATGACTCCGTCAGCGTCCGGGTGCTCGCGGACGAGTTCCCTGGCGACTTCGAGCGCGGGCCGCCCAGGATCGATCCGGGCACAGCTATCGGCGAGCCGCTCCGACAGCCGGTCACGTTCGGCGTCGGCACGGTCGGCCAGCCGGTCCAGGTCCACCTCGGTGCCCTCGGCGCTGCTCATCAGCCTGGTCAGCACGTCGCGGCCGAGTGCCGCGTCCGGATCGCCTGTGGCTGCGGCCCGTTCGACGTGAGCGGCCAGCCGGGCATGAGCGGTCCGCGCCGCCGCGCTGGCCTGCGGGTCCGCGTCGGCCGGGATGCCGCTCGCCAGCCCGCGGACGGCTCCGGTCAGCGCTGCGGCGACCGGCGCTGTCACCTGGTCCAGAGCCGACAGCGCGGCATCGACCGCTTGCGGCCAGGCGGCGAGATGCCTGGCGCGGGCGAGGTCGCGCTCCAGCCGCGGCGCGTACTCGCGGTCGTAGCAGGCCAGATCCAGGTTGTCGATGTGCAAGTACGGGTTGCGGCGATGCATCGCGAGCTCGCCGAACTTGGTCTCGGCGGCCCGCTCGAACACCCCGAGCTGCGCTTGGTCATAGTCGTCGAGCTGTGCCGCGGCCGGGCCGCCGGGTGCCTGCTCGCTCGCGGCCGCCGCACGCGCGCCGGACAGCCTGCCCAGGGTGGCCCGGACACCCCCGGGTGACAGGTCCTGCACTTCGCCGTCGTACTCGTGCCGTCCGCTGTACTCCCGTACCTCGGCAACGTTCAGGTCGAAGACGGCGCGCAGCCTGGGGGTGATGTCGGCCATAGCCGGAAACTTACCCGTGCCCGCCCGGCTCTGCCACCGGGACCTACGCCCCGGCGGAGGGCTGGCCGGCGAACCGGAGGCCGGCTAATCGGAGCGCAGCCACCCACCCGCTGCCGGCTGTTCTCAGGACGTGCTGAAACCCGGGATTCCGGTACCCGGATGCACCGCGTCCACTCGCAGCACGCTCTTGTTCGTGCACGCCGTGAAATTGAAGCCAGGGATGATCTGGAACGCCTTCTGGCCGGGCGCGAAAACCTTCAGGAAAGCGCCGGTCCTGACGTGGCAGCCGCTGATGTTGCCCGCATCGATAATCCCCAGGATGACGTGAGCGGTCGACCCTGGCCGCAGGATCACCAGGTGCCTGGCGCCGCTGTGGACCGCGGGCAGGCCGATCCGGCGCCCGCTGTCGGACACCGCGAAGATACGGGGGTAGCCGAACAGCCAGCACGTCCTGCGACCGACGTTGCTGAACTCAAGCGGATAGAAGAAAGTACCCGCGGTGCCGCCGCCATTGCCCAGGCCTAGCCAGATCGCGGTGCTGGAAGCGAGGCAGCGGTGCACTCTGCGGAGGGCGTGGCCGGCCTGGTGCGCCTGGTGCGGATGGCCGGGAGCGGCCAGAGCGGAAACCGGCAGCGTGACTGCGCCGCAGGCGATAGCCGCCACGGCGAGAGACCTGCGACCAGGGCGGATGCTGACCTTCATGATTTATCGTCTCCCATGATGAGTAACTGTTTCTGGGCTGAGCTGAGCGTGGCTACTGGGCTGTGCCCGGCAGCGCCCGGCCAGGCTTGAACGGCTCGACGGTCAGGATGTCGGTGCCCAGGACGTGCCTGGAGCACGTCAGCAGCGGGTGGCTGATGAAGATCGCGGATCCCTGGCCTGGCAGCCTGACCCTGAGCCCGGCGACCGTGACTGGCCGGCACAGCGCCGGCGGCAGGTTCGCGACATCGAGGATGCGCAGCCAGATGTGAGCGGTCATGCCGGACCGCAGCACCAGCTTTGCCGCGCCGAGGCTGCGGTCCGCGGCGGCGGCCGCTCCGACCTGGCCGCCGTTTTGGGCAGCAGCGAACGTGACGGCCGCGAACCCCCCGAGCCGGCAGCTGAGCGCGGACGAGTTGGTGAAGTCGAGCGGGATGACGGACGTGCCGGCCGCCACCCCGGCCGAGCGGGCGTCGAGCACGACGTGGATCGCTGACGCAGTACACGCGCGGTCCGCCCCGGCGGTCTTGCCCGCCTGGCGGTCGGCGCCGCTGGCCGGGCTCTTCTGCAGGCCGCATGCGCACAGCAACAGGGCGGCGGCGACGGCGAGACCGCACAGGCCCAGTACGGCGGGCCTGCGCTGGCCGGGGGAGCAGGTACTACTCATGCCTGGCTCCAGGGGATTGTCGGCGGTGATGGCGAAGGTGGCGGTTTTATCGTGGCGCGTAAAGCCTCCGAAGATAATGACGCGCTCAGCGCGGCTGGGGTTGTTCGCTCGCGCTAAAACGCGAAAAGCTAAGGGCCGGTTGCTCCCGGCATAAATACGAAAGTCCCGAGCGCGATAACCTCGCGCAAGTGGTGGCCGGTGCAGATCCGCACCGGATTGATCATCGCCGGAACTCTGACGAAGAGAGGGGCTGGCTGGTCGGGCGGGTAGACCCTGAGCCAGTGAACAGTCCGCGGCTTGCATGCGCCTGGTCCGAAATTCGCCGGATCGGGCAGCTGCACTGGTGCGTGCGCGACGGCGCCCGGCGCCAGGATGACCAGTTGGGCGCCGAAGGTCGGTATCCGGGTCGCAGCCGGGCCGATCTGGGTTCCCGACGGCCTGGTGACGAAAGAAATGCCGGGGTAGCCGTAGAGAGCGCAGTCAGAACCCGCTGTATTAGTGAGCTGGACCGGGTAGTAGAAGGTACCGGCCGCGCCGGTTGCCTGGCCGATCGATCCGCGCAGGTGCGCTGCCGCGCACGGCGGGACTGGCGCCGGAGGCGGGCCGGGAGGTGAGGGCGATGGCGCCGCCGTACCTGGAGCGGGCGAGCCTGAGCCCGGTGATCCGGGTGCAGGTGATCCGGGTGCAGGTGATCCGGGCGCCGGAACGCCGGGTACCGGAGAGCCGGGCGCGGGCCCGCCAGGGGAGGGAACGCCCGGCCCGCCGCTGGCCTGGCGCGACCCGCGGTTCGCCGCACGGGTCGCCGTCAGTCTCGCGGCATCCTTCCGGCCATCGTGCTGCCGGTTCGGCGGCCGAGACGAGGAACGCGACAGCGGGCTTGCGTCGTGTGACTGGGCGGTTGAACTCGTGCACCCGGCGATCAGTAGCGCGGCCCAGCAGAGTGCCGCTGATCGGCAGCGGAGCGCCGGGAAGCGAATCCGGCGCCGCAGCCGGCCTCTTTCGCCCCGCCATTGCCATGCGCGCGGAACCTGGACCATCGCAGGCACCCCCCTAGTATGCGAATTCGCATCCAGCGATTACTCGCTGTTACCACTAGGACGATGAGCGGCTGGATCAGGTTGCCGTCGTCTTTTCCTCAGATCAAGAACTGCGCAGGCCCGGCCTCGGTGGCCGAGCTCCCGTCTGGGCCCGTTGCCGGGCCGAGCGGGCGTCAGGCCTTTCCGGTGCTCACCGCGGTAATCGTCATCGTCGGCCGCGCCGTCGAAGCACAGGTCTCGACGCCGAATGCGGTGTACAGGGCGATCGTCTGGTCCGGCGGGAACACCTTCAGCCAGTGCGCCGCGACCGGGTGGCAGCTCGAAGCGGGGAAGTTGTAGGCGTTGGCTACGCCCAGTACTGCGTGCGCCGTCTGGCCGGGCGCGAGCGTGATCGGGCGGGACACCGTCACGGCGTTCCGTTTGGCGTCCGCGCCGATCTGGCTGCCCGCGTCACTGCCGGCGCTGACCAGCGAGACACCCGGGTAGCCCTGCAGGATGCAGGCGGAACCGGACACGTTGGTGAAGTCGATGCTGGTGTACACGGTGCCGGCCGCACCCTGGCCGCCGCCGATCGCGAGGTGCAGGGCAGGCGACGTGCACTCGGCCGGACCGGCGGGCGCGGCTGGCGTGCTGGCGGCCGGGTTCGTGGCCGCGCTGGCCGGCGAACTGCTGGGGGTGGTCGGGGTCGTGGTGACGATGACCGTCTTGGTGGGCGAGGCGGTTCCGCTGCCCGAGGACGAGCATGCGGCGGCGAACACGGTAAGCGAGCCGAGGAACGAGACTACAAGCGCGCGGCGGGCCGGAGCGGCGAGAGAACTCATGACAACTAATCCCTTTTGAGTTAAGTTGCGACAGCAGCGGGATCGGGCAGCCGCCCGTTAAGTCGACCTGGGCAACGGATCCGAGCAGCCCGAGCCAGCGCTCAGCCTGGTGAAGCTGCGCGGTGAGCAGTGACCTCGGGTGTGACACCGGCATCCCTTTGCCGCGCTAGGGAATCGTAGCCCCTCTTGCGGACGTCGCCTACCGTATCTCGTCAGACAGGATAGAACCGGACGATCCGCATCAGAAGAATCTTGGCGTGCACGGCCTGAGCGACGTGCTCGCAGGGTATCTCTTGGGGGAATCCGACCGGATATGTGCGGGGCGGAACAACGACAGATCGGAGTTGCCAGTGACGAGCACGCAGTTCACCACCCGGCCTCAGCTCGCGGGCACGTTCGGCATGGTGGCTTCTACCCACTGGCTAGCTTCGGCGGCAGGCATGGCGGTCCTTGAGGCCGGCGGAAACGCGTTCGACGCCGCAGTCGCTACCGGACTCCTCTTGCAGGTGGTCGAGCCGCACCTGAACGGGCCGGGCGGCGAGGTGCCGGTGATCGGCTACAGCGCGGCAGAGGGCGGTACGTTCGTGCTGGACGGGCAGGGGCCGGCCCCCGCAGCGGCTACCCCGCGCGCCTTCGGCGCGCTCGGCATCGACCTGATACCAGGGAACGGGCTGCTCGCTGCGACGGTACCTGCCGCATTCGGCACCTGGATGTTGCTCCTGGCCAGGTACGGCACGTTCCGGCTGCGTGACGTCATGAGCTACGCGATCGGCTACGCGGCAGACGGTTACCCGATGCTCGCCAGCGCGAGCGCGACCATCGAGGCGATGGCGCCGACCTTCACCGAGCACTGGCCGACGTCGGCCGAGGTCTACCTGACTGCCGGGACGCCGGCGCCGGGCAGCAGGTTCGCCAATCCGGCTCTTGCCGCCACCTACTCCAGGATCCTGGCGGAGGCCGAAGCGCGGAGCGCTGACCGGGAGGGGCAGATCGAGGCGGCCCGGCGGGTCTGGTACGAGGGTTTCGTTGCCGAGGTGATCGACCGCTTCTCCGCTGCGGCCGAAGTGATGGACGCGACCGGCCAGCGGCACCGGGGCCTGCTGTCAGCCGCCGACCTGGCCGCGTGGCGGGCGAGCGTGGAGGCGCCGGTCACTTTCGACTTCCGCGGGCTGACCGTCTGCAAGACCGGGCCATGGGGGCAGGGACCGGTCTTCTGCCAGCAACTGGCCCTGCTCGATGGCTTCGACCTGCGGCAGATGGGCGCCGGCAGCGCGGAACTGATCCACACCGTCACCGAGTGCGCCAAGCTGGCCTTTGCCGACAGGGAAGCCTGGTACGGCGATCCCCGGCAGAGTGACGTCCCGCTGGCAGCCCTGCTCGGACCCGAATACGCGGACGAGCGCAGGTCCCTCGTCGGCCAGCAGGCATCGGCGGAGCTGATCCCGGGCTGGCCCGCCGGGCTGCGGCCTGCGCTGCCCGGTTACGCCATGGCGGCTTTCGGCCGGATCGGCGGCTCGGACGGGCCGGGTGGCTCGGACGGGAGGGGCGGTTCGGACGGGCAGGACGGTTCGGACGGGCGGGTGGCCGGCGGCACTGGTGATCCGACGCTCGGAGCGGTCGCGCTCGGTCCCGGCGACACGTGCCACCTCGATATCGCTGACCGGTTCGGGAACCTGGTCTCCGCGACCCCCAGCGGCGGGTGGCTGCAGAGCTCGCCCGTCCTGCCCGGACTCGGTTTCTGCCTGGGAACGAGGGCGCAGATGTTCACCCTGAGCCCCGGCTTCGCGAACACTCTCGCGCCTGGCAGGCGGCCGCGGACGACCCTCTCGCCTGGCCTGGTCCTGCGCGACGGCGAGCCTTACATGGCGTTCGGCACGCCGGGCGGTGATCAGCAAGATCAGTGGACGATGGGATTCTTCCTGAACCACGTCGTGTTCGGAATGAACCTGCAAGAGGCGATAGACGCTCCTGCCTTCCACACCGACCACTTCCCGTCGTCGTTCTACCCGAGGCAGGCGGCGCCCAGGTCGCTGATGGTGGAGGACAGGCATGCCGGGGAAGTAGTTGATCAACTGCGCGGGCGCGGTCACGAGGTCACGGTGACGGCGCCGTGGTCGCTCGGCCGGATCAGCGCGGTGAGCAGGGACCGCGGCTTCCTGTACGCGGGGGCGAACCCGCGCGGCATGCAGGGATACGCGGCAGGCAGATAGCTGATAACACAGAGCAACCGGTAACACACAGCAACCGGGCGACCGGCGGAGGGAACCCGCCTGATGAGCACCGAATTGGCTGGCGGCAGCTGGCCAGGTCCCGTGGGGCGGCCCGCCAGGGCGCACTGGTGGTCGGCGCAGCCGCCGCCGCCCGCCCGGCGGATCTCGGCACGCCGCGGGTACGCCGAGGTCGCGGCGGTCTTCGCGGCTTTCTTCGCGGCCAGCATCATCGCGGGCGGGGAGACCCTCGCGGGTCGCTATCCTGCGCCTTCGGGCAGCTGGGCGGTGTTCACGCCGGCGGCCGTCAGCGAGCTCGCGACGTCCGCGCTGGCCGTCGTTGTCGTCATCGTGCTGTCGGCTCGCCGGGGAATCACGCCCAGGCAGCTCGGTTTCGGGATGCCCAGGAAGGCCAGCGGCCGTCCCGCGCTCGGGCAGAGCTTTCGCGTCGGAGCCTGGGCACTCGCCGCTCTGGTCTTGGGCGGCGCGGTCACCGCTCTGCTCGCGACCGGCAGGCTGGGCCAGCCGGCCCGCTCGGACAACAGCTACCTGCTCTACGCCACGGCGGCTTCGGTCGCCGCCGGCGTCGTGGAGGAGTGCGTGGTGCTTGCCTTCGTAGTCACCACGCTCAGGCAGGCTGGCAGGCCCCTGCTGGAGATCACCCTCGTGGCCGTGGCACTGCGTTGTTCGTACCACGACTACTACGGTCTCGGCGTGGCCGGGATCGCCCTGTGGGCGGCCGTCTTCGTCTGGCTCTTCCTGCGCACGGGCAGCGTCCTGCCGCTGATCGTCATGCACTTCCTCTGGGACGAGACGATCTACCTCGGGCAGCGCTGGCCGGCGGTCCTTTCCGCCCGCGCACTGGCCGGCCTGCTCCTGCTGGTGGTGGCCGGAATCACCTGGCTAGCGGACAGCCTGGCGCGCGGCGGCGGCTGGCCGGAGCCAGGTGCCGGGCTGCCGCCGGGCGGGCTGCCGCCGGGCGGCGTGCCACTCGGCGGTCTGCCGCCCGCCTGGCCGCCGGCTGCCGCACCGCCGTCGTTCGACCCGACCGAGGGCACCGGATCGGGTCACCGGCCCGGCTAGCTCGTCACGCGCCGTGCTCCGCGGACAGCCGCAGCCGCAGTTCGCGCTTGAGTATCTTGCCGCTGGCGTTGAGCGGCATCTCGCCGATGATCTCGTAGTTCTCCGGCAGCTTGTAGCGAGCCAGCCGCTCCTTGCAGTGGGCCCGTACCTGGTCCACGTCGAGTTGACCGGACGAGTCCGGGGTGATGAACGCGGTGACGGTCTCGCCCCAGTGCTCGTCCGGCTGGCCGACCACGGCGACCTGAGCCACCCCTGGGCACTCCGCGACGACGGTCTCGATCTCGATGGGGTAGATGTTCTCGCCGCCGCGGATGATCATGTCCTTGCTGCGGCCGGCCAGGTAGAGATAGCCATCTTCGTCCATCCTGGCCAGGTCGCCGCCCCAGAACCAGCCGTCCCTGACCGCCCGGGCGTCCTCCTCCGGCATCTGGAGGTAGCCGAGCATCACCGCGTCGCTGCGGGTCACGATCTCGCCGACCTCGCCGCGCTGGACGTCCTTGCCGTCCTCGTCACACAGCCGCAACTCGACGCCGAAGGCCGGCTTGCCGATCGACCCGAGCAGGTGCCCGGCGCCCGCGGCCGCGCGCCGGTGGTCAGGATCAGCGTCGGGAAGCTGCGCATCACGTGCATGAAGATCGTCGCCTGCCCGGCGATGTGGAACGTCGGCGACGCCGTGTAGCGGAACTCGTCGGCCATGATCTCGTAGTCGATCGACATGTTCATGGCCAGCGACTTCAGCATCCGCTGCGGTTGGAGCACGCCCTTGGGCAAGCCGGTCGTGCCGCTGGTGAACGCGAGCGCGAGCGGGTCGTCGTCGGCGACTTCGACGTCAGGTTCGACGTCTTCGCCCTGGGCGAGCAGGTCGGCGAAGGGCACGAGATCGTCGCCGTCCAGGGAGGACGTTAGGGCCCGAGCCCGGTCCATGTCATACAGCCTGCGCGTGACGAGACGCTGGGCGAAGAGCCCGCCGCCGGACTGGATGTTGGTCACCAGATGCCACCCGCCGTAGGCATCGGCCGTGAGGTCGCGGATGGCGCGGAACAGGCTGGCCCGGTAGTCGCCGGGTACGTCGGTGCCGGCCGCCATGTACTTGCGCAGGAACGGGCCCAGGGTCGGATTGTCGAAATCCGCCGCTGACGGCGCCGTAGCGACCGCGCCTCCGGCGATGTCGTGCAGGTGCCGGACCATCGTGTTGAACCTCGTCGCGGCTTGGTACTTGGTGACGTTCGTGTACATGTCGTCCGGGTAGTAGTACCCCTCCGGCGTCGCCCGTGCGTTGTTCAGCGCCGCTTCAAGCCCGGCCCGCAGCAGGGTGGCATGGATGATCATCTCGTCGATCTTCTCCCTGACATGGGAGATTCTGGCCAGGCCATTAGCCTCGGCGATCAACTGGGCGAGGCCGACGAGTTCGTCGGCCCGCACCACCATCAACGAGATACCGCCGAGCCTTTCCCACAGGCCGAGCGAGTGCGCGAAGACCGCTGCCTGCGCGGTCTGGCCGGTCGAGGAAGACCCGCTCGGCCGGCACGAAGACGTCGTCGAAGATGCACATGCTGTCCGGCATGCTGTCCCGGCTGCTCACCGGGTAGTCGCGCGGGTCGCCGGCCAGCGGGTGGTAGGTCGTCGTGGTGAGGTGCACGCCCGGCGAGTTCACCGGGACCGCGCAGGCGATCGCGTAGTCCTCCTCGCCGGGCTTCATGGTCTTGGTGGGCATTACCAGGAGTTCGTGTGCCAGCGCGGCGGCCGTGATGTGCAGCTTGGCGCCGCGGATGACGACGCCGTCGGCGCTGCGGCCCACCACCCGCAGGTAGGCCGGGCTATGCCGTCAACTACCGGTTGATGGTGAATTGAGTATGTCGCCCGCCGATGCTGGCGGGGTCCAGGCATCGACGCCGATCGCACGGGCCCAGACCGCGGTCAGCGTGGCGACCAGGGACTCCCGGTCGAATGGTCGGCGAAGGATCAGCCATACGTAACAGGTCTGGTCGACCATCGCGCCGAGCACCTCGGCGGTGACCATCACGTCAAGATCAGGATCAGCGATGCCCTCTTGCTGGAGTCGCCGGATGCCGCGTGCGGACCGCTCCACGAAAGCCGACCGAAGCGTCAGCCGCAGTTCGCGCATCTGCGGCGTGAAGGTGCCCACCTGCTCGGTCAGCGCGATGATGCGGGCGTTCGGCTGGTACGCGTCGATGAACCGCCCCATGGCCGCGCGCACGCGCTGGTACGGGTCATCGGCGTGGGTGTCGGTGTGCAGCGAGGCCAGCATGTCGTCGATGACGCCTTGGGCGACCGCGACGAAGATGGCTTCCTTGGAATCGAAGTAGGTATAGAACGTGCCCTGAGCGACCTTCGCCTCGGCGACGATGTCGGCAACCCTGGCGTCGAGGAATCCGCGCCGCTCGAAGACGACCCGTGCCGCGGCGAGCAGGTCGGCCTTGCGTGCCTGACCCTTGTCGGTCAGCGGGCCGTTGTCGCGCCGCTCGCGCTGGGACTGGGTGGCAACTGTGATCGGGCCGCGCGCCGGGTTGCTGACCTGCGCACTCATCGGCCGTCCTTCACCCGGAGCCAGTGCCTGGCTTCTTGACATTGACATCATCATCATCACGCGCCGACGGGCCGTCAAGGCCGCTAGACCGGCAGGGCGAGGCCACTGGCGCCAGCGCCGGAACCGCCTGTTTCGGCTGCTCGCAGTTGATCCGGCATTTCATTTAAATCATAGTGCGGGCTCGGCAAGGTGCGTCCTGATACTACAGGCGGATGGTGAATCAACCTGCCGGCTGATGACGGGAATCGAGGCCAGCCGGGATAGTGAAGGTTCCATTCCCGCGAAAGCGAGGTCACCGGATCGTGACCGCAGACAGAGTTGACGAGACCGGACGGCAGCGGCCAGGTCCCAGGAACGGGCGTCCGCCAGCACCGGTCATCGAGACAACAGCGTTGACCAGACGGTTCGGTACGTCGGTCGTCGCGCTGGACGAACTGACCGTCCAGATCGGGCCGGGCATCACCGGCCTGGTCGGCGCCAACGGGGCCGGGAAGTCGACGTTGCTCAAGATCCTGCTCGGCCTGCTGGCGCCGACCAGCGGGGCGGCGAACGTCCTGCGCCTAGACACGGTGCGCCAGGCTGAACGGATCCGCGCGCTGACCGGGTACATGCCCGAGCACGATTGCCTGCCGCCCGATGTGAGCGCTACCGAGTTCGTCACCCACATGGGCCGGATGTCCGGCGTGCCGCCGACCGCGGCTAAAGAGCGGGCGGCGGAGTCGCTGCGGCATGTCGGGCTCTACGAGGAGCGCTACCGGCAGATCGGCACTTACTCCACCGGAATGAAGCAGCGGGTCAAACTCGCCCAGGCACTTGTCGGTGACCCGAAACTGCTGCTGCTCGACGAGCCGACTAACGGCCTGGACCCGGCGGGCCGGACCGCCATGCTCGACTTGATCAGCCGGATCGGCGGCGAGTTCGGCATTTCCGTCGTCGTCGCCTCTCACCTGCTCGGCGAGATCGAGCAGATCTGCGATCACCTGGTCGCCGTCGACGGCGGCAGGCTGCTGCGGGCCGCCACGATCAGCTCGTTCACCCAGGCGAGCCAGGTGCTCGCGATCGAGGTGGACGAGGGTTCGGACCTGCTTGCCGCCGAGCTTGCCCGGCACGGTCTCGAGCCGGTCAGCCGCGGCCGTGAATTGCTCGTGCGCATCGCGGGTGACGCCACCTTCGATGTGGTGCGGGACGCGGTCGCGGGCTTGGGCCTGCCGCTGAACCGGATGGAGCAGCGGCGGCACCGGGTCGAGGAACTGTTCCGCGATCCGGCCGAACACGCCGCGGATGCCGGCACGCAGCAGACGCGCCGCCGCGATCCGAGCGTGCAACCGACGGGAGCAGCCGATGGCCACTGACCGTATTCCTGGCAGCATTCAGGCGATGCCAGGGACCGGCGTCATCCATGACATCGGGTACCAGTCCTACGAAGGCCGAAGGCTCGGCCGCCTGGCCATCGTGACCGCACTGTGCCTGCACAGCCTTCGGTCGGCGTTCGGATTCGGCCGCGGGGTAAAGGCCAAGATCGTGCCGGCCCTGACGTTCGTGATCATGTGCGCGCCAGCGGTGATCAATGCGGTCGCGATGGCGCTGAACCACGACCACGCCAGGCTGGTCAGCTACGACACCTATGTCGGCACGCTGCGGGTGCTGGTCACGCTGGTATTCGTCGCGGCACAGGCTCCGGAGCTTGTGGCCAGGGACCTGCGCAGCCGGGTGCTGCCGTTGTACTTCGCCAGGCCGATCCGCCGGTCGGACTATCCGACGGCCAAGTACGCCGCCTTCGTGCTCGCTTGCCTGGCGATGATCGACCTTCCCGTGCTGCTGCTCTACATCGGCACGATCTTGCAGGTGCATGGCGGCAGCGAGGTCTGGGCGCAGACCCGCGCCGCGGTCCCCGGCCTGCTGGTCGGGCTGATGTGGGCGGTGCTGCTCGCGGCGGTCGGGCTCGCGCTCGCCAGCGTGAGCGGACGGCGCGCGTTCTCCACCGGATCGGTGGCGATCTTCCTGTTCCTGACGTGGACTCTGGTCGGCGTTCTGAGCCGGATATCGGTGACCTCGTCGGGCGGCTCGTCCGCGTCCGGCCCAGGCGGCGTGGTGCGGGTCACCGGTGCCGCGCATCTGTTCGGGCTGGTCAGCCCGTTCACTGTGCTTGACGGCGTGCGTCAGTGGCTGGGCGGCACCAGCCCCGGCATCGTCAGTGCTCCCGGCAGGTACGGCGTGGCGTACGGGGTCATGCTGCTCGTATTCCTCGGGGCCAGCCTGGCCGGGTTCTTCCTTCGGTACGCGAGAACGGATGTCGGATGAACGCCATCGAAGAGAACGCGATCGAGCTGCGCCACGTTTCCCGCTGGTATGGCAACGTGGTCGCCGTCAACGACGTCTCGATGACCGTCGGGCCCGGAATCACCGGCCTGCTCGGTCCGAACGGCGCGGGGAAGACAACACTGCTGACCATGATGGCGGGCTTTCTCGCCCCGTCCCGCGGTGAGCTGACCGTCGCCGGCCAGCCAAGCTGGCGGCATCCCGGGGTGTTCAGGCTGCTCGGCTTGGTTCCGGAGCGGGACTCGGTCTACGCGTTCCTCACCGGGCTCGACTTCGTGCGCTCCACCGCGAAGCTGCACCGCCTCGCCGATCCCGACGCGGCCGCACGCCGCGCGATCGGGATCGTGAACATGGCAGACGCGCAGGACCGCAGGATCTCCACCTACTCCAAGGGCATGCGGCAGCGCATCAAGGTCGCCGCCGCGCTCGTGCACGACCCGCGGATCTTGCTGCTCGACGAGCCGTTCAACGGAATGGATCCCCGGCAGCGCCTGGTGATGATGGACCTGTTCGAGCGGATGGCGCAGGAAGGGCGCACCATCGTGTTCAGCTCGCACATACTCGAAGAGGTCGAGCGGATGTCGGGGACCATCCAGGTGATCGTCGGTGGCCGGCTGGCCGCCTCCGGGGACTTCCGCGCCATCAGGCGGCTGATGACCAGCAGGCCGCATGTGTTCCTGGTCCGTTCCTCCGCCGACCGGGCGCTCGGAGCCGCGCTGATTGGCCGGCCCGCGGTGAGCGGCGTGGAACTGACCCCGCGCGGCCTGCAGGTGCGCACGTCGGATTTCGGCACCTTCACGCGCGAGATCGCCGGCCTGTGCAAGGACGGCGGCATCGCGCTGCGCGAGGTGCGGCCGTCGGACGAATCGCTGGAGAGCGTCTTCTCCTACCTGGTAGCGACCTGATGACGAGGCTCCGCCAGCCACGGCGCCCGCGCGCCGCGGCGCGGCTGACGAGAGAACGGTGACAACGCATGTCAGTTCTGCTGAACCCGGTGGTGCTGCGGATCACGCTGCGCGCCGCGCTGGGCCGCAAGCGCGCGCTGGTCTTCGCGCTGGTGCCGACTGTCCTGCTCGGGATCACTGTGCTGCTGAAACTGGTCGCCCACAGTCCGGTATGGCCAGCGGAATTCCTCGGAGTCTTCGGCTTCTCCGTGGTACTGCCGCTGACGTCACTGATCATCGGCACCAGCGTGCTCGGTGCCGAGATCGACGACGGCAGCATCGTTCATCTGCTGGCGACGCCGGTGAGCCGGCTCGGGGTCGTAATCTCCAAGTTCGCGGCGGCGGTCATCCTGACCATCCTGTTCGGCGCGATACCGGAGTTCCTCGCCGGAGCCATAGCCAAGGGCTTCGGCGACCGGCTGACCATCGGGCTGCTCGCCGGGGCGCTGCTCGCCTCGGTGGCCTACAACGCGCTCTTCGTGATGCTGTCGCTGCTCACCACCAGGGCGATCGCGGTCGGCTTGCTCTACCTGCTGGTATGGGAGGGGTTGCTCGGCAATCTGATCGGCGGGGTCAGGGTGCTGTCGATCGGCCAGTACTCGGTCGGCGTCGCGAACTCCATCGCGCACACCTCGGCGCTGAACTCGCACTTGACGGCGCGGACAGCGATCATCATGGCCGTCGCGGTCACGCTCGCCACCCTGGCCGTGGCGGTACGGCGGCTGTCGTCGTTCGCGCTGAAAGGCGAGTCAGTCTAGGGTGATTGGTCAACGTGGCGTATCAGAATTCGGCCTGAATTCTGGGCCGTGGCCGGGAATGATCACCGTGGCGACGTCGAGTATGCGCTGCCTGCTCCGCGACAGTTCTGCCTGGTCCGGGCTGAACGGGTCGTCCGCCGGGCCCTTGGGACCCCACCAGGCGTGCGTGCAGACGTAAACCCCGTCCGGCGTCGAGGCGACCGTGCTGATGTCCTGCTCGGTATGGCCAGGGGTGGCGATCAGCCGGATCGACGGGCTGAGCGCGGTGCCCTCGGCCGCTCTGCTGATCCACAGGTCCCCGTGGTAGACGGCCCAGAAGTCGTGGATCCGCGCGGCCGGGAACAGCGCCGCGTTGATCGTGTGATCCGGATGGTGGTGGCTGAATACCACGTCGGTCACCGCCTCCGGCGTGACGTCGTAGGCGTCGAGCGCGGTCAGCAGGTCCTCCCTGGAGGCGACCATGCCGGGGTCCACCACTACGGCCACGTCGCCGTCTTTGATCAGCGTGACCGTGCTGCCGACGCGGTCGCCCTCGTCGTCGTCGCGTACGTAGCCCACCTGGAGGACGTGCACCTGCGCGGTTCCGGTGGCGGGGAGCTGGCTGCTGTCATTGTCCGGCATGAGCGCAGACATTACCCGGTCGGCTGGCGCAGCGCTGGGCCGGTGCCGTGCGTCTTAGTTCCGTGGATGCGGGACGGGCGGGCGCTTCGGGCGCTTCGGGCGCCCGGGATCGCGAGTTCGCTGTCTCCGGTACGGGCCGGGTCACCGGCACTCGCAGGGAAGGACCGCCGGTGCCCGTGGTCGAACTCTTCCGCGAGCATCACCTCGAACTGGTGCGGCTAGCCGCGATGGTCGCCGGTGACCTGGCCGTGGCCGAGGACGTCGTACAGGACGTGTATGAACGGCTGCACCGGCGGCCGCCCGTGCTGCGGGACGACGCGGCCAGCCTGGCCTACGCCCGCGCCAGCGTGCTGAACGGCTGCCGGACGGCGTACCGGCAGGCCGCGGCCCGCCGCAGGCACGCCGCGATCCTGCTGGAAAGCACCGAGGCAGTACCAGATACGGCGGCCGCGGCGGCCGATCGCGGTGTGCTCGTTGCCGCGCTGCGCGAACTGCCGCGACGGCAGCGGGAGGTACTGGTGCTGCACTACTACTGCGATCTCGACGTCGCCGAGATCGCCGCCATGCTGCGGATCGGCCGGAGCACGGTCCGGTCCACCATGTCGCGCGGGCTGGCAGCGCTTGCTCAGGCAGTCAGGGAGGGCGACCGATGACAGAACTCGAGATCAGGCTCCGGCGGGAGTTGCGTGACTGGGCCGGGCAGGTGACTCCTGCTGATCTGCGGCCGCTGCGCGAACCCGGCACCACCGCCAGGTCAAGGCACCTCCGATGGCTGGCGCCGGCCGGGGCGATGGCGGCCGTGGCGGCGGTGATCGTGAGCCTGGCACTAGCCGGTCATGCTGGCCGGCCGCGAGTTCCCGCCTCCGTCCAGGGCGGACCGGCGCTCGTGCGGCCCGCCGCTGATCCGCCGGCCTTCGCCGCCGCGATCCGGACCGGCACTAGCCTGCGCCGGGGTATCGCCGTCCGGGTCGTCCTGGTGTCACCGCGGACCGGCCGGATCGTCCGGTCGGTGGCAACGACGACCATAGCGGCCGGGATCGCCAACCGCTTCGCGTTCTCTCCCGACTCCCGGTTCGTCTACGTGCAACAGCCGCTGGGCGCGCAGCGTAGCGCGATCCAGCAGATCAGCGTGGCAGGCGGGTCAAGCCGGGTGGTCGGTTACGGCGTGGACCCGACGATCAGCCCGGACGGCCGTCAACTGGCCTACGCGGCCGGTGGCACCGCCACGATCGCCATCCGTGACCTGCGGACCGGGGTGGTGCGGCAGGTCAGCATCCTCAAGCTGATCCGTCCGGACTACACGATGGCCGTCGGCGCGCAGCTGGCCTGGCTAGGCGACGGCACTCAACTGGCAGTGGTCCCGCAGTCCGTGGCGCGGACGTCGTACCAGATTCCGGCGAACGGCGATTCAGCCAGCACCGGGGGGTCGTCAGCGCACGCCAGGGAGCAGTTCTGCCTGATCCTGATCGGCACCTCGGGAGCCCGGCCGCGAGCGCGCTGGACCTGCCTGCCGCTGGCGGGCTCTTCCGGCCTGGCGTTTCCTGGGAACACTGTGATTGCCGGCGCGGCCGACCCGCACCGGCTGCTGATCGCCGAGTCTGGCGGCTCGAATGAGTACAACGCGGTCGAGGCGGTAGAACTCAGCCGCAGCGGCGCGGCCGTAGCGGCCTGGCAGATCCGGACTCTCCCGGCCGGCGCCGTCCCGGTGGCCATCGCTCCGCTCGGTGACCGGCTTATCCTGCGCACGTACACGCCGGGACCGCCGAACTTCCTGCTGGTCGGCCTGAGCGGGGCCGGCCTGACCAGGGAAGCGCGGTCCGTCGCGATCCCAAATCCCAGGAAGATCGTGCAGGTCGCCTGGTAGCCGGGCGCCGGTTAGCTGGCTGCGGCTGCCCGCTGCTGCTTCATCGCCTTCTTGTACGCCCGGACCGCGAGTAGTGACGGCTCGTCGCTGATATCGGCGACCGAGTAGTGTGACCCTTCCTCACCGTAGTGACCGGCGGCCTCTCGCCAGCCGTCGGGCCGGACGCCTAGTTGCTTCCCGAGCAGGGCCATCGTGATCTGTGCCTTGTACGTGCCGAAGCCCGGCAGTTCGGCGAGCCGCAGCCGCAGGTCGGCACCGTCCGCCGCGTCGTTCCATACCGCGCTGCCGTCGCCGTCGTAGCGATCCACGACGATCCGGGCGAGTTCCTGCGCCCGTGCGGCCATCGCCCGCGGAAACCGGTGCAGCGCCGGGCGCTGGGCGAAGATGTCAGCCAGTGCGTCGGGATTGAAGTCCGCTAGTTCCTGAGCGCTCGGTTCATGGCCCAGCCGCAGCGCGAGCTGGTAGGGCGAGCTGAACGCCTTCTCGAAAGGAACCTGCTGGTCGAGCATCATAGCCAGCAGCAGCGCGAGTCCGTCACGGGACAACAACTCATTGGCTTCAGGCTCGATGGGCAGTGACAGCGACATCCGCAACTCCTCCGCTGGGGTTTCCTCGATCATCATCTCGCATCAGAAGCGGTCAGAGCCCGCCAGCGGGGGGCTACCTTGGAGATACCAGATGTGGTCTGGTGAGCTCGTCAGGCCGAAGCGGGAT
Source organism: Streptosporangiaceae bacterium (assembly GCA_035533915.1). Taxonomy (GTDB): domain Bacteria; phylum Actinomycetota; class Actinomycetes; order Streptosporangiales; family Streptosporangiaceae; genus Chersky-822. The sequence goes on from DATLSX010000008.1 coordinate 51,654, forward strand.
GATGTCGTCCCGACAGAAAGAGGTGTCCGGTTATGTCGCGTAGGTGGCAGCTGGCAAGCGCCGGGGTCGTACTCGCAATCATCCTGTGGATCGTGGGGATCCCGTGGTACGTGCCGTTCCTGATACTCGCCGCCGCAATCGCCGTTCCGGTTGTCGGTTACCTGATGCTGGACTCCAATCAGCGCGCCCGCATCCGCCGTGCGCGCGCGCGCAAGCAGCTGGGCCGCTAGCGCGCTCAGCCGAGCTGGCCCGGATAGAGCAGCGATAGCTCGGTCGGGTAGGCGGCTATGAAGCGGAGTTCGTCGTCAGTCAGCGGCTTGCCGGTCGCCGAGGCACAGAGCTGGACAAGCTTGAAGACCAGCCCCTCGTGCTCGCCGGCCTTGATGCCGAGCTTGTCCAGCACGTGCCTGAACCCGGCCAGGCCGCCATATTCGCCAGTCAGCACGACTCGCCCGGCTTGGGCATGCCAGTCCTGCGGGAACGGCCCGAGCGTGTCATCGTCGTAGAGCTCGTAGTTGTGCCGGTCCTTGAGCGCGCCGTCAGCATGAATGCCTGACTCGTGGGCGAAGGCGTTGCGACCGGTTCCTGGCTGGTTCCGCGGTAGCGGCTGTCCGAACGCATAGCTTGCCCACAGCGCGAACCGCCGGGCCCAGGACATGTCGATCTTGTCGCCGAACTCGACCTGCTCTGCTACGCCGAAGCCGTGCTGGAAGGCGAGGATGACCGAGAGCAGGTCGGCATTGCCCGAGCGCTCGCCGATTCCGTTGACGCACGTGTTCACCCAGGCGTCTTGGCCGGCGTCGAGGTCGCCGAGCGCGCCGGACACCGAGTTGGCGACGGCCATGCCGAGGTCGTTGTGACAGTGCGTCTCGACCGGAATGCCGGTCGCGGTAGCGAGCTTGGCGAATCGGTCCCTGATCCGCTGTGGCGAGTCGCCGCCGATCGTGTCGCAGTAGCGGATCCGGTCGGCTCCTGCCTGCTTGGCTGCCAGTGCGAACTCGAGGAGGAATCCGTCGTCCGTTCGCGACCCGTCCTCGGCGTTCACCCCGACCGTCGCCGCACCGCCGTCCTTGGCTGCTGCGACGGCCGCGGTCATCTCGGCGATGATTGCCGAGCGGTCCAGCCTGCCCCGGAACTTGTGCGCGATCATCTGGTCTGAAGTGGAGATGGACAGGTTGTAGTGGCTCAGGCCCAGCGGGATAGCCTGGTCCACGTCGGCAGTGACTGCTCGGCACCAACCGGAGAGCCGCAGCTCGCCGAAGGCTCCGGCCGCTGCCAGTGCCACGTTCGCCCGGACGTACGGCACTTCGTGGAAGAGAAACGGGAAGCCGATCTCGGACTGTGCCACGCCCAGCTTGGCCAGGTAGAAGTTGACCATCGTCTTGCCGAACTTAGACAGGCCTGTCCTAGCCGTCTGCACTCCGTCACGGTTCGTGACATCCAGAATGTGAATTTTCGGCATGTTTCCTAACCTCCGTGATCCGGCGCGACGTGGCGTGGCGGCCCGATGCGGCGTAACGGCGCCAAGCGACGCAACTAGCTGAACTGGATGATCCAGACTTAGTCTAGATAGTCAGTCAATATTGACTAAAATCAATGTGATGAGATGCCGACCGAGGAGGCCAGCGGTGACTAGTGAGTGGATCGGGACCGCGGAGGCCGCACGCCGGCTGGGCGTGAAGCCTGCCAGTTTGTACTCCTATGTGAGCCGGGGTGTGCTCACCCGCCGCACGGCACCTGGCACTAGGTCGAGCTTGTTCAGCGCCAGTGAGGTGGAGGGCCTCGCCCGGCGGGGTCGCCCGCGCCGGGCACCGGGAGTGGCTGAACTGGTGATCGAGACGGGACTGACTCAGATCACCGACGACCGGCTGACCTATCGCGGCGTGGATGCCATCGGCCTGGCGGCTGAACGCGGCCTGGAGGAGGTCGCCGGCCTGCTGTGGACCGGTGCTCTCGGTGACCGCGCGACAGCACCGCCGTGGCAGGCCACGGCTGAGGCGCTTGCGGCGGGGTCGGCTGCGCAGGCCGCGCTTCCGGCCGGAACGCTCCCGCTGGAGCGACTCCAGGTCATCGTCCCTGCTCTGGCCGCTGCCGATCCGTTGCGTCTGCACCTGGACCAGCCCGCTGTCGTCGCCGCGGGCCGGTGCCTGATCGCGGGAATGGTGGACTGTCTTTCCTCGGTGGGGTCGGAGCCAGCCCACGGCACGACGATCGCCGAGCGGCTTGTGCCCAAGCTCTGCCCGGTCGAGCCGACGCCGGCGCTGGTCAACGTGCTCCGGGCTGCGCTGGTGTTGCTGGCCGATCATGAACTGGCCGCGTCCACTCTCGCGGCAAGAGTGGCGGCCTCAGTGCGTGCGGACCCCTATGCGGTCGTCGCGACCGGGCTCGGCGCGGTCGGCGGCTCTTTGCATGGCGGTGCGTCCTTCGGCGCGGAGGTGATGCTCCGCTCGGCAGGCGAGCCTGCGCAGGCGGCCACGGTCGTCGGCGGGCTGCTTCGGCGCGGTGAGCGCATCCCGGGATTCGGGCACTTCGTGTACCAGGTAAGCGATCCCCGGGCGGCAGCACTGATGGGCCTGCTCCGGCAGGCGGCGCCGGATTCGGTCCGGCTCGCTGTCGCCGAGGCGGCGATCGCGGAGGCCGGGAAGCGGGCGCTGCCGGCCCCGAATGTCGACTTCGCGCTGGCCGCCCTTGCCACCGTGGCCGAGATGATTCCTGGGGCCGGCGAAGTGGTCTTCGCGGTTGCCCGGGCGGCGGGCTGGCTGGCGCACGCGCTTGAGGAATATGCCCGTAATACGCCGATCCGCCCGCGCGGCCGGTACATCGGGCCGACTATCGGGCCAGGCGCGGGCGCGTTGCCGGCCTGACCGGGCGGGAATCTCTGCCGACCGGACGGCATTCTTGTTACCGATACCGCGAAACTGGAGTGCCGAATGCCCGTACGCCGCCTTAACCACGCTGTCCTGTATGTCCGCGACCTCGCCGAATCCGTGGACTTCTACCGTGAGACGCTCGGGTTCGAAGTGCGCACCGAGATCCCTGGCCGGGCCGCGTTCCTGCGCGCGCCGGATACCGCCAACGACCATGACCTCGGCCTGTTCGCCACGCCGGACGGGGTAGCTCCGGCCGGCCGCTACCTCGGCCTGTACCACCTGGCGTGGGAGGTTGGCACCCTGGCTGAGCTTGCCGATATCCGGTCCCGGCTGGCCGCGCGAGGCGCCCTAGCCGGAGCGAGCGACCACAGGGTGTCGAAGTCCCTGTACGCGAAGGACCCGAGCGGAATCGAGTTCGAGGTCATGTGGCGGGTGCCGGCCGAGAACTGGGCGGCGGAGATGGCTACCGGGCAGATGATCGCCCCGCTTGAGCTGGAAGCGGAGATCGCCCGGTGGGGTGACAAGGTCACCGGCGCCGCGGCGGGTTCAGTCACCTGACGCTGTGACCCACTGACGACGAACGGGGCCGGGATCGGATCACGCCAGCGAGTCCGCGTGCGCACGGGTCAGCTCGGTGTAGAGCGCCGCTGTCTGGGCCGCGACGCTGGCCCAGCTGAATTCGGCCGCTACTCGCTGGCGGCCGAGCTGTCCCATGGCCGATGCCCGGGCCGGGTCTTCGACGAGTGCCGAGATCGCCCCGGCCAGCAGGTCGGAGTCGCCAGGCGGAACGAGCAGTCCGGTCTGAGCATCGACTACCACTTCCGGGATCCCGCCGACGTTCGACGCCACGACCGCGGCACCGCAGGCCATCGCCTCCAGGTTGACGATCCCGAGCGGCTCGTACAGCGAGGGGCAGGCGAAGACCGTGGCATGACTGAGGATCTGGATTACCTCGGGTTTGGGCAGCATGCCGCTGAGCCAGATCACGCCCGACCGGGTGTCCCGAAGGTGCCCGACGAGCCCGGTCACCTCGGCGCCGAGTTCCTCGGTATCGGCCTGGCCCGCGCACAACACCAGTTGCACCGACGGGTCAAGCAGCTCGGCTGCCCGAAGCAGCACCGGCAACCCCTTCTGCCGGGTAATCCGGCCGACATACACCACCGTCGGCCGGTCCGGATCGATGCCGTAGCGCTCCAGAACGTCCGTACCGGGATCGGGTGCGTACTCCGCGGTATCGACGCCGTTGCGGATAATTCGGACCCGGTCCGCCGCCAGGGACGGATACGTCGCCAGGAGGTCCGAGCGCATGCCGCTTGAGACGGCGATGACGGCGGTCGCCGATTCGACAGCGACCCGCTCGCACCACGACGAGAGCCCGTAACCGCCGCCGAGCTGCTCGGACTTCCACGGTCGCAGCGGCTCCAGGGAATGCACCGTCACGACGTGCGGGATGCCATACAAGGTACCGGCGATATGGCCGGCCAGGTTCGCATACCAGGTATGTGAGTGCACCACGTCCGCGTCGCTGGCCGCGGCCGCCATGGACAGGTCGGCCGAGATGGTTCCGAGCGCGGCGTTGGCCTCGCTGAGCAGGTCCCACGGCCGGTGCGCCACGGCGCCGGGCCGGTCGGCACCCTGGCAGTGCACGGTGAGGTTGACCAGATCACGAAGCTCACGGGCCAGGTACTCCACATGGACGCCGGCGCCGCCATAGACCTCCGGCGGATACTCCCTGGTCAGCAGGGCGACGTTGACCTTACGGAACACCTGGCTGGTCACGGCTTCACGACCTGGCCCTTGCCGACGACCGTGATGCCGCCTGCCGAGACGACGAACCCCCTGGCCCGGTCGTGTTCCTTGTCCACCCCGACCACCGCCCCGTCTGGCACCACGACGTTCTTGTCCAGGATCGCGTTCTGCACCACGGCATACCGGCCGATCCTGGTGTTGTGCATGATGACCGACCGCTCCACCCGCGACCAGCTGTTGACCCGCACCCCGGGCGACAGTACGGAGTCGAGCACCAGGCCGCCAGAGACCACTACCCCGTTGCTCACGACGCTGTTGATCGCCCGTCCGACCCGGTCGCCGCTATCGTGCACGAACTTGGCTGGCGGCTGCGAGGGCACGTAGGTCAGGATCGGCCACCGATCGTTGTAGAGGTTGAAGACCGGGTGCACCGCGCACAGGTCCAGATGAGCATCGAAGTAGGAGTCGAGTGTCCCGACGTCACGCCAGTAACCGGCATCGCGCGGATCGGCTCCCGGCACCTCGTTGTGCAGGAAGTTGTACGCCTGGGCGCGGCCTTCTCGCACCAGCATCGGGAGGATGTCACCGCCCATGTCATGGCGGCTGCCGTCGTCGGCGGCGTCCTGGCGCAGCGCTGCTACCAGGACTTCGGTATCGAACACGTAGTTCCCCATCGACGCGTACGACAGTCCGGGATCGGATGGCAGCGGCGGCGGATCGGCGGGCTTCTCAAGAAAGGCCGCTACGGTGATGCCGTCGGGTTTGGTCTGGATCACGCCGAAACTCGTCGCTTCCTGCCGTGCGACTGGAATAGCGGCGACGGTGACGCCGGCTCCGTTGGCCCGGTGCTGGTCGATCATCTGCATCATGTCCATCCGGTACACATGATCGGCACCGAAGACCGCGACGATGTCGGGCTTGTCATCAAAGATCAGGTTCAGCGACTGATGGATGGCATCGGCCGAGCCGGTGTACCAGTGCGGGCCGAGGCGCTGCTGAGCCGGCACTGGCGTGACGTAGTTGCCCAGCAGGTTACTGAGCCGCCAGGTCGTGGTGATGTGCCGGTCCAGGCTGTGGCTCTTGTACTGGGTCAGCACGCAGATGCGGCGGCAGCCCGCGTTGACCAGGTTCGATAGTGCGAAATCGATCAGCCGGTACAAGCCAGCGAAGGGAACCGCGGGCTTGGCCCGGTCGGCGGTCAGCGGGGCAAGCCGCTTGCCTGCCCCACCGGCCAGCACGATCGCCAGGACTTGCGGCTGAGTCATCGGGGTCCTTCCTCCGAGTACGGATACCCACGATTCCAGTGTGATCCGATTGCCGGAAAACTAACCAGGAAGTACCACGTGCCCCAGTCGCCAGGCAGTCCTTCCCGGTAGCCAGGACGCCCGCGGACGCGCCCGGAGTTGGCGGCGGAGTCCGGGCCCCCTAGCTGTCCGCTGATCCGGTCGGCTCCGGCTGCCTGACCCGGATCTTGGACTGAGCGTGCCCGGTGGTCTCCCAGTCCTCCATGAACGTCGCCTCAAGGCCGTGCTTAGCGGCGAGCGCGATCAGCGTCTGGGTGCGGTAGTAGAAGTCTTCGTGCAGGACGTGATGCTCGGTGCCCTCGGTGCGGTCGAAGGTGAAGTCGAAGAAGCCGTCTTTGGCCATGATCCTGCCGACATGCGCGAAGCACTCGTCGATGATCTCGATTGGCGAGTGCGAGAACACGCTGTGCGCGTGCACGAAGTCGAAAGAGGCGGCAGGCAGGAAGTGCAGCCGCAGGTCCTTGACCAAGGTCAGGTGCGGGAACTTCGCCCGCAGGTCATACTCGGCGATGGTGTCCTGGGCAGCGAGCAGGATATCCGGCGAGATGTCGATGCCGTAGTAGTTCCCTGGTTCGAGGTAGTCGATGAAGAGCCGTCCGGCCCGCAGATTGCCGCAGCCGATCTCCAGCATGCGCATATCAGGCTTGATTCCGTGACCGGTCGCGTAGTCGAACTGCAACTGGCCGATCTGCAGCCACGACTCTTGAGTGTGACTGCCTACGGCCCCGTGGCGACTGCGCGCCGCGTCAGATGCCATGACAGCGCGGTAGTAGCTGACGTGGTCGGGCGACTGCATGCGCAGCAAGGTGTCGCGGCCACGCCGCTTCACATAGCCGGCAATCCTGGTCGGGTGCCGCAGGGCGTAGAGAATCTTGAATGACAGCTTGGATCGGTCCTCGGAGTGCACGCTCACAGGGTATGGCTTACTCCGGCGCGCTCGTCAGATGTCGCTGCGACTGGCGAGTTGCGAGCCGCACCGCCAGCACCCTGGCGACACCGACGCCCGCGCCGAGCACGAGCGCCCACATGACGGCCTCACCCAGGGCGATCCGCGGGTCCTCGGCCTTTTCTGGCGGCTTGCGTCCGGTTACCTTGGTCCAGGCGAAGCTGATCGCCTTGCGCGCGACGAATCCGGCAGCCGTGCCGGCTAGCGTGCTGATGGCCTTGTTGCCGTAATCACCGCCCTTAGCAGGCATTCGATTCCTCTCCCGGGATGAGTCGCTTCGACCGGCTCCGCTAACCCCGATCTCCGCCGCGTGAATGACAGCAAGCAATATCATCATCCCATGGCGCTTGCTGGCTGGATCGGCGACTAGCCTGATCGCCTGATGGTCCGCTGGCTGGTTCAGGACCTGGCCCGGTTGATGGCCGCGGCGAGTTCGGCCGGGTGCCGGGTGCCGATCAACCAGTATGGCTCTGCCGCAGGCCGGCCGGTTATCTCGACGTACACAGCCTTCGCGAGATACGGCCTGACCAGCAGATAGGCCGCAGGATCGGCGCGCGGGCCGCGCAGCGCCCGCGTCTGCGCGGCGTCCAACGCGGCCACCTCGCCGATCTGGCTCAGGGCGAGCCGCCTGGACTTGACCCGGAGTTCGGCCATCCCGGAACGTTCCTTGCCTCCTTTGCCTCCCGCGCCCGCCGCGCTCCCAGAACCACCGCCTGACGGCACCCGGACAGCCGCTGGCGCTGGCGCTGTCACCTTGATCGACGCGAAACCCCAGACAAGCAGCGTCGCGATGCACAGCGCGCCCAGGACGACGGAGACCGTGATCGCGACGACCGTGCTCAGGCCCGCCCAGAGCATGGTTCCCAGCAGCAGGACCCAGCCGATGGCGACCGGCCACCACCAAGTCGGAACGCTTAGTCGTTCGCGGTAGACGCGCATGTCGCCTGCCCTGCCTTTCCTGCGGTGGACCGGGGCGGGTTGTCCAGGCCGCGCGGCATCAGGTTACCCAGAGTGAGTACCTGGCGATGTCCGGACTCTGCGCGTTCCGTCCGTGCACGTTTCCGGCGTTGCGGGTGTGGGCGCACGGGTTCTGGGGTCACAGGGGCTATGGTGGCGGTGGGCGACCGCGAGGGAAGCTTCGGCAGGCAACGAAGAGCCGTACCCCCCGGTAGTGAGCGGCTAGGGAGATGGGCACGGGCAGCGGATCGGTAGCATCGGCGGTTCGCGGGCTGGCGCGTCGGCTGCGTGCCGCTGCCCGAGCACGGCAAGTTACCGGTGGCCGGGGAGCAGAGCCTGCGCCGCAAGCTGCGGTTCTGGCAGCGTCCGCCGCAGGAGATCCGGCGGGCTACGGGCTGGGTGCGCGGGAAGCGGCAGCCCCTTCGGGGGGATCGGGGAACGCCGCGGGGCCAGGGACCGCAGGGACGGCCGCTGACGGAACCGGCCCGGCCGCGGGTGACTTGCGGTGGGCACCATCGGATACCGCCGATGCGCACGTGCCCGCCTGGCTGCGGTACACGGCTTCGTGGTCGTGGCGGCTGCTGCTCGTGGCGGCCGTCGCGTACCTGGCCTTCAAGGTGGCGGTCGCGCTGCGCCTGTTCGTGCTCCCGCTGATCGCGGCAACGCTGCTGACGGCGTTGCTGCAGCCGCTGACCGCGCGGCTGCGGCGGTGGGGCCTGCCCGCTCTTGCCGCGACCTGGATCACGCTGCTGCTGGCGATCGGGGTCCTCGCCGGCGTCGGAACGCTGATCACTAACCGGGTCCAGGCGGACTATCCGCGGCTCGCGGCGGAGACCAAGCGCACCGTCAACGAAGTGCAGCACTACCTGTCCGGTCCGCCATTCAGGCTGAGCGGCGCCCGGCTCGACCAGGTCTCAGCCAAGGTGCTGAATTACCTTGCGCAACATAAGACCCTGGTGGCTGGCACCGTCCTGACCGGCGGGCGGTACTTCATCGAAGTGCTGACCGGTCTGATCTTGACCGCCTTCATCACCTTCTTCTTGCTCAAAGACGGGCATCGGATCTGGAACTGGCTGATCAGCGGTCTGCATTCGCAAGCGCGTGCCCGAGCGAACCGGGCCGGGGACGCCGCCTGGCACGCCCTGGTCGGGTACATCCGCGGCACCACCGCGGTCGCGGCCATCCATGCTGTCTTCATCGGGCTGGCCCTCTGGCTGCTCGGCGTGCCGCTGGCCGTCCCGCTCGTGATCTTGGTGTTCCTGGCGGCCTACGTGCCCCTGATCGGAATCCTCGTGGTCGGCGCGCTGGCCATCATGGTGACGCTGGCGACCAAGGGATGGGTCGCCGCGGTCATCCTGCTCGCCGTGTTCCTGGCCGAGAATCAGCTGGAAAGCCACCTGCTCCAGCCGCTGGTGGTGGGCAGAATCGTGCGGCTGCACCCGCTAGCCGTCATCGTGGTGCTGACTGTTGGTGGCATAGTAGCGGGAATCCCCGGGGCGATCATCGCGGTGCCGATCGCGGCCATGGTGACCTACGCCTGGCCGCACCTGCGCGGTGATCACGAGCTCGGGCCGCCGGGCGGCAGCTTCGGGTGAACGCCAGAAGCGATCCGACTTACCCGTGGAGACTATCGCCATGATCCGCGACCAACGCCAGGTCGAGGTGCTGATCAAGCGGCTCGACCAGGATCTGCCGCTGCCTGCGCCCGCCCACCCGGGAGACGCCGGAGTCGACCTGTACGCGGCAGTTGACGTCGCACTCGGACCGGGAGAGCGGGTCATCGTTCCTACCGGGATCGCGATCGCGCTGCCCGACGGGTATGCCGCGTTCGTACACCCGCGCTCGGGACTGGCCGCACGGCATGGCGTCACTCTCGTGAACGCGCCGGGGACAGTTGACGCGGGGTACCGTGGGGAAATCAAGGTGACCATGCTCAATACTGATAGGAGCAACCCGGTCCGCTTCAGCCGCGGGGACCGCATCGCGCAGCTTGTCATCCAGCGAGTCGAGCGCCCGGCCTTCTGCGAGGTGGCCGTGCTTCCGGGGTCTGCCAGGGGCGAGGGCGGGTTCGGCTCCACGGGGGGGCACGCGGGCGCCCAGGCGTGAATGCGCCGGCCCGCGGCATGGTTCGAGCAATTGAGGGAGCACACGCGTGTTGCGACGACGTCGGCGCGAAGACGACGAGCAGGGATCGGTAACCGAGGAGCAGGAGCCTGCTCGCCATCTTCAGCACAACGAAACAGCCGTCAGCGAATCCGGTCCATGGGACGCGGCCGATGCCTACCCGCGAACAGACCGGCTGGACTGCGGCAGCTTGCTCGTCCCGGTCCGTGACGGGTTCGAGGTTCAGCTCAACGTCGGCGCGGAGGATGGCTCGTGGGTTGCCCTGGTGCACGGCGAGAGCGGCATGCAGCTTCAGGCGTTCGCAGCGCCGCGCAGCGGCGGGCTCTGGGATGACGTCCGGCAGGAGATCGCCGCGAACATCGTCTCGTCGGGCGGCGACTGCCAGGAAGAGGAAGGCCAGTTCGGTACCGAGTTGCACGCTCAGGTACCGCTGGCCGCGGCGGACGAGCAGCCGCCGGAGCCGCCGTCCGGGCAGCCGCTGCATCCGGTCAGGTTCCTCGGGATCGACGGCCCGCGCTGGTTCTTGCGCGGCGTGATCACCGGGCCCGCCGCCACCGATAGCGCAGCCAGGACGCCGCTGGAGGAGATGTTCGCCGACGTCGTCGTCGTTCGCGGTGACTACCCGGCCCCGCAGCGTCAGCAGCTGCCGATCCAGCTGCCGGAAGACATACAGCGAGCGATCGAAGCGGAGGGCGAACCGGAAGAGAACACCTGGCTGCTGCAGGATCCGTTTACCCGAGGACCTGAGATCACCGAGACCCGGTAGCGAGCAACTGGCCGAGTTCGGCTTCTACGTCCTCGCTGGTGACGAAGAGCAGCTCGTCTCCTGCTTCCAGCGGGTCGTCGCTGTTCGGCACGATGACCCGGCCGTCTCGCAAGATGGCGACGAGCGCCGTATCGGCCGGCCATTCGATCGCGCCGATCCGCTGGCCCACGAGCGGTGCGTCGTCCGGCATGGTCAGCTCGACCAGGCTGGCCGCGCTCTGCCTGAAGGTCATCAGCCTGACCAGGTCACCGACGCTGACCGCCTCTTCGACCAGGGCCGACAGCAGCCTCGGGGTGGACACGGCGACGTCGACTCCCCAGGACTCGTTGAAGAGCCACTCGTTGTTGGGATGATTGATCCGCGCTACGACTCGGGGCACGCCGTACTCGGTCTTGGCCAGCAGCGAGACGACCAGGTTGACCTTGTCGTCTCCGGTCGCGGCGATCACGACGTTGCACCGTTCGAGCGAGGCGTCATCGAGCGAGCTGATCTCGCAGGCGTCAGCCAGCAGCCACTCGGCCCTGGGTACGCTATACACCTTGATCGCCCTGGAGTTCTTGTCGATCAGGAGTACCTCGTGGCCGTTCTCGAGCAGTTCCTTCGCGATGGACCTGCCCACCGCGCCCGCACCGGCGATGGCGACTCGCATTAGTGGCTACCCTTCCCCGGCGCGGCCGGCCTGGCGAACACGGCGGCGAGCTGCTTGAGATCTTCCTCTCTGGCGATCACGTGCAGCACGTCGCCTTGCTGGAGCACCGTCGATGGTCCTGGCAGCAGCGCCTCGCCTAGCCGCGAGATGAAGACGATCCTGGTCTCGGCTGCCGACTCAAGCGTGCTCACCTTCTCACCGAGCCAGTCGTCGCAGCAGCTCAGCTCGGCTAGCACGACCGAGCCAGTCGGGTCGCGCCAGAGCGGGGCCGCACCTTCGGGAAGCAGGCGGCGCAGCATCTGATCGGCCGTCCAGCGCACTGTGGCCACTGTCGGGATGCCCAGCCGCTGGTAGACCTCGGCACGCCGCGGGTCGTAGATACGGGCAGCGACGCGCTGGATCCCGAACGATTCCCTGACGACTCGTGCCGCGATGACGTTGGAGTTGTCACCGCTACTGACCGCGGCGAACGCGTCAGCCTTCTCGATTCCGGCCTCGATCAGGACGTCACGGTCGAATCCGATGCCGGTGACCTTGCTGCCGCGGAAACCAGGGCGCAGTTTACGGAAAGCTTCGACGTCCTGGTCGATCACGGCCACCGAGTGGCCCTGGTCCTCAAGGATGTGGGCGAGGGTCGACCCGACTCGCCCGCATCCCATGATCACGATGTGCACGATCATCCTTCCAGCAGGTCCTGAGTCACTACGGTCTGGTAACTGCGGGCCGGATCGCTGGTGGCCTCGGGCCGGGCGGTGGCGCCGCCATTCTCAGCGCCGTCGGCTCTTCCACGCAGATGATCGTACCGGCGTCATAGGCACCGGTCAGCAGCCTGGTGACCGTAATGTCGAATTACCTGCCCGTTCCCGAGCCCGGCCACGCTTGCCGGGCGGGAACTTCCTGCCTGGCCGGCCTGGCTGGGGTTCCTGTCCGGCCTGGCCGGGGTTCCTGCCTGGCCTGGCCGGGGTTCCTGCCTGGCCTGGAAGGAGACCCCCGCTGACCAGCCCAGGCGCCGCACCGCCAGGATGGGAGCGTGACAGTCTCGTCAGAGGTGACCCCGGCCGCGGGAGACGTGCTGGATGTGAGGGTCGGCGAGGCGGCCGCCGGCGGCTGGTGCGTGGCGAAGCTGCAGGACGCCGGGACGGGGTTCGTCGTCTTCGTCCGGCATGCGCTCCCCGGCGAGCGGGTCCGGGCGGTCGTGACCCAGACGACGACCAGGTTCGCGCGCGCCGAGGCGGTGGAAATCCTCGAGCCGGCGCCGGATCGGGTCAGCCCGCCGTGCCCGTATGCCGGCCCGGGCGCATGCGGCGGATGTGACTGGCAGCACGCGAGCCTGCCTGCGCAGCGTGAACTCAAGGCGAAGATCATCACGGTCCAGCTCAGCCGGATCGCGGGCGTCGACCGTGCGGTGACCGTCGAGGCCGTGCCAGGGGATGCTGACGGGCTTGGCTGGCGCACCAGGGTCAGGTACGCCGTCGGCAGGGACGGGCGGGCTGGCCTGCTCAGGCACCGGTCCCACGACATCGTCCCCGTGAGGGACTGCCTGATCGCGCATCCGCTGGTGGCGCAGGCCGAGGTGACCAGGAAGACGTGGCCGGGCGCCCGGTGGGTCGACGTCGCGGTCGCTCCGGCAACCGGGCAGCGCGCGGTGCTGGTGACCGGCGGCCGGAAGCACCAGCGGAGCCCGGGTTTCCTGACCCAGCGCGCGGCCGGCCGCGACTGGCGGGTCACCGCGTCGGGCTTCTGGCAAGTGCATCCCGGTGCGGCCGGATTGCTGGTCGATGCTGTCCTGGCGGCAGTGCGGCCCGAGCCGGGCGAGACCGCGCTCGACCTGTTCTGCGGGGCGGGCCTGTTCGCCGGGATACTCGCCGAGGCAGTCGGGCCCGACGGGAGCGTCATCGCCGTGGAGCAGGACGCGGCCGCCGCGGCGGACGCACGCCACAACCTGCGATCGACGCCATGGGCCAGGGTGCACCGAGGCGACGCGGCGGCGGTGCTCGGCGAGATCGGGCGCAGCGGCGCGTCGATCGCTGTACTCGATCCGCCGCGTACTGGAGCGGACCGGGCACTGATCGAAACGCTGTGCGGCGCATCCTCGCCGTCCGGTTTGCGGAAGATCGCCTATGTATCGTGCGACCCAGCGACTCTTGCTCGCGACATCGCCCGGTTCGGTCAGCACGGCTGGCGACTCGCCGGGTTCCGGGCTTTCGACGCGTTCCCGATGACTCATCACGTCGAGTGCCTGGCGACCCTGGTGCCGTCGGTTAGCTGACCGTTACCGGCCGGCTCTGACCCGCACGGCGAAATACGGCAAGATGCCGTTATGCAACTTCGGATCTTTACCGAGCCACAGCAGGGCGCCGACTACGCGACTCAGCTCCGGGTCGCCAGGGCGGCGCAAGACCTGGGATTCGACGCTTTCTTCCGGTCGGATCACTACCTGAAGATGGGTTCGGGCAGCGGCCTGCCAGGCCCGACTGACGCCTGGACGACGCTGGCCGGCCTGGCGGTGCAGACCGAGCGGATCAGGCTGGGCACCCTGGTCTCCCCGGTCACCTTCCGGCAGCCTGGCCCGCTTGCCGTGACCGTAGCGCAGGTGGACCAGATGAGCGGGGGCCGGGTCGAGCTCGGTCTCGGCACCGGCTGGTTCGACGCCGAACACGATGCGTACGGGATCCCGTTTCCTGATCTCGGCCAGCGCTTCGCGATGCTGGAAGAGCAGCTAGCCGTGATCACGGGCCTGTGGGCCGCACCCGAGGGAGAGCCGTTCTCCTTCGTTGGCAAGCACTACACGGTCAAGGACTCGCCCGGGCTGCCCAAGCCCGCGCAGCGCCCGAGGCCGCCGGTGGTCATCGGAGGCAGCGGGCGCAAGCGAACGCCGCGCCTGGCGGCCGCGTACGCGGACGAGTACAACGCGGCGTTCGATGGCGTGGCAGGGACGTCGGCCGCGTTCGACCGGGTGCGGCAGGCGGTCGCGGCCGCGGGCCGGCCGGAATCGTCGATGACCTACTCGGCGGCCCAGGTGGTGTGCTGCGGGCGCGACCAGGCCGAACTCGACCGGCGGGCGGCATCGATCGGCCGGGAGCTTGACGAGCTGCGCGAGCATGGCCTGGCCGGTACGCCGGCCGAGATCGTCGCGAAGGTCGGCGAGTTCGCCCGGGTCGGAGCGGAGCGCATGTACTTGCAGGTTCTCGACTTGGACGACCTCGATCACCTGGAGCTGATCGCGGCCGAGGTGCTGCCAGCGGTCTGAGCGGGCACAGCGGTTCGGTCTGGTTCAGCAGCCGCCTTGCGGGCCGGGATAGCCGGGCCCGGCCGCCGGTGCATCGACCATTCCCACCGCAGGGCGTACGACGCCGCCGAAGTGGACGACGTACCAGACGCCGCGCCAGGAGATCAGCGAAGCGATGCCGAAGGACCGCACCTGGCCGTGCAGCCGGTACACGACCCGCGAGTTGGCCACGTGCCAGTAGCCGACCCGGTTGTAGCAGGCGCCGGGACCGACCCATACCGCGTCGGCGGCGGCGACGACGACCTTGACTAGCCTCGCGGCCCGCGCGTCAGGGCCGAGCAGCCCATGGGCGGCCTTGACGTCCACGGCGAAGTCCAGCCAGAGCCTGCCTCGCCAGTCAGATCCGGGATCCCAGATTGCCTTGACCTGCTTGTAAGCGCCTTCGGGAAAGAACGCCCGCCAGCCGAACGCGGGTTTGCCGGTGCGGACTGCCAGCCACAGATCAGTGATCATGGCGCGGAACGCCCGGCCGTAAATCTTAGGTCTGGCTGTCGTCTGCGGCAGCTGTCCGGCGCCCGGCGCGACGGGCAGCGCCGTGGCGGGCTTGGGCGTCGGCTTTGCCGACGGCGTGACGCTCGGAGTCAGGTTCGCCGATCCGGTGGGCGCTGGCATGGACGGCGACGGCTGGCTGGTCGTGCCGCTGAGCGTTCCGCACGAACTCAGAGCCAGGATCGCGGCCAGCATCAGGGCGCAGGCCGCGGGGACCGCTGCCGACGTCGTCGCGCCGCGACGTCGTCGCCTCGCATGAGTCATCAGTTATCCATCGTGTGTCGCAGGCCGGATCGGACGGCCCGAGCATAGCGGTGTTCGTAGCCCATTCGTGGCTGGCTTCCCATGACAATACGGGTGGAACCCGGCGCCGGGGTGGTGCGGCCGGAGCACGCGCGACGGGGCCACCGCGGCGGGGACACAATGGAGCGTGGCCGAACCTGTGCGCCTGAGCATCCGGGTCCATCCCGGCGCGTCCCGCGCGAAGGTCGCGGCGCTGCCTGCCGAGCCAGGGCAGGACCTGGTACTCGGCGTGTGGGTGACTCAGCGCGCGGTGGACGGTAAGGCGACCGAGGCAGCCCTCGCCGCCGTGGCCGATGCCATCGGGGTACGCAAAAGGACGGTCCGGCTGGTGACGGGCGCCCGGTCGCGGACCAAGGTGGTCGAGGTCCGCGAACCGCCGGACGACCTGGCTGCCCGGCTGGCTCGCTGGTCAGGCTGACTGCGCGCCGTCGTTGCCGACCTTGATCGTGACCGCGGCGAGGACTCCGGCAGCGGCGACCAGGCCAGCCGACAGGTACAGCGCGTCGTGCAAGCCGGCCTGGAACGCCGAGTAGGTGGCGTGGATGACCTGCTCCACCAGTTTTCCCTGCCCAGGCGGAGCCTGTGCGGACGACTTGCCGCTGGACGGTTCCTGGCCGGTCAGGACGCCGTTGATGACGACGTCCTGGAGTCCGGCCGGGAGCCCGAGGTGGGTGAGGCTGGCGACCAGGGCGGTGCGCAGCTTGCCGATCACCACCGCGCCGAGGATCGCCACGCCCATCACCGCACCGACCTCGCGGCTGGTGTTGGTGCTCGAGGCCGCCATGCCCGATCGTTCCGGCGGGACCGCGGCGAGCACGGAGGAAGTGATCGGGACTACGCACGAGCCGATGCCGATTCCGGTCAGCGCGAGCGATGCCGCGAGCGGCAGGTACGAGGGATTCGGGCTGATGACCGCGTTGGTCAGGAGCAGGCCTGCCGCGAACGCGGCGCAACCGCCGACGATGGACCAGCGGATTCCCACGACGCTGGTCCATCGCCCGGCGAACAGCGAGGCGAGGATCATCAGCAATGTCATCGGCAGGAACACCTCGGCGATCTGACCGCCGTTGTATCCGGTGACCTCCTCTAGGAAGAGGGCGGTGAAGAAGAAGATCGCGAATGTGGCGAAATAGGCGCAGAAGGCCACGATGTTGGGCGTGGCGAACCGGGGGACCCGCAAGAACCGCAGGTCCAGCAGCGGGCGCACGGCCCGGCTCTCGCGCCAGACGAACGCGACGGCGGCAACCAGGCTGACGCACAGCAGCGCGATCACCTCGGAGGAGCCGAACCCGATGCTCTCGGCATTGATGACCGCGAAGATCAGGGCGGCAAGGGCGGCGGCACCGAACAGCGCACCCGACAGGTCGATCCGGCGGACTTCCGGGTCGGAGTTCTCCGGCAGGATGACCGCCGTGGCCAGCAGCGCGACCACACCGAAGAGAACGTTGAACCAGAAGATCGCCGGCCAGCCCCACAGGTACACCAGCGTCCCGCCGACGACCGGGCCGAGCGCGAGCGCCGAGCCGGATACCGCCGACCAGACGCCGAGCGCGCGGTTCCTGCTCGTGTACTCGGGGTAAAGGTGGCGCAGCATGGACAGCGTCCCCGGCTCGCTCGCAGCCGCGCCCAGGCCCATCACCGCCCGTCCGGCAATGACGATCGCGAGGGCAGCCGACGCGGAGGAGGCAAGAGTCGTCGCGATCGCGGCCATCAGCGCCCCGGCGCTGAAGACGCAGATCCCGATCAGCATGACCTTCTTGCGGCCGAACTCGTCACCCACGGTCCCGAATACCAGCATCGTGCTGGCGAACGTGAGCGCGTAGGCACCGACAACCCACTGCAGTGCCGAGACGCCAGCCTGCAAGTCGGCCTGGATCCCGGCCAGGGCGACACTTACTATCGTTATATCAAGGAATGTCAGAAATAGTACGAAACACAGAGTGGCGAGAGCTATAGGCCGCCTGCGTGCCAGGACTTCGGCTGCGTCGGCGGGGAGGTTGAGAGCAGCGGCCATTGCTTGTCCTGTGGGTGAGGGAACCGTCTCCGGCACCGTCTGGTAAGTAAGTCCTAGCTCTTGATCGCGTCCTGCGCCAGCTGCCGGCGCGTTCTCGCTCTCGCCGGGCAGGCGCAAGATCGCGGTGATCTCAGCGACGGCCCAGGCGCACATGCCGGGCTCCAGCCCGGAACTATCCGCGAGTGAAGCCGTCACCTGCCGGGCGACCGCGTCGGGGTCCAGCCCCGCTGACTGCCGGTCGCGAAGGGAGTCTGCGACCCGTTCCCGCGCCGAGGCGACCATAGCCGCGACTTCGCCGGGTGCCGCCGGCTCGAGATCGGCGAGCAGGCTGGCCATTTCGGCGGCGTCGCTGAACACCTGGGCGCCGTGCTGGGCGACGTTTTCGCTCAGCACGACGCGGATAGCTACGGCGTGCCCGGGTGGCGCATCAGCCATGTGGCTTCTCTCCCAAGCGGCCACCGCTTGACGGGTAACGGTGTCGGGCAATTAGCTGGAGCCGGTGCGTTACGGTCACCAAGCCATCGATGACCAGATTACGCCTGGTCACCTAGCCCTTGCACGCTGGGAACAGCCCGGCTGTCTGGCCGCCGTTCTCCAGCTTGAGCAGCCCGCAGAAGCTGACCGAGCCGACCTTCCAGACGCCGTTCTGGTAGACGGCGACGCCTTGCTGGCCGGACAGCGCGGGCTTGCCGCCGACCAGGATTTCATAGGTGACGTATGCCTGGTTCGTGCCTGACAAGGTCGCGTGCGTGACTTTGGAGGTGGCGGCCAGCGCGAGGGTCGACCCGGCCTGTGCCCTGATCACTGGCGCGAACACCTGTCCGTTCTGGAGCAGTTGCAGTCGCCTTGCGATGGGGGTCTTGGCATTGAAGAACTCCGCCCAGTTTGCCTCGATTGCCGCAATTGCTCCGGGTCCGGCCGTTGGGTCAGACGAAGCGGGAACGGATGCTGACGAGGATTGCGGCGCGGGTGCGGTCGGGCTCGTCGGACTCGATGATCCTGAGTTATTGCCGCAGGCGGCCAGGGCCAGACCGAGTGCGAGAAGCAGCGATGCCGACACCAGGCGCGAATCACGGTAATGCAGACTTTGCATGCCAACAGTGTGCCGCAGAAACGGGACGGTGAATCATGATGTCGCTGATTCGCTGAGAGCTAGCTGGGATCGGCTAGGCCGTTCCACGGGTCGTAGTCGACCTCGAGTGCTTCCTGCCGCGGCCGCTGGTCAGGCGGGATGTTGCGCAGGTTCAGCCGGATCCTGGTCCAGGTGGAAGACCGGCCTCGCATCGAGTCCACCAGGATGTCGGCGGGCACGAGCATCGCGGCCGCGACTGGATGCCGTTCCTTCCAGCGTTCGAGCCCGGCCAGTGCCTCGGCCTGGCTGGCGGCGCGGGCTACTTCGATCAGGGGCATCGAACCGCGGCGCCGCCCGGTCGGCCCGTAACTCTTGCCTGGCGCAGGCGGTGCCCGTCGCTTCGACGGCTGTACTCGCGCCGCCTCGCCGTCCTGCTTGGCGAAGTGCGGCGGCCAGGGAGCGTCGGGGAGGCCGGCCCGCTGGTCACGTTCGGCAAGTTCGATCAGCCGCGCCAGCGAGCCGGCCGCCTGGTCGATGCCGGCCCAGGGGTCGCCGAGCTGCGCGAAGCGTTGCGGCACCGTCTCGATCGTGAACATGCCGGGGTCACACGCGGGGACCTCGTCCCAGGTCAGCGGCGTGGACACCCGTGCGCCCCGCACCGGTCTGACCGAGTAGGCGCTGGCGACGGTGCGGTCCTTGGCGTTCTGGTTGTAGTCGACGAAGACGCCGTGCCGCTCTTCCTTCCACCAGCGCGAGGTGGCCAGGTCGGGCACCCGCCGCTCGATCTCCCTGGCCAGCGCCACGGCACAGGCGCGGACTTGGGTGAACGTCCAGCGGCGCTCGATCCTGGCGTAGACGTGAAAGCCGCGAGAACCGGAAGTCTTCGGCCACCCGGTCAGCCCGACGTCGGCCAGCACCTGCCCGGCCACCATCGCCACGTCGAGGATCTGCTGGTAGGAAACTCCGGGCACCGGGTCCAGGTCGATGCGCAACTCGTCGGGGTGGTCGAGGTCGGTGGCGAGCACGGGGTGCGGGTTGAGGTCGATGCAGCCGAGGTTCGCCACCCAGGCCAGCCCGGCCGCGTCAGTGACGACGACTTCCTGTGCGGTCCGGCCCGAGGGGAAGCTGAGCTCGACCGTCTCGATCCAGTCCGGGCGCGACGAAGGCGCTCTCTTCTGGAAGAACGCCTCGCCGTCGATCCCGTTGACGTATCGCTTGAGCACCATGGGCCGCCCCGCGACGCCGCGCAGCGCGCCCTCGGCCACGGCCAGGTAATAACGGACGATGTCCAGCTTGGTGATCCCGTTGCCGGGAAAGTAGACCTTTCCTGGATTGGAGATCGCCACCGTGCGCCCGGAGACCTCGACGATCTCCTTCGGATCCGGCATGCAACCACGATAGCTGGCCGGGCACGCTCCAGCTGGCCGGGCACGCTCCGCCCCGCCAAGCCGACTTACCTCGAATTAGTTCACCCGATACCCGGCAAATCGGTACGCGAAAGTGGTTCTAACTCGGGGTAAGTGGGCCGTCCCCTCCGTGAGCTGCCACTGTGGAGCGCGTGATCTTCGCAGCAGGGGTGATTGCTGACGAGGGGGTGATTGCTGACGAGGGGGTGATTGCCGCGGCAGGTGTATCTCGGCCTCGGACGGTGTCAATCTTCGCGTTCCGGCCGACGGCGGTGACGGCTATGACCGCGGCGGCGGCCACCGCGCTGACCAGGCCGACGTGCTCGCCGAGCAGCAGAGCCGACCAGCCAAGGGTCAAGGCTGGCTGGGCAAGCTGAAGCCTCCCGATTCTGGCGACGCCGCCCAGCGCCATCGCCTGGTACCAGGCGAAGAAGCCCAGGCACATCGAGACCAGGCCGACGTAACCCAGACCCAGCAGGGCGCCGAGACTGACCTGACGCGGCGGTGAGAACGCAAGCGCGGCGGCTGTCACCGGAACAGTCAGCGGCAGTGCGAGTACGACCGCCCAGCAGATCACCCGCCAGCCGCCGTACTCGCGAGCCAGCGCACCGCCTTCGGCGTAGCCGAGGCCGCCGATCACGATCGCGACGAGTAGCAGGACGTCGGCGGAGCGTAGCTCTCCGCCGCCTTGGACCAAGGCGAAGCCGACCACCACGGCGAGCCCGAACGCCAGCGCCGCCCAGTAGGTGCGCCGTGGCCGCTCGCCAGCGCGGAATACGGCCATTCCGGCTGTGGCCGCGGGGATCAGGCCAGTGAGCACGGCGCCGTGCACGCTGCTGACCTCGCGCAGTGCGATCGCGGAGAGCAAGCCGAATCCGACGCCGACGCATCCGGCGACGACGAGCATCCGGGACAAGGCTGCCCTTGGCGGCAACAGCGACTCGCGGCGGGCCGCCAGCAGGGCGGTCGCCAGCACTGCCCCGATGACCGACCGGCCGACGCCGACTGTCAGAGCGCTGAACGAGGTCTCGGCGGCGGTGGTAGCCGGGAACGTCAGGCTGAAGCACGCGACACCGAAAGCGCCGAGTAGCAGTGGTGCCGCTTTCCTGATCGGCTCGAAAGTGCTTCTATTAGCTCTCATGAATGATGATAGCAGTCAAGCATTGGCGCTGACCGGAATCGAGCAGATGATCCGGTCTTTGCCTCCTGAGAGCCGACTGCCCTCCTACCGCGAGCTACAGCAGCGCTACCGGCTCGGCCCGGCTACAGTGCAGCGACTACTTGCTGACCTCGGCCGACGCGGACTGCTGATTACCCGGCCGGGAAGCGGGACCTTCACCGCACCGCGCCGGCCAGCGGCCGCGGCCGCGGACGTTTCCTGGCAGACGCTGGCGCTCGGCAGCCGGGCTGGGCTCGGGCCCGACCTTGAGCACCTGGTCGAGCCTGCGCCGGCGGACGCACTGCCGCTCGCGAGCGGCTTCCTGGACGAGCGGCTGCAGCCGCTCGGGCTGCTTGCGGCAGCCGGGGCACGGGCGGCGCGGCGCCCGCAGGGCTGGAGTCGGCTGCCGCCGCAAGGCCTGCCCGAGTTGCGTGCGCACTTCGCCGCCGAGACCGGCGCGGCGCTGACTGCCGCGAACGTCCTCATCACGCCGGGCGGCCAGGCCGCCCTGTCCGCGGCGTTCCGGCACCTGTGCGCACCGGGCGAGCCGGTCATCATCGAGTCGCCGACCTACGTCGGTGCCCTGGCCGCCGCCCGCGCGGTCGGGCTGGTACTCGTTCCGGTGCCCGGCGACACCGACGGGGTGCTGCCCGACGTGCTCGCCGACGCGCTCGCGCGGACCGGCGCCAGGCTCGTCTACCTGCAACCGAGGTATTCCAACCCAGCGGGTACGGTGCTGGCCCGCGACCGCCGGGGCGCGGTACTCGATGCTGTCGCCCGGCACGGCGCCTTCCTGATCGAGGACGACTGGATGCGGGACTTCGACCTCGGACCGCCATCGCCGCCACCGCTGGTCAGTGCGGACGATGACGGGCACGTGATCTACCTGCGGTCGCTGACTAAGCCGATCGCGCCGGGCTTGCGGGTCGCTGGCCTGGCGGCGCGCGGGCCGGTGCTGGCCAGGTTGCGGCGCGGCCGGATCAGCGACGACCTGTTCGTCGCGCCGGTGCTCCAGCAGGTAGCGCTCGACGTTCTGACAGCGCCCGGGTGGACCAGGCACCTCGGCGGCATCAGGCGGGTGCTGAGGGAGCGCCGGGACGCCCTGGTCAGGGCAATCGGCGGGCAGCTGCCCAGGTGCGCACTGCCGGTCGTGCCGGCTGGCGGGGTGCACTTGTGGCTGCGGCTGCCCGATAGCTGTTCCGACGCCGAGGTCGCCGAACTCGCGGCGGCCCGCGGCCTGGCCGTCGGTGCTGGCCGGATGTCCTTTCCCAGCGAACCGCCCGGCTCCTTCCTGCGGCTCAGCTATGCCGCCGCGGAACCGCCGACTCTGGTCAGGGCCGTGGCGATCCTGGCGGACGTACTCGCTGGCTGCTAGCGGCCGATCCGCGATGCGCGGTGCGACTATGTCAGCCCGCCGAGTGAGCTGAGCTGGCCCGCACCGTCAGCGCCTGGCCACGGCTTCGCGCATGCCCTGGTTGGCGAGGGCGTCAGCTCGCTCGTTGCCCGGGTTGCCGGAATGGCCCTTGACCCATAGCCAGGCGATGTGATGCCGTTCGACGGCCGCCTCGAGCCGCTGCCAGAGGTCGGCGTTCTTGACCGGCTTCTTGTCCGCGGTTCGCCAGCCGTTCCGTTTCCAGTTCGGTAGCCAGGACGTGACCCCGTTGCGCAGGTAAGCGCTATCGGTGTGCAGCCGCACCGCGGCCGGCCGGGTCAGGCTCTCCAGCGCGCGGATGGCGGCGGTCAGCTCCATCCGGTTGTTGGTGGTGCCCGACGGCTCTCCGCCGCGGATCTCCTTGGTGTGTGCACCGTACTTGAGCACCGCGCCCCAGCCTCCCGGTCCGGGGTTGCCGCTGCACGCGCCGTCGGTGTAGATCTCGACCGTCGGCTTTTGGTCCTGCTCGGGAGCCATTCGTGGATGCCAGCCGGTCAGGCCAGTGCCACGAGCCGGTCGGCCAGCGGCGTGAGGAGGTCGGGTGTCGCCTGCAACGGCAGTCCGACAACTGCCAGGTCGGCACCGGCGTCCCGGTAGCCGGCCACGGCCTTCGCCACCGCGTCCAGGTCGGCCCCGCTGGCTCCGTCGAGCCTGACGTTGACCGAGCAGGTGATCTCTGCGGGGTCGCGCCCGATGTCGGCGCAGTGCGCCATCAGTGTCTCCTTCAGGCCGAGCCAGTCGGCCGGGTCCTGCGTGAGCGCGTTCCACTGCTGTGCCCACCGCGCGGTGGTGCGCAGCGTCCTGGTCTTGCCTCGCCCGCCGATGACGATCGGCGGGTGCGGGCGCTGGACCGGCTTAGGCTCACAGCGGGCGTCGGTCAGCTTGACGTAGCGGCCATCCAACGTCGTGGTGGGCTGGGCCAGCAGACTGACGATCGCCTCGACGCCTTCGTCGAACCGGTCGAACCGCTCGCGGAGCGGCGGCAGTTCGATGCCGTATGCGTCGCACTCGGTCTGGTTCCAGCCGGCACCGAGGCCAAGTTCGAGGCGGCCGTCCGCGATGATGTCGACCGTGGCGGCCATATTCGCCAGTACTGCCGGGTGCCGGTAGATCATCCCGGATACCTGGCAGCCGATCCTGATCCGGCTGGTCGCCTCTGCTAGCGCGGCGAGCATCGTCCAGCCTTCGAGATTGGGCCCGGCCGGGTCTCCGGTCAGCGGATAGAAGTGGTCCCAGTTCCACGCCGACTCGAAGATGCCGATGTCGTCGGCAGCGAGCCACACCTCGCGCAACTGCGCCCAGGTCTGGTGCTCCGGCCTGGTCTTGATCGCAAAGCGCATTAGGACTCCTTGTAAGGCGGCGGTTCGGTGCGGCTGTCTGGTGCTCGGTGCGGCGGGCTCGGGCACTGCGGTAGGTCGCAGCCATGCTACTGGGCCGCGATGGCTCGCGCGGCCCCGGTGCGGGGCGGACCCATCGCCAGGCAAGGGACCTAAAATGGTCATCAAGTAACTATAACCGCGTAGATAACATAACGCCCCACAAGGCGGAATAAGTTTCCGAACGGATTTTACTGATCCGCTTGCGGCCATGAATGGGTTGCAATATACAAGGACCCATGACTACCCAATCAACCTTGTATGACCGTCTCGGGGGATCTCTGGCGATACGGCCAGTTACAGAGGCCTTTTACCGCAAGGTTCTCGCTGATGATCTGCTGGCTTCCTATTTCGATGATGTCGATATGGATCGGCAGATCGCCAAGCAGGCGGCCTTTCTCACCGTGGCCCTGGGCGGGCCGAACAACTATTCCGGCCGTGATCTCCGGGTTGCTCACTCGAGCCTTGGCGAGTTGAAGGACGAGCACTTCGACAAGGTAGTCGCGCATCTTGCGCAGACGCTGCGCGAGTTCGGAGTGGGAGACGAAGACATTGCCGCCGTCGGCGCAGTTGCCGAGAGCGTCAGGAACGACGTTCTGAATCGCTGACGCTAGGCATACCGGACCATGCTGCTGACCTTCGAGGGACGCGACTACGAGTTGCGCCCTGGCGAGTCTGTCCTGGAGGGGATGGCTCGCCACGGCGTTGGCTTACCGTCGGCCTGCCGGGCTGGATCCTGCCAGGCCTGCTTGGTCCGCGCCGTCCGTGGTGACCCGGGTCCGGATGCTCATCGGGGACTGAAGGAGACCTGGCGCGAGTGCGGCTACTTCCTCGCGTGCGTAGCACGGCCAGCATCGGACCTGACCGTCGCCCAGCCAGGCAGCGATGTCTTCACGCCGGCTACCTTGTCGGCGCTGCACTGGCTAGTGCCCGGTGTCCTGCGGGTCCGGTTGCGCCCCGAGCGCCCGATCGGGTTCCGCGGCGGCCAGCATCTGACCCTGTCCAGGGGCGACGGCGTGACGCGCTCGTACTCGGTGGCGAATCTCCCTGCCGAGGCGGAGCGAGTGGGTCTCGAATTCCATGTGCGGGTGTACCCGGGCGGCGCGATGAGCGAGTGGCTGGCCCGCGCGAGGCCGGGGGCCAGGCTGCGCATCGGCGCGCCCGCGGGGGAGTGCTTCTACACGCCGGGTAATCCAGGCCGCACGCTTCTCCTCGCCGGAACGGGCACCGGGATCGGGCCGCTGATGGCGATAGCCAAGGACGCCTTGGCGCGGCATCATGCTGGTCCGATCGTGCTCATACACGGCGCGGCCCGGCCCGCCGGGCTCTACCTGGGCACGCGATGTCCGGATCTGGAGACCGGATGCCCGCCCGGATCGCAGCAGGCCATAACGACGGCGAAGGTGTCCTGGCAGACCTGCGTGCTTTCCGACGGTGCGGACATCGAAGAGGTCGTCAACCGGGAGTACGCCGCGCTGGGCGATCGTACACGTACCGCCAAGGCTTATCTGTGCGGCGGTTCTGGTTCGGTGACCCGGATGCGGCGGGCGCTGTTCATGGCTGGGATGTCGCTAGCGGATATCCACGCCGACCAGTTCACCGCCGCGGCTTCTTGACCCGCTGACTCGACTGACCCGCTGTCGCGACTGTGCCCCGGTCCACGGTGACCGGGGCACAGCGCGTCCTTGAGCCAGGGGGTTACCGGAAGTGCTGATCCCGCACCTCAGGCTGCGGGATCCCGTCTGCCCGGCGCGAAGTCTGCTCAAGCGAGCGCGCCTCTCGCAACTCCCACTCCTCGATGCTGCGCAGCATTCCCTCGGTGTAGGCTCTCAGGTGCGTCCGGTACACCTCGCCGAACGCTCGCAGATAGGCGAGTTCGGCTTGCAGCGCTCGCCGGTCGGCCTCGCTCTGTGGCGGAACAGGAGCATTCAGAGCCGCCATCGCTGCTTCGCGCGCCCGCGTCGAAGCTTCCTCAAGCACCAGGTCAGCGTGCTGGTTTGCCTCAGTGAGTATCTCGTCGCGCCGGGACCGCGCATCTTCGGTCAGACGATGGCTGTAAGCCTGAGCGTCCGCGACGTAGCGGTCGGCGGTGAGCTGGGCCTTGGACAGTATCCGCACGGCGTGCACATGCGCGTCGTCCTTGCCGAACAGCACGCCGTCAGTGCCTGACCCCTTGCCGATGATCCGCCGGCGAAGCCGTTCGACCTCGTTCCATAGCGAGACTTTCTCGTTCAGCAACAGGACGAGCTCACGTTCGACTTCGCATAGGAACGCACGCACGTGCTCCTCGTCGAAGCCGCGCCTGCCCAGGCGGGACATCGGGAAGTTCGCCGACTGCACCTGGTCGGGCGTCAGCCTGCTCTGATCTTCCTGCCACGCTATTGTCATGGCTCGCTCCAGCCGAAGTCTTCGACGTGTATCTGTTCTCGCGGCATTCCAGCTGCCATCAGCCGTCCAGCGGTCTCGTGCACCATCTCGGTCGGGCCAGCGATGTAGGCATCGTGGCCGGACCAGCTTCCCCAGCGCGCCAGTACGTCGGGCATCTTGCCGACCTCGCCGGTGAAGCGCTGATCTGACGTCACGATCGGGATTACCGAAAGCCAGGGGTGCTCGGCGGCCAGCTTCTCCAGGCCCGGCAGGTCGTAGAGTTCCTCGGCCGTCCTGGCTCCGAAGAACAGGTGCACCCGTGGCTGCACGGGGAGCCCGCCGATCTGTTCGACCATTGCCTTGAGCGGCGCGAGGCCAGTGCTTCCGGCCACCATGAGGATGTCCCGGCTGGATGCGGCGTCCAGCGTCAGGACTCCGACAGGGGGCCCGATCCGCAGTTCGTCGCCGATCGGTAGCCCGCGCGCCAGCACCATACTGACCGCCCCGCCGTCGATCAGGCGCACGTGGAAGTCCAGGGTGTCGTTTTCCCGCGGGGCGTTGGCGATCGAGTAGTACCGCCACAGCCGCGGCCGCCGCGGCGTTTCGACGGCGACCGACTGTCCGGGCACGTAGTCCAGGTGCGGTTCAGGCCGGATCTGCAGGGCGCAGATGTCGAACGACCGTCGCTCGCAAGCGACGACGGTCCCGCGCCAGAACGGCGGCCGCTTGCTTTCGTCTTCCTTGGCCGCCGCGGACATGACGCTGGCGATCAGGTCGTAAGCGGCCTTCCAGTCATCGGCGAGTTCGGGCGTCCAGGTGTCGCCAGCGAAGTGCTCGAGCGTGGTTAAGAGACTCGCCCCGACCGCGTCGTAATGTCCGGCCAGGGCACCGAACTTGCGGTGATCGCGGCCCAGTCCCTGGAGAAAGACGGTCAGATCATCGACACGGTCCACGTTCGAGACGATCTGTACCAGCGCGCCGACCAAGTGATCGCGCTGTGACTTCATAGAAATAGGGAATAGCTCTCGAACTTCTGGATTCTTTATGAACAGGTCGGAATAGAAAAATAGTGGTACTTCGTCGCCATACATGGCAATTCGGGCAAAACTCTCTTTGAGTCTGGCGGTATCCAACCGTCCCTCCTTTCTTCCCCGCCGTGGTGCCGGGAGCAGTGTGAGGGTGCGTACCTCAGGAAATGCCGCCCCGTGCTGGTTCTGGCTGGTTCTGGCAACCGAGACTATAGGAATGCCGCTCGCCTCATGGCAGCACTTCGGAAAACAGCGGCTAATTTAGTCAGAGCATCAACAGCCGCCGTGAACAGTGCGGTATGAGTGTCCACGTCGACGATGGTGGTAGCTGGACACATGAGGGCCATGTTGTGGAATGGAGTGATCAGCACGCCCCGGTTGGCCAGGAACAAGTGCAGGTACTCGTCCAGGGTCGAGTCCGCCGCGGCGTGAGACTCACCGCCAGTGCGCGGCGGC
Organism: Streptosporangiaceae bacterium; assembly: GCA_035533915.1. Taxonomy (GTDB): domain Bacteria; phylum Actinomycetota; class Actinomycetes; order Streptosporangiales; family Streptosporangiaceae; genus Chersky-822. The sequence goes on from DATLSX010000008.1 coordinate 79,410, forward strand.
TGCGGGCAGAACCGGTACTCGGCCCTGGCGCCGAGCCGCACGATGTTCCACGGCAGCCGCCGGGTCTCGATGACCTCGCGCACGCCTGCGGTGAACCGGTCGGCCAGGCCGGTCATCACGGTGAACGCGTCGTCGGTCAGCACGTGCTCCAAGGTGGCGCGCATCGCGGCGACGGACAGGGCATTTCCGGCCAGGGTGCCGCCGACACCGCCGGTGTCGACCAGGTCGGCGGAATCGTCGCTGATGATCCGCTCGGCCAGGGCAGCCGACAGCCCGTAGGCGCCGGACGGGATGCCGCCGCCGATGGACTTGCCGATGGTCACGATGTCGGGGTCGAGATCCCAGGCCCGGGTACAGCCTCCCGGGCCTGCGCTGAAGGTGTGGGTCTCGTCGTTGATCAGCAGCGAGCCATGCGCTCTGGTCAGCTCCCGGACCGCTGCGAGGAAGCCGGGCTCGGGCAGCACGATTCCCATGTTGGTCATGGCAGGTTCCATCAGCACGGCTGCGACGTCACCGTGGGCGAGCTCGCGCTCAAGCCCGGCTGCGTCGTTGAATTCCACGACCCTGGTGGTCACGGCGGGGTCGACCGGAGCTCCGGTGTTGCCCGGCCTGCTGCGCGGGCCGTCTGGCGTCATGACGATCAACGACTCGTCCACGCTGCCGTGGTAGCAGAACGAGAAGACGGCGACCTTGGGGCGGCCCGTGAGCTGGCGGGCCACTCGGAGCGCCCAGCGGTTCGCGTCGGTGGCCGTGAGCGTGAAGCTCCAGTGCGTGGGTCCGAACCTGCGGGTCAGTTCGGCCGCCACCCAGGAGGCGTCCTCGGTGGGGAGCATGGTCGTCGCTCCGCCGAGCTCGCCGAAGCGCTGGGTGACGGCTGCCTGGACCGGGCCGGGGGAGTGGCCGGCCATGGCGCCGGTGTCGCCGAGGCAGAAGTCGGTGAAGATGTTCCCGTCGATGTCAGTCAGCCGCGCCCCGCGCGCGGTTGACAGGTACAGCGGGAACCCGCCCGACCACATTCGCATCCAGGTCATCGGCACCCCGCCCAGCAGGTGCTCGCCAGCGCGCTCGAACGCTCTGGCCGATGCCTGGTGCTTGAGCGCGTACTGGGTGCGCTCGCGCCTGATCAGCTCGCCGAGCCGGTCCGTGTCGATCGCCGTGAGCCCGTTTCGCCCGTTGCACCCGTTTCGCCGGCTGACCTGCTCGCTGGGCGAGCGGCCAGCCGGCTGGGCCGACGGCTGGCTTCCGGACATGGCACCCTACCTTCCCCCGTGTCTGGCCAGGAGATTATCGTGATCGGCACTGGCCCGGCGGCCGGCCCGGGTCCGTGTCCCGGTGCGCGCGTCATGCCCCAGTCCGCCGTAACTGCGCCATCGCGTCAGCACCGCGTCCTACACTGGCGCGGTGACGTCCACAGCTCTCGGTCAGGATCTGACCGGTGCGGCCGGCGTCTTGCGGCGCGTCTTCGGCTATGACTCGTTCCGCGGTGCGCAGCAAGAGGTGATCGAGCACGTCATCGGCGGTGGTGACGCGCTCGTGCTGATGCCGACCGGTGGCGGCAAGTCGTTGTGCTACCAGATCCCGGCGCTGGTCCGGCCTGGTACCGGTGTCGTCGTCTCGCCGTTGATCGCGCTAATGCAAGATCAGGTAGACGCGCTGCGCGCGCTCGGCGTCCGGGCTGGCTTCCTCAACTCGACCCAGGATCCGCGCCAGCGTGCCGCTGCGGAGGCCGGCTTCCTCGCTGGCGACCTCGATTTGCTCTACCTCGCGCCGGAGCGACTGCGGGCCGAGTCGGCGCTGCGGCTGCTCGACCAGGGCAAGATCAGCCTGTTTGCGATCGACGAGGCTCATTGCGTCTCCCAGTGGGGCCATGACTTCCGGCCGGATTACCTTGAGCTGTGCGCCCTGCACGAGCGCTGGCCGTCGGTGCCGAGGATCGCGCTGACTGCCACAGCGACCAACGCGACCCGTGCCGAGATCGCGTCCCGGCTGAACCTTCAGTCGGCCAGGCACTTCGTGGCCAGCTTCGACCGGCCGAATATCAGGTACCGGATCGAACCGAAGGCAGAGCCGCAGCGGCAGTTGCTCACCCTGCTGCGGACCGAGCATGCGGGCGACGCGGGCATCGTCTACTGCCTGTCCCGTGCCTCGGTCGAGAAGACCGCGCAGTTCCTCGAGCGCAACGGGATCGCCGCCCTGCCGTACCACGCCGGGCTGGACGCCCGCACCCGTACCGCCAACCAGGCCAGGTTCCTGCGGGAAGACGGGCTGGTGATGGTCGCGACGATCGCCTTCGGCATGGGAATCGACAAGCCCGACGTGCGATTCGTCGCGCATCTGGACCTGCCGAAGTCGGTGGAGGGCTACTACCAGGAGACTGGGCGGGCGGGCCGGGACGGCCTGCCCGCGACGGCCTGGCTGAGCTACGGACTCGCCGACGTCGTGCTCCAGCGAAGGCTGATCGACGGCTCCGAGGGAGACCTCGCACATCGCCGCCGGCTGTCCGCGCACCTGGACGCGATGCTGGCGCTGTGCGAGACGGCCGAGTGCCGTCGCGCGCAGTTGCTCAACTACTTCGGTGAATCCGCGGTGCCCTGCGGCAACTGCGACACCTGCATCACGCCAGCGCAGACCTGGGATGGCACGATCGCCGCACAGAAGCTGCTCTCCGCCGTGGTCAGGCTGCAACGGGAGCGGCGGCAGCGGTTCGGAGCCGGCCAGGTGATCGACATCTTGCTCGGGAAGCGGACGCCGAAGGTTGCCGAGCATGACCATGCTTCGCTGACCGTGTTCGGTATCGGGGCGGAGCTAGGTGAGAGCGAGTGGCGCGGCGTGGTCAGGCAACTGCTCGCTCAGGGTTTGCTCGCCGTCGAAGGTGACTACGGCACGCTGGTGCTGACCGACGCGAGTGGTTCGGTGCTCTCCGGGGAGCGGCAGGTGCTGCTGCGGCGCGAGCAGCCGCGCGCCGCCCGCCCGGCACGGGCCAAGGCAGACCGGGCTGCCGCGGCGCAGGCCGCTGCCGCCGAGCTTCCCGCCGCCGCAGCAGGCGTGTTCGAGCGGCTCCGCGCCTGGCGAGCGGCTGCCGCCAAGGAACAAGGCGTCCCCGCGTACGTGATCTTCCACGACGCGACCTTGCGCCAGATCGCGGTGCAGGCTCCGGCGACCCTGGCCGGCCTGGCCGGGATCAGCGGCATCGGCGAGGCCAAGCTGACGAAGTACGGACAGCAGATCCTGGACGTACTGGCGTCCTCGGGCTGACCAGCGGCTTGGGCTGGCTTAGGGCTGACCAGCGGCTTGGGCTGACCAGCGGCTTGGGCTGGCTGGTGGTCTTGGGCTGGCTGGTGGCTGCGGGTGGGGATGTCATGGGCCGGCCGAGTTGCCCGGCTGGGACCGGGGAAGGGATGCGGGGATGCGGGTTCTGATCTCGGCGGACATGGAAGGCGTCACGGGTGTGACCTGCCCGGCTGACGTGCAGCCTGGCTCGGCGCGCTGGCAGTACTTCCGGGCGATGCTTTCCGGTGATGTCAACGCGGCTGCGGACGGGTTCTTCGCCGCAGGCGCCGACGAGGTGATCGTCAACGAGGCACATGCCGACAAACGGAACCTGCTGATTGACGAACTGGATGACCGGGCTGTTGCGATCATCGGCACCCACAAGCCGTTCGGCATGATGGAGGGCATCGATTCCGGGGTCGACGCGGTGGCGTTCGTCGGCTACCACGCGGGCGCGGGGCAGCCTGGCGTCCTGTCGCACACCTACCTCGGCACCACCATCGTGCAGGTGAGCGTCAACGGGGCACCGGCCAGCGAGGGCCGGATGAACGCGCTGCTCGCCGCCGAGTTCGGCGTCCCCGTGGTGCTGGTCACCGGGGACGACGTGACCTGCGAGGACGCCGTAAGCTGGGCGCCGGGCGCGGCGCGGGTCGCAGTGAAGCGGTGCGTGGACCGGTACACGGCCGAGTGCCTCACGCCGGCCAGGACCGCGGCCATGATTCGCGCGGCTGCCTCAGCGTCGCTGGCCGCCGTCACTGGTCAGGCGGGCACTGGTCAGGCGGGCACTGGTCAGGCGGGCACGGGTCAGGCGGGCACGGGTCAGGCGGTACCGGGCCAGGCCGGGCCGGCCGACAGGCTGGAGGGGCCGTTCCGCTACGAGGTGGAGTTCGATGCCACGCAGCCCGTTGTGGCGTGTACTGCGATTCCCGGCGTGCACCAGTCCGGACCACGGAGCATTGCGTTCACCCTGCCCTCCATGGCCACGGCGATCAGGTGCTTCAAGGCTGTTACGGTCCTGGCCGCCGCTTCGGTAGAGCCGGGCTACGGGTAATCCCGGCTCTGCCGAAGCTCAGCACCGCGCAGCGGCATAGCGAACCATGACCGTGGACGTTAGTCAGTCACGGCGACTGAGAATCGACCACGGTAATCGATCAAACGCCTGCTGGCAGGCCTCGCAGCGCCTCCTGGATCGCGACGTCGGACAGGTCAAGGTCATGCATCTGGCCGGACAGGTAGTCGCCGTAGGCCTGGAGGTCAAGCAGGCCGTGACCGCACAGGGCCGTCAGGATGACCTTTTCCTCGCCGGTCTCCTTACAGCGCAGTGCCTCTTCGATGCACGCGGCGACGGCGTGCGTTGGCTCAGGCGCTGGCACGATTCCCTCGGTCCGTGCGAACCGCAGGCCTGCCGCGAAGCACTCGGACTGCGGCTTGGCGACCGCCTCGATCATGCCAAGCTCGTAGATGTGCGACAGCAGCGGCGACATGCCGTGATACCGCAGCCCGCCCGCGTGGATCGGGTCAGGAATGAACTCGTGGCCGAGTGTGTGCATCTTCAGCAATGGCGTCATCCCGGCCGTGTCGCCGAAGTCGTAGGCATACGTACCGCGCGTGAATGAAGGGCAGGCAGCGGGTTCGACGGCCCGGATGACCGGGTTCATCCGCCCGGCCATCTTCTCGCGCAGGAACGGGAAGATCAGGCCGCCGAAGTTGGAGCCGCCGCCCGTGCAGCCGACAATGACATCAGGTACGTCGCCTGCCTCCGCGAGCTGCTTAATCGCCTCTTCACCGATGATCGTCTGATGCATCAGCACATGGTTGAGCACGCTGCCGAGCGCGTACCTGGTGTCTGGGTTGCTTGCCGCGACCTCGACGGCTTCGCTGATGGCGATTCCCAGGCTGCCCGTGGAGTCTGGGTGCTCGGCCAGGATCGCCCGACCGGCGTTCGTCATGTCCGACGGGCTCGCGTGCACGGTGGCGCCGTAGGTCTCCATCAGCACCTTCCGGTACGGCTTCTGGTCGTAGGACGACCGGACCATCCAGACCTCGACGGCAATGCCGAACAGGGCGCCAGCGAACGCCAGGGCGGTGCCCCACTGCCCGGCGCCGGTCTCGGTGGTGAGCTTTGTGACGCCTTCGGCGGCGTTGTAGTAGGCCTGCGGCACGGCCGTGTTCGGCTTGTGCGACCCGGCTGGGCTCACTCCCTCGTACTTGTAGTAAATCTTGGCCGGGGTGCCCAGGTCTTTCTCCAGGCGGCGCGCCCGGTACAGGGGGGTGGGCCGCCACAGCCGGTAGACATCGAGCACCGGCTCGGGAATCGCGATATGCCGGTCGCCCGAGACCTCCTGCATGATCAGTTCGGTCGGAAACAGCGGCGCGAGGTCATCCGGGCCGACAGGCTGGCGCGTTCCCGGGTGCAGTGGCGGGGGAGGCGGGGCAGGCAGATCGGGCACGATGTTGTACCACTGCCGCGGCATCTCCGATTCCTGGAGGACGTACTTCACCTGGTTCGTCATGACATCTCCTCCATGGTGATCGGTTCTGTGCTTCTTAGTGATCAATACGGTTGGGTCAAGGGTAAGTGCGGCTAACGCTAGCCGACCGGATGAGCTTTGCGTAAGGGCGAAGAGCGTCGCTGGCGATTCGGCGGGCGTTCCGGTGGAACGGGCTGTATGTCAGGTGTGGCGGCAGGCATGCTCTGCGCCGGGTTGTCGCCGCTGGGCGGCCCGCCGGGTGGCAGCATCAGGTCCAGCACTACCACGACCTGCACTGGATCGGTTGCGACTGGCCCTCGCGCATGAAATCGTTAGACGGTTAACCTGGGCTGGCCGGCTAGCCTGCGATAGGCCAGCCAGCTTGCCTGACCGTGACTGGCGGCACCTTACAGGTGGCCCATGTCTCCTGCTGCTACTCGCAGCCAGGTGATGCGGCTGTGTCACAAGCCAGCTATGCGGGAGGTACTGGTCTTGTCGGTGCAGGCAGCCTTGCATGTATGCGGGTCCTGCCGTGGGCGATACGGGCGCAGGCGGTCCGACTGATATGGCCGGGGCACGCAGAAATCGCCGTAAGCCTGGGCAGGATGGTTCCGACGACGACCGGGACCTGCTGGAAGACGGCCAGGACTCGCAGTCGGGCCAGGGGTCGCGGTCGCGCCAGGATGGCACCGACGCCGAGGCGGACCAGTGGCTGACTCCGTTCCGGATTATGCGCCCCGTGCGGCCGGTCATTTCGCAACGCGCAGGTTGGCCCGAGGGGGAGGGGCCGCAGCAGGTCTGGCACGAGCCGGAGCCCGCGCAGCAGGTCTGGCACGAGCCGGACCAACCGCCTCCGGGGTACCATCCTGAGCCTGCGAGCTGGCAAAGTCGGCCGTCGCGACCGCAGATGCCGCCTGCGGATCAGGAGCCTCAGTCGTGGCGCCAGGCAGAGCCGTTTCGCGCTGGTCCTGGGCACCGCGCTGATGTTCGGCCGACTAACCGGGAGGCTGTGGCCGATTACAGCCCCGAGCCGCAATCGCAGCAGTGGCGCGGACCTTGGCCCGCTGCCAGGGACGAGGTCGGACCAGCCAGGCGTCGTGACGACTTCCGTCGCGCCGGCAGCCGGCCTGGAGGCCCGCGCTGGGCGGGCCCGCGCCCCGAAGTACCGCAACCGAACGCACTGGGTGGCGGTCCGCCGGACGGATACGCGCCGCCCGGTCAGCGGCGCTGGCAGTCAGGGCCAACCGAAGCTGGTTCTAGTGGCGAGCCTTGGCAGCCGCACGGACGGCGTGCCCAGCGTCAGGACGGCGCTGTCACGCCGGACACGTACGCCCCGGCCGATCGGTACGGCCAGGGCGACAGGAGCGGCCAGGGCGATAGATACGGGCAGCGGGACGGATCAGCCAGCGGCAATGGATATGGCCCGAGAGACGCGTACGGGCCGCCAGGAGCGTACGGGCCGAAGGGAGATTATGGCTCGCACAACGGGCACAGCGATTACGGTCCGCAGACCGGTTATGGCCCGCCTGAGCGGTACGGCCCGCCGGGCGAACACAGTCAGCAGAACGGATATCCCCAGCAGAACGGATATCCCCAGCAGAACGGTTACGGCCCGCAGTCCGGTTACGGCCCGCAGTCCGGTTACGGCCCGCAGTCCGGTTACGGCCCGCAGTCCGGTTACGATCCGCAGTCCGGTTACGGCCCGCAGTCCGGTTACGGCCCGCAGTCCGGTTACGGCCCGCAGTCCGGTTACGGCCCGCAGTCCGGTTACGGCCCGCAGTCCGGATACGATCCGCAGAACGGTTACGGCCCGCGGCCCGGCTTCGGCCCGCAGAACGGTTTCGATCCGCGGCCCGGCTTCGGCCCGCCGAACGGGTACGGCGCCGGCGAGCATGGCGGCGGGGAGTACGCGTCCGGCCCTGGCTATGGGCGGGCCGGCGAGGTTTACCAGGGCCAGCGTGCTGATTATGGTCCGCCCCATAGTCTCGATCCCCCTAACGGCTACGGGCCACCCCGAGAGAGCTACCGAGCCGATGATCGCCATGGTGCGCAGGGGAGCGGCTATGGCTCGCGCGCGGACTACCCACAGCAGGAAGCCAGTTACGGACCGCATCCGCGCGATGGCTACGGACCGCCACGCGGACCGGGTGCAGGACGGCAGGGCAGGGACGTCTACGGACCTGGTCCGGCCGTCAGCCGGTGGCCAGGACCTGGTCGTCAGCCAGGCGGGTACGGTCCCGATGAGCAGCAACGGTTTCCGGGCGATCGAGCAGCGCACGGACCTGATGGTCAGGTCTGGCGCGGGCCTGCCCAGCAGCAGTGGTCTCGGCCCGGCCAGCCCGCGCAGTCCCCTGCGACGCAGGGACGCGGTGCCGAGACACACAGGCCAGGTGACGCCGAGGCAGCGGGTCAGCGCGGTAGCCGTCCGCATGCCAGGCCCGCGCTGCCCCGAGCGCTGCCCGCAGCGCCGTCTGCCTCGCTGTCGGCAGCCGGATCGGGCGGCACGCCAGGTACTGCCGGGACATCTGCCGGATTGAGCGGTGCGGCCGAGCCGCGCGAGGTTGCTGCCGGCCCTGGCGACTTGGTCAAGCCCCCGACCGCCAAGCCCCCGACCGCCAAGCCCGCGACCGCCATGCCGCCGTCCTCCATGCCGCAGTCCGCCATGCCGCCGTCCGCAGCAGGCGAAGGAAACGGGCAGGCGGCCACACCTCCCCAGGTTGGCGGGAACCTCGGTGCCGCTGAACCTGCGAAGCCAGACGACGACACCGCACCACTGCCGGTGATATTGCCCGAGCGGCAGCGCGGTCAGGACGAACCGCAGTCTCAGGGCCCGTGGCGGGTACCGGATCAGCAGCACCGACAGCAGCCAGGAACGGCTCGGATGCGGGCGCCCTTCGAGCCGGCTGACAGCCCGTCTGACGCGGTCGGGGGTACGCGGCTCGCGACTGGAGCTGCGTCACAGCAGCCTGAGGCCGCACCGCTGATGCCAGACTCGTCGGCCAGCCCAGAGCTGAGACCACAGCCCGGCGAGGCCAAGATGGCTCAGATCAAGGATCTGTACCTAACCGCCGAAGCTATTGGCGAGGATGCGCTGGCCCGGCATTTCCAGCAGGTAAGCGAACGCCAGCGGCAGCTGATCAGGGAGTACTTCGACCAGGTCGTGAACAACAGCGGGGAAGACCAGAGTTCCGATAGTTAAGGCCGTCCGTGGCCACTGCTCCTCCCCGCGCGGTAGTCACCAATCTGAATGTTTCCAGGTGGTGCGGGCAGGGCGGCCCAGACTGCGGCCAGGTCCGACCGCAGGTTCGCGGCCTCGGAAGCCGGAATGCGGGGATCGTTGATCAGGTCTGCCGAGGTACGCGCAAGCTGCTGAGCTTCAAGACTCGCTGAGGTATGAAATTGCACCTGGAAAGGAAGTTCGTGCAGCGCATCGTGCCAGATTGTGACCACCCATCTGTTCTCCGCGCCGTTCCAGCCGTTCCGGCGGGCCAGCAACCGGAAGCCGCGGGACTCCAGCGCTTCCTGGACGAGCCAGGTGCCGGCCGCATACCGGTCCGTGTCGAAGACGAAGGAATAGGTCAGCGCGCCGGGAACCCGGCGGGCTAGCTGCTCGGAAGTACGGTCCGGGTGTCGCCTGATCAGTTCGGCGAACCTCCTCTTGAAGGAGTCTGGCTCGAGCAGAGCCTGCTGTTCTGTATCGGGCGCGAGCTGCCCGTGTTCCAGGGTTGCCTCGACGCCGCGTAGCATGGTCGTCAGACCTCCGCTGACGTAACTGCCGAACAGGTTGCGGCCTTCTGCCATGCGGAACCTGTCGTATGCGTCCTCGGCGGCCCTGACCTGGTCTGGGGTCAAACGGGCATGCCCCCAGTTCCATGAGCCGTCTGCCGCGGTGCGCGGCGCGGCCGGCGGCAGGGTAGAGCCATTGCTATTGCCGTGGCCCTCTGCCTGACTTGAGTACGGTGCCGTCCGCGGGGCCTGAGCACTCGCATACGGGTCGGCGCCGGCAGATCCGGCGCGCACCGACGCTTGGTCCTCTGGCTCCCGGTGGCTCGGCTGCTGACCGGCCGACTGGCCGGCGTCCGATTCGAAGCTTGTCGGCTCGGGGTCGGCTGGCGGGACACGCTCGTGTGCGGAGCGTGATTCGAAGCGGCTTGGCTCGAAACCGTACGGCTCGAAGCTGCTCAGTCCGCCATCGATGCGTCCGCCTGATTCGTCACCACCTGATTCGGTGCCGCTGTGATCGTCGGCCGGGTTAGGCCAGTCGGCCGGACTTGTCGCTGTATCCAGATGCACAGTGCGGGTCGGAGCTGGCGGTGCGAGTTCAAGATGCCTGAGCCGCGGCGGCGGCGGCTTCCGTTCGCCATCGACGTGATAGGGCGACGACGGGTGCCCGAACGGCAGGAGTTCGAGCCGCCGCCTGAGGTCAGCGAGCGATCCGGTGACCGGTGGAGCAGCCTGGTTGTCATAACCCGCATCGCGCGGCTGGCCATCGGCGGAAGCTTCGCTGCCAGGCTCTGCCTCCTGGCTGGCTTGTGGCTGGCCCGGCAACGCGGGTAGCGCTGGCTCTGGGAGCTGGACAGGCTCTGGGAGTTGCGCGGGCGCTGCGGGCTGCGCAGGCTTTGCAGGCTCACCGAGTCGCGGGGGCGCGGGCTGGCGGCTGGCCTGCCCAGATTGCGTTGCCTGTGCGCCCCGGCCACCGCTAACGGCCGCTTCCTCGGGTGCCGCTTCCTCGGACATCTGGTCAAGTTTCGGTGCGCTTTGCCGGTCGGCTCCGTGACCGACTGGCGCCCTGATCGCCTGATACGCGTCCGGGAGTGAAGCCGCCCGCTCCGCGGTGCGGGCAGCGAGCGGATCCGCGTCACGGCGGATGCCGCCGGGATCAGGCTTGTCGCTGAAACCGACCCGCAGAGCCGAGTCAAGGTCAGTGGCGTGATCGGTCGGCCGGCTGCCCGGTCCGGCTGCTCGAGTGACTGCCGCCTCGGTAGCGCGATAGAGAGCCGGAGCGCTCCTGTCTGGCGCCACGCTGCCGAGCTGAGCGCCAGACCCGTTGCCTGGGGTGGTATCGGAGTAACCGCCGGACCCGTTCCCTGCGCTGCCGCCGAAATGCGCGCCTGACCGGTTCCCTGGACTGCCGTTGCCCGCGCTGCCGCTGCCTGTGCCCCGGTCGCCGATGCCATCCCTGCTCGTCCTGGTCGCGCTGCCGCTGACTTCGCCGGTGGACTGCGCCCGGAAACGTTCGATCAGCCGGGACAAATCCAAGGTGGCGTCGCGCGGGTCAAGCTGGTCTGAGCTATCCAGCTTGTCCCACTGCTCCTGCGGCCCTGACATGGTGCTTTCTCCCGAGTATCGGCACTGCCGTCATCGTAGTCTGGGCGGTCGGGGGTAGCGCACGGATCTGTGACTGCCCTCGACGTGACCACGCGGCTGGCCAAGGTCAGCAGCGCTGTTCAGCAGCCCGGCATAGCAGGTGTGATCTGACCGCGCGCGTCGCCGAAGCCGATCCTGGTACCGTCCGGGCCGGGCGCCGAGGCGGTGATCACGACTTCGTCTCCGTCCTCCAGCCAGCTGCGGCTGCTTCCATCCGCGAGCGTCAACGGATTCTGGCCGGCCCAGCCAAGCTCGATCAGCGATCCGTACTGATCACGCTCAGGTCCGCTGATCGTTCCCGAAGCGAACAGGTCGCCGGTACGCAGGCAGGCTCCGTTGACGGTCAGGTGAGCCAGCATCTGAGCGGCGCTCCAGTGCATCGTGCGGAATGGCGGCCTGGACACGACCTGGCCGTTGATCCGTACCTCGAAGTCGATGTCCAGCCCCCAGTTGCCAGAGTCGGCGAGGTAGTCGGCCAGTTCAGTGTCCAGGGAAGGCGGCCGGACCCGGACGCCTTCGAGGGCGGCCAGCGGCACGATCCACGGCGAGACCGTGGTGCCGAAGGACTTGCCGAGGAACGGTCCGAGCGGCACCGTTTCCCACCCCTGGATGTCGCGGGCAGACCAGTCGTTCACCAGGCAGACCCCGAAGACGTGCTCGGCGAACCGCTGTGCCGGCACCCGTTCGCCGAAGGTGCTCGGAACGCCGACCACGAAGCCGAGTTCGGCTTCGAAATCGAGCCGGGCGCACGGGCCGTAGGCTGGTGCGGCCGAACCTGCTGGCCTGGACTGCCCGCACGGGCGCCTGATTGGCGTTCCTGAGACGACAACCGTGCCCGAGCGGCCGTGATAACCGATCGGCAGGTACTTCCAGTTGGGCGTCAGCGGCTCTCCGTCTGGCCGGAAGATCCTGCCGACGTTGGTCGCGTGCTGCTGGGACGCGTAGAAGTCGACATAATCCGCGACGGTGAACGGCAGGTGCATGGTGACGCTGTCCGCCGGGACGAGCAGGTCCTCGATCGCGCTGCGGTAGGAGTCCTGCGACAGCCAGTTCGTGAGCTCCGCTCGCACGTGTGCCCACGCTCCGCCGCCTGCGGCGAGGAACGCGTCGAGACTGCCCGAACTGAAGTCGGCGGCTCGTCCGGCCAGCAGCCGGCCGGCGGCTGCGCTGAGGTCGAGCACCCGGTCCCCGATGGCCACCCCGACCCGTGTGCGCGCCGGATGCCGCGCGTCACTGAACGACCCGTACGGCAGCGTCTGAAGCCCGAACGGGTGGTCCGCAGGGACTGCTAGCCAGTCACAAACACGCGGCAATGCCATCACAACCTCCTGGGCGCGACAAATTCTCAGTGCTGACTCGACTCAAATGCTGACTCAGTGCTGACTCAAATGCTGACTCAGTGCTGACAGCCGCGGGTCCGCCGCTACCGCCTCGGTGGCCGCGCGGACAGCCGGGGCTCCGCCGGTGACGACCAGGGCGAGATCGAGCGAGGTGACGCCGGCTTCCGTCAGCGCCGCGGTCGCTGCCGGCATCGGCAGACTTCCTGGCGGGAACAACGAAGCGTCGTCGAAGAGCCCAGAGAGCAGCCCGCCCTGCAGGCCGGCGGACACGCTGGGGAGCTTTGTTTCGCTGCTCATCTTTCCTATTGTCTGACGGCCGGGCCGGTCAGTGAAGTCGGCTCGCCGCTGCGACGGCCGGCGCGGGTCGTCGCGGGTCAGCGCCGGTCTGGTAACGCGGAGGTCGGGAAGGTCGTGCTGGCTTGGCTTTCGGCGGTGGCTGGGCTCGCGGCGGCCGAGGTCAAGGCCGCGGTGCCGCCGTTGCCAGGCGGGACGGCCGGGGCGTCCGGCGTTGCCTCGACCGGCGTTGCCTCGACCGGCGCGGGCGCCGTGGCAGTCGCCGTCGCCTCGTCGAGTACCGAGTCCGAGCGCAGCCTTGCCTCGTAGGCTTCCTTGCCTCCGCGCGCGCCGAACAGGCGCCTGCTGGTGACCAGGTACGCGACCAGGATCAGGTTCAAGATGAAGAGCGTCGCCTTAGTCGCAGTCACCTTGTCGTAGAGCTCGTAGATCTCGAACGGCAGGCCGAGGGAAGTCACGATCATCGCGAAGTACTCGCCCCAGCGCCGGGCCTGCCAGAGCGCGAACGCCTCGATCGCCGAGACTACAGCGAGCCCGGTCACGGCGATAGCGAGCACGGTGAGCTTGGTGGAGCTGACGTGCAGCAGGCTCTGCACCTTGCTGAGCAGCGAGTGACTGATGCTGAAGCCGAGTTGCTTGAAGAGCGAGCGCACGATCGGGACGTCCCGGTTGATCGCCTGGGTGAGCGTCAGCCGCGAGCTCGCGAACCGCCAGATCCCGTACGCGGCGACTCCGAACAGCAGGACACGCAATGCCCGCTCTATTGCGAACAGGCGCAGGATGAGGTCGCCGCGGATCTGCTTACCCCGCTTCACCATGGGAGCCTGCGCGGCCGGTCCCGTGCCGTGCGGCTCGCCGGTGACGTACGTCCCGCAGCGCAGGCACTGCCAGAGCTCGGCCGAGCCGGTCCTGGCATGCATATGCGCCCGCAGTTGAGACTCGTCCGGCGCGTACGTAATGTGACCTGCGCGACCGCACTTGTACAGGTTCCAATCCATGGGATGCAGCCTACTGTCCGGCGCTGACGTTGCAATCCCCGTTTGCGGCTGGCGATCTGGCTCGTGCCCTGCTGCCGGCCGACCGTGCGGCATCATTCTTTACCAGGCGGAAGCCGCGGCGGCTGGTGAGCGTACTGGTGCCAGGCAGCTTCCGATCAGGATGCCGCGTGCGAGCACCGCGAGCTGGTCGCAGAGCAGCAGGAGCACGTCGGCGTCCCGGCCGAGGACGACGACCGGAGTGTCATGTGTCAGCGCCCGCAGGACGTCGATCAGGACAGTCCGGTCGAGCAGGGAGAGGTGGTCGAGCAGGCCGTCGACGATGAGCAGCTCAGGCTGGTGCACGCAGGCGGCGGCGAGCCGCGTCTTCGCGGCGACAAGCTCGGGCACCGCGCGGAGCGGTACGTCCGCCCAGGGTGTCAGCGCCAGCCGGTCGATGATCGCCGCTACCAGCAAGTGCCGAGCTGAGGCGGGCTGGCCAGAGAGCTTTGCTGCCCGGTCGACCAGCCCGCGGATCTTGATCCCCGGCCACGGCAGGGTGCCCTTGGCTGCGACTCCGACCCTGGCACGGACTGCTGCGCGGCCCGCCAGCGTGCCGACGTCATAGCCGAGTACGCGCAGGCTGCCATAGGCAGGCGCCGTCCGGCCGGACAACAGCCCGACCAGCGCGGCAGAAGCCGCGCAGCGCGATGTCACGACACCAAGTGCCACGCCGCCTAGTTCCGCCGGATCGAGCCGGAAGCTGGCCAGCCGAATTGCCCAGCCCTGCGCGTTCCGGACGCCGACGCCGGAGCTGCGTACCGGAGCGATAGCGGTCACGGCGTGACCGGACTGCATACCGCCCCCTCGTTCTGGTCTCGGTCACGTGCTCCCCAAGGACGGAATATAACTTGCTGAAGGGACCTTCTCCAGCACTGTTTCTCCTGGTAAACGTCGGGCTGTGAATCGCCTGTAACGGTGCGGATCTCTCTAGCGGGCGTAATGCGCGGCTCAAAGGCGGACAGGACGGGAGGGACCGGCGTGCCAGCAGGCCGCTGGCGCCGTCGCGATGCGCGCGCGAGCGGCGGATCACTTCGGCACTCGGCGTGTCGCGGCGTGCCGCCGAGCCAGGCCGGGTCTGGCGCGTTTCGGCGGTCGGCCCGGTACGTTGTGGCTGTGCGCAAGCCGATGGAGCTGCCGTTCGATCCGATAGAGCGCGCGGCCGCTATCTGGGAACGCCGGTTCGGTGACTCCGCTGCCATGGCTGCGGTGACCTCGATCATGCGCGTACACCAGATCCTGCTCGGCGAACTCGATTCGCTGCTGCGCCCGTTCGGGCTGACGTTCGCCAGGTACGAGGCACTGGTACTGCTGAGTTTCAGCCGCGACGGAGCGTTGCCGCTCCGGCTCATCGGCGAGCGGCTGATGGTGCACCCGACGAGCGTCACTAACACGATCGACCGGCTCGAACATGCCAGGCTCGTGGTCCGCAGGCCGAACCCGAACGACAGGCGCGGCACGCTGGCGGAGATCACCCCGGCGGGCCGGGAAATGGTCCGGCTGGCCACGGCCGACCTGATGGCGGCCGAGTTCGGCATGGGTGGTTACGACAGCCGGGATCTGGAGAAGCTGGTCAGCTTGCTCAGGGACCTGCGGGTCGCGGCAGGCGATTTCGTCGGCTGACGGGCTGACGGGCGGCTCGCGTTATTTGATCACGACGGCCTGCCAGTCGAGGCCGCCGTCTCCCGTGATGAAGATCTCGCCCAGCGAGTCCGCTGGCACGGCAACGCCCTCGGTGGTGGTTGTCATGCCGACGAACGCGAAGCCGCCGGTCGGAACCGGCCCGCCAAGGCCGGCCGGGCGCCAGTCGCGCTGGTCGGCTGAGCTGAAGATGCCGCTGCTGGTCGTCAGCACCAGCGTCCCGCTGACCGGGGCGACGGCCAGCGAGGTGGGCGTTCCTGCCGCCGCGATCGTGCCCTTCCGCGACCAGTCCAGGCCGGAATCGGGCGACTCATAGAGCGTCAGCGGTCCAGGGACGTTCTGCCGAGCGCTGACAGCACCGCCACAGGCCAGGAAGAGCTGGCCCGGCGAACCGGGCGCGATGAGCGCGGCCGGCTGCCGTGCCCGCGCTGCGGCAACGGTGGCGCTCAGGCACGGCGGCCGGGTCGCGGCGTTGCCGGTGACCGTATGCCAGGCGCCCCCGGTGACCGGGCCGGCGTACAGGATCCGGCCGGCCAGCAGGTAGCCGTACTGCCCGGTCAGCTGCAGGCCGCCTGGTCGTACCGGCAGGCTGGCGGCGGCACCGGGCACTGGCATCCATCGGTCGGAGTCGAACCCGGCCGAGACGAGCTGAAAGCTCGTGCAGTCTCCGGCGTAGTCACTGCCGCTGCCGGTGCACGTCGCGACCACGGCGAACGCCCGGCTGCCGACGGTTGCCAAGTCGATGACGCGACCGGAGGGCAGGCCGCTGACCTTGGTCCAGGTCGCGCCGCCGTCGTGCGTGGCGAACAGTTCGGGGCCGTAAGCCCAGCCATCGCGCGGGTCGAGGAACCGGATCTGGCTGACGCCATAGTCCCCGTTCGGTGCCCCGGCCCGCGGCGCGCCCGCCATCCACCAGGACCGACCGTAATTCGGCGTGCCGGCCACAGCCGTGCATGATCCGGTCGCACAGGTGCTGCCTGCCTGTCCGATCACGGCACCGACCGACTGGTTCACGAAGGTGACCGAGCTGACCCGGAACGGGGTGACCGGCGGGACCGCGGTGCTTGTGATCGGCAGCGCCCGGCCACGATGCGAGGTGGAGACGGGGGACGGCCGCGTGGATCTGCCGCCAGGCGGGTGCGTCGTGGAGCGCTGCGGCGAGGTAGCTCCGCCCACGTTGGCCTGGCTGCCCTGACTAGGCAGCAGCGCCGACGCGACCTGCGGCAGCGCGGCGCCGGCCGCGACCAGGATGGCTACCCCGGCGGCGCTGCTCGTGGCTCTGACCGCCTTGCGCCGCCGCGCCCTGCGGTGGATCTGCTCGAAGGCTCCGGGTCGCGGCATCATCAGTTCGACGTCGGTCCGCAGCCAGTCGTCGATCGGGTCACGAGGTTCGGTCATGCGATCTCACCCACCGCGGCCTTGAGCCTGGCGCGAGCGTGATGCAGGTCGGCCTTGACGGTCCCCTCCGGCCGGCCAAGCATCGCGGCGACCTCCTTGACTCCGAAACCTGCGTAGTAATGCAACAAAAAGGCACTTCGCAGTCTGGGCGGCAGCCCCTCGATCAAGTCGCGAACGTCAACGTCCTGGACCGGCTGCCAGGCCGGCTCGAGCGGGCCAGCCGCGGTCATGGTCCGGATGGCACGCCGCTCCCTGCTGGTCTTGCGCCAGTGATCTCTGACCAGGTTCGTCGCGATCATGTAGAGGTAGCTCTGCGGGTTGTCCAGTCCCGACCAGCGTGCGAGCAGCCGGGTGAACGCCTCGGACGCGATCTCGTGCGCGGTCTCGTCGTCGTCGACGAGACGCCTGACCCAGCCGGCCAGCCTCGGATAGGACGCGTTGAACAGTTCCTCGGCTGCGGCGTGGTCACCGGATCGGAGCCTGGCCACTGAGCTTCCTTGCTTGACCGTCGCCGCGGACGGCCTGGACCACGATGTCTGCACGGGCACCACGTCACCAGCCAAGGCGAGGCAGCCGGATCCGTTGGCGATATTTCGCATTCGTTGTACCACACATTCGGCGCGGGCCTGGTTAGGTCAGGAGCCTGGCGGGTTACCGGGTAACCGCGGGGACATCACGTCTGCTTAGACGGCGCAGCGGCCCCGATGGTTGGGCTCGCGATGGTTGGGCTCGCGATGGTTGGGCATCCGGTGGTCAGGCACTCGGCCCGTCATACACTGGGACGAGGCAGTTAGTAGGACGTCCTACTAACTGCTGCTAGCGCGCCCGCCCAGGTGCCGGAGGACCATCATGAGCGCTCAATCCGCAGCCGATCACGCTGACCACCTCGGAGACGACTTCGGCCGGGAACGCTGGCAGCGCCGGTACGACGAGTCCAGGGTGCGCGACGCCGACTTCAGCACGTTGTCCGGAGTCGAGGTGGATCCCGTCTACGGACCGCCTGAGGGTGCCGTCGTCCCCGGCTTCGAGCGGATCGGCTGGCCGGGGGAGTACCCGTTCACCCGAGGGCTCTATCCGGCTGGTTACCGCGGCAGGACCTGGACGATCAGGCAGTTCTCCGGTTTCGGCAACGCGGTGCAGACCAACCAGCGGTACAAGATGCTGCTTGCCGCGGGCGGCGGCGGGCTCTCGGTCGCCTTCGACATGCCGACGCTGATGGGCCGTGATTCCGATGACCAGCGTTCGCTGGGCGAGGTCGGTCATTGCGGCGTTGCCATCGACTCCGCAGCCGATATGGACGTGCTTTTCTCCGGCATTCCGCTGGCCGACGTCACCACGTCCATGACGATCAGCGGGCCTGCTGTGCCGGTGTTCTGCATGTACCTGGCCGCCGCGCGGCGTCAGGGTGCGGATCTGGGGAAGCTGAACGGGACGCTGCAGACAGACATCTTCAAGGAGTACATCGCGCAGAAGGAGTGGCTCTTCCCGCCGCAGCCGCACTTGCGGCTGATCGGGGACCTGATGGAGTACTGCACTGCCGAGATCCCCGACTACAAGCCGCTCTCGGTTTCCGGCTACCACATCAGGGAGGCGGGATCGACGGCGGCGCAAGAACTGGCGTTCACGCTCGCGGACGGGTTCGGTTACGCCGAGCTCGGCCTGTCCCGCGACCTGGACATCGATGTCTTCGGACCCGGCCTCTCGTTCTTCTTCGACGCGCACATCGATTTCTTCGAGGAGATAGCCAAATTCCGCGCGGCGCGGCGGATCTGGGCCCGCTGGATGCGTGACGTGTACGGCGCGAAGACCGAACGCGCCCAGTGGCTTCGCTTCCACACCCAGACGGCCGGCGTGTCACTGACCGCTCAGCAGCCCGACAACAACGTGGTGCGCACCGCGATCGAAGCTCTCGCCGCGGTACTCGGCGGGACGAACTCGCTGCATACCAATGCGCTCGACGAGGTTCTCGCGCTGCCCAGCGAGAAGGCCGCGGAGATCGCGCTGCGAACGCAGCAGGTGATCATGGAGGAGACAGGCGTCGTCAGCGTCGCCGATCCGCTTGGCGGTTCCTGGTACGTCGAGGCGCTGACCGACCGGCTGGAAGCCGAGGCGGAGGAGATCTTCGCGAAGATCCGGTCGATGAGCCCGGACGGGACGATGACCGGCGGAATCCTGCGCGGGATCGAAGAGGGCTGGTTCATGGCTGAGATCGCCGAGGCCTCGTTCAGCTATCAGCGGCAGCTTGAGAAAGGCGAGAAGAAGGTCGTCGGCGTCAACTGCCATACCGATACTGTCGAGAAGCCGGTGGAGATCTTGCGAGTGAGCCACGAAGTGGAACGCGCGCAGGTTCGTGACCTCGCGCAGCGCCGCTCCGACCGGGACCAGGCAGCGGTGGATTCGGCGCTGGCGGCGATGCTCGCCGCGGCCAGGTCCGGCGAGAACATGATCCCCCCGATGATCGAGGCCGCGCTGGCCGAAGCGACCCTGGGTGAAATCTGCGGTGCGCTGCGACAGGAGTGGGGCGGCTATTCCGAGGCGCCGGCCTTCTGATCCTGCTGGCAGCACGTTATGGGCAGCATTTCGGCTGGCCGTACTGTGCGCGGGCGGGCTGTGCCCCCGTGCGGGCACGTTCGGTGCCTGAGCGATGACGTTCATACGGCAGGATGGAGTCATGCAACAGCCGCGAAACTTCTCCATGAGCGGTGCCGTGGATCTAGGCGCCCGGCAGGCCGCAACTAAGCGCAAGCAGCAGGCCGCCGAGTCGGCGGCCGATGGCGGGTCCGCGTTCGTGATCGAGGTCACCGACGCGACCTTCAACGCCGATGTGGTCACCCGGTCGCAGTCGGTCCCGGTGATCGTGGACCTGTGGGCGCAGTGGTGCGGACCGTGTAAGCAACTCGGGCCGCTGCTCGAACGCCTTGCGACCGAGGCGGCGGGCGCCTGGATGCTCGCCAAGGTGGACGTAGACGCCAACCCGCAGCTCAGCGCCGCCCTCCAGGTCCAGTCGATTCCGATGGTAGTCGCCGTAATCGGCGGCCAGCTCGTGGACGGCTTCCTCGGTGCGCTGCCTGAGGCGCAGGTGCGCGAGTGGATTAGCCAGATGCTCCAGGTGGCCGAGCAGCTCGGCATGCCAGCGCCGCCGCAAGGCACCGCGACGGCGGCCGGTCCGGAAGCGGCGAGCGCCGATGCGGGCCAGGCCGGGGGTGCGGGCCAGGCCGGGGGTGCTGACGAGGTTGCGGGAGTCGGGCGGGCCGGTCCGGGCGCTGCGGGTGCGGGCGGTGCGGGTGCGGGCGCTGCGGGTGCGGGCGGTGCGGGTGCGGGCGGTGCGGGTGCGGGCCGCGGACCTGCTGGCCCGGCGGACCAGATGCTCGCCGAACCAGGATTCCGTGCCGCCCAGGAGGCGATGGACTCCGGCGATCTTGATGGTGCCGCCGTCGCGTTGAAGCAAGTGCTCGCGGAATCGCCCGACCACCCGGTGGCGAAGGCGTGGCTGGCTCAGGTGGACCTCTTCCGGCGGGTGAGTTCCTACGACCAGTCGAAGGTGCTGCGGGCAGCGCAGGAGCGTCCTGACGACGTGGAGGCGCAGGCCAAAGCCGCCGACCTCGAGCTGGCCGCAGGGCAAGTCGAGGCGAGCTTCGACCGCCTGCTGGCTACCTTCCAGCGGACCGCGGCGGCCGACCGCGACAAGGTTCGAGTGCACCTGCTCAGCCTGTTCGAGATCCTGCCACCCAGAGACCCGAGGGTCACCAGGGCCAGGGGCAAGCTCTCCAGCCTGCTGTTCTGACGCACGCGGCTCCCTGATAGCCGGTGCACCCGGCAGGTGGAGCATCATGGGTACATGCAGGAGGAATCGCGGACGGGCCAGCTGCTGGCCGCCACGCCGCTGCTGGGCGATGCCAACTTCCGGCGGACGATCGTGCTGATCGTGGAGGACGACCTGGAGGAAGGGACGCTGGGCGTCGTGCTCAACAGGCCGAGCGAGATCCCGGTCCAGCAAGTGCTCGAGCCGTGGTCGGAGTTCGTCACGGGCCCGTCGGTTCTCTTCCAGGGCGGACCGGTCGCCCCCGACAGCGCACTCGCACTCGCGCTGCCCAAGGGAGACGATCAGCCGATCGGCTGGCGTTCGCTGTCCGGGTCGAAGCTGATGTCCCGGATCGGACTGGTCGATCTGGGCGCGCCACCTCAGCTGCTGGCCGGCGGGATCACGTCGCTTCGGGTATTCGCCGGGTACGCGGGCTGGGGTGCGGGCCAGCTGGAATCCGAGATCGATGCTGGGGCCTGGCTCGTGCTTGACGGATTGCCTGAGGACGCGTTCGCGGCAGAGCCAGACCGGCTGTATCCGGCGGTGCTCCGGCGGCAAGGTGGTGAGATGGCGCTGCTGTCCACCTACCCCGATGACCCGGTGCTCAACTAACGGGTGCTGGCGGCCAGCCGCGGCCGGTAGCGGTGAGCGCGTAAACTGGCAGCCGTGACAGAAGTACTCCCAGCGGGCGGCACGAAGGTCGACCCCGATGTCCGGCCCGACTTGTCCACAGGTGACGGCGACCATGAGCGGTTCGCGCACTACGTGCTGAAGGACAAGATCATGGACAGCGCAGTGAACGGGACCCCGGTCGTCGCGCTCTGCGGCAAGGTGTGGGTGCCGAATCGTGACCCGAAGCGTTTTCCGGTCTGCCCGGAATGCAAGGAAATCTACGAATCCCTGCCCGGGGCCTGAGCCGGCGCACTAGCCGCTGCCGCCCGGCCTTGCCGTCAAGCTGAGCCTGGCTCGAATCTGGTGGGGATGGCGGGCGCTCCCTGGGCCAGGCGGACAGCGGACGAGGGCAGCCCGCTGAGCGCTTGCCGGTGCCGGTCCCTGGCCGCCTGGAGTGAGCCTGTGCCGATGATCTCGCCCCCCGCACGGCCACCCCACCCACACTCGCCGCCCCGGCGAACGACCCGCGACCCGCTCCTTGCGCGACACTCTCCGCCGCGGCGGTCCTCCTCCAGAACTACAGCTTCCCCAAATAACGTAAACCCCCTAAATCTCCACCCTCACAGTAGGCGCCCCGCACTTACCCCCACTTGGAACCACTTTTGCGCTCCGATATGCCTGGTATCAGGTGAACTAATTCGAGTGAAGCCGAGACGCCGAGGGCGTCGCGGGCCGCTGGGAGCCGCCACGAACCACCAACAGGCCACCGCGAACCGCCGACAGGCGTCGGCGAGCGTTGCGCCAGCTAGCGGGGCGCGGAGATCGCGTCGAACTGGTCGTCGGTGAGCTCGACCTCCGAAGTGGGAAGCCTACGAAGGTCCCGATCCGACGGCTGCCGCGACCCCTAACATGTCGAATGGGGCTAATGATACTAATTCGAGCTGTATAAGGCATCGCGGCGTTCTCGCCGGCGGCCGTGCTGAGCCGTGCGCTCCGGGGTAACTCGGTCGGCGCTGGATGGCGGAGCCGCTCCGGGGCAGTGAAACACTAGGGACGAGGGGAGGTGGCGTGTTTTGAGCGTCGCACCAGTTGAACTCCAGCGGCCGGAGACGGACGAGCAGTCGCTTGTCGACAAGCCGTGGCTCACGATCGTCTGGAATGATCCGGTAAACCTGATGGACTACGTGACTTATGTGCTCCAGAGGGTATTCGGTTATCCCAAGCCCAAGGCAGAGAAGCTGATGCTCGACGTGCACCACAAGGGCAAGGCGGTGGTGGCGGCGGGTGCCCGGGAGTCGATGGAGCGCAACGCCGAGACCCTGCACGGATATGGCTTGTGGGCGACGGTCAGTCACGACACGTGAGTTCCGAGTATCACACCAACCCGGAGGAGCCGATGGCGTGGTTTCGCCCCACTTCGGACGGGGTTACCGCGCGGTTCGCTCAGCCGGAAGCGGCCATCATCAGGGAACTGGTGGAGCAGGTCGTCGAGCTGATCGAGCCGGGTATTCAGGCTCCGCTGGAGGACGAGTTCGCCGCCATGGTCGGCATGACCGATCCGATGTCACCTGACGGCGCGGAGATGCCAGACGACCCGGTGGTCGCGCGGCTGCTGCCTGATGCTTACCGGGACGATCCGGAGGCAGCGCAGGAGTTCCGCAGGTTCACCGAATCAGGGCTCCGGTCGGCCAAGGTCGAGTCGGCGTCGACGCTTTTGGCGACGCTGCCGCCTCGCGGCGGGCGTGTCAGGCTCAGCCACGGCCAGGCCGAGGCGTGGCTGAGGTCGCTGAACGACGTGCGGCTCGCGCTCGGGGTCCGGCTGGGAGTCACCGACGACTTCGACGGCCTGCGCGAGGATGCCGACTCCGATGACCCGCGTAATTTTTCGGTGCAGGTCTACCAGTGGCTGGCTTACCTCCAGGAGAGCCTGGTAGCCGCGCTGTCGTGAGCAACGGTTACGATCACGGCCATGCTGACCATCCCCCGCGCTCTCGTCGACCAGGTCATCGCGCACGCCAGGGCCGACCACCCTGATGAGGCCTGCGGTGTCATCGCCGGGCCAGCGGGCAGTGACCGGGCAGAGCGATTCATCGCCATGACCAACGCTGAGCGATCACCGACTTTCTACCGGTTCGATTCGATGGAGCAACTGCGAGTCTGGCGGGAGATGGACGAACGCGAGGAGGAACCGGTCGTGATCTACCACTCGCACACGGCTACCGAGGCCTACCCGTCGCGCACCGACATCTCCTACGCCACCGAGCCATCGGCGCACTACCTGCTCGTGTCCACCAGGGAGCCGGACGAGGCCGAGGTGCGGTCGTTCCTGATCGTCGACGGGCAGGTCACCGAGGAGGAGATTCAGTTCAGCGGAGGCGCTGCGGAATGATCGAGGCGCCGCGCGAGTTGTTTCATCGGCAGTCACCCCGATATCTGGAGAGTTACTGATGGCCATCGATGTCCGAATCCCGACCATCCTGCGCACCTTCACCGGCGGTGCGAAGTCGGTTGAGGGGTCTGGCGACACGCTTGACGAGCTGATCGCGGACCTGGACACCAGGCACGCCGGACTGCGTGGCCGGCTGGTAGACGACTCGGGCCTGCGGCGGTTCGTGAACGTGTACCTGAATGACGAGGACGTGCGGTTCCTCGGCGGACTTGACGCGAAGGTCAAGGACGGGGACACGGTGACCGTGCTTCCCGCCGTTGCCGGCGGTATGCGCTGAGCTGTCCGCGATGGCGGCTGAGGGCAGGCGGGGGAGATGCGCTACGACTCGCTGCTTGACGCGGTAGGCCGCACCCCGCTGGTCGGCCTGCCGCATCTGTCGCCGGGACCGGAGCAGCGACTCTGGGCCAAGCTGGAGGACAGGAACCCGACCGGCTCGGTCAAGGACAGGGCCGCGTTGTGGATGATCCTCGCAGCCGAGCGCGACGGGCGGCTGCGCCGCGGCAGCACCATCTTGGAGCCGACGTCCGGCAACACCGGCATCTCCCTGGCGATGATCGCGCGGTTGCGGGGTTACAAGCTCATTTGCGTCATGCCGGAGAACACGTCAGCCGAGCGGACTCAGTTGCTCCAGATGTACGGCGCGTCGATCATCTACTCGCCGGCCGCTGGCGGCTCCAACGAGGCGGTGCGGGTGGCCAAGGGCCTGGCCGCCGAGAATCCGGACTGGGTGATGCTGTACCAGTACGGAAACGAGGCCAACTGGCGGGCTCACTACGAGACGACTGGCCCTGAGCTGCTCGCCGATCTACCGGAGTTGACCCACTTCGTCGCAGGCCTGGGCACCACAGGAACGTTGATGGGCACCGGCAGGTTCTTGCGCGAGCACGTGCCCGGAGTGCGGATCGTGGCTGCCGAGCCGAGGTACGGCGAGCTTGTCTACGGGCTTCGGAACATGGACGAGGGCTTCGTGCCCGAGCTCTACGACGACAAGGTGCTGACCTCCCGCTACTCCGTCTCCGCTGCCGACGCGCTGCGTCGCACCCGGCAGCTCGTCCACGAAGAGGGCATCTTCGCCGGCATCTCGGCTGGCTGCGTGCTCCACGCTGGCCTGGCGCTGGCGAGCAAGGCGCAAGCCGCGGGCCAGCGGGCCGACATCGCGGTGCTGATCGCCGACGGTGGCTGGAAGTACCTGTCCACCGGCGCCTACAGCGGGACGCTCGCCGAAGCGGAGGCCAGGCTCGAAGGCGAATTGTGGGCGTGATACCACGTACTTACCCATCACGCTCGGCCTGACGTATATAGATCTAAACGGGAGCCTCGGGAGCTTGCAGGTATGACCATCTTTGACGAGGCTACGGCTGTCCGCCGATCCGGCGACGGGCGCTACGAAGCGCATCCCGATCAGCGGTTCGCCCTGGTCGCGCCGGGCGGGAAGACGCCGCCAGCGGTGAACGGCGGCGTGCTGATCGCGACGGTGCTGCGTGCGGTGCTCGACTGCTCGCCACTGCCGCATCCGGTCGCGACGAGCGCGCATTTCCTGCGGGTCGCGCGCCTGGCTCCGGCGCAGATCCACGTCAGCTGGCTCAAGACCGGCCGGACGGCGGCGACCGCGCGGGCCACGCTGGTGCAGGACGACGAGGCGATACTCGAGACGACGGTGACTACCGGCGCCGTCCCCGACAGCCTGCCGACGCCGCAGTCCGCCGCGACGTCCGCGGAGCTGAGCTGGACGGGCACGCCACCGAAGCTGCCGCCGCCGCAGGACTGCGTGGAGCTAGGCCCGTGGCCGGGGACGGTCGCGGAAGACGGAACAGCCGGCTTCGCCGGCCAGATCCGGATGCTCTTCGATCCTGCGGTGATCGGCTGGCGGCACGGTGAGCCGGCCGGGGTGCCGGAAATGCGGGGCTACTTCGGGCTGCGCGAGGACCGGGCGCCGGATGCCCTGATGCTGGCACTGGCCGTCGACGGGCTGCCGCCGGTGGTCTTCGGCCTCGGGGCGACCGGCTGGGCGCCGACGGTCGAGCTCACCATGCACATGCGCATGGTCCCGGCGCCTGGCCTGCTGAGCGTCGCGGCCAGGTGCCGGCATGTCAGCGGCGGCTGGTTCGACGAAGAGGCCGAAGTCTGGGACAGCGCTGGAAACCTGGTCGCCCAGAGCCGCCAGATCGCCAGGGTCGGCCGTGGCGCCCTGAAGAAGTCGGCCGTCGCGTCCTGACAGCGCTGCCGGCTACCGCCCCGAACCTCAGAACTGCCAGCGCCGAGCGCCGCGCCCGGCGGTGGCAGGTAGCGTGGCGTTGTACCGGTCCGTGCTGCCAGGAGTGGGCCTGCGGCTGAAGGCGACCAGTGGCGGCTATGACGAGCTCCTCATCGTCAGGAACGCGATTGCGGCAGCTGACAGGAGGCTGAGGTCACCCAGGCTGAGTATCGGGGCCGCCCGTGGCCTGTCGCTGCGGCCTGACCGCCTACGGGCACCAAGGCGATCTTGGACCGGAACAGCAGGATGGTGACGTGCGGTGATGCGCAGGCAAGGAATGGCCCATGACGAAGCAGGGAACGGCCCGCGAGCACGGCGGGCCGCAGTGAGCGGCGGCCAGGTCGCGACGACCGTGCTGCAGGTAGACGGGCTGAACTGGGCCAGCGAGAAGGCCGTGGTCGAGAGCGTGCTCGGTCGCCGGCCGGGAGTCGCCCGGGTAGAGGCCAACCCGGTGTCACAGACCGCCACGGTCAGCTTCGACCCCGCGAGGACGTCGGTCGCCGAGTTGCGGGGGTGGGTGCGGGAATGCGGTTACCACTGCGCCGGGCAGTCCGTGCCATCGCACGTCTGCGACCCGATGGCAGCGGCGGCCGTCGGCCCCGAGGCCGGCGCGGCGATCACGGCAGCGCCCGGGCCGGCGGAGCACGCGCACGAGCCGGCCGCCGCGCCTGGCGCGCCGGTCCACGAGCCGGCCGCCGCGCCCGGCGCGCCGGTCCCTGCCGAGATGATGGGCCACGGCGGCCATGCGGGCCGGTCGATGGCGGCGATGGTCGCGGACATGCGCAACCGGTTCGTGGTCGCGGCGGCGCTGTCGGTCCCGATCCTGCTGTGGTCCCCGATCGGCCGCAGCGTGCTCGGCTTCACGGTGGCCGCGCCGTTTGGCCTGCGCGACGATGTCTGGCTGCTGCTGCTGAGCCTGCCGGTGATCTTCTATTCGGCGTGGATCTTCTTCGACGGCGCTGTGCGGGCATTGCGGGCCCGCACGCTCGACATGATGGTCCTGGTCGCCGTCGCGATCGGTACCGGCTGGGCGTACTCGCTAGCCGTCACCCTGACCGGCGGCGGCGATACCTTCTACGAGGCAGCCACCGTCCTTGCCGCCTTCGTCTTGCTCGGCCACTGGTTCGAGATGCGGGCCAGAGGCGGGGCCAGCGACGCGATCCGCACCCTGCTCGACCTGGCTCCGCCCAGAGCCACGGTGCTCCGGGGCGACCAGCCGGTCGAGGTCACCACGGCGGAAGTAGTGGCAGGGGACCTGCTGCTGGTGCGGCCCGGCGACAAGATCGCGGTGGACGGCGTGGTGGAAGAGGGCCTGAGCGAGGTGGACGAGTCCGTCGTGACCGGGGAGAGCCTGCCGGTCTCCAAGGTCCCGGGCGCGCCGGTGATCGGCGCGACGATCAACAAGAACGGGACGCTGCGGGTACGGGCCACCAAGGTCGGCGCCGATACCGCACTCGCCCAGATCGTCAAGCTCGTGCAGGAGGCGCAGAACTCCAAGGCGCCCGGGCAGCGGCTCGCCGACCGGGCCGCGTTCTGGCTGGTGCTCGTCGCGCTGGCCGGCGGTGCGGCTACCTTGCTGACCTGGCTGCTCGTGGGCAGGTCGTTCGCGGCGGCGATGCTCTTCGCCATCACGGTGGTGGTGGTCACCTGTCCGGACGCGCTGGGCCTGGCGACCCCCACGGCGATCATGGTGGGGACCGGGCTCGGCGCTAAGCGGGGCATCCTGTTCAAGAACGCGCTGGCGCTTGAGGCCTCAGCCAGTATCCAGGTGGTGGTGATGGACAAGACCGGCACGCTCACCAAGGGCGAGCCTGAGGTCACCGACGTCATCACCGGCAGCCTGCCGGAACGTGAGGTGCTGCGGCTGGCCGCGGCGGTGGAACGGGAGTCTGAGCACCCGCTGGCGCAGGCGGTCGTGGCGCACGCGGAGGGCCTGGGCATCCCCGCCGCCAGCGCGGCCGGATTCGAGAACGTGCCCGGGTACGGAGCGCTGGCCCGGGTGGACGGTGAGGCGGTCGCGGTCGGCAACAACCGGCTGATGGCCAGGGAAGGCATCGACCTGGGCGGGCTGGCGGCCCGCCGTGACGAGATGACCTCGTCGGGGCGGAGCGTTGTCTGGGTCGCCGCCGGCGGCCGCGCCGTCGCGCTCATCGGGATCGCCGACGCGCCGCGTCCGACGGCCGCGGCTGCCGTCGCGGAGCTGAGCCAGGCGGGGATCGAGGTGGTGATGCTGACCGGGGACAACGAGGCAACCGCCCGGCGGATCGCCGGGCGGCTCGGCGTGGCGACGGTCATCGCGGAGGTGCTGCCCGGCGACAAGGCCGGCCAGGTCGCCGAACTCCAGCGGGCCGGGAGAAGGGTCGCGATGGTCGGCGACGGCGTCAACGATGCCCCGGCACTGGCGCAGGCCGACCTGGGTATCGCGATCGGCGCCGGCACGGACGTGGCCATCGAGACCGCTGATGTCGTCCTGATGCGCTCTGACCCGCTGGACGTGCCGACCGCGCTGCGGATCGGCCGCGGCACTGTGCGCAAGATGCGCCAGAACCTGGGCTGGGCGATCGGCTACAACTCGGTCGCGCTGCCGGTCGCCGCCGGCGTCTTCGAGCCCGCCTTCGGGCTCGTGCTCCGGCCCGAGATCGCGGCGCTGTCGATGTCTGGATCGAGCTTCCTGGTCGCGGTGAACGCTCTCCTGCTGAAGCGGCTGCGGCTGCCGGGAGCCGCAGGAAGCTAGCTCGCCGTGACGCGGGTCCGGAGCGCCCTTCCCACGATCATTACTGGCCCAGGCGGCCGTCGATCCGCTCGCGCAGCAGGTCGACGTGACCCATGTGGCGGGCGTACTCCCCGATCATTCCGACCAGCACCTCGCGCAGCGACATCGGCCCGCCGCCGCTGCCATGCTGATTCAAGGGGTCGTCGCCGGTGACGTCAAGACTGGGCGCCTCGGCCGTGAACCGCGTGGCGAAGTCCACCTCCGCACGCCATGCGTCCCATGCCTCCGCAACCACCTGGGGGTCGGGAACCGTACCATCGAAGTCACCGTCACGGTCGGTTTCTGAGCTGAACAGCCGGGGCACGTCCTGGCCAGCCATCATCCCGCCGAACGTCGCACGCTCCACCTCGGCCAGGTGCCGGACCAGCCCCAGGAGCGACATCGTCGACGGCTCGACGGAACGCCGCGCCATAGCCTCCGCGTCAAGGCCTGAGCACTTCATCTCCAATGTGAGGCGCTGACAGCGCAGGGACTCGGCCAGTGTGACGCGCTCATTACGCAGCCTTACTCTGTGCTCACGCGGGTCGTCGTCGGATGGCTTGCCGTCCTCGGTGAACATGTCGGCTCGTCGGACCGTAGCCATGACGTAATCATCGGGGATGCGCATGACAGACTGCAAGCTGTCAACGAAGGTGGTCCCTCGCTCTGGTAGGCGACAGGGCGGCGATGGTTTAATTGGTCTTGTGTTAGTTTGCGCCGCACTGAACGTCAATGACGCACAGCCTTGACGGGACCGGAAGGAACTGCTCGTGCGCATGGGGCTGACCGGAGTGGAAGATGAGGTGCTGTAGCGATGGTCCCCGTTTCACGACCTTGGCCGTCCGCGGGTCCTATGATCACGCCGAGTCGGCGAGTCACCTCGGCTCGTTGAGCGAGCCCGCCTACCTGGCGACCGCTCAGCACTTCGAGTCGACGGAGGCGTTGCGTGCCGCCGCGGCGGGTGAGAGCGACGCCTGGGTGTATTCGCGACGGGGTAACCCGACGGTCCGGTACCTGGAGCGCACCGTTGCGGCGCTCGAGGGCTATCACGTCGATGCCAACGTGAGCGCTGCCCTGGCTACGACAGGAATGACCGCGGTGACCCTGGCCACGATGCCGTTTCTGTCGACTGCCGTCGGCTCCAGGCTCAACATAGTCGCCTCGTCTGCGTGCTATGGGTCCACCATGTCGCTCTTTAACCAGCGCTACGGAGAGGAACGAGGTGTCTCCGTCCGCTGGGTCAGCGACCCGCTGTCGGTCGAGGAATGGGAGCGGTGCATCGACGATGACACCCGGTTCCTCTATGCGGAGTCTCCTTCGAATCCAGCGGTCCAACTTGTGGACATACCGGCCTTGGCGGCCCTGGCTGGCCAGGCACGGATACCGCTCATAATTGACTCGACACTGGCAACGCCCGCGCTGGTACGCCCGTTGGCACTCGGCGCGGACGTAGTGGTGCACTCGCTCACCAAGGCAGCCGGAGCCAGCGGCAGGAGCATGGGCGGAGCGGTGATCGCCCGGCACGATCTCCAGGTGAGAGCGCAGCCTTCGGAGATGACAACGGACTTTGCTGGCTACCTTCGTCGTGGTCCTGTTCGGGACATGGGGTGTGTCATAAGTCCTTTCAATGCGTGGACGCTCTTGTCGGACATCCGAGAGCTACGCGGAAGGATAGACACGATGTCGGCTAGCGCGCTCAGCGTTGCCCAGCATCTCGCGGAATGCGGCAGCGTTGCGGAGGTCTTCTATCCGGGATTGAAGACCCATCGTTCCCACAGCATCGCCAAGCGCGACATGTGGCTGGTCGACACTGACATTAACGGCCAGGAAGCGGTGAACAGATTCGGATTCCTGCTTTGCTTCCGGCCAGTCGGCGGCGTCCGCGCCGCGCATGAGGTTATGGACCGATTCAACCTCATCTGGCGGGCTAACAATCTTGGTCAGGTCAAGAGCACGGCGACAATCCCCGCGATCGGTACCCACAGCGAGGCCGGAGAAGCTAACTCTGGACTGGCCCAGGTACCTCCCGACATGATCAGGTTGAGTATTGGGCTCGAACACGTAGACGACATCATTGAAGACCTGGACCAGGCGCTGGGCGGGCGATGAGCGTGACGAGGTTCAAGCGGGGCCGCGGGCGCAGCCGTTGCCGGGCTAAGTCCGCCGAGGGAGTGGCGCAGCATGGAAGCTGAGTTGGCCAGCGTGTACAACACACGGGTAGTTCTGGTATCGCCACCGCGTACAGGGTCTACCGCCGTAGCACGGCTGCTGTGGCAGCACTCGGCTATTACGCACCACTGCCACGAGCCCTTCGAGGCTTGTTACTGGGGGAATCAGGGCGCGAGCTCAGTCAGGAACTGCCTGCTCAACCCGATGGAGATTGCCACGGGTAATCGGGTTTCACTTGCCGACGTACCGCCAGGAAGCGGCTTGCTGGTCAAGGAGATGAGCTTTCAGCTCAGCCCCACCCAGTTCGATTTGCTGACCAGGCTCGGGACGATACCGCCGATCTTGGTGATGTGTGATCCCCGACTATCGACCACATCTCGGTTGCGTATTGTGCGCGAGCTCTACGGGGCAGGAACGTTCCCGCCCTTCGAAAGCGGGTGGGAGTCATTGCACGGGCACCTTGAATTCTGCCGCCAGCGGGATATCCCGTACGTGCTGGTCGACTCCGATGACCTCAGGGCTGACCCAGCTGGTGTGACGGCCGCGCTGATGACGGCGATAGGGCTGCCCCCAGAGCCGGGGCTGGAGGCATGGTCGCCACGCCCGGGCCTGCAGCTGTGCTCGCCCGAGGTGGGCGCACTGATGAGTGAGGCGCGGCGGACTGACGACCCGTTCTACCGAAAGGTATTGGGCAGCACGGGGATCCAGCCCCGGGGATCTGTCGACTGGGAGCGAGGGAACGTGGTGATCTCCGCTGCGGGCTTGAGCGACGATGTGGAGAAGTGGCTCCGCAGCTACCAGGAGATGCGAGCGGATCCGGCCCTGGTCGCCGCTCCTAGCGGGAGAGGGGAGAACAATGCGCACGCAGAACAACGAGCGCCGAGGCATGACGTGGTTAACCAGGCCGAGCGTTGGCCTAGCCGGACTCGCACGCATTGAGTAGGGATCATGACCGCTCATCAGAACGGCCAGGCTACCGAATCGACGTCCGAGTGCGTCGACTTGCTTGGTGTTGGCTTCGGTCCGGCGAACCTGTCGCTCGCCATTGCGCTGCAGGAGGACTCGCCGCGGACTACCGCCTTGTTCCTGGAAGCTGAGCAGGATCCTGTATGGCAGGGCGGGATGCTGCTGGATGGCTCCAATATGCAGAATCATCCGTATCGCGATCTCGTCATGCTGCGCAATCCGCGGAGCCGCTATAGCTTTCTCAATTACCTCTTCGAGCAGGGCAGGCTCATCGAGTACCTCAACCTGCCAATGGAGTTTCCGCTGCGTAAGGAGTACGCGCAGTACATTCAGTGGGCGACCCGCCAGTTTCGGGCGCAGGCCGAGTTCGGAGCGCGGGTAACCGAGATCGCGATAGCCGAGGTTGACGGCATGCCTGGGTACGTGGTGACCTGCTCAGACGGCTCATACCGCCGCGGCCGCGCACTGATGTTGGGTATCGGGCGCACACCGTACGTGCCCAGTCCCTTCGATAAGCTCGACTCACCACGGGTCTGCCACCTTACTCGGTACCTGCACACCGTGCGGCAGCTGACACAGGCTCCGCCCAAGTCGGTAGCTGTCATCGGCGGCAGCCAGAGCGCCGTCGAGATCGTCCTCGATCTGGCGAGCCGGTTTCCGCAAGCAAGAATTGTCAACTATGTGCGCAGATACGGCTTGCCTCTCAAGGACACCAGCCCGTTCAGCGAGGAGGGGTTCTTCCCCGCGTTTACTAACTACTACTTCAAGGCAAACCGGTCAGGCAAGGATACGCTTGACGCGTACATGCGGCCCACGAACTACTCATCGAGCGACGCCGACGTATTGCACAGGCTATATGCACTGATCTACGAGCAGCGCATAGACGGGGAACAACGGGTTTTCGTGCACGGCAATAGCGAGGTCCGCAGGGCTGAGGTGGATGACTCAGGCGTGTGGTTCGAGGTGGAAGAAGTCCACACCAACGACGTAATGGAGGACCGTGCGGACCTAGTCGTTCTGGCGACCGGGTTCCGCGACCTAGGACCGCATCCTCACCAGGAACCGTACCCCGCGTTGCTGAGCGGGGTGATCGACCAGTTCCAGTTCGATGCCGACGGCTATCTCCTCGTGGAGGCCAACTATTTCCTGCGGTCGCATACGGACAGCACACCACCGCTAATTCTCAACGGCCTGTGTGAGTCGAGCCACGGCATCGGGGATGCCGGGTCATTTAGTCTGCTTTCGCTCCGTGCCGCAACAATCCTGGAAGGATTGCGCGGGCAGGGGATTACATGACCTCGCCGAGCAGGTCTGCGCCGCCGCCTCAGCCAGCGGCGCCGGTTGCTAGTCGGCCCGGTAGCACAGCCGCGGTGATTCCGGCCAACGACACGCCCGCCATCTTTGATCCGGCCTGAGAGAATAGCATTCGGAGATCCCTTCGCCAGCTCTGCGAGAGATAGGTTCTAGCGCAGCGAACTGGCAATGCAAGCATGGACTTCCGGGGCGTGATCAAATATCGCGAAATGCCCTCCATCGAGCGTTCGCATGGTGAAGTCGACCGTGGTCTGCTCGCGCCAGGCAGCAAGCTGGGGCGGTTCGGCCACCACGTCATCGTGCCCGGCGAATGCTGTTATGGGAACGTGTAGCGGCTGGCCCGGCCGGTAAGTGTATCGCTCATTGACCCAGAAGTCGGCGGCGAGTAGCGGCTGCATTCTCCTCAGCAGGCCGTCGTCCGCCAGTATCTCTTCGGGTGTTCCTCCCAGGTCCCGCAGCAGCCGGGCAAGCTCTTCCAGGGACAGGTCGGCCAGATTGTGAACCTTCACGGGAACCTGAGGGGCAGGGCGGCCCGCCACAAAGAGATGTTCGGGCATCGGGCCGCCGAGCGCGCGCAGCTCGCGGATAACCTCGAACGCGCACAGGGAGCCGGTGCTGTGGCCGAGAATGGCATAAGGGGAGCGCACCGAGGTAATTATCTCTTGCGCGAGAACCTTAACCAGCGGTTCAACGCTGGTAAACGGGAGCTCGTCCTGGCGCCGCTCCCTCCCGGGAGGCTGGACCGGGCAGACGGTGACGGACGGCGGCAACTCGCGCCCCCAGGCTCGGTACACGGAGGCGCCCGCACCCGCATGCGGGAGACAGAGCAGCCTCATCTCCGCATCCGGATGTGAGCCGAATGGAAGCCACAGAGTTCTGGTCATTTTATGGGCCTTCCTGCCATTGACGGCGATCTGCGTAATATCTCTATTAACTACAATACTTACTTGCTGATCGCCGATTTGTATGGTATCCTGATAGTGTGGTTAATTCGCCAGCCCGGAAAACCCGTTGGCTGCTGCGACAGCCGGATCTGGAAGCACGCGCACGGCTATTCTGTTTTCCTTATTCGGGGTGTGGCGCCACGATGTACGAGCAGTGGCCTCAGCGCCTTGGTGACGTGGAGATCTGCCGGGTCCAGCCGCCGGGGCGGCAGAACCGGATCCGGGAACCGCACTACGAGACTTATGAGCGGTTCGCCGCGCAGCTGATCGAAGCCCTGTCGCCGTACCTGGACAGGCCGTTCGCATTCTTCGGTCATTGCAGCGGCGCCCTGCCAGGAGTAGAGATAACCCGCCAGCTCGCCGCCGCCGGGCTCCCGCTGCCGCGACGACTGTTTGTCTCCGCGCAGGTCGCCCCGCACGACGGCCCGTACGGCCGGCTCCTGGAGCTGGATCGGGGCGAGCTGCGGGACGAGCTGGCAGGCATCATCGTCAGACTGGGCGGGCAGCCCAGTGACGCCTTGCTCGACCTGGGTCTGGACCTGCTGGTCAAGGACATAGAGGCCAACAGGCGCTACATCGTGCCAGGGCCGCTCGACCTGAAGTGCGGAATTACCGTCATCGGGTGGAGTGACGACCGGGAGATCCCGGTACGGCTCATGGACGGCTGGCGGGTATCGTCGGCGAGCTGCCGGTATGTCCTTCTCGACGGCGACCACTTCGCCTTTCTCGAGGCTCCCGCGGCCCTGCTGGCAGAAATCGCCCGCGACCTGGAAGTCGGCGTCGGGGAGCGGGCAGGCGGGTAGCCAGATCACCGCGGCGGCCGCACGGTCGACGGGCTCGTGCTCAGCTCGACGCGACAGTCAAATCAGCCTTCCTCTCTTGATCCCGGGTGGCGGACTCATGTGACCCTGGCCGGCCGCAGGAAGTAGCCGCATCGCACCTGCGGCGGGCGTGCGGCTGGAGGAGCGACACTCGACCATTCCTCGTGACGGTTGGCGAAGTGCGAGCTGAGGGGATGGCCCGACTGGCCGCCGGGCAGCTCGAAAGCGGCGAAACCGTCCGGGCCGGGTGACAGCACGACCCGGCCGGCCGCGCCGAATCCGGGCGCGCACGCGCGGACGCTGTGCAGCGCGCCCGGCTGCGATCTCGCCGCGATCCCGAGCAATGGCGCCGCCCACGGGGCGAGTTGCTCCATCGGGTGATTCAGGCTCACCCGGTTCAGGCGCCCCCAGGCCGGTGGTCCAGGCCGCCCGGTCGCCTGCTCCAGTTCGGCGACCGCCCGCTTGGCGCAGTCGGCGATGAACGCCTCCCAGCCAGCGGCCTGACCGCCCCGCTGCAGCAGCGACGGGTCCTTGCGGCCGAGTATGGCCAGCAACGGGCGGTCGACGCATCGGTACGGGTACTGATACCGCGCGTCGTGTTCCCGGCAGGCCGCTAGGTACGGGGACAGCACCTGGCTGGCGAGGAGCTGCCGCAGCCGGACGAGCACGCTGAACGCGCGGGATTGAGTTCCGGCCGTCCCGTCCCACCGTGCGAGCAAGCCGGCCAGATCGTCGTCGCGCCCGGCGAGCGCGGACACGGCGAGCTCGCGATACGGCAGGTAGAGCCCGGCCGCCTCGTCACGCTGCAGCTTCCGCATGGCGGAGATGGTTTTCGGCGAGCCGGCCGCCAGTTCGCGCACCCGCCGGGCGCGGTGCCCGGGATCGGGGTCGTACCCGATCCGGAAGGGCTGTTCGGGCAGCGCGGCGTCGTTCGCCGAGACCAGCATGCCGTCCGGCGGATCGATCAGCCGCGGGCGTTCCTTCCCGTCGAGGTGACTATGTTCGCCATCCGCCGTTCCCGCCGGGCGGCGGGGAATCAGGCCGGTAGCCAGGTGCGCCATGTGCCCCGCCTGGTCGGCGAGCAGGACGTTGAGCGCCATGCCCTGCGCGTCTTCGAGCACCGAGACGCCCTCGGCCACGCTGGCCGCGTGCGCGAGCCGCTGGAATTTCAGGTCGCAGCAGCGCTCATCGTGCCCGGTCCACCGGACCGCTGCCCGTCCGGGCGGCAGCGGCGACGGCAGCACCGGCATCGTGCCGCGGCTGGTGACCTTGAGCGAAGCGTCCGGCCGCCCCCGCACCCGGATCCGCTCGGTCCGGGTGATCAGCCCTTCCGGGGGCATCCCCTCGCCGACGTCGACCAGGTCCAGGACGTCAGCGTTCAGGTTGGTTACTCCCCATACGAGATGCCCGTTGCTTCCGGACAGGACCACGGGCAGTCCGGCCGCGGCCAGCCCGCGAAGCCGACCCCCTGGCCAGGCCAGATCCACCTCGTAGAGCAGGCCCGGCATGGTCAGGGCCATGTGGAGGTCGCACGCGAGCACCGGGGCGCCGGGGCCGCCGAGCACCCAGCAGTTCGAGCCCACCGTGGCCCGGTCGACCGCGACGACGCCGGCTGCCGCGTCGCCGTCGGCGCGCAGGGCCGCCAGTCTCTCCGGCAGCGGCGGAGCCTCCCCCGGGGGCGCTGGCAGGAAGAAGTCCGCGATCGCCGCTGGCAGCACCTGGCGGGTGACCGCTTCGGCGCGTTTGGCCGTCTCGTTCCACGACAGCGAGTGGAACAGAAACAGCGCGACCTGCAGGCTGTCCTCGGCTGTCCAGGGCCGGGGCCGATAGGAAAGAAACCTGCACTCGAACGCGTGCCCGTGCTGTTCGAATGCCGCGTTGACTCCGGCCGAGAACGCCGACAGCAGGCTGGCCTCTGGAGTGTCGAGGGCCGCGGCGGCGCGCGTCGCCGCGGCGGCCAGGCCCAGCGGCCGGTAGGCCAGGTCAGACGGTAGCGCCGTCTTCCCCCAGACCTCGGCCAGTCTCCCGCTGGCCATCCGCCGCAGCATGTCCATCTGGAAGCCGCGGTCACGGGCCATCGCGTAGCCCAGCGCTCGCACCGCATCGGGCCAGCAGCCGGCCTGGATGCGGGTGACGCCGTTGGACAGGACCTCCGCCCGCACCTGCTCGCTCAGCTCGGGCACCTCGACCGCTCCAGGGCAGCCGACGCGGGCCTGGAGCAGCGCCCGCACCATTCTCGCTTCCATCGCCACGCGAGCGCGACAGCGGAACAAATAGCCGCCGACCGCGAGCACGCCGACCGCGAGCACGGCCGCCCACGCCACCGGCGGAGCCGGTGTGGCGGTCAGCGCGGCCACGGCGACGGCCACGACTGCGATGGCGGTTCCGGCCACCCGTACCGAGGGCAGCCGCCACAGCCTCAGGTAGCGTGGGCGGTGCGCACGGCACAGCCTCACGGGCACTGTCCCAACGCCTCGGCGGTGGTGGCCAGGGTCGCCACGATGTCATCGAGGAAGCCGGCCGCGACAGCGCTGTCCGTCATCGCCGGGCGGTATTGCAGGGTCAGCACCAGCTCACCGTCGGACGGCGCGACGTTGAGCAGGAAATCGCAGGTGGTCACGGCGACGGGAGCACCCAACAGGTTGCCCTCCACCCGGTAGGGCGAGAACTTCAGGTCCTCGGCCGGATCGACGGCGGCGATCTCCTCCTGCATGACGAGCATGGCCTCGAACAGCGGCCCGGTGCGTTCCGCGGCCGGATACCGGGTGTTCAGCACGCCGAGGATGTCCTCGAATACCAGATCCTGATGGTCATGGGCGTCGATGCACACGTCGCGTACCTGCCGGCTCAGCCCCGCGGGACCGGCGTCCGCTGCGACGTCCAGCCGCAGCACCGCGGTGTTCGCGACCAGCCCGACAACCTGATCGGCACCCGGCTGGGCACGGTTGGCCAGGATCGTGCCGATGCGCACGTCGCGCTGGGCGCTCCAGGACCGCAAGGCGGCGGCGTAGCCGGTCGCGACCACCATGAAGTCCGTGAGGCCGTGCCGCCGCGCCGCGGCACGCACCGATGCGCGGGTCGCGCGGTCCAGCCGGCGCTGGCAGGTGGCCGAGCGTAGCTGCCTGGCCAGCGGCACCTGCCCGGCATCGGGGAACCGGCTCTCTGGCCCGGCCGACAGCC
The DNA here is from genome assembly GCA_035533915.1 of Streptosporangiaceae bacterium. Taxonomy (GTDB): domain Bacteria; phylum Actinomycetota; class Actinomycetes; order Streptosporangiales; family Streptosporangiaceae; genus Chersky-822. The sequence continues at coordinate 117,488 of DATLSX010000008.1, forward strand.
GTGGCCAGGGCGGCGCCAGCCGCTGCGCCCAGTAGGCCCGGTCGCGCTCGGCCTCCGGCGACCGCTCCCACGCAAGCTGAGCGAGGACCAGTTCCCCATATCCCGGCGCTTGCGGGAGATCAGGGCCGCCCGCGCCGACCGCCAGCGCGCGGTAGGTTCGCTCCGCCTCCCGCAGCAGCAGAGACAACGACCAGCCGTCGCAGACGATGTGATGGATGTTGAGGTAGATGACGTGCAGCTTGTCCGAGATCCGGTAGACGACGACGCGCATCAGAGGGGCGTGATCCAGCCGGATCGGCTTCCGCACGGCTGCTGCCATCAGCCGCTCGCAGACGGCGAGCGGAGCGGTCTGCCCGCTCAAGTCCACGTGCTCGACGGACGGTTCGGCATCCGGTTCGATCACCTGACAGGGCTCGCTGCCGTTGGCGAGGATGCGGGTGCGGAGCGCCTCGTGCCGCCGGACCAGCGAGCTGAGGGTCGCGGTCAGCAGGCCAAGATCGAGCGGTCCGTCCACCCGCAACGCACCGGGCATCCCGAACAGCGGCAGGTCGGGCAGCCGGCTGACGATGGACCACATCTGGCGCTGCGCGCGGGACAGCGGATAGCTGCGCGGTCCGCCGGCCGGTGCGGGGGCGGGGGCGGGGGCGGGAGTCTGGTGGCCGTCCGCACGCATGCTGAGCGCGCGCACCAGGCCGGCGATCGTGGGTTCCCGCAGGAACGTCCCCATGGACAGCGCTCCGTGCTCCGCCCGCAGCCGGTTCACCAGCCGCATAGCTGCTATCGAGTCCCCGCCGGCATCGAAGAAGCTGGCCTCCTGGCCAACGTCGCCGGGCCCGAGTACCTCCTCCCACACCGTGCGAACCTGGCGCTCCAGGGCCGCGGCCCGCTCCGGGAATGCGGCCGGGGCCGCGGCGTCCGCCGCCCGCTCCTGGGCAAGGACATTTCCAGCCACGGATAGTGCTTGCGCTGCCGGGAGCGGGGATGTGTGCGGCGTCGCTCCGGCGGCGGTTGCCGGGCTCTGTCTGGCGTTCATCGCCCGGGCCAGGTCAAGGACGCTCGGCAGCTTCGCGTCCATGCACGCCGCGCCCGGGTCGGCGATGATGGCCGACAGCGCCCTCTGGTGCGCTTGTGCGGCGAGCTCGGCAAGCTGCCGGCTCAGCGCCGACTCGTCGTACCCGAGCAGCAGCCGCAACTCCCCGGTCCGCACGTCGACCGTGTAGTTAGTTCCGAAGGCGTAATGGGTCTGCTCGAGTTCGTCGCTGCCGAAGAAATCAATGCTGCCGTCCCGCACGAGCTCGCGGGTGGTGTGGTAGTTGGTGAAGTTGAAGGACGAGTCGAAGATCGGCCTCGGCCCGAAGTCCCGCTGGATGAGCGCGTTGGGGTACCAGCGATGGGGCATCATGTCCAGCTCGCCCTGATGCACCTGCCTGGCCAGTTCGGTCCAGCTCCGGCCGGACAGCCCAGCCAGCAGCGGGAGCTGGTTGAGGAACAGGCCCAGTATCCGGTCGGCCTCCGGTCCTTCCGGGCGGCAGTTGGCCACCGTGCTGGTGATCACCTCGTCATTCCCGGTCAGCCAGGCGACGACGCGCAGGTGCGCGGCGCACAGCACGGCCTTGACCGGGACGCCGGCCGTGGCAGCGACCGCGTGCAGCTCCGAGAGCACGCCGGGCAGTTCCAGATGGACTTGCCGCATGGCGGGTGGGCCCGCCCGGTCCGGCGCGATCAGCGGGGCCGCCGCAAAGGCCTGCGCACACCAGAACTCCCGGTGCGCGGGGTCGACTGAGGCGCCCTGTTCCAGGGCCACGTAATCCGCGAACTCGGTGCGCGGCCGCGGCAGCGGGCTCGCCGCCTGGCCTAGGAGCCGGTCCCGGTACTGGGCGCTGAGGTCGCCGAAGAAGATGTTCACCGACCAGCCGTCGAGGATGACGTGGCTGTGGCTGAACACGAGCTGGTACTCCTCGTCCGACCGGATCAGCACCACCAGCCGGAACAGGCCTGGCCGGGCGAGGTCGAAGTCGGACGCGGTCTCCGTCTCCAGCACCTGACGAGCCCTGGCTTCCTGGGCTGCCGCATCGAGGTGCCGGATATCCTCCACCCGCAGCGGCACCGGGACCCAGGCGTGCACGCGCTGAACCGGTCCCTGAGCGTTGCCCAGGTCGAGGCTGGTGCGCAGGATGGGATGGGCATCCACGACCTGCTGCGCCGCCGCGCGGAACGCCTCCGGCTCCATCCGGCCCCGGACCCGGTAGCTGAGGACAATATGGTAGACGCGCGCATCGGGAGCGATCTCCTGGTGGTAGAGCATGCCGGTCTGCAGGGCCGTCATCGGGTAGGCGTCGACCACGTCGTCGGCGAACGAACCCGCATCGGCCCCGGGCAGCAGCGAGAACGGTGCCCGGGGCGCGCGTTCCGGGCGCTCCCCCGTGGACACCCGCGCGGCGAGCGTGGCGAGGTCGGCGGGCCGGGGAGCCGCGTAGACATCGCGGGCGGTGAATTCCAGGCCGCGCTCGGCGGCGAGGCTGACCAGCCGGATGGCGCTCATCGAGTCGCCGCCCGCGTCGAAGAAGTCGGAGGCGGCCGATATCGACGGGTCCCGCAGTACCTCACGGAACAGCTTGGCCAGCGTGGCCGCCACCGGTCCGGACGGCGGCACGGAAGCCGCGGTCCCGGTACTGGGCGCCGCCGCGGACGCCGCCACCGCGGCACGGTCTAGCTTCCCGTTGACGGTGAGCGGAAGCTCCGGTACGACCCTGATCGACCGCGGCAGCATGTACCGGGGCAGTTCCGCGCGCAACCCCCGGAGCAGGTCGGCCGGGGAGGGCTGTGCGCCCGCGGCGCCGACGACAACCGCGACGACGTGGGACCCGACGTCGTCGCGCGTGACCGCGGCGCCCGCCGCTGCGACGCCCGGTTGCGCGGTCAGCGCCGCCTCGATCTCGGGCAGCTCCACGCGGAAGCCATTGACCTGTACCTGTGAGTCCCGCCGACCCAGGTACGAAAGGGCGGTTCCGTTCCTGCGGGCGAGGTCGCCGGAACGGTACATCCGGGTGCCGGGAACCTCGCTGAAGGGGTCGGGGACGAAGCGAAGCGCGGTCTCCCTTGGCCTGCCCAGATACCCGGCGCTCACCTGCGGGCCGCCGACGTAGATCTCCGCCACGCACCGGTCAGCGGCCGCAGTGCCGTTGTCGTGCAGCAGATACAGGCTGGTGCCGGGCAGCGGCCCGCCCATGTCGGACTCGGCGGTGTGGAAATCGCCGGGCCGCACCCGCAGCCACGAGGCATGCACGGTTGTCTCCGTAATGCCGTACATGTTGACCAGCTCGGCCTGGTCACCGACGGTCTGGTACCACTGGTCGGCAAGCCACCGGTCGAGCTTCTCGCCGGCCAGCAGCACGTACCGCAGGCGGCTAGCCGCCTGCGGGCTTCGCGCGATCGCCGGGAGCGTGACCGAAAGCGCCGAGGGAGTCTGGCTCAAGATCGTGACCTGCTCGCGGCCGAGCAGGCCGGCGAACGCCTCCGGCTCCAGTGTCATCCATCTGGGCACGACGACCAGCCGCCCGCCGTGCAGCAGACAGCCGAACATCTCGTACATGGCCACGTCGAAGGAGCAGGAGTGAAACAGCGTCCACACGTCGCCGGGGCCGAGGCCGTATCCCGGGCCGGTCGCGCCGAGCAGGCTCAGCACGTTCGCGTGAGTGACATGCACTCCCTTGGGGCGGCCCGTCGACCCTGAGGTGTAGATCGTATACGCGGTGGCGCAGGCCGGGACCGCCGCGCATGGCGGGGCCTGCTCGCCGAGCCGCGCCAGTTCTGCCACCGTGGTGCGTCCGGTGGCCGGGTCGGGCGCCGTCGTGATGACCCGGCGCGCGCCGGCGTCGGCCAGCACGCGCTCGGCGCGGGCGGCGGGCCAGGAGTCGTCCAGTACCAGGCTGGCCGCGCCCGAACCCATGGCGCCGAGGATCGCGACGACGAGGTCGATGCCGCGCGGGAGCGACACGGCGACCACATCACCGATGCCCTGGCTTTCACGGCGCAACCCGCGGGCAACCCGGTCGGCCCGCTCGGCGAGCGCGCGGTAGGAGAGGCTGGCGCCATCGTGGCTGACGGCGACCGCGTCGCCGCGCTCACGCGCTATCTCGGCCAGACGGCCGGGCAGCGAGTCGTCCCGGCCGGGTGTCCAGGCCGCCGGGACGCCGACGGCTCCCGCGCCCGCCGCACCGAACGGGGCCGCGGCCAGGTCCGCCGTCCGGCGCCGGGGATCGGCCACGCCGTCGGCGAGGATCCGGCGGGTCATCTCGACCATGGCGGCGACGTCCTGCTCGCTGACCGCCTGCCGGTCGAATTCCACCTCGATGTCCAGCGTGCCGCCGTCGTCGCGGATCAGGAAGTTCATGTCGTACTTCGCCCCGAGTTTGGGCAGGTCCAGGTGAGTCGCGTCGAGCCCGCGAAACTCTGGATCCGGCAGCTTTTCGCCCACGTCGGTGAGTATGACGTTGAACAGGTTCCGGCCCGCGCCGTCGGGGGCCGTACGCCCGGAGGTCTGGGGACTGGCCGACACCTCGGCATTGCCGACCGCGCCGAGGACCGCCTTCCTGATCCGCCCGATCAGATCCTGGAAGGCCGGGCTGCCCCCGGCGTCCAGCCGCACCGGCACCATGTCGAACAGCGGGCCGACCAGCTGCTCCAGGCCCGGGCGGTCCCGCCGGCCCACCGGCATCCCGATCACGAGGTCGTCACGGCCGGTGTACCGGGACAGTATCGTCACCACCGCGGCCGCGATGACCATGAAGGGGCTCGACCGGCTCCGCATCGCCTGCTGCCGCACCGCCGCGGTCGTCGCCTCGTCCACCGCGGCGGAATGGGCGCCGCCGCGGTGACCGGTTCCCTGCTCCTGGAGCGGGGGCGGCAGCGGCAGCCGCCCGAACGCGGCACCGCTCAGGCGTTCCCGCCAGTACCTCCGGCCGGCCGCCAGGTCGGCGTAGGCGAACCGGTCGGCCTCCCAGCGCGCGACATCGATCATGTCCAGGTCGCCGGTGGGCGGGTCGGCGGTGACCCCGGAAAGGCGGGCGTTGTAGCAGCGCGCCAGGTCCTCCACCAGGATCCGGACGGAAAGGGCGTCTGCCACGATGTGGTGCAGGGTCACGAAGAAAATGTGGTCGTCTTCGGCCAGCCGGTACAGCCGCATCCGCACCGGCGGCCGCGGCGAGAGCGGGAGCTTGACATCCGCCCGCTGGGCGCAGTCGCGCAGGCACTCGGTCAGCGGCCGGCCGGCGAAGTCCACCCGCTCGATTGGCACCGGAACCGCCCGGAGCACGTGCTGGACGGGCTCGCCGGCCCGCACAGGGAACACGGTGCGCAGTGACGGGTGCAGCCGCCGCATGTCCTCGAGGGCGGCGGTGAACGCCGTGTCTTTGAGCAGGCCGCGGAGCCGGATCGCTCCGCTGAGGTTATAAGTGCCGTCGTTCAGGAAGTAGTCGGTAGCCCAGAACGTCCGCTGCGCCCTGGTGAGCGGTCCCCGCCGGTCCTGCCCGGGGTCCTGGCGCGCGGGTGGCCAGCGCAGTCGCGCGCGGCGTTCCAGCAGCGTGATCAGCTCCTGCTTGTGCTCCTTCATCTCGGCCAGCAGTTCTGGCGTGAGCCGGCTGTCCGAGCCGCGGTAACGGATCCGGTCTCCGGTCAAGATCAGGTTGACGCCGAGATCGTCCAGCTTCCGCAGCAGGTCACCTGCGTTCATAGCTCGCCCTCCCCGATCGCGGACGCGTCCGCGGCGGTACCGAGCGCGCGGAGGCGGTCCAGTTCCGCGGCGAGTTCCGCGACTGTCTCCAGGTCAAAGAGCGCCTCCAGGTCCAAGGTGATGCCGGTTCGGCGCTCGATCTGGTAGACCACCTGCACCGCGATCATGGACTGGCCGCCGACTTCGAAGAAGCCGTCGGCGACGTCGACGGCGTCGAGCCCGAGCAGCTCGCACCAGACCTCAGCGATCAGCGACTCGGTCGGGGTGCGCGGCGCGCCCATCGCTGTCACCGCCCCTCGCCGCGTGCCACCGAGCCAGTTCCGGCTGTGATATCGCCCTCGCTGGGGCCTGGCTCAAGGCCCGGCGCCAGGACGGCGTCCGGGTCGGCGATACCGTGGCGCAGCAGGCCGGCGACGGCGTCCGCCCAGGCTGTAACGGTCTCAGCGTCCAGTAGCTCCGGCAGGTACAGCAGTTCCAGCCGCAGCGCGCCCGATTCTCCGGACATGTCCAGCATGAGCTCGGGGTCCATCACCGGATCAGGGATCAGGCGGGGCAGCACTTCGAGACCGGGCAGCGAGAACCCGGTGCGCCATGCGCTCTGATGAGTCAGCTTGATCTGGAACAGGGGGAACCGGCCAGTCCGGCGCGGCGGGTTCACGGCCGCTACGATCTTGTGAAACGGCAGCTTTTCGTGTTCGTAGGCGCCCAGGCACCGCCGTCGGGCCAGCTCGAGCAGCTCACCGAACGAGTACCCGGCTCCCGGCCGGGTGAGCCGTACCGGGAGCTGGTTGACGAACGTGCCGATCAGCTCCTCGCTGCCCGGCCACGACCGGTTGACCGAATCGATGCCGATGACCACGTCATCGATCCCGGTGATCTCGCGCACCAGTGCGTAGAACGCGGCCATCACGGCCATGAAGGGCGTCGCCTTCCTGGCCTGCGCGACGGCGCGCAGCGCGCTGGTCTCCCGCGGCGTGAGCTCGCGTACAACGCACGCGGTCCGGGAACTGAGCCTGGCCGGCCGTGGCCGCGACAGCGGCAGCTCGATCACATATGGCGCGCCTGCCAGCCCGGTCGTCCAGTAGCGCTCGCACTCGGCTGCCTCGGGGCCGTCCAGCCACCGGCGCTCCGCGTTGATGTAGTGGCTGAAGCCGGTGGTGGGCACGGGTACCTCGGCCACGCCGTCAACCCACCGCTGGTAGTAGGTCGCGATCTCGTTGCCCAGCACCGCCAGCGACCAGCCGTCGGCCACGAGGTGGTGCATGACGAGCGTCAGAACGTGATGATCGGCGGCGATCGTCGTGAGCCGTGCCGTCATCAGCGGCGGCTGTTCGGTCCGTGCCGACAGCTTGTGGCCGTCCGGTGCCTGGCCGTCGCCCGGCTCGCCGGTTCGCAGCGGGACGCCGACCTGTGGCCACACGGTGGCGACCGGCACCCCGGCTTCCTGGGAGAAGACGGTGCGCAGCGGCTCATGGCGGATGGCCAGGGCGTCGAGGGCGTGTTGCAGCGCCCGGCGGTCCAGCCTTCCGCGCAGCGTGAGTTCCAGGTGGATCAGCAGCGGATCCCTGGCGCGACTGAACTGCTCGAGGAACCACAGCCGTTCCTGTCCCGATGACAAGGCGCCGGGCGTCAGGTCCAGGTGCTGCTCGGGCGGCGCGGTCCGCGCGGCCTGGACCGCGGCCGCCAGCCCTCGCGGGGTCGGGTCGAGGTAGAAATCGCGCAGCGAGATGCCTTCCACATCGAACCGCTTGCGGGCGAGCGAGACCAGTGCCATGGCGCGCAGTGAATCCCCACCGGCTTCGAAGAAGTGGTCGGCGGGGCCGGCCTGCGCGTTGCCGAGGATCTCGGCGACGACGGCGCACGCGCGATCCAGCATCGTGCCATCATCGGGGACCGCGGCCTTGGGCTCCGCCGGCCGCGGCTGCTGTGCGGGCTGGGCACGGGCCATCGTCTCCAGTGCCCGGTAGTCGATCTTTCCCGAGGTGCCGGCCGGCATCCGGTCCAGGATGGTCAGGTGCTGAGGAATCAGGTAGCCGGGGGCGAAGCTGCTCAGCACGTCGCGGATCCCGTCCGCCGCGTCCGCGCCGCCCGCGTCCGGCCGGAGCGTCACGAAGGCGTGCAGTTGCCCGTCGGCCGCCACGCACGCGGCCGACGCCACCTGCGGTACCCGCAACAACTGCGCCTCGCTGTCGCCCAGCTCGATCCGGTGGCCGCGGACCTTCACCTGGCGGTCCCGGCGGCCGAGGTAGCTCAGCGTCCCGTCGGCGCCGCGGCGGCCGCGGTCGCCCGTGCGGTACAGCCGCACGCCGGGCTCTCCCGACAGGTGGTCGGGGATGAACGACAGCGCCGTGCGGACCGGGTCGCCGAGGTATCCGCGCCCGACGCCGGCCCCGCCGACAAACAGCTCGCCCTCGGCGCCGTCCGGCACGATCTGGCCCTCCGGGTCCACGATGTGTATCCGGGTGTTGCCGATTTCCCGGCCGATCGGGGGCCAGCCGCCGTCCTGGCAGTCCTCGGCGGTGACGATGTGGTGGGTAACGTCGTCGGAGCACTCCGTCGGACCGTAGGCATTCATCAGCGGGATGCCGGGACAGCACTCGTGCCAGCGCTGCACCAGCCGGGCGGGCAGTGCCTCGCCCGTAGCGATCATGAAGCGCAACGAGCTGAACGCGGAGCGCAGCTTTGCGGCGGATTCCAGCTCAAGGATGACGGTCAGGTAGGAGGGGACGATCTCAAGGACAGTGACCCCGTGCCGGCTGACCCAGGCGAGGAGATGGTCAGGTTCGGACAGGTTCTCCGAGGATGCCACCGCGACGGTCCCGCCGACGGTTAGGGCGGTCAGCGCCTGCCAGACGGAGATGTCGAAGGACAGTGCGGCGGTGAGCCCGACCACGTCACCCGGCCCGAGCTTCAGGTCGGCCGTTTTCGCGGCGATGTGGTTGGCCATCCCGCCGTCGGTGACCATCGCCCCCTTGGGGACTCCCGTGGAGCCGGACGTGAAGATCACGTAGGCGAGGCCGGCCGGGTCCCGCGAGGCCAGATCCCCGTGCGGGCGCGCCGGCCCGAATACGGGAACCGGCCTGGGAGCGGCTGGCAGGATCACCTGCGCCCGGCCGGGCGGGAGCCGCATGGCCAGGTCGGCCGCGTACCCGGCGTGCCTGGGCTGGGCGAACAGCACGGGCACGGCCGCGGTCTCGCACATCCGGCGCGCGCGGTCAGCGGGGGTGCTGGGGTCAATCGGCAGGAACGCAGCGCCTGCCTGGAGCACGCCGAGTGCCATCGCGACGAACCGCGGGCTGCGGTCGGCGACGATCCCGACCACGGTTTCCCTTCCGGCGCCCGACCCGGTGAGTTCTGCCGCGTACCCGGTCGCCTCGGCATCCAGCTCGGCGTAAGTGCGGCTGGACTGGTCGTCGGTGACGGCGGGGGCGGCCGGGGCGGCCGCCAGCCGGGACTGGAACAGACTCAGGACGGTCCGCGGCATGCTCTCCTCAGCTCCTCTCCGCCTGCGGCGCCAGCGAGTGCAGGTCCGCGAGCGGGCGGCCGCGATCCGTAACGATGGCGCGGAGGGCGCAGGCCAGCCGCTCCGCCAGGTCCTCGACATCAGCGTGGTCGTAGCGGCCGGCCATGTACCGGTAGGCCACCCGGTACCGCTCGCCTTGCTGTTCGATGTCGACGGTCAGCGGATAGGCGGCCACACCGGGAACGACGTCGGTGAGTTCGGTTGCCAGCCCGTCGAATTCGGCCGGGCGGCCCGGCGGCTGCATCACAAGCAGCACCTCGAACGGGGATCCGTCGCCGCCCGGCGCTGGCGAGAACAGCGGCGCGAGTTCCTGAAACGGGATGTGCCCGCTGCGATAGGCGTGCAGGGCGGCGTCCTGGGTGCGCTGGAGCCCTTCCCCGATGGTGTCGGTGAGCGCGAGGTCTACGGCGAGGATGCCAACATTCAGCAGCGGGCCGACGATCGTGCGCCACTCGGGCCGGTCTCGCTGGGCGATCAGCGTGCCGAGCAGGATTGTCTCCCGCCCGGATGTACCCTGATGGATCAGGGCGGACAGCGCGGTCGCGAACACCATGTACGCAGTCGTGCCGGTCCGGGCGGCCAGCTCCCTAAGCTGCCCCGCCAGGTCTTCGCCGATCCACGAGACGAACTCCCCGGCGCGATCGGCCAGGCGATCGGAGTCGGCGCGCGCCCGCAGCGGCGACAGTGACACCGGGCCGTCCGCGACACCCTGCCACAACCTGGTCACGTCGGCCGGGTCGCGCAGGTTCCGCCAGGCGCGCTCCTCGTGGCAGTAATCCGCGAAGCTGTAACCGGTTACGGCCGGAGCTAGGGCCTGGCCGCGGACGCGCCGGTTATACGCATCCGCCAGGTCTGCCATGAACACCAAGAGGGACCAGCCGTCGCACACGATGTGGTCGACGATGACGAACAGGCCCCAGTCCGCCGCTCCGAGCCGGGCCAGCAGCGCACGGAAAGGGACGTCCCGGCGCAGGTCAGCGACCTTCTTCGCCTCGGTCTCCACCAGGCCGGTGAAGACCTCCTCGCCGAATTCCGTGACGGCCCCGCGCAGGTCCAGCCTGGGAAGGCGGAACTCAGCGGCCGTGGCAGGCTCCCACCGCAGCGCACCCTGGTGTTCGTGGAAGCGGGCGAGCAGCACGCTGTGCCGCTCGAGCGCCGTTCGCAGGGCATGCTCGAGCGCGTCGGCGTCTAGGTCGCCGCGTATCCGCAGCACGCCGGGCATGTTGTAGGTGGGGCGCCCCGGGTCTATCTCGCGCAGGAACCAGAACCGCTCCTGAGTGGCGCTCGCGGGTGCCGGGGAAAAGGGGCCTGGCAGGTCGCCGGGGCTGCGGGCGGTCTGCGGCGAGGCGGGGTCCGCGCGCCGGACCAGCTCCACGAACTGGCCCAGCCGCGGGCTGGCGAAAACGGCGTCGACCCGCAGCTCGACCTGGAGAAGCCGTCCAACACGATCGATCATGGCCAGTGCGAGCAGCGAATGCCCGCCGAGTTCGAAGAAGCTGTCTTCCCAGCCCACCGTGCTCCGCTCCAGCAGCTCAGCCCACACCGAGCGGACGGCCGCGGACAGCGGATCGTCGGCCCGGTACGGATCGTCCGCGGACGGAGCGCGGGCGGTGAACCGGAGCGCGCCGTGATCGACCTTGCCGTTCTTCGAACGGGGCAGCCGCGGGACGCGCACCAGCAGCGCCGGGATCATGTACCGGGGAAGGAACTCGGCCAGCGCTGCCCGTAGCCGTTCGTCCTCGGTGCCGCTGAGCACGGTTCCGGCACCGGGCTCACCCTGCCCGTCCTGTCCGTCCGTGGCGATGTAACCGACGAGGGACGCGCCCGTGGGGCCGTAATGGACCTGCAGCGCGGCTTCGGAGACACCCGGGCACTGGCGCAGCGCGCTCTCCACCTCGGCGGCCTCGATGCGCAAGCCGCGGATCTTGGTCTGCCGGTCGGCTCGGCCGAGGAATTCCAGCTCGCCGGCCGCCGTCCACCGGCCCAGGTCGTCCGTGCGGTATAGCCGGCCGCCGGGAACCGACGCCCACGGGTCGGGAACGAATACCTCAGCGGTGCGCCGTGGGTTGCCGCCGTAACCGCGGCCGACCGCGCCGCCACCGACGTACAGCGTGCCGATGACGCCCGTCGGCACGGGAATCAGGTTGTCGTCGAGCGCATGTACCGAGGTGTTGGCCAGCGGCCGGCCGATCGACACCGTCATCGGAGCCTCCGGCCCCCTGGCGCACAGGCCGGCCGTGACGTCGTCGCTGCACTCCGCGGGCCCGTAGGCGTTATGAATCGGGATGTGCGGCAGTTCGCGGGTCCACCGGCGCAGCAGTTCCGGGGTCAGCGTCTCCCCCGTGGACAGCATGACCCGCAGCGCGCCGGGATTGGCTGCCAGCCCGGCGTCGAGCAGCGCCGCGATAACGGACGGCACCAGTTCGAGCATGGTCACCCCGCCCTCCAGCGTCGCGCGCAGCAGCCCGGCTGGGGACTGTGAGGTCGGCTCGGGGATGATCTGGGTCCGCGCCCCGACGATGAGCGGGGTCAGCATCTGCCAGACGGAGATGTCGAACGACACAGGTCCGGTCTGGGCGACGCAGTCTCTCGGGCCGAGACCGAAGTGCTCGACCATCTGCCACATGTGATTGGTCACGCCGTAGTTCGTCGACACGGCCGCCTTCGGTGTCCCGGTCGTCCCGGAGGTGTGGATGACGGTCGACGCGCCGGCGGCGGGACAGACGCGCGGAAGCCGCTGACTGCTGCGCCCGGCGGCCAGGCTGGCCAGGTCGAGCACTGGCGGGCAGGGCACGCCGTGCGTCGCGCGCGACAGCATTGCCCGGCCGCTGCCGTCTGCGATGACGGCGGCCGGCGCGATCGCCAGCAGCATGGCCGCCGCCCGCCGAGGCGCCTCGACCGGGCTTACCGGCACGTAGGCTCCCGCTGCCTTATGAATGCCAAGGAGAGCGACGGCGTAGTCGGCCGAGCGCTGCGCGCACACTACGACGCTGGCTTCGGTTCCGACTCCCTCGGCCCGCAGCCGAGCGGCGACGTAGTTGGCCCGCTCGTCCAGTTCCGCGTAGCTGAGCTGGGTCACCGCGTCTGCCACGGCGACCGCGTCAGGGAACCGCTCGGCCATCCGCTCGAAGGAATCCAGGTAATGGCCGGGACGCGGGACATGCGGCCCGGTGCCGCGTTCCACCAGCGTGCCCGTCTCGGCGGCGGTCAGCAGCGGCAGGGCTGCCACGCTCGCCTCCGGGTCAGCGGCGATCGCCTCGAGCAGGGTCAGGAAGGTGGTAGCGACCTGATCGGCCTGCTCCCGCGACACCTTCTCGGGGTTCCGCTGGATCTCGAACGAGAGCGTGCCGCCACGGAGGACGGCGTTCAGCATAACGTCGCACTGGGCCGTGTAGTCGGCGACCGGGTAGCCGTGCAGCTCGCAGCGGCCCAAGGGCAGCGCCGCCTCCGTGTCGCCGGTCAGCGCGGCGGCCGCGGCTTCCCCGCCAGGCAGGGCCGTGGTGTAGTACGCGAACATGGCCTGGAAGATCGCCGCTTCCAGGCTGCTCCGGTCGGGATTGACCAGCCGGATCATGTGAGAGAGCGGGAGGTCCTGATGATCCAGGGCATCGAGTATCCGGGACTGCGTTTGGGCGGCGAATCCGGCGAACGCGCTGCCGGGGGTGAACCGCGACCGGAACGGGAGGACGTTGACCAGGTACCCCACCCAGGACGCGAGCCTGCGGTCGGCCCGGCCGGATACCGGGATCCCGACCACGAGATCATGCTGCCCGGACAGCCTGTGCAGCAGCACCTGGAAGGCGGCGAGCAGCACGTTGTGCATGGTGAGTCCGGACTTCCTGGCGAAACGCTCCAGCGCCGAAGTCAGCCCCGGATCTGCCTCGAACCGGACGGAGCCGACGGTGGCGGCGTCGTCCTGCCCGACCCGGGGCAGTTCGAGGACGGGCAGTTCCCCAGCCAGTTCCCGCCGCCAGTAGGCGGCGAGTTCCGCGCCGTCCGCCGCCAGTATGGTGCGCTCACGCTCGGCGGGCGTCACGCCGGGGGACTGAGCGTGGTCGCTGGCGTCCGGCTGGCGGCTTTCCGTTATCTCGGCGTACGCCTGGGCTAGCTCGGCGACGAGGACGCTGAACGACGCGAGATCGCAGACGATATGGTGCAGCGACAGGACCAGCAGCCAGTCGTCGGCCCGTCGGGCCACGGCGGCTCGGATCAAGGGCTCGTGTTCCAGCTCGAACGGCCGGGTCGCCAGCTCCCGGTACCACTGCTCTTCCTCGCCCTCGCGCCACAGCCGGCCGTCGGTCACATCTATGGTGACCGCCCGCGGGCGGATCACGCCCGCGGGCTCGCCCGCGGTGTCCAGTACCGCGAGCTGGAGACTTGGATGCCGCCTGGTTACCGCTTCCAGGGCGGCGCGAAGCGCATCGGCAAGCAGCTCCCCGGTGACCCGGAAGGCACGGGTGACGTTGTAGTCCGCGCTGCCAGGGAAGGCCCGGTACAGGAACCAGAGGGCACGCTGCCCGGCGTTCAACTCGTAGACGTCGTCTTTGGCTCCCCCGCCCGGGGTGACGGCCACGTCCGGTGGGCCTGCCGCCGGGCGCCTCGCGGCCTGCTCAGCGGCGTCCGCCGCCAGCTCAGCAACGGAAGCCGCGCGCAACGTCAGGCTGGGGCGAAGCGAGATCCCGAGCGCTTCCTCCACTTCATGCTGGAGCTGCATCGCCGTGAGGGAGTCCGCTCCCAGGTTGGCCAGAGACTCGTCCCCTCCCGGCAGCGCGGGCAGCCCGAGCACTGCCTGCAGACGCTCACACAGCGCGCGGGTGAGCGTCTCCGCCAGCGTGACGGCGTCGGCGGGTAGCGCGGGGCCGAGCGCGAGCAGCCGCGCCGAGAAAGCAGGTCCGCTGAAGTCCGTCGGCTCCGTCGTGCTGGTGAGCAGAGCCGACAGCTCGCCAGCCAGGAAGCGCTCCTTCGCGGCGTGCCGCTGGATTTTCCCGCTTGAGGTCTTGGCGATCGTGCGGGGCGGGACAAGGATGACCGTGCGCGGGAGAACGCCATGCGCGCCGGTGATGGTCTCACGGATGCGCTTGGCGATCTCGGGCCACTGCTCCGGCGGCGTGTCCGGCCGGATCTCCTGGCAGGCGACCACTGCTTCATCGCCGTCGCGCTCCACCCCGAAGACGGCTCCGCTTCCGGGCCGCACGGCGGGATGGCACGACGAGATGTCGGCCTCGAGGTCCTCCGGGTGCAGGTTCCTCCCGCGGTGCACAATGAGGTCCTTGATCCGGCCCTGGATGTACAGATCCCCGCCGTAGAGGCAACCGAGATCACCGGTTCGCAGGAACAAGTCGGCCTCGCCGGGGACAGCCGCGCGGAAGGCAGCGGCGCTGCCCGCCGGGTCCGCCCAGAATCCGGAGCCTACGCTCCGGGAAGCGACCAGGATCTCTCCGGTCTGCCCCTCGCCGACCGGCGCCATAGTGACGGGGTCGACCACGCGCACGGTGGCGTGGCGCGGAAGCGGGTAGGTGACCAGCTCTCGCTCACGGTCACCGCCTGGGTCGGCTTCCGCGGCGCGTCCGCTCTCCAGAGAGGCTGCGGAGAACGTCCTGGTGCCGAACCCCGCGCCTGGCTCGGCGCTGGCCACCAGCAAGGTCGCCTCCGCCAGCCCGTAGCACGGCAGGTGCGACGAAGCCGGGAAGCCGGCCTCGCGGAAGGCCTGGCTGAACGCCCGCGTCGTGCTAGGGAAGACCTGGCCGGAGCCATTGAACGCGACCCGCCAGCATGACAGGTCGAGGTTCGCCTTTTCCGCAGCGCTGACCTTGCGCACGCATAGCTCGTAGGCGAAGTTCGGTCCTCCGCTGATGTCCGCTCGCTCCCGGGAGATCGTCTCCAGCCAGCAAGCCGGTTGGCGGACGAACGACAGCGGGTCGAGTATCACCCCGCGGGCTCCGGCGAACAACGGCTGCAGCAGGCCGCCGATCAGGCCCATGTCGTGGTGCAGCGGCAGCCAGCTCACGATCGTCGAGTCCCTACTGACCTGGAAGGACTGGCCGATCGCCGCCTCGTTGTGCATCAGCGCGGAGTGCGACACCATGACCCCACGCGGTGACCTGGTCGAGCCGGACGTGTACTGAAGGAACGCGATGTCCTCCCCGCGGACCGGGACCAGCCTGCCCGCCTCACCGTCACCGGGCTCGATCGCGTCGGCGAGTAGCCATTCGAACTCCTCGCGCAGTTCGCGCAGCTCCGGCCCGGCCGAGGCGACCAGTTCGGCCACGAACGAGGCGGAGACGATGATCGAGGGGGAACAGTCGCGCACCACGCTCAGCACGCGTCGGCGGGAGGACTCGTCCACCGGGAGCGGCAGCGGAACCGCTATCATGCCTGATGCCAGGCAGCCGAGGAACGACACCGCGAATTCCGGCAAGGCGGGCAGCAGGATCAGCACCCGGTCACTGGGCTTCAGCCGGCTGGCGAGGATCCCTGCCATCTGGCGGGAGCGCGCGATGAGGTCACCATAGGTCAGGGTCACCCGCTGCCCGTCTAGGTGCAGCGGCGCGAAGGTCAGCGCGGTACGGGACGGGTCCTCAGCGGCGTGCTTGGCCAGCCGCGAATACAGGTCACCGGGCATGCGCGGGGCCACCTCCCGTCCAGTCGGCCGTGAACCACAGCTCGCTCGCGCCGAAAGTCAGCCGCGGGTCAAGCAGGCGGCTAGCGGCGTAGTCGACCGAAAAGCTGCGGGTCTGGGCCAGCAGGCGGTCGAGAGCTATCGATATCTCCAGGCGGGACAGCGCGGCCCCGAGGCAGTAGTGAATTCCGTGGCCGAGGGCCAGATTCGTATCGGGCGGCCGGTCTATCTCGAAGGCGTCTGGCCGCTCAAACTTCCGGCCGTCCCGGTTGGCCGCGGCCAGCCAGACCAGCACGTCCTGTCCGGCCGGAATGACGTGCTTCCCGATGGAGACGTCCCGGACAGTTCGCCGGGCGACCCGGGTCGTCTGGTTCCGGTATCGCATCACCTCGTCGAGCGCGGGCTGCAGCAGCCCGCGATCGGCGCGCAGCCTGGCCGCCGCGTCCGGGTGCTGGTCCAGGCAGATCACCACGTTGCCGAGCGTCAGCGGGGCCGCCTGTCCGCTGGACAGCAGGAACCCGATGACGCCGACGACCTCGTCATCGGTGAGCGGCTCGCCGTCCACCTCGGCTGTGAGCAGCTCACCGACCAGGTCCTCGCGGGGAGCCTGGCGCCGCCGCTTGACGTACTCGTGCAGGTAAACGTCGATGAGCCGGGTGCTGGCGGCCACTGCCGACACCCGGTTGCTTGTCGTGCCCGGGTCCATGAGGGATAGCAGGTCTTTCGACCATCGCCGGAACAGCTCCTGCCCTCGTGGAGGCACTCCGACCATCTTCCCCAGCACGGCCGAGATGATCGGGGTGGCGAACTCGCCGATGAACTCGACGCGGGTCTTGGACCTGATCTTTCCCAGGAACTCTTCGACGGTCGACCCGATCATGGGCTCGAGGTCAGCCACATACCGGGGAGTGAAGAACCGGCTCACCACGGCCCGCAACTGCGTATGCCGCGGCGGGTCCATCCAGGACAGGCTGCCATCCTTGAACAGCTTGAATGCCGAGCCCTGCGCGTCGGTCGCGACGGCGTTGGAGAACGCGACATGATCGGACAGCACGTGCACGGCCTCCTGGTAGCCGAAAATATGCCATCTGCCATTTCGCGGACCAGCCTGGACGGGATCCTCCTCGCACCTGGCATGCAGCCAAGAGATGAAGCCCTCTTCATCTGCGGGAGGGCTGGTCCATACGGCTGCCCGGGTCGCCATGTGGTTCCCTTCAGGTCGTCTGGCAAGAGGGCGTGCCCCGGCGAGCGCCCGCCGCGGGCCGAGATTGGCCGCGACCCACGCCGGGTTGTAGATGGTGTCCGCATAAGGTTCACCGCGGTCGGCGCACAAGAAGGCGACTACCGGCGACGGCCCGCGATGGTCATCGAAGTGACGCCTGATCGCGGCATATACGCAGCCGGTCGACCCTCCGGCCATGATCCCGTGCTCGCGGAGAAGATCGCGGCAGCCGATGACCTCATCCCATTCCGACATGATGATGAAGTCCGTGATAACGGCATGGTCGATCATTGGCGGATGGATGCTCGAGCCTATCCCCGGAATAGACCGCCGACTGGGCGGGCCGCCGGAGATCACGGATCCTTCCACATCGACCGCCATGACGGCGGCGCCGGCGTTCGATTCAGTCACTCGCTGGGAGATGCCGGCGATTGTCGCCCCGGTGCCGAGGCCGACGAACAGGTAGTCGATGCGTCCAAGATCCTCGACAAGCTCACGGCCGGTGAGCTCGTAGTGCCCGCGCGCGCCGTCCGCGTTCGCGTACTGATCGGGCCAGTAGGCCCCGTCGATTTCCGCGACCAGATCGGCGACCCGGGCGAGGCGGCTGATCAGGAAACCTCCCGCGCCGTCGGCTCTGTCCACCTTCTCCACGCGATCACAGGCCTGGCGCAGCGTCCGTTCCGTCGAGCTGTTGACATTAGGATCGAGAACGGGAATGAACTTGATTCCCAGGCGTGCGCAGAAGAATGCCATCGAGAGCGCGAAATTGCCGGACGAAGACTCCACGACGATGGAATCCCGGGTGATCTCCCCACGGCGGATAGCCTCACGCAGGACCCAGTAGGCAGCCCGGTCCTTGACGCCGCCGCTCGGATTCGCGCACTCCATTTTCGCGAACAACTGCAGGGCCGGATGGGCCAGCCTCCTCGTCTCCGTCCTCGGAAGCAGCCGGCGCAGGTCCTCAACGCGGCGCCATAGCAATGCATCGGTCATTCTAGCGCCTTTCGTCCGGCGACGACGGTCAGGATACCGCGCATACCCGGAATCCCATGTCGTAGCAGCTGTAGTCGGGCGGGTTGTATATCCGCACCCAGACCAGCACGCCGCGCGGATCGCAATTGTTATAGAAGGAACCTCCCCTGATAACACCGAGCTTTATCTCGCGTCCTCTTATGGTGATGATCTTGGCCTTGTCCCCGTCAAAGGGATACCGGTGGTAGCCGTTGCCCATCACCTCCCAGACGTTTCCTGCCATGTCCTGCGCACCGTAGGGGCCGGCCGCGTCGGGATACATTCCGATCGGGGTGGTGTCCCCCACGTGCATGGTGTGATTGCAGGATGACGGCGTTGGCGCGGAATCGCCCCAGGTGTAGCGCCTGCCGTCGGTCCCCCTGGCAGCCTTCTCCCACTCCGCTTCGGTGGGCAGCCGGGTTCCCGACCAGCGGCAATATTCCATGCAGTCCAGGTAACTGACATGAGTGACAGGATGGTCACTCTTGTTTGCCACATCGGAGCCCGGGCCGCGCGGGGACCGCCACGTGGCCCCCGCGGTGTTACGCCACAACTGGTCCTGGTCGGGTGTTGTGATGTCGTCGCCGCCGTGCCACACCCAGCTTTGCCCAGATCGTTCCGCTGTCGTCACGTACCCGGTTTCCGCTACGAAGTGGGCGAACCCGGTCACGGTCAAAGGCCCGCGCCCGATGCGGAACGTGTCCACGTCCAACGTGTGCGCGGGCGCCGCGGCCGATGGCCTGCCGTTCGGCCTCAACTCGTCGGAGCCCATGATGAACGGGCCGCCGGGCACGGTTACCCAGTAGTCCGGCTCCCCATGCAAGGACCCAGCCGCCCGTTCCGTATGGCTGCTCGTGACCATCAACGCACCTCCGCATTCGTCGTGGGGCCGCCCGCGCCCGCTACCGTGCCGTCGTGCTCGCCGTCGAGGTAGTACCGCCACACCGTGGCCAGCGGAGCGTTGCCGCACCGCATCAGGCGGTCGTGAAAGGCCTTCAGCGACGGCCGTGATGCCGCGCTCACCGCCGCGCGCCATTCCCGGATCCTGAGCTTGGCCAGGGTGTACATGGCCGGGGTCGGATCGGCGGCCACGACCAGGACCTCGCGCGCGGCTCTTTCCGCCGACCAGTCGCATGAGCGAGCGGCCAGAGCGGCCGCCTCGGCGAATGGTGACCGCATCAGGTGCATCGACAGGTAGCTGACCAGCCGGACGGCTGATTCCAGCGCGGACTTGAGCTGTGCGATCCTGACCAGTGGCTGGCCGTCGGCGAGGCCGTACTCGACAGCGAGTTCCTCGGCGTAGTGCGCCCATCCCTCGGCGTACCCGGTGATCGAGGGGAAACAGGCACGCACCACGCTCGGCCCGCGTGCGGCGGCCTCGGCGTGGAGATAGTGGCCGACGTAGACTTCGTGGACCGCGATCACGTTGATCATAGGATCGTTCAGGTACCGTCGGCGAGCCTGGAACCGCGCGTCCTCATTCGCCGCGGGCAGCTCCGGAAGGTACAGAATGTGCGGCTGCCTAATCGGTTCCAGCGGCGGGGAAAGGCTGAACTCGACCGCGGTGGCGGTACCGGGACCGACCGCGGGGCGAATCTCCAGCGGGACGACGGTGTCCATGGAAACGACGTCCAGATGTTCCCAGAAGTCCCGCAGCCGCTGGATGACCGAGGCGAGATGCTCCGTGACCGGCGTGTCGCTTACGTGGTCCGCCATGAGCTCGCAAGCGGCCCGGCGTCCCCCGGCCCCCATGTCCCTCGCGGCGGAATCCAGAGCCGACAGCAGGGACGCCACTTCTTCGATGGCTTCCTCCAGCAGGTCGCCGGGCCGACGGTCGATCCCCTCCTTTATCCGGAGGAACTCGGCTAGCCGGTCCGGCCCGAGAAGGCCGGGCGACGGCCTGGTGGCCGCCGCCACCCGCGCGAAATCCGCGCACGCGACCGAGGCGGCCTCCCCGGCGGCAATACGGCCCTCCGCGGCAACCGCGCGGCGTGCCCGACCGTCCGTTCCTTCCGCCTGGTTCAGCTGCCGTACAACGTTGCCTATGGTGATGGCCTGTGCTTGTGCCTGTTCCACGGCGAGCAGCCGTTCTCCGGCGGGAAGGCGAGCAGGCACGGTATCCGCCGCTTCGGCCAGGAACGAGGGCAGCCGTGACAGGTGAGTGTCGAGCGCGTCCAGTCGCTCGGTGAGCGGAGCGTAGGGCCGCAGGAAGGGCGACAGGTCGGTCTCTGCCAGGACCTCTAGCGGCGTGAGGTGCGGCTGCGCCAGTTCGGTCGCCCGGAACCTCTCGCCCTCGGCCATGCGCATAGCAGCGTCAAGGTCCGCTCGCAGTTCAGGATCCGCGTCATCCGGCAGCGCGCCCAGGTGACGTGCCGCGGTCGCCGCGAGAACGCCATGGCCGACCGCCGAGCGCGCGCAGGAAAGGGGAAGGCAGCCGTCCAGCTCGTGCCGCCCCGCCTGCCTCGCCGCACTCGGATACTGCCCGAAGAGGTATGCCACAATGTCCGACACGCAGGACGCGGCCGCATGCTCCGCACCGCTGACAGCGACGGATGAATCCGATGATGTCATCGTGGCAGACCGCGCGATCTTTCCATAGTAGCTGGCCGTTAATCTTCTCAGATCAGAAAGCCACGGAAAAACGTTAATACTAGCAACTAAGATCGCCGGAGCGCGCAACTCCTAACGATGGTATAATTCGGTACCTGATGAGGACATTTGTGTTGAGTTTAGATTGGTCGAGAAAGGAATGTCAAGGGGTGTCGTGACGCCGAGATGCCCTGAGTACGCAGAGTCGTCTCCGACGTACTGACCGGAAAATCGATTGCTGCCTCAGCCTGAGCGCGGCTGCGAACCTCTGCTGGTGATCGCCGTCGGGGCTGGTACAAGGTGGCGGGTCAGGCGGCTGAGGCGAGGGTGACGGTGAACCCGAGCGCTTCGAGTTGCCGGACGTGGCCGCGGGCTTCCTTGTCCTCGTCGGTGCGGCTGGCCCTACCTGTCCCGCGCCGACACCGTGCCCAGCGAGCTGGCTACCGCCTTCGCCTTCGCCTCCTGTGCCGTACTTGGTACCCGGCATGTCGAATCAGCCTTCCCGCGATCCGCGGTACGCAAGCTCGCCGGGGCGCTTTCTACTTGACAGAAAAGGTAGTCAACTACCAACATGACAGCGATGACGACTCACCCTCCCCTGCCCGCCCGCCCGAAAGCCGGGGCGGCAGCTGACAAGGCGGGTATCTGATGACAGCTGGGGATTGGCGGAGCGCGACTATCATAGACCTGTTCCGCGAACAGGTGCGGCGCCGTCCCGAGGCGATAGCCCTGCGATTCGACGGCAAAGATATGACGTACGCCGAACTCGACCAGCGGGCCGATCGCCTAGCTCGCCTGTTGGGCTCGCTCGGGGTCAGCACGGAGAGCGTTGTCGGCGTGTTCTTCGAGCGATCGTTCGAGATGGTGGTCGCGCTCGTCGGTATCTTGAAGGCGGGCGGCGCTTACCTGCCCGTGCATCTGAACGAGCCCCCCGAGCGGTTCCGGTACATGCTGGCGCAAGCTGGCGCCCGCGTCCTGCTCACCCATGATCAGCTGATCGACCGGGTTCCCGAGACCGACGCCGCCGTGGTGAGCCTCGACAGCGAGATGGGAACGCCTCCCGGCGCAGCGGCGATCGAGCCCGCGCTCAACCCCGACAACCTGGCTTACGTCTGCTACACGTCTGGCTCGACCGGCATGCCCAAGGGCGTGGCCGTGCGGCATCGGGGTGTGGTGCGGCTGGTCCAGGATGGCGACTACGCCTCGTTGACCTCAGAGGAGACATTCCTGCAGTTCTGCTCGCTGAGGTTCGACCCTTCCGCCTTCGAGATCTGGGGATCTCTGCTCAACGGAGCCCGCTTGGTCATCTACAAGCCGGGGCCAGTGTCGCTGGACGAACTGGCGGAGTGCCTCGAAAGGGAAAGAATCACCACCCTGTGGCTGACGACCGGCTTGCTCCACCGCCTGGTGGATGGTCACCTGGAGCGCCTCGGCGGGCTGCGGCAACTGCTCGGCGGCGGGGAAGCGCTGTCACCCACCCACATCAACGCGGTACGCCGCGCCTATCCGGACCTGCTGCTGGTCAACGGGTATGGGCCGACGGAGGACACGTGCTTCACGACGTGCCATGTCGTGTCGGGGTTCGTAGGCGACACCGTGCCCATCGGGCGTGCTGTCACCGATACACAGGTGTACGTCCTGGACAAGGATTTGCAGCCCGTCGCCGACGGCGAGTGGGGTCTGCTGTACACCAGTGGCAGCGGACTGGCCCGCGGCTACGTGGGTCGCCCGGCGATCACCGCTGAGCGGTTCCTGCCTGATCCATTCCGCCCCGGTGAGCGGATGTACAGCATCGGCGACGTCGTTCGGCGCGACGATGACGGCGTGCTTGAGTTCCGCGGCCGGATTGACGACCAAGTCAAGGTGGACGGCTACCGGATCGAACTCGGTGAAGTCCAGGCCGCGCTGGCTGGGCTGGCGGAGGTGAAGGAGGCCGTCGTACTCGCCCGCGATGACGTCGCACCGGGACGGAAGGTCCTGGTCGCCTACGTCGTGCCCGAAGGCGGGACCGAACGGCTGGTACCGAAGCTGCGCCTAGCCTTGCACCACAAGCTGCCGAGGTACATGCACCCCGGTGTGATCGTCGAGATGGACGAGTTCCCCCTGACCCCAGGCAACAAGTTCAATCGGCGGGCTCTGCCGGTACCCGAGCGGCTGCCACGGGACGTGGACACGCCGTACGAAGCTCCGCGCACACCCGTGGAAGCCCTTCTGGCGGATCTTCTGGCCGACGCGCTTGCCCTGCAAGAAATCGGTATCCACGACAACTTCTTTGAGATCGGAGGAGGATCTCTGCTCGCCATGGATCTCCTCACCCACATCCGTAGCGTGCTCGGCGCGGATGTGCCAGCGGCCGAGTTCTTTGGGAACGCAACAGTCGCCGGGCTAGCGGAGATGACCGCCTCCCGCCAGGATTAGCCGCACCTGGCGAGGGCCGACTTCACGGACGCATCGACAATCTCCAGCGCCATGTCGATGTCGGCGTCGGCGACATTGAGCGGCGGCAGCAGCTTCACGACCTCGCCCTCCCGGCCAGAGGTCTCCACCAGGAGACCGCGCTCGAATGCCGCCGCGCTGATCTGGCTGGCCATCTCGCCGCCAGCGGTCCGCAGGCCCCGGGCAAGACCGCGGCCCCGGCCCGCCAACTTCGCCTCGGGATAATCGTCCGCGATGCGCTCAAGGCCATTGGCGACGCGTTCCCCTTTAGCCCTGGTGCCCTTCTCCAGTTCGTCATCGCTCCAGTAGGCGCGTATCGCCTCAGCGCTGGTCACGAACGCGGGGTTGAACCCCCGGAAGGTACCGCTATGCTCCCCCGGCCGCCATACGTCCAGTTCGGGCCGGATCAGCGTGATCGCCATCGGGAGACCGTAGCCGCTGATGGCCTTGGACAGGCACACGACGTCCGGTTCGATCCCGGCGTCCTCGAAACTGAAGAAGGGGCCTGTGCGACCGCAGCCCATCTGGACGTCATCGATGATGAGCAGGATGCGGTGCCGTCCGCACACGGCAGCCAGCTCTCGCAGCCACTGATCGCGGGCGGTGTTCATCCCGCCTTCGCCCTGCACGGTCTCCACTATGACGGCGGCCTTGCCTGTGAGGCCGCCACTGGATGCCGCCAGCAGCCGTTCCAGATCCGGGATGTCAGTGAGGTGCTCGTCGTAGGGCAGTTCGACGCTGTGGGAAAGCGGTATCCCCGCGCTGCGGCGGACCGCCGGATTACCAGTTACGGACAGCGCACCGAGGGTCATGCCATGGAACGCGTTGCTGAAGTAAACGACCCACTGCTTTCCGGTGGCCTTGCGCGCCAGTTTGAGCGCGGCTTCCACCGCGTTCGCGCCTCCAGGACCAGGGAAGACAACCTTGTAGTTCAGCCCGCGCGGGGTGAGGATTTTCTCCTCCAGCGTCTCCAGCAGGCCCGCCCTGGCCACCGTCCACATGTCGAGGGCGTGTGTTACGCCATCGCGCTCAAGGTAGCTGATGAACGCCCGCTTGAGGACGGGGTCGTTATGACCGTAGTTAAGGGTGCCAGCCCCGGCGAAGAAGTCCAGGTAACGCGTACCATCCTCGGCGTAGAGCCAGCTTCCCGCCGCCCGCTCGAACACTACCGGCCAGCTCCGGCTATAGTTGCGCACCTCTGACTCACGCCGCTCGAAGATGCTCATGAGAGGAAATCCGCCTGTCGTAGGTCGTGGTGCCGCTATACGCTCGCTATGAGATGTACGTGAAATAAGACCTCAGGGCCGGCATGAGCACCGCTGGCGGCACCTTGCCGATTACTCCGAGACAGAAGAGCAAGTTATAGCCCAGATTGCGCGCGGGCATGCCGTCCCCAGCCGCGATGAGGCTGCGAAGCGCGCTTCGCGGGTCGTGCCAGTCAATGTTGAACGAAATCGACGAAGTCAGGGACGTAACTTTATGCAGGGTTCCTGGGGGCATGTAGAGCAAGTCACCGGGTTCCACCAGACAGGTCAGCACACGGGCGCCGCGGAACCGGGGGTATCGCTCGGTATCCGGCTCATCGGGATCTACTGGCGACCACCTCCACTTACGTATATAACAACGGTCCCGGTCGCCGGGGTGGACCATCACGAACCGTTTCGTGCCTCTGATCTGAAAGAATAGATTGTGCGTTAGAAGCGAATCGAAGTGCAGGGGCGTCACCGCGCGGGATGGTCCGATAAACCACTGAGTAAACTCCCACCACCGATTATGAAAAAATTTTGGGAAGAATTCCGTGGGGAAGCCCTCCAAGTCGCGCATCAGGCGCGGAATCATCCTCAGCAAAGGCAGGTCGTGCAGGTACGACGGTGGTTCAGCCGAGTCTGGGACTGCCGGTCTCTCTTCCCACTCCGTCACGGTCCGGCAGTAGTCGTCAAGCCGGGCCGTCGTAGTGCGGCCATCTGCCAGGGAGCCGGTCTTCAGCCGCACCTGCAGATCCGGGGCAAGCGACGCGAGGTAGTTCACTGACCAGCGGGAGACAGCGGGCAACCCGGAGATAGCGCCCCGCATCACCAACGGCTTCTTGTTGACGTAGCCCGCATAGAAATCTTCCGGTGACAGCCTGGGACAGACGTCGACCGGCAGAGCCGAGGTGGCGACCGACATTTCCCTCTCCTCACAGGATCAGAGACAGCAGCACCTGATCGAAGGCGGATTAGGTAACCGGAGGTTGTTACGAGCCGAGGTCAGTTGTTTCCTTTTCGGTTATCGGCCAGGATCGTTTCGTTGTCGAGTTCCGCAAGCATTCCTGAAGTTCTTCAGGGCTAAGCGCACTCACCTCGCCTGAACCGACTAGCTGCGCAAGAATGTACCGCACGACCCCACCTCCAGCGGCGACCCCGGTATCTCTTGGGAATGGCTGCGAAATGTAGTGTATTGAGATATTCCGTGATCGTCAAGCGGGAGGGACTCACCAAAGTCAGCGACACTGCCTAGCCTGGTGGGCGCATGCGAGGCCAGCGGTCGCAGAGTCCGGCGCACCAGTGCCCACGCGGGCGGGCTCATGACGCGCAGGACGGTCTCGGCCGTCACGGGCGTCCAGCAGGCATCCGGGCTTTCGGGATACTGCCAACGCTGCTCCTCCCCCTCGCCTGCTCCCCCTCGTCGAAGACGGCACCTTGAGTCACAGAAGTCATTGGCAGTTAGTGCACCGTTGCCGCGACGCGGCCCGGGTTCCCCTCCCCCTTTCAATCCGTACGTGCGGTTTCCCCAGCGCGCGGGGGTCAGGGGCGTGCCGTGCGCGGAGGCGGCCGTGGAGCCGCTGATCGGCCTCCGGGTCGACGGCCAGGTAGCGGCGTTCGGTCCTGGCAGCGGCGTAGCGGGCGACCTCGACTAGGGCTGGCGCGCCAACCCGGCCTACATCGACGCCGCCCACCGGGTGCACGCTCCGCTGATCGCCGCGACGCCGACGGCCTGGCCGCGGCTCATCGCGCTGGACGGCAAGCTCGCCAAAGCCGCGCCGAAAACGCTGCGCTACAAGATCTTGCACGCGTACGGGCGGCTCTTCCGCGGCGCCCGCAGTCGGCAGCTGCGCATCCAGGCCAGCTGGCCATGGGCGCAGGCCCAATGGCCTTGCCTTAAGGTGTAACGTAATAATGTAACCGTTTTGTGGCTCATGATGGTTCTGAGGGTCTGCCGCCGGACGGGTGGCTGCCGGACCGGGTCTCGGTCGGGGTGCTGACCCGGGCGTTCCCGCCGGAGATGGTCGATGAGGTCGTCGAGGCGACGGGGACGCGGGAGCGGCGGCGGCGGCTGCCGGCGCGGCTGATGGTGTACTTCGTGCTGGCGCTGTGGCTGTTCCGGGGCCGGAACAGCGGGTACGGGCAGGTGATGGCCAAGCTGGCCGGCGGGCTGTACCATCAGCGGCGCGGCGCGGGCCTGCTGGCCGGGCAACTGGATCCGGGCGGCTGGGTTGACGCCGGCGGTGGAGGCAGCCGGACATCTCCTCGCTGTCCCGGGGCCGCGGCAAGCTCGGCGCCGGTCCGGTGCGGATGCTGTTCGGGCAGGTAGCGGGGCCGACGGGCGCGGACGGCGCGCCGGGCGTCTTCTGCTGCGGGCTGCGCGTGGTCTCGATGGACGGGTCTGTCACCGACGTGCCGGACAGCAAGGAGAACGACGCGTTCTTCGGCCGGCCCTCCAGCCAGTCCGGGGACGGCGCGTTCCCGCAGGCCCGGTGGGTCGCGGCGGCCGGGCCGGGAACCGGGAGCCTGCTCGGCGCGGCCATCGGCCGGTACCGGACCGCGGAGCAGCCGCTGGCCCGGGACCTGCTGGGATGCTCCGGCCCGGGCATGCTGGTGCTAGCGGACCGGAAATTCCTGTCCTGGTCCCTGGCCCGCGATTTCCTCGCCACCGGGGCGCACATCCTGCGGCGCGCTTCAGCGTCCTTCGCGCTGCGGCCGGTGAAAGTCCTGCCCGACGGCACTTATCTCGCGGAGCTGAAGCCGCCCCGCAAGAGCGACGGCCCCCCGGTCACCGTCCGCGTCATCGAGTACACAGTGCGCACCGCCGCGGACGACGGCGGCGCCGGGGAGTCCCCGGAGGTGCTCGCGCTGGTCACCAGCCTGCTCGGCATCGAGGAGTACCCGGCGCTGGACCTGGCGTGCCGCTACCCGGACCGCTGGGACCGCGAAACCGTCATCGGCCATCACAAGACAGGCATGGGCGAGGGCCAGCCCGTGCTGCGGTCGAAGGACCCTGACGGCGTGATGCGGGAAATGCGGGCGCTGTTCGCCGTCTACCAGGCCATCTGCCGGATCGTCGGCATCGCCGTCAGCGCCGCCGGCATCCCCCCGGACCGGATCAGCTTCCCGCACGCCCTGGCCGCCGCGACGGATACCGCCGCGGCTTCCCCCCTGACCAGGCAGATCTCGCCCTCGCTACGTTCCTGCTGAAGATCCTCATGCCCGGATCCTTCGACCGCGACCGCCCTGACCGCGCCAGCCCCCGCAAATCCAAGAAGGCCGGCGACTTCCCCGCCCGCAAGCCCGGCGAGCCGAGCGTCATCAACGTCACCCGCAGAATCGAGTTCCACCTGCCCTGCCCCTGGCAAGTCACCTAAAAGCAAGGCCATCGGGCGCAGGCCTGTCAAAACCCCGGCCAGCCGGCCATTGTCATACCCGGAACCTAAAACCGCGGATCAACAGCCAGCCCGTGGCGGCCTGGCCTGCGACCACTCAGGTCCCGTGAATGATTGAGGTAAGCTCTTGACCTACCGCATCCCGGGTTTTAGGCTTATTTCGCCAATGACATTCTTTAATGCGGCAAAACAGGAGGCGCGGTATGCTTGTCCTCGGTATGAGCGGAAACCTTTCGCGTGAAGACGTGGATCTTGCGCCGTCTCTAAGCCGAGGGTCTTTCCACGACGCCGCGGCCTGCCTAATCAGGGACGGCGAAGTTGTCGCTGCCGTGGAGGAGGAGAGATTCAATCGGATCAAGAAGACAATCAAATTTCCAGCTAACGCTATACGTGCCTGTCTAGCCACGGCAGGAGTTTCCCCTTTGGAGATTGACGCTGTTGGTCACTATTTCGGGGAAAACTCTGTTGATCAATTTCTTACCTCCCTCTACATAAACTATCCCGACATGCCGACGCTCGGTTCGCGCGAAATTATAATGAGTTATCTGAACGCCGATCTTGGCTTCGACCTGCCGAGCGAACGCCTTCTGTACGTTGAGCATCATACCACTCATGCTTTGTCATGTTTTATCCGATCCGGCATGAAAGAAGCGTTAGTGGTGGTCATGGACGCGGCTGGAGAAAATAGTCCGACAACAATATTCAGAGGACGGAACGGGCGTCTAGAGACCCTAGCTAGGCACGCCAGGCGCGATTCCCTCGGACTATTCTACGAGATGGGAGTCCGACTGCTAGGTTACGATCTTGGTGATGAGTACAAGGTTATGGGCCTCGCCCCTTACGGGAACGCGGACAGGTACCGCGAGGTTTTTGATTCCCTATACGTCCTGAAGGACAATGGCGATTTTGAGCTGCGACTCCAGCTTGGAAAATTTTTCGCAAATGGATTCCGACTGCGCCGGAGAGGAGAGGAGTTCACTCCGCAGCACAAAGATTTGGCCGCAGGCCTCCAGCGCACACTGGAGAAACTGGCGATGCATGTGTTCGGATACTGGGCAGACTCTACGGGTCTCCCAAATCTGTGCTTCGCCGGCGGAGTGGCCCATAATAGTAGCCTGAATGGCCTAATACTCCAGTCAGGAAAGTTCCAGGAAGTCTTTATCCATCCCGCGGCACATGACGGTGGTGCCGCCGAGGGGGCCGCGTTCGGCGCTGCCTATAAGCTGGGAGCACCCGCGTTCAGCCAGCCGAGAATGCGCAGTGCAAGCGTCGGCCCTAGTCTTGGCACTGCGGTCGAGATTCAGAAGGTGCTTGCCTCGTGGAATGACCTGATCGAGTACGAGCAGCCCGCCGACATCGTGGAAGCGGCCGCGGGTTTGCTGGCCGATGGGGCTGTCCTAGGCTGGGCACAAGGCCGATCCGAGTACGGGCCACGCGCACTTGGAAACCGCAGTATTCTCGCCGACGCCCGGCCGAGCGCGAATAGAGACCGGATCAACTCGATGGTGAAGAAGCGTGAAGCTTTCCGCCCATTTGCGCCAGTCGTAACAGCGGAGGCAGCCTCAACATACTTCGAGATGCCTAAGACCCTCGCTAGTTATGAATTCATGTCATTCGTAGTGCCTGTCCGTGAGGGACGGAGAGCGGAACTCGGCGCGGTCACTCATGTGGATGGCACAGCCCGGCTCCAGATAGTGGTGCCCGGGTCAAATAGACGGTTCTATGGACTCGTGCAGAGGTTTGGGCAACTTACTGGAACACCAGTCCTGCTAAATACTTCATTCAACAACAACGCCGAGCCAATCGTGCAGAGCGTACAAGACGTCATGACTTGTTTCTTGACTACCGAGCTGGACTTCTTGGTGGTCGAGGACTTCCTAGTGCGCCGACGACCTGGCTGTTCTTCGGCGTTCGACGATTTGGTTGTTCACTTCCGGCCAGTCACTAGGCTTGCCAAGCGGATCAGGATAACTCCAGCCGGTTCACGCGAAATCGTTCACGAACTATATCTGGATTACTCAGGCGGACCTCGCGCTGACATTTCATCGGCTATGTTCGCGCTGCTGGAGCCGACGGACGGGAGACGGACGCTCAAGTCGCTAGCAGACACTGTGGGAGGCCTCAGCCAGGACCTAAGGCGCGAACTATACGCTCTGTGGCAACAACGGCTCTTCGTGCTCCGTCCGCGGTAGACCATATAAAACATGCTCACCGGACCGCATCCCAAACCCAAAATTGCGACTTTCTGGAATGTTCCCTTAGTAGCTACTGGGAACGGTCTTCTGGCCAGCCATAAGGAGAGTTAAATATCATGCGGAGTGCCTTGCTCATCGGCGCGAGTCGCGGTGTCGGTGCCCATATTGCAAATCGTCTATCCGAGGAGGGATGGATGGTGAAAGGAGTTGGGCGGCGCCCGTTTGAATCAGTCACTCCGAGGCCAAATTTTGACTACGTCAGAGCCGATATTTCTCGTCCAAATGCGCTTGATCAAGTGCTCGGTGACTTTGGAAGAATACCCGATCTTGTAGTCCATAATGCTGTCCACCCCAGCGAGGATAGCTCGTCAGTCGGCCTGGAAAGCATGGAAGCAGCCTTCCGCGTCAACGCGCTCGTGCCATATCTTATGACACGTGATCTGTTGGCTAGAAAGCCTGATGCAGATTTCTTGTCATGCGTGTTTATAAACTCTGAGGCCGTCTTTCACGCGGACCAGCACTCATGTAGCTACGCCGCCAGTAAGGCAGCGCTACGGGTTCTGGCCGCTGGACTTTCCGCATCGGTCCGCAACGGAAATGCCGCATTGGCTACACTCATGCTAGGGCCACTGGCTGACCAGAGTAGACTGGACGAAGCCCGTTCGATAGCAGAGAAGAGGGGAATAACACCTACCCAGGTAATTAAGCTTTTCCTGCGCAAAACTAAGCCGGACTTGGTTATCGATGAACTCATCGATTACGAGTCATGCTTCATGAGCATAAAGTATATCTATGGACTCGGGCGTGCGGCTAATGGGATGGTCTGTAGACTGGATGGCGGTTCGGGAGGGTCACTCATATGATCTATGAGCCGCTATCGGTGGTGCTGGTGTCCGTGAGAATGCTGGTGCGGGGCTGGTAGCCGGCGGGCCACTGCGACTGATGCTCGCCCTACCTAGGCACTTCTATGTCAAGACCTAGGCACTTCTATGTCAAGCCGCGGCGGGGTGGCGACTGATCTGGTGCTGGCAGCGTGCCTGGTCTGCGCGGTAGACCACGTCAGGCAGGTGGCGCTGAGAGACCCAGCAGGCACGGCGTGCCTTTGCTGGCCGGTGGCGGGCCTCTTGACCTCCGAGTCGGTGCGGCGGAGGCGCCGAAGACGGTCGGCTGCGGCCTCGCTCACTGTGCCCGCCTCGCCCCGGCGGCCACGGCCGGGAGCAGCACCGGCACCGAGTGTGCGACCACCCCGCGAACTGGGCGCTCCGGCCCGCCGGCTACCGGCGCCGCACCAGCATCCAAGGTGGTGATTTGTTCTCCGAAATATGCCCAGCCCTTGACAGCATGCGGGGATGGCACCATACTACGAAATGGTAGTCTCCCATTTTAGCTTTTAGGCCCAGGTCACGTCGGGTGACTTAGGGGGCATCGGGAATACCGGGAGGTAGTATGAGGATGCCACGATTTCTTCTGGCCCAGCTCTTCAACAGTGAGGGTCTTGAGTCCCTTGAACCGGCCGAGCTACTGGAAATGCTAGCCGAACTCGATGATCAGATCATCGACGGCGGAGAAGTGGTTAAGCTTTCCGCCTAAGTTGCCGTGCTGGTAGGCGGCTCTTGATGGGGTTTTCAAGCTTCTAGAGACGGGACAGGCGCAGGTTACGGGATTATCGGAGTTCTTTACGCTTGATTATCTCGGGCGTCTCTGTGCCTGTCCTTTCATCATGGCTGCTGGAGCAGCTGTGCGCATCATTGGCATGGCGGACCGGACGGCCATGCCTGGCCGCCCGCCAAGTTCCCGGGTATCCCTGGCCCGCAGCCAGTCCACGATCTGGCTGGAGTAGAGACCATCCCGGCGCAAGATGGCGCCCTTCTCGCCTGTGCCCGGTCGCGTCATAGGTGGCCAGCACCCTCGCCAAGAATGAAGCTGCGGGATTTGCTCGCCCAACCTCATTAACAGCGAGGACCGTGAATCCCTCGACCCGGCCGAACTGCGCGAAGCTCGAGGTCTCCCGCTAAGTCAGCGAGTTCCGGCAGGTGGAGCCAGTCTGCTGGCCACCGAGTTGGATGCTGCTCGTAGGGATTCAGCGGAACCCTTTCCCATTGGAAAGGAAAGCCTTGGCAGATGAGATGCGTCTCATCGATGTCACGGCCTTTGTGTTTTTACCTGGTCACCGCCACTGGATCTGTAGTGAGATCTCGCCAGCTCCGAACATGGACCTGGGATCGAGTTGCCGAGTCTCGTCGTAGTCGACAGCGAACTGCCTAGTCTCAGCCAGCAAGCGGCTGAGTGCGATCTCAATCTCCGCCTGGGCCAGCGACGCGCCTAGACAGTAGTGGATCCCATGACCCATTGCCAAGTGATGGTTCGGCGAACGGGTTATGTCGAAGGTGCCGGGGTCGTCGAACTTCCGCGGATCGTGGTTGGCTGCCGCAAGCCAGATTGACACCGGCCGTCCCGACGGGATTAGCTGCCCTCCGATGGAGACGGGACGGATGCTCCGTCGTGCCACGATAGTGGTCTGGTTGCGGTAACGCATCACCTCGTCGATCGCGGAACTGAGCAGCGCCGACTCCGCGCGCAGCCTGTCGACGGCACCGGGGTGCTGGTCAAAGCAGATCACGGCATTGCCGAGAGTCAGCGTGGCCGCCTGGCCGGTCGACATCAACAGCGCGATCAAGCCGGCGATCTCGTCGTCATTGAGGGACTCGCCGTCCACTTCGGCCGCGATCAGCCGGCTGATAAGGTGCTCGTCCGGCTCGCGCCGCCGTTTCCCGATGTATTCGTGCAGATAGAATGCGATTAGCTGGGTGTTCCTGGCCACGGTCTGCACGTCTGCGCCGCTCTCGCGAACGTCGATCAACGCCAGCAGGTCACGTGACCAGGTCCGGAACAGCTGCTGCCGACGATCCGGGATGCCTACCATCCGGGCGATAACCGTCGAGACGATCGGCGATGCGAACTCCTCAACGTACGCCACCGTCGTCTTCCCCCGAATCCGGTTGAGGAACTCCTCCACCGTGGCCTCGATCACCGGCCGCAGGTCGGCTACGTACTGCGGCGTGAACACCTTGCTGACCAGCCTGCGCAACTCTCCGTGCCGTGGCGGATCCATCCAGCTCAGATTGCCGGTCAGGTACAGGGCCATCGGCGAGTCCGGCGGCGCATCCGACGTCACCACGTTGGAGAGCGCGGAATACTCGGCTAGCGCGGCCGCCGCCTCCGGGTACCCGAAGACATGCCAGGCACCCGTTCCCGGGTCCTCCTGCACCGCGCCAGCGTCGCGACGCGTTCGCAGCCACGCCATGAGGCCGTCTTCGTCGCCAGGCGGGCTCGTCCAGTCAAATTTACTCCCCTGAGAAAAAATCACTCAGCACCACCGCGTCCTTAGCTGGATCTCGCTCTCTGGACAGCACAAAGCTCATGTGATTCCACCAGTCATCCGACAGTGCTGAGCTCGGCGGCGTCTTCTTCCGCGGCGATGTTCCGCTCCGTGAGCACGCGCATGCCGAGCACTAGAAACGCGCTCATGGCCGCGGTGGCAGCAAACATGCCGCGCAGGCCGATCCAGTCGGCGAGGGCGCCTCCTACTAGTGCACCTACCGGCATGGTGCCCCACGACAGCATGGAAATGCATGAGTTGACTCTGCCCAGCAGTTCGGTCGGTACGATGCGCTGACGTAGCGTGACCTGGATGACGTTCCACATCGCGATTCCTGCCCCGTGGATGACAAACGCTACAGCCACCACCGCCACAATCGCGGTCGCCGCCGGCACTGCCTGGGCGATAACAGGCGAGCACAGGACCACCGCAATCACCCTGATCCGGCCGAACCGGCGTTCCATCTTGCCAGTGAGCAGCGAGCCGACGCTCGCGCCGAGGGCTGTCACGGTGAGCAGGAGGCCGTATGCCCAGTCCGGGAGACCCATGGCTGAGTGTTTGCCCACCGCGTACAGGACGAACACTGACATGAACGCCGTATTCGCAAAGTTCAGACCGCCGCCTATAAGCGCCAGCGTGCGCAATACCTTGTGACTTGCCATAAAGCGGATGCCCTCGACGATGTCCTGCCGGAGAGCAGTGGTGCGCTTCTTCGGCCGGAACCGTCCAGCGATCAGCAGTACGGCTATGACGGCTACCGCATAAAACGCGGCCGTCGAGGAAACGGCAACGATCACACCGAGGGAAATCAGCAGTCCTCCCCCAGTCTGCCCGACGAAGTTCTCGGCCAGCTGCCTGACGGCATAGATCCGACTGTTTGCCATGGACAGCTGACTCTTCTCGACCACCATTGGCAGCATCGCGATTGCCGAGCCCGAGAAGAGCAGCTCGCCAGTGCCCAGCACCAACGCCAACACGCAGAGCAGCGCGAGGTTAGCCAGGCCGAGCGTGACCGCCACGACATAGAGTGCGAGGGCCAGGACCCGCAGTCCCTGGGCGAGCATAATGAGCTGACGCCGATCCAGCCGGTCGGCATACGCGCCGAGCGGCAGCGCGAACAGCAACCAAGGCATGTAAAGGCAGACCGAGACCAGGGAAACCAGGACCGGGCTGCGAGTGTAGGAAACGGCGATCAACGGCAGTATCACTCGGTACAAGCCGTCGCCGACTTGAGAGGTCACCGTGGTGGTCCAAAGCTTCCAGAAACGGCCGCCGAGGGAACTCATGGCGTTTAGAGTTTCACATTTCAGCCGGAATGTCCATCAGTGAGCCAGCCGCAGCAGGCCGATTGTGATGTTGCGGGCGGTGGCCAGGAACTGGGGCGATGACCTTCACGGAGAGTAGCCCTTCCGCTGAGGCAACTCCCGTCACATCAGCCCGCCAGGTCCCCCACTTACACAGAGAATTGAACACGCCTTCTTGCGCTGGCCGATGATGACGCCCTCGCCGTGCACCAGTGCGGAGAACAGCTTCACCTTGACGTCCGGGAGTTCCTCCCACGAGCCCTTGAGCACCTTGCCGTCCAGCGCGACCCTGGTCAGCCCGGCCGCCTGCCCGGCAGCGATCCGCCCGGCCCGCACCTCGCCCAGCAGCCACCTGCCGACCGCGGCGTCGGCCTGAACCCCGCACCGCGACCCGCGACCGTTCACACCGCAACATCTAGCAGGGATCAGGGCCGCGCAAAGCCACGCTGACACGCCCGCAGCAGGCCACGGTCCCTTTCGTGACCAGGACCGCGGGTCGGCTGTGCTATCGGGGCAGCCAGTGGCCAACACCGCTGGCTGAGGCGGCGGAGTAGACCTGGGCGGCGAGGGCGATG
Source organism: Streptosporangiaceae bacterium (assembly GCA_035533915.1). Lineage (GTDB taxonomy): Bacteria > Actinomycetota > Actinomycetes > Streptosporangiales > Streptosporangiaceae > Chersky-822. The sequence goes on from DATLSX010000008.1 coordinate 152,711, forward strand.
TCGTGTACTCCCATCCCGAACGGGTTGATGACAGCTCTGTCGGCTTCGGTGACCTGCCCCGGGCAGGCGTCCGCGAGCAGGTCCGCGAGGTCCGCGTCCACGCTCCGTCCTCCAGGCGGCGGCGTGCCGCCGGGCCCGGTGACCCGCCCCGCGCGCGCGAGCCGGCCGAGTAGGCGGGTCTGGTCCTCGCTGACAAGTGACCAGTCGTCGACGAAGAGGCGCTCGCAGCCGAGCAGCAACTCCTCCGTGGCATCGTCCAGGGAGACATTGACGAAGACGGCTCCGGGACGCATCCAGTCGAGGGCAACGTACGGCGTGGTGGTCGTGGTGGCGGCGATCGTGATGTCCGCTCCACGGACCGCTGCCTCGGGCCCGTCCGTGACCGTGACTGTCGCGCGAGGCAGTAGCTGCCGCACCTGCTCGGCGAAGCCCGCCGCCCGCCCTGCGTGGACATCATAGGCGATCACTGTCTCCGGGCTTGCCCGCGTGCCGAGTAGTTGCAGGTGAGTGTAGGCCTGCCGGCCGCAGCCGAGGAACGCGACGCTGCGCACCGCGCTGAGCTCGCGGACCGCGCGCAGCGCGGCAACCGAGACAGCGGCGGTGCGCAGCGCGCTGATGTGCGCTGCCTCCAGGAGGCAGGCTGGAGCGGCTGTTTCCGGGTCAAAGAGCATGATGAGCCCGTGCGCGCGCGGCAGCCCGCGCGCCGGGTTACCGACGCAGGCATTGATGATCTTGCAGCCATATGATGCGGTGTACCTGGCGGGCAGCATCAGGCTCCGCGCGGCGGTGCCGTCAGGCGCGGTCCACCGCAGCGCCGCCTCAGGTGCGATCTCGGCGCGGCCAGCGCGAACGGCGAGAAAAGCGCTGGTGACCGTGTCGAGCAGGTCGATTTCCCGGCACAATTCGGCGACCTGCGTCGCCGTGAGGTAAAGGAACGCGTCGTCGTCGGTGGCGGTCATCGGCCGAGATAGCTACGCGACTGCCGGGCGCCGGGCCATCGCCTCGCGTACGCTCTTCGGCCGCATATCCGTCCAAACCTGCTCGATATGCGTCAGGCATTCTTCCCGGGAACGTGCGGGACCGACAGCCTTCCAGCCGTCCGGCATGTCCCGGTGAGCAGGCCAGATAGAATACTGCTCCTCATCGTTGATAACGATGAAATAATCGATGGTCTCGTCGTCGAACAAAGAGTTACCACCATCCGTTATGCCATTGTCTAGTGTCAAATCCTAACATGACGCGCGGAAGACTGGCGCGTCCGCAACGCCCCGCTGGTAGAGCGGATACTCGCCAGCGGCGACATCGGCCGAGGCGACCAGCCGGGCAGCCCGGGAACGCGCCTGGCTGCCCGGCGCCCCGGACGCGCCTGATGCTGCGTCCGCACTGCGACAACTCCCGCCGCATCCATGCCGCAAGGATAACCCCGCCTGATCCCCAGCGAAACTCTGTTCGAACGCCAGGACTCCGGCGCCCGCGGCTCCGCCGACAGCGTCATGCCGCCGGCAGCCCGAGATGCTGAACCCGCACCGCGAGAACGACATCGTCCCGGTAATCCTCGAGAAACCAGATCATCACCGGGCCCTCGCCGTAGCTCTTCAGACTGGACACTGTTTCACGGACGTCAAAGGACGTCCCGATCCTGCGCACCGCTACCGCGTCGGCAATCCGGGATGCGAGGTTTTCCACCTCATCGACCTGGGCTTGGGTGAGCCCGCTCACGACACTAGAAGCGTTTGGGACGAACCTACACGTCCAGTCGCTTACGCGGTGGCTGTCTCGGCCGCCGCCGCCCGGCGCCGCGCACGGTCCTGCGACTCGGCGACGATGCGCTCGCAAGCGGGTAGCCAAGGCAGGCCACCGCTCCACGGCAACCCAGCTGAACCAGTGCTCAACGAAGTACCGCGCAGGAAGCAGACTGTACTCATCCCGGGCGCGAGCAGTCGCAGCCGTCCAGTCAGCCTCGAACCGGGCGAGAGCCGCCGGATCGAGCCGTGCCACCGCCGCGCGCAGCACGCAGGCTCACGTGCTGGCAGCGGCACAACAGGCTGCTGTCCTTCTACCAGCGGGTGGCTCATGACAGCCATGGTAGCGCTCTGCCGTGACAAAGCTCGTTGTCAGCCGTTCATCAGCTGGCCGCAGCACACCTGCTGGCGGTCACGGTCGAAGCTGGGCAGCTCGGTCGCGGCGCAGATGACCGACAGCGATCGTCGCGCCTTCGGCCTCGCGTCCTGGGCATTCTGAACGCTTCGGACGCCAGCAGCATCCATACAGTGCAGGCAGAGCGCTCGGCGCGCCGGAAAGGCGCGCTTCTAGCCTGTAGGTTCCGGGTTCGTCCGTCCCGGGCGCTTCCGCGGAGCGATTGTCTCCGGTAAGCGGATTGGCGACGAAAGAGCGGCATATGGCTGACGCGGTTGAGCTGAGCTCAGGCGACATATTCGATGGGCGATACGTGATCCAGCACACTCTCGGCGAGGGCAACCGCAAGAGGACTTATCTTGCTAGAGATTCTAAATTAGGCCGATTTGTGGCCCTGTCCTTCGTCAAGCCTGACGCCGTCCTCTGCGACCCGGAAGGTACAGAGCGGGAAGCGAAGGTGCTTGGCCGGATCGGAAGCCATGACAACATCGTGTCCCTTTACGACTTCGAGGTCAGCGCCGACGGATCAGCGCAGTACATGAGCTTCGAGTACCTCGGCGGCGGCACCCTCGCCCGGCATCTAGCGGACACCGGCCCGATGCCGCTGGACGCTCTGCTGCGCCTGGGCCGCCAGCTCTGCCGCGGGCTTTAGCACCTGCACGACCGCGGCTTGATCCACCGCGACGTGTCACCAGACAACATCTGGCTCGACGAGCGCCTGGTCGCCCACCTCGGGGACTTCGACTCGGCGGCCACTACCAGCACGGAAGTCAGCAAACTACCGATCGCCACCGGATCATTCGCCTCACCCGAAGAACGGGACGGTCACCTGGTCGACGCCCGCTCACCACCCCACCGCAGCCGCCAGTTGCACCCGCCGTGACCCGACCACCCTCCTGCCGACCTCTCCCACGAGCAGATCAAGCACCGCCCGTCCTCGGCGGTCTCATCAGCGAATACGAACGAGCCGCATAAAAGCCCAGCTCAACGCCAGTACCGAGTTTAGAAACCCCGCAGGCTCCCGCCCTCACCGGCGGGACCTCTAACGACGCCACAGGCTTCGCGTCATGCTACGGACCGCATCCTCCCTCCTCCCGCAGGGGCTTTTCGCGCTGGGCTCCGGCCTGGCCCGTTTCCAGACCAGACCGCCAGCCTGCTACCGGGTCTCCTGGCAGCTACCCGACCGGACCTGCACCGGCAGGCGGCGGCGAGCTTACTAACAGCGAGATCCACTTTGGCGCTAAGTCACGGTGGCACCTCCGTTCTGCTGGGCGCGCGAATGATCAGGGTTAGCACGGCTCATCGCTCACACGACACACCAAGAGGCGTCAATCGACGCGACCAGCGCTTAACATCACTAGAGGATCTTCACGTTGCCATCTCTTACGCTAAAATCACGGACGTGGCCGAAACCGGTCGTGCGCGTTCGGCACGGCATGATGACCTGCTGAATGAATTGGGGAGTATACATGGGCGGGAATTCGGGTCGCGTCCGAAATGTTACGGCACGATCGAAAAGTAAAAAACAGTTCCAGAGTGCCGCTACGCGATCGCCTAAGCAGTCGCGCTCTAGGATATTTTATCGTGTTCCAGTTATCCGGGTACTTCATCAAGGAGGCGATTGGTCGCGCCCGGATACCCTCACGGCGATTGGGCTTGTAGTGGCGATAGCTGCAATCGTTGCGCCTACACTGCTATCTATCTTCTCCGGAACTCCCAGCCCGGAGCTAAAAGTAGAAGAGGTTCAGATCGCCCTGGCGAACAACGTAGACGCGTCCGCTCAAATGCCGGGAAACACAGTGCCGCAATCTGAGAAGGATACGGGTTCGGCAATCGATATAACTTTACGGAACAGTGGCGACGCGCCGGCCCTTATTGTTAAGGCAGTCTTCTCGTTCGTGCGAGCTACTCAACTTTATAGCTGCCCCGGCGGAGCAGGTGACATTGTGTCGACTGCCGAGTATGATGTGAAAGTTCCTATCGCCAAGCCGGTAACAGCGAACAATCCACTCGTGCTCCACCGGGACATGAGATTCGTCGTCAACGCCAACAGTATCGACCGATTTAGGATTAGTGTCGGCCCCACCCAATTCTCCAGCGCATCATGGCCATGGATCTATGAATTCAATCTATCGCTGGCCGAGGATAATGGTCAAAGCCTCGATCTAGGGCCAATGTCTGCTCTCGGATTCTCTCAGCCTTCCGCTGGATTGCAGTCGTGGGATCCGCTCCACCGCCTCACGCAGACTCAACTTCTCGATACTAACCAACTAGCATGCGTCACCCGTGATGCGGCAGAACTTTCCCATGCCATGGAAAATCCCGGCCTTCATTCTCCTGAGCTCCGGACGATGTACCGGGAAGCCGAGCGGCTGACGACCCTTGCACACTAACTCCACGTGGATTCTGAGAGGGCATCCTTGCGGCAGGCGCGGTCAACCGTTTAGTTTTACGTGTCGAAACACCAACGCTCAAGACCTGGGAATTGGGTTCTTCGCCATGAATCGGTGGATCATGTCCCGCGACACGCTGAGGTGACGGGCGAAAAGACATCCAAGGAGCTTAAATGTCAAGCGGCGAGCGTCTCGGATCGTTGCGGCCAGGGTTGCCTCGTCGTAGAGGGTTCCGTTCTTGAGGCGGCCGTGGAGGATGCCGACGAGCCGGTTGGCGAGCTCGCGTATGGCGGCGTGGTGGCTGATGTCGCGGACCCGGAGCTGGTCATAGTAGGCGCGGGCTCCTGGCGAGGTGGTAAGGGCGGCGAAGGTCTGGGCGCCGGGGTTGTCGATGAGCCGGTCGTGGTGGACGAAGCGGGCCAGCACGACTTTCTTTTTGCCGGAGGCGCGGGTGATGGGGCTGGTGGTGCTGGTGGTGCTGGTGGTGCTGGCCGCATCCTACGGGACCTGTAGTTCTTGCGGGCCTCGCAGTGGCGGGATGCTGGGAGAATTGAGACAAGTCTAGACGGGCATCCTATAATCTGAATGCGGCGGCCAGATGTCTACTCATAGGTGGAGCGCTCGCTACCCGTGCTGATGCCTATGGCCCGTCCTATCGCCGTAGACATGAGGGATGTCTAATGCGCCGGACTTGGCTTTGGCTAGCGCTCCTGGTATCGATCATCGCCGGGGTATCGATCGCTTGGTTTACGGGCTATCAGGCGGAGACACCGCCAGCCGCTGCTGTCAAGCCGACCGAAAGCAGTCTGCTCCGTGCATCGGGCATGCCCCTAGTCGCAGCGCCGGTAGCGGTGCAGGAGGGATACGAGGCAGCCGCGTGGGACACGACGGGCCGGGTCACGTTCTGGAAATGGACGAACGCGAGTCGAACGTGGGGCCAAGTCGGCGTCAGCACATATCCCATGCTGCCCGCATCCTACGGGACCCCCAGCATCACAATCACCGGTGCCCTGCTTACAGGCATGAGCAATGCTACCTTTATCGTCAGCGGGCAGTTTAGCGGCGATGGCACGGGCAACTTCATCGCCTTCACAAATGGACCCCGTGGTTGGGGCACCATCGCGCCCGGCGCTGGCGGCGTGCTCATCCCGACGGGAAAAAGGTCGACGGACAACAGGACGCCCGGCAATTCATACACCGAGCTCTTCCGCGACGGCTACCTTGAGATCTCCGAGCCTGGCAACCTTCCACTCGGCACGAACGGCTCGGAATGGCAGGTGGAACGCACGTACGCCTGGCGTTCTGGGGCGTTCCACCAGGCGTCGTCTACTCAGTTCACCGCCACCCTCGCATCACCCCTGCCCGCGACAGGGCCGCCGTTTCCGACTGCCTCCTGCCAAGGGGTTAGCTCAGGCACTTACAAGAACCTCGCCGTCAGCGCCTCCACTAGGTTCGCTAATCCTGGGTCCGTCTCACACCCGTACCTGCCAACTTCAGTCGTACTACACCTACAGGGCTACGGACCGGTGAAAGGATGTGATTTCACGGTCACGCCTGACTTTCCAATCGTGATCAGCGCGGCCACAGTTTCTGGAACCGCGTGGATCACTGCGCCAGCGTGGGTGCTGACAGGTGGCGCGAACGGGAATCAGGACATCAGGAACCTGCTACCTGG
>DATLSX010000009.1:0-3035 GCA_035533915.1 Streptosporangiaceae bacterium
TTCAAATCCGGCCACCCCGACCAGAAGTTCCAGGTAGACGGCCTGACCGCCCGCGTGGCGGCCGGGCCGTTGATCGTTTGACCGCCGTTTGACCGTGGGATCGGGCGGCAGATCACGGCAGATTTTGCTCTCCACGGTCACCGTGCGGACCTCTGTTTGATGGTCGCGACGCCCCGGCCGACGCCCGAAGGCGGCCGGGCGTGGTCGCGCGTTACGGGCCGGGGCCTCGCGGTCTCCGGGGCTGGCTTCGGACCCATCGATTAAAAGGCGGGCTCGGTGCCTGGGAAGCCGCCCGAGTCCGTTTGATCCTTGGCCGAGAGCAGGGGTACCGCTTCTCGCGCAGTAGGGGGCAGTCTGGTTCCGTTTGCTGGCGTTGCTGCTCGTGTTGCTGCTCGTGTTGCTGCTTGCTCGGCGCGTCTTTGGCGCCAAAGTCTGTAGCGGTTCGCCGCTATTGCGATCCGGGCCGCCTGGCGACCCTGTACCGGGATGAGGCCGTCTCGGGTGGGCCAGCTACGGTGCGGTAGCTGGCCTAGACGTGTGCCGATGATCCATGCCACCCGGATTCCTGCCAGGGGGACGAACATCGTCAGGGCATCGCGGCGCCGGTAAGAGACGAGCGGTGCCAGCAGGGCGACCAGGGCCGCGCCGGGGAGCATGCTGAGAATCACCCCGAGATCGAGCGAGCCAGGCAGGGGCCAGTGCCATTCAAGCTGGGGAAGCTGCGGCAAGGTCACCGGGAGCGCGAAGCACGCGGCGACCATGAGTGCCCCGCCGACTCGCCTCCTCCACAGCCTTGCCCGGGGACTTGGCGCCGATCGCGGCGTGTTCATAGCTCGCACCGGCCGTTTCGTCACGAGGCAAGTGTAGGCCTGTGTACCTCTGCTTCCCCAGCAGATGGCGACTCGTTGCAGGTGCCCTACGAGAGCATGTTGCCCGGACTGTCTGGATATCCCGCATCGTCTTCTGGGCCGCGTCGCTGATGGCCCGCGGCCTTGGCGGGTAACGGCCGTACGCCCCGAAACCGGCCCCGAAGGCGGACATGCCGGCTAGGACCTGGCGCATCTGCCGGGCGAGCAGCGGCGGGAACTGCACGAACTTGCCGGATGCCCCGGGTCCAGAGAAGGTGGCCCTCACCATGGCCTTCTCCGCAGCCACATACTCCCGGCCTTGGGCGTGCCGCTTGTGCCAAGCGACGATCAGGTCATGCCGCGTTGTTACGCCAACGTAAGGGCCGGCTTGGAGCGCGAGTACCCGGACGTCTGCCTCTGCGCGAGCACAGGGCGCGGCCCAGGGGCGGCTCCTACCGTGCGCAGCCGCGCTGCAGGCCGTGAGCACAACGGCCACGGCCCAAGCACGCCCGCTGACCACAACGGCCGGAAGGCACCAGCCTCAGCCAGGGACAGTACTGTGTCGCAGAGATACGCCTTGAGCAGGACGCATGTGTCAAGGAATGCCGGGAACGCCATTCCCGGAACTTACCGGGTGGGAGGGAGTGGCCCGGTGGTCGCCTCGTATAGTCCGGCTGCTTGCCCTTCTTGCTGCATGCGCGTCAGGGACTCCCGCCGGCGCTGCCGCATGCGCTCCTGATAGGCCAGCAGATCGGCGAGCCTGATACGGCGGTGGCGGCCCCGGTGTTCAAACGGTAGCTCTCCAGCCCCCAAGAGCCTCACCACGGTGGGTCGCGAGATGCCCAGCAGGTCTGCGGCCTCCTGCGTGGTCAGCAGCGTGCTGCGGGGCATCACGGTGACCGCCTGGCCATGGGCCATCGCCGTCGCGACCTGGAGAAGTGCCTCAAAGACCGGCTCCGGCAGCTCCAGCCGCCTGCCATCTGCGGCGACAAGCGCTGGGCGCGGCTCAGGTGCAGCCACGCCCTTGCTCGCCAGCGCGGCAACGAAGTCGACCACCTCGGCGAGTTCGCGCCCCTCCGGCAGGTACGTCGTCGCCTCAGTGCTGGCAGCCTGCGCGCTCATCGCTGGTTCCTTCCAAGGTTCCTTGTATCCCCCTGTATCGCAGTGTAGCCCTGGACGAAAAAAACGAACAGACACAGCCTCCCGGCTGACAGCTGAACTGGTGAGGCGCGCTCTGGCTGTCAGTGTGATCTGGGACAATGGGCGCATGACAGATGCGCGTGGTAAGCGGGTCGCGGCACGGATGGCGGAGCTGCGTGCTGATGCCGAAACCGACCGCATCCTGGTGGACTTCTTCACCGACGCTGAGCGGGCCGTCCAGCATGCCGTGGACAATCCCGGGGTTGCTCTGGTGGACGGTGAGGTCGTCTACGGCGAGGACGGCAAGCCTGTCGCAGACGCTGAGTTCCGCCGGCTCGCACAGGCGGCACTCACCGACATCCGCTTTACCCTCGCCGCACTCCGCAGTCCCTAACCCGGGGCCATCGCCCAGCCCTCAGATGACGCGGATGGCGGCCCTTTTCCTCACCTCGGCCAGAACCTCGTAGAGCACCGTCCACGGCTCGTAGCCGTCGCGCTGGCAGGTGAGCCGCAGCCGGATGGGCTTGCCCTCGTGCTGCTTGCGCCATTCCTCCTGGCTGGTGCCGGTCATCCAGTGCCCCGGCCGGGTGCGGTGCAGGGACAGGGTGTCCCAGTTCTTGCCAGTCACCGGCGAGTAGGCCCGCGCCCTGGTCGTCCTGTTGCTCACGACCTGCTTGCTGGCCCCGGTGTTGAACTCCCACCCGCCCCAGACGAACGTCTCGGCTTCTTCCTGTGTCACGCCATTGGGCAGGCCGTGCGCCCAGTGATCGGCGCCCGTCTCGTCAAGGATGGTGATGGTCACCTCGTCCAGGCACTCCAGGCGGCCCGGCTTCAGCGCCACACGCATGTCCGCGGAGTCGGCGGCGGAGTCCCTCACCGTGCGGGTGACCTCGAACTCCGGGGCCAGCTCATCGTGACGGCGGTCCCGCTCGACCGCGGCCAGCGTCCCGGCTGCCGCATTCGCCTCCTGGGCCGACGCCCGTGACTGGTACGCCCTGGGGATCAGCAGGTCCACTCTGTACGCCCTGCTGAACGCTGGCGAGATCA
>DATLSX010000010.1:0-17469 GCA_035533915.1 Streptosporangiaceae bacterium
GGGCTGCTCGGCTTCTACCTCGGCTGGCTCGGTGTGGCGGCGGTGCTGGCCGGGCTGCTCGGTGCGTTCGTGCTGGCGGCCCTGGCCGGCCTGGGGCTGATCGCGGCCGGGAGGGCGACCCGGAAGTCGCACATCCCGTTCGGTCCGTTCATGCTCGCGGCCACGCTCGCCGTCATAGCCGCCAGCGGCGTTGTAGGTTCTTAGTCCGCGTGGCATGTTCTCCAACGCGATGGCATATGGACGGCATATGTGCCATCCGACTGTGACTGCCAGCGATAGTTGTCACACGCCAAGGGGTATCTGTCACCATGTTCGGTTGCGAGCGGACGACGGCGTGAACGTTTGGCTTGCTCGTGAATTCGCCGAATGCGGACACAGAGCGGTAGCTCAGACGGCGCGGTCGGGGGAATGGCGATCGATCGCTGCGGCGAGGTTGTCAGCGTAGGCGTTGAGGATCGCCTTGAGGGCTGCGTAGTGCGGTTTGGGCGGGCTGGCGTTGTAGAAGTGCCACATGTTGTCGCGGCGCTTGCGCCAGGTGGGGTCGCCGCTGGTTACCTCGTGCTCGATGATCCGGGGTGCGAGGACGTGTTCGCCTTGGGTGATGCGGACCCAGACGGCCTCGGTGGCGAACTGGCGCTTGCAGTCGCTGAGCTCGGGCTGGAATGGCCCTTTCGTCGGGGGGAGCTGGCTGATGATGTCCTGCCAGGTTGCCGGGTCGATGCACCAGTCCTGGAGGGCGTCCCTGCGGTGCTTGTAGTTGATCAGGCCGGGGGTGGCGCTGAGCTGCCTGGTGAGCGCATGCACCGCGAGATGGAACTCGGCGGGGCCTGTGCCGGGACTCCAGTAGGCGGCTGCGGCAAAGGCGTTTCCGGATGAGGCTGCGATGTAACGGCGGTCGATGCCGAGGTAGGCGGCTGCTTCGGCGAGCGAGCCGCCTGCGGTCATCTGGACCAGGCGGACGGCGGCGGCGCGGCGCAGCAGTCTTGGCCTGATCCCGTCGATATTCCGGAAGTGCTGCCGGAACCAGTCGTCTTGGAGGTGCTCGGGGATGTGCTCGGGGCCGAAGGTGGTGTCCGGGGCAGGTGCGCGGCGGCCGTGCCTGTGCTGGCCGACGCGCTGGAAAGCGGGGATCAGGGGTTCGAGTGCATCCCGGAACCCGCTAGAGCATTCGTGCCTGGTGCGCCGGTAGCGGCGTATCCACCGCCAGCGAGGGCTGTCCTTGCTGGCGCCGCCGGGATCCCGGCCGGGGGCGAGGTGCGGGCCGAGGAGTCGCAGGTCCGGGCTGTCGAGGATGCCGGCGGCGGCGGTGATCAGGGCGGCGCAGGCGAGGGTGTCCAGGGGCGGGGTGTCATAGACCCGGTAGCTGGGGTGAGCGTTGCGGCTCTCGGCGTGCTCGCCGAAGGCGTCCGCGAGGGCCTGGGCCGGGAACAGCGGCCGGGTCCCCGGCCAGGCCGCGCTGATCAGCCCGCTGGTTAGCTGCAGGTCCGCGAAGTACTGAGCTGGGGTGGCCGGCCGGCCGGCACTTATCGGGTTCGCCGGCCCGCCGGGCTGGAGCAAGTCCTGCATGTGATTGCTGACGGCGTGCAGCATGTCCAGGTCAGATGCGGGGAGCTGTGCTGCGGCCGGGGGGCGGGGGTCGAGGTCAAGGCGTGCTGCGCACAAGATGGCGCGCCCGCCCTGGGACGTGCTCAGCGCGGCGCGGCACTGGACCGGATGCAGGCCGCTGACGCGGCTGTAGGGGATCAGGGAAGCGGCGGACATGGCGGGCTGCCCGCAGGACGGGCAAAGATGCTCCAGCAGCCGGCGGTGGACCGGGCAGGCGAAAACGACCGGCAGCCGCCACGCCTTGCGCCAGGCGCCGCCGCACTGGTCCTGGATGGGGCTGCTGTCGCCGGCCAGGCACCTGGGGCAGTACCGGGTCGTGGTGGTGAACAACCACGGGCTGGCAACCGGCCGGATGCCCGCCTGACCGGCAGTGACTACGGGCGCCGCCTGCGGATAACGGCCGGACATGCTGCTTATGCACAAGCTGGCTACCTCGGCTGCGGTGAGCCTGGCCGTGCGGGCGAGGGCGCCGGCGGCCGTGGCATCCAGGTGCAGCATGAGGGCGCGCGGTCCGCCGGTGCCGGTGGTAAGCCCGGTGAGCTGCACTATCCGGATTGGTGACAGGCCGAGCCGGTGGGCGAGCCGGAGCAAGTAGCCGGGCAGGGACTCTTCCGGCAGCGGGTCCAGGCTGCGCGGTAGCGGGCTCAGCGCGCCCATCGGCTGTCCTCCCGGGTCAGGTTCCGGTGCCGCTCGCCGGCCCGTGGTCATCAAAGACGGTGTTGCGTCCGCGCTTGCGCTTGCCGGTGTCCTTGCCGCTTGGCCGGGCGGGGCCGGGCGGAAGGTCGGGAATCTCGCCGGCTCCGGTGTCACGACTGCTGGCGTCGGAGAGGCTGAGCGTCACGTTGTCCAGCAGGACCTGGGTCAGGCGTTCGGTACCGGTGTCGATCGCCTCGCGGCAGCCGTCTTCGATCAGCCGCTCCAGCAGGCCGACGACGCCGTTGGTGCGGCGGTAGAGGTATTCGGGCATGACACCGTCGGTGAGCATGCCGGGGGCGGCGTCCATCAGCCGCAACTGCTGCTCGGTGCCGGCCAGGTGCCGGGTCCAGGCGGTGATCTGGGCCGGGGTGTCGTAGCGGAACCGGTCCAGCTCGACCAGGTCGAACCGCCGCTCGGTCTGGGTGGCCTCAAGAGCGCGGACACTGGCATGCCGGGAGGGCGGGAAGGTCCACTGCCCGGTGCGCGGGTCGTGGCGGCCCTCGCGCAGCAGCCCGGAGCCGGGGATGTCGACGCCGATGAGCACGAGGGTGACGTGCATGCTCATGAACGCCCGGATCAGGTCCAGGACGTCCTGGTCATCGGCGCGGTGCATGCGCAGCCGGGTGATGTCATCCAGCAGCAGCGCCTTGGTGCCGTGGTCGCGGATCGAGGCGGCGACCTGGCGGACCAGGTCGGGCAGGTCCATGTTCTTGGTGTCGGCGCCGTAGAAGCCCAGGATCGCCTTGCAGGCGGACTTGGGCTTGGCTGTGACCGGGGTCTGCACGTAGGCGACCGGGGCGTGCAGGTCCCGGGTCCCGGCCAGGGCGCCGGGGTTGAGGTAGTGGTGAAGTTCCAGCCAGTCGTCCTCGAAGTCCGCGGCGATCTCGCAGGCTGTCTCGGTCTTGCCCTGGTAGCCGCCGCCGGTGATCATCACCCCGGCGCGGGTGGACGGCTTGTGCTTGAGCGCGTTGGTCTCGATCCGCCCGCGCAGCAGCCTGGTCACCTCGTGGCTCATCGGGGTCTGCTGGAGGGGGAGATTGGCGTGAGTGGCGGCCCGGTGCAGGTCGTGCAGCATCCGCCGCCGCGGTGACATCGCCCGCCAGGCGGACAGGTCTAGCCGCGGGGCGGGCGTGAACGAGCCCCGGGTGGCCCGCCACCGCTGCCAGCCCGCAAGGGTCTCGCGCGCCGGCGGTGGCCCGGGAAGGACGAAGGGGACGGTGCTGCCGGAATCCGGGCTGGCCGCGTCGCCGGCTCCGGACATCATGCCGGCTCCCGGCCCGGGCCTGCCCGCGGGTCCCGGGTTTCGTCGTGGTCCTCGTCATCGGGGATGCGCAGGATGCTCTTGCGGCGCAGGGCTTCGCGCATCAGCGGTGCCGGCTCTGGCCGGGACGGGACCGCCGCCTCCCGCCGCCGGCGCCGTTCAGCGTCGACCACGTTCTCGGCCCGGCGGGCCCGGTCCGGCCACTGCAGTGCCACCACGTTCGCTTCCCGCGCGGCTCCGGCCCTCGCGGGAGGGCCGGCCGGGCGGTCCGCGGCCGCGGCCCGCGCCCGGGTGTCCTCCCGGGCGTGCTCGGTGCGCTGTGCCCTGGTCATGCGGGTGGGCCATTTCTCCACCGGGATGTGCGCCCCGATCAGCCGCAGCAGCAACGGCAGCAGCTCAGCGTCCGACCTGGGCTGCAGGCCAGCCTGCCGGGCGGCGCGGAGCAGGTCGCGCACGCGCGCGTCGCTGAAGGAGGGCACCTCCCCTTCCGGCGGGAGCCCGCTCCAGCGGAGCGGCTGCCACAGATGGGTGACCGGGTCCTGGAAGAAGACCGTGCGGGCATCGCGGGGATCGCGGTGGACCGCCCACCGGCCCCGGTAGCGGCCACCGCGGCTGGACGGCTCATCGCGATAGCCGTCCAGGGCAGGGCCGTCATACCAGAGCCCGCGGATCTTCACCCCGCGCTGGCCGTGGATCTTCACGAAGCAGGCGGGCAGGAGCTCATAAAACAGCTCGGGCGCGGGGATCTGCATCGCGAAGCCGCCCTGGCCCATCGCCGCGGCGAACAATGTGTTGGGACTGTGATCGCCGGCCGGATCCCAGCACGGCGCGTGCTCGCCCAGGCGCCGGTTCTGCCAGATCGCCACGATCCATGTGGCGATCAGGTGCTCCATCTCATCGATGGTCAGTACCGCATCGGATTCCGGGTCGGCGCCGCGATCGGCGACATCCACCCCGGCATAGCCGAGCAGATGCTCGAACAGCAGTGACCGGATTCCCCCGAATGCCCTCTCGCAAGCCTGCTTATCGGTAGGCCGCAGCACCCGGGCCGGGAGGATGTTCGCGCCGATCACGCGCTGGACGTCGACCAGGTGATGATTCTTATAGACAGATCCGTGATCGGTGGTGACCGTCTCGGGGGTGAAGAACGGGAGCCCGGCGACCTTGTGCCCGGCGAACTGCGCGACCACCGCGGCGGGGATCCCCGGATAGGGCCACTCCATCTCCTCGCCCCATTCCTCGCGCAAGGGCAGCGGCATCATCATGTCCCGCAGCAGCATCGCCACGTCCACCGATGAGTCCGACACCATGGTCAGCCGGAACGCGACCAGGGAATGGGAGTAGGCGTCCAGCGCCAGGGTCAGGTGCACCGACACCGGCTCCCCGAATACGCCCTCGCGGACCTTGACCGGCAGGATCGTGGTGTCCAGCGCGACGACCTGGCCCGGCCTGTGCACGACGACGTGCTGCCCGCTGGTCGCCAGGGCCGCCGAGCGCTGGTAGCGCTGGCGGGCGCCTCCCGGGCCGAACCATTCCCGCCAGACCAGCCGCAGCGTCTCCGAGCACGGGACGGCCACGCCGGCGCCGTACTGCTCGCGCACGAACTGGCGGATCAGGACCTCACGGGCGCTCATGCTCATCCGGGACCGCTGCAAGGTGTCCTGCCGGACAGCGAAGATCGCCTCCCGGACCTCCTCGGAAACGCTCGGATGACCGCCGCCGGGGCGCAGCCACCGGTCATCCGCGCACCCCATCACCCCCGACCTCAGGCGCGCGGTATCCCACCGGATCAAGGTCCGGTAGCTGACCCGGTCCAGGCCCAGGATCCTGGCCTGATCGGCATCCAGCGCCCGGAGCTCCGCGACCTTGGCGTGCCGGCGCTGGGTCAGTGTCGTCGTGGCCGGGTCGTACTCCGGATTCGGCTCTCCCGGGCCCGGACGCGACGGATCACCGCCGCGGAACCCGGTGCTGGCCTCCAGCACGTGCGCCAGCCGCAGATGAGCCAGCTCACGCTGATGCGGTGACAGATCTTGCGGCATCCCGGGCTGGCGCCCCCGGTCCGCCGCCGCGGCGGCGGCGGACCGCGATGACGGCCGGCACCGCGGATGGCTGACCAGGAAACGGATGCTCACCCGCATCCGCTCGCCGTCAGCGCGGGTGAGCGCGACCTTGCCGTACTGGGGCTCCAGTTGCTCGACGATCCACTCCGCCCCGTCCAGCACAAGACCCGAGCCGACCGCCAGGTCCAGCACAAGCGCCGTCATCCCCGCCCCCCGTCCGCCAGCCGCACCAGCGTGGCGTCGGCGAGCGGCAGGGCAAGGTCGATACTCAGCCTGCGGTGCCACAAAAGGTGCAGAAGCTGCGCCCGCGCGACCGGCGGCGCGATGGTGCCGGCCACCAGGTCCGCGAAGCTCAGCGGCCCCGACGACACCCTGTCCAGGAGAACGCTCCGCAGTCCGAGCGGGTCAGCCAGAGGCCGCCGCTGCGAGGACAAGGTATCCAGCGTCGCCGCCACGTGCGGCACCCAGCCCGACACCACCAGATAACGCCACCCGCAGGCAAGCGCCGCCTCCGCCGACGCCGCGAACTTCACCCGGTCGGCCTCGGCGATCCGGTCCGAAGGGCGGGCATCGATCAGCCACGTGCCGTCCGCGGCCACCGCCAGGACGTCCGGGATGTGCTCGACCGGGCCATCCGCGGTCGCGAACCGCAACCGGAACGGCTGGCAGACCACCTCTGCCACCGCGCCCGCGAAGTCCAGCGCCAGCAGCAGCCTGGCTTCTTCCAGGCTCTCGAACCCGTGATGCAGCCCTGTGCTCACCATGAACTGCAGGCCAGGGCGATGCCGCTGGGCCCGGCTCCAGGAGAACCTGCGCACCGGCTCGCACCCGGGCACAGGGAACGAACCCAGATCACGGACCGGACAGACCACCTCCGAGCCCGAGACCCTCCAGGCCGCGGACCACCGCCCCGCCCAGCCATCGCTCAAGTCCAGGACACTGGCAGGGGTCACCTGACAGTCCGCGACGAGATCCGCCAGGCCGCACGAGTCAGAATGAATCACCCTGGAGCCGGTGAGCCCCTTCAATGACAGCACCCACTACAAATACAACTCTTCGTGCCCGATCATGCGTAAATGGTTATCAGGGCTGCTCCTGCGGCGTGTCCCGCTGTTGACGGCACGGTTATCTGGACACCAAGTCATGATCAACGGCAGTGGTCTTCACCCACGCCTCCTTCGCGGTTGCCCACCCGGAACCGCGCCTTAAGCTGGGTGACAAGAGGGACCGTAGGTTCCGCCGTAATCCTCCCGTAGGGAGGAGATGGGAAGCATCGGATGAGAAGCTCAGACAGCAAGCTGGCCGCGGTGCAGCGCGCTTATGACGCCGGGCACCCAGAGGTAGCCCTGATGATCCTGGCCGGGAAGGTGCGGGCGTATACCCGGTCCCCCAAGTCGAGGCCCGGCTGGCAGGTGTCCGACTACCGCGACCCGTATCCGGCCGGCACGGCGGCCGTGGTCCTTGTAGATTCCTACGCCACCGGCAAACCTGATGGGTACTACGTCGTTCCTATCGCCGTTATCCGCAGGATCATCATGGACGACCACAACGCCGCGTTCCCGGATGGCGTGCGCCCGGTCAGCCCCGAGGCGACCCACGCGTACGTCACGCCGGAATCCGTGGAGCAGTACCGCGATGCCTGGGACTTCTACCTGGCGGATTAGCGAAACGGGATGCTCAGGCAGTCTTGCCGAAGCATCCTCATAGAGTCCCGCCGCTAGATCTCCAAATAACCCAAATAACGAGGTCGCTAACACCTGCCCGGCATTCGACCAGTGACAACAGCACTGGGAACTCACTCAGGTGACAACAATCTCTGGGAACCGGTGCCATCTATCGCTGGGGACCCGCAGCGGAAGTCCAGCGCAAAGCACATCCCAGGTGACATCTATCGATGGGCGTCACACCGACCGAGAAATAGTGGTGTGGTCGGCACTCCGGTTGCCTCGCGGGATTTCGTCCGCGCAGCTCCGCTTACTGCCACGGCGGAAAGATCTCTATCGCGCCCCGCTGTTGTCGGCCTGGCTGGCCAGGTCTCTCAGCGTCGCCAATCAGCGTGCGCAGCCGCGGCAATCGATCTCGATCGGATAGGTCCTGCCCAGTGGGCGGGCCTCATATTCTGGGCCGGTGACAGCAGTGGGTGCGGGGCCGGCTGCCGCTTCGTACTCGACGGGCGGCGGTGGAGTGGTGCTGGAGCACCAGTACGGTGCCACGCTGCTGGCTAGCCTGCTGACCGGCGATCCATTGCCGGAACTGGGCGATGACGTCACGCCGATGGTGGTCCGGTTCCAGGCGAGCGCGGTCAGCGCCGTGGATGATCTGCTGATCTCGGGCCGCACGCCAGACGGTGGTGCACGGCAGGCCTTGGTCGGCGTCAGGCGCGACCCGAAGCTGGTCAAGAGCGAGGCGAAGTCAGCTGAGGGCGAGGGGAAGTCGGTTCGGCTTGTCGCCTCCTACCTCAAGGTGATAGCCGGGGCCTGGGAGGAGATAGTGGCGGGCCGGTGGCGCCTGGGCCTGGCTGCGGTGGCTTCGAACAGCGCGGTCCGGCAGGCTGGCGAGCTTGCCGAGATCGCCCGCGCTACCGGCAGCGAGGCGGCGTTCCGGGCAGAACTTGCGCATGGGGTGCACGATCAGGCTCTGCGTGTCCGGCTTGATCACCTTGACGGTCTTGTCGCCGCCGCGCTCCAGGGTGGTTGCGACGCTGCAGGGCTCGCCACTGACGAGCTGACGTGGCGCCTGCTGTTCTCGCTGCGGGTGCGTGCGATGCGCCTGGAAGGCGCGGACACGACCGACCGGACTTTCACGGTCGCCCGGTTGAGAGCGGTCGTGGCTGATGGCACGGCTGCGGCAGCCGATGTCCTGTTCAGCAAGCTGGAAAGGCTGTCATCCCGTTATGCGCCTGCGGGCGCGATTGTCGATGAGGCGGCGCTGCGCCGGGACCTGTCGGGCACTCAGCTGGCACGGTCGTCGCGTTATCCCCGGGCCTGGGCTGTCTTGGACCGGCTCGCGGCTCAGCTCGCCGACGGCACCCGTGCCGTGCTGGCCAACGGCTCGTCCGAACTGCGCCTGGAACGGCACGAGGCACGGCAGGCGCTGCTCACCGACATGCGGGCAGCTGCGACCGGGCCGGCTGGTCTTGTGATTACTGGCGAGCCAGACGTCGGCAAGTCAGCCTTGTCCCTGCGTGCCGCAAGCCAGCTGTCCGAGACGGGGACCCCCGTCGTCAGGCTGAACCTGCGGGACCTGCCCGCGACAGTGCTGGAGCTGGAGGGCCTGCTGGGTGCCCCGCTTGCGGACGTGCTGGGCGGGACCGCCACCGGTGATGGCCGGCTGCTGCTCATCGACGGGGCCGAGGCGGCGCTCGAAGGGCGGGGAAAGCTGCTCACCGCCACAGCCGCCGCGGCGCTACGCGCTGGCCTGGGCGTTGCGGCGGTCACCCGTGCTGACGGTGCCAGGGTCGTATCGCAGGCGCTCGCGGACGCGGCCGCGGCGGCTGGGCTGACCACTCCGGTCGGCGAGCATGTGGCGGGCAGGCTGACGGCAGCCGAGATCAGCCAGATCGCTGCGGCCTTCCCCGCGCTTGCGCGTCTTGCTGGTGAGCCGCGTGCGGCTTGGCTGCTCGGCCGTCCAGGTCTTATTGACCTGCTCCTGCGTGCCGGTGCGGCAGGAGCGCTGCCCGCGGGGCCGTTGTGCGAGGCCGACGTGTTCGCCGCGATCTGGGACCGGCTAGTGCGGCACGCAGAGGTACGGGAGCCGGGCGGGCCGACACCAGACGCACGGGAGCAGGCGCTGGTCGCCCTGGCCAGGCGCCGGCTGCTTCCTGGCGACCTGGGCGAGCCCCCGGATGTCACGGCGCTGCCCGCGCTGCGGTCGGACGGGCTGCTGCGGCCGGCCGGGGCCGCTAGTGCCTGGAACCCGGGCGACCAGTTCGCCAGCGACCTGGTCGCTGACCTGGCGGTCGCACGGCTGTTCATCACCGGTGGCTGGCAGCTGCTCAGCCGTGGCGGGGCGCCCCGGTGGGCACTTCGCGCCGCGCGGCTGGCATGCCAGGCCATGATCGTCAGCGCGGGCGCCGAGAGCGAGCAGGCACGGGCGGAACTCCAGGCTGTCTTCGATGAGGTCGCTGAGCAGGCTGGGCCGCGATGGGCAGAGGTCCCGGCCGAGGCGCTGCTGACAATCGGCGCCGGCCGCCAGACCCTGGCCAGGGCCTGGCCGGCCCTGCTGGCCGCGGATCGTGCTGGCCTTCAGACACTCCTGCGCCTGGCACATCAGCGGTACGTGGCCGACGGCGTCGGCGACGTGACGGTCCATGAACCGCTGGTCGCGCTCGCCTACTGCGGCGACGACAACCTCGGGCAGGATGACTGGTGGGACCGCAGCGGCACCGGTGGCCAGATCCGCCGTCTCGTGCAAGCCTGGCTGCGCGGCCTGATCGCGGCCGGAAGCGGGCCGGATGCCCTCCGTCAGCGAGTCCGGGACCGGATCCTGGCCCGCTCTTCGGAGCCAGGCGACGAGTTCGCTATCGGGGCCCTGGCCACGCTCGGCCCCGACCTGGACGATCGTGCCGAAGCCTTCCTGCGCGCCGTGCCAGGCGGATACCTGGAGCCCGCGGTAGAGCTAGCCGGGCCGACGGTCGCTCTGGCCGCCCATCAGCCAGGCTTGCTTGTGGTGCTTGCTGAGTCCTATTACCTCATGGATCCCGGTGAAGGCGCCGGTATGCTCGGATTCCGCGACGGCATCCGGCCGCACCGCGCGACCGGCGGAGGGCGGCTGGCGGCTTGGTGGTACGGCCCGTTCTTCCAGCTCTTGTGGGTGCGGCCAGCAGACGCTCTCGCGCTCATCAACCTGCTTCTCGATCACGCTGCCACCGTCCGCGCCGGCGCCGTCCCGCCTCCCGGCGCTGAGACGCCGGGGCTTGACCTGGACCTGCCAGGCGTCGGCACCCGCCGCTGCGCTGGAGCCCCAGAGACCTGGCGGTGGTACCGGGGCGGCACCACCGCGCCGTGCCCGTGTCTGAGCGCGCTGCTGGCCGTCGAACGGTGGGCCGACCATCTCCTCGACGTCCTGCATGTCCCGATCTCCGCCGTGATCGAGCTGCTGCTGCGGGACTGCCGCAACCTGGCGATGCCGGGCCTGGCGGTCGGCTTGCTGGTGCGGCATCCCGAGCTCGCCGGCAGCCAGCTCGACCGCTGGCTGGCCCGGCCGGAGCTGTGGCGGCTGGACGCCGACCGCGCATTCGGGGAGGGCCCGGGCACCCTGCACGTCCAAGGTCCAGACCCCGCTGACCTGCGCGGCCGGGCGCGCCGTGGCCTGCGGTTCGACGACGTGGCCGCGGGCATGACCGTGCAGGCCGCGCTGGATGGCGACCACGAGCGGCTCGCTGCCCTTGCGGCGATCGGCGATGAGCTGGTCCGGCGGGCAGCCGACCTGGCAGCGGGCCGCGAGGTCGCTGAGCAGCAGGTGGCCACCGCCAAGGGGTGGGCGGCGATCCTGCACCCGGAAAACCACCGCCCCGTGCCGGCTGGGGACGGTATCAGGGTCGAGTACCGGCCACCCGGCGATGTCGCGCAGAACCTGGCTGGCTCTCGGGAGCCTCTTGAGCGCAGCATGACCGCGCTGCGGCTGCAGAGCACCTACACCAGCCCCACGGTCTGGGACGCGCCCACCGGCACCCTGATCACCGATCTGACCGCTGCCCGTCAGTTCGCCGACGACCCGCCTCCCGGCCCGGTTCACCCTGCCGACCCCATCGCCGCTGTTGCCGCTGCCGCTGTCGTGGCCCACGCCCGCGGACGCGCTGTGGTGCCGGATGAGGACCTGCGGTGGGCAGCTGACGTGCTCGTTGAGGGGGCCGCGCATCCGTGGACTGAGGCGATCAGCAGAGAGACGAGCAGGCATCGGACGGGTGCTGACAGGTCTGCAGCGGCAGCCCTGCCAGCCCTCCTGCTCCCAGGGCTCGATCACATCCGGCCCGACATGAGTGCCCTGGAAGAAGCCCTTCACCGTACCGGTGCCAGCGTCCCGGACGAAGTCCGGATGATCTTCGCGCACGCTGCGGCGCCGGTCTGGACCGCGCCCTGCGGCCCTGGCGGGAAGACCTGCCGTCACCAGGTCCTCTGGTCTGCGGTGGTCGGCGGCCTGCGCGACTGCCAGCTCGGTGCCTGGGATCAGGCCGCGCAGCGGCGGCTCATCGAGCCACTGGCCGAGCCCTTCGATCAGGCCCTGCCCCGCGTGCAGACCGAGCGGCTGCTAGTGAATCGCGTGACCAGCCCGCTGCTCGCCGCAGCGGAGGCAGCCCGCAGCGGCAGCTGCGTCGCGCAAGAAGCGAACCGGTTCCTCGACATACTGCTGACTGCGCACCGCCGCGGGGCCGTGCACTGGGCCGAGAAGAACTACGGCCCGCCCGGCGGCGACGAACACGGCCCGGCAGCCGCACGCGTCCTGGCCGAGATGGCCGCGGCAGGCAACACGCAGCCCCTCGCCGGGCATGTCCGGACCTTTACCCGGCAAAGCCCGCACGCGCTAGCTGAGCTGCTCCACAACCTGGCCATCACGTTCACCTACCACGATGAGCTCCACCGGGCCCTGCCCGCCGCATGGCGGCCTGTGATGGAAGCTGCACTCGACGAGATGGAAGCCACTTCGGACCTGCCTGCCGACAGGCACTGGGAATCAACGGCGCTGGCCGGCCTCATCCCCGCACCCGAACCCGACCTGGCTGATGCAGACCCCGACACCAGCATCGAGCACGCACGGAAAACCTGGCCGGCCCCGGACACCTTCAGCGAGCTGATCAAGCGGTGGCTGCCCATCGCCCGAGGCCAGCCACAGGCAGCCGACGCCCTCATCAAGCTGGGCTGGTGCGCGTCGCCTGCCTGGCAGGCCACAACCGGCCTTCAGTGGGTCGAAGAACTCATCGGCGGCAACTTCGCCGCAGTAGCAGGCCGGTGCTACTACCTGACACGGTGGCTCGGGGATCTCCGGACAATCCTGCCCGGCGAGGCAGACACAGCACGCTGGCGGCGCGTGGCCGACGGCCTCGCCGCTGCGGGAGACAACCGCGCCGCCCGGCTCCAGCAAGCCGAGGAGTGACCCGGCCACCCACGCCGGCTGAGGAAAATGCCGCGAGGCTGAGACGCAGTCCCCATGCCACAGCGTGAGAATCCCGGCGCACCGCAGGTCCAAGAGCCTGCTATGCCATCCGCGCTGAGACCCTACAGGCGTCGCGGGTCCTCACCTCCCATGACATATTCTCAGCCGCTCTGATATCCCAGCGGCAGATGCTGAATGGCTGCTGACCGGGCCGCGGCGAGTTTGGCGTGGCCAGGTGAGCCGCGCCGCAGTTCGCCCCGGGCCTGCCGCGGAAGCCAAATACGCCGCGATGTCCGTCGCTCATCACCCAGGTCAGGCGGTTGGAACGCGAACTGGGCCAGCGGCTGCTCGACAGGGCTCTCGGTCAGGCCGCCATGGCTAACGGCCTTCAGGCGATAGGTAGTCAAAGTCATCAGGCCGCCGAGCACCACGGAGCCGTGGCCTGATCCGCGCGGTTGTCCTGCTCCCCGGCCCTCCCGCGGGCAGAGCGCGGTCATGTCACGCCGCGGCGAATACAGGTGAGAGAGCCACCGACTGAAGGAGGACGCGGTGACCCCTGCAGACCCGGCCATCCAGCCCAGGCTGACTGTCCACATCCTGATCGACAGTGTGCCCTACGAGGTGCACGAGCGGTGCCTGACCGGTGCGCAACTGCTGGCCTTGGCCAGCCTTCCGCCAGGCGACCAGCTGTTCAGGGAAGTCGCGGGCCATGGCGACGATGAGCCGATCCAGCCAGGCATGGAAGTTGAGCTGCGCGACGGCGAGAAGTTCTACGCGGTCCCGGTCGGAAACTTCGGATAGCCCTCCATGGCCCGTCGTGACATCCTCGACCGGCAGATGGCCGAGGTCATCCAGGTCTACCCCGGCACCGCGATCCACGATGTTGGTGACGGCACGCACATCGTGAGCGTGCCGTTGCCACTGCGGGTCGGCTGGAACGTCACAGCCACCCTCGTCCGGTTCATGGTTCCCGTCCCGTTCCCGGCCGCGCAGCCTGACTGCTTCTACGCCGACCCGGGGCTCAGGCTTGCCGGTGGCGGGATGCCGACGAACTCCGGCCTACAGCCGCTGGTCGGAGAGGAGCTGATGTGGTTCTCCTGGCACGTCGCGTCCTGGAACCCCGTTCGCGACTCCCTGCTCGGCTACATCAGGTTCATCGCTGAAAGGCTCCGCCGTGCGCAATGAGATCCGCGTGACGTCCGCGCAGTGGCAGGATCTGCGCGAGCACCTACTTTCCGACGGCCTCGAGCACGCCGCAGTCCTAATCTGCGGCACGGCAGCCACGCCCGGCGCCCGGCTAATGCTCGCCCGCCGCGTCGTTCTACTCGACGAGGCCGACCTAATCGAGCACGGCGAGCTGCACTTGTCGGTCAGCCCGGTTACGATCGCCCGGCTGGCAAAGCAAGCGGCACGCACCAAAGGCAGCCTGATCATCTGCCATTCCCATCCGTTCCCCGGGCCAGTCGCCCCGTCCGCGCTGGACCTTGACACCGAAGCACAGCTGTGCGGCAGGGCGCTGGCAGCGCGGCTGAGCCCGCGTCCTGTCGGCTCGCTGATCTTGGGCCCTGACGGCGCCAGCGCCCGGCTCTATCTGGACGAACGCGAAGGCCATAATGCGACTGTCCGGATCGTCGGCGAGTCGGTCACGGTCCTGCCGCACGCCAGCGTAGGCCCGGACCAGCAGACAGGCGTGTTCGACCGGCAGGTCCGGGCCTGGGGCGCGGACGGCCAGGAAGCGATCGCGGAGGCCCGGGCCGTCGTAGTCGGCGTCGGCGGCACCGGCTCCCACGTCATCACCCAGCTAGCCCATCTCGGAGTGCGGAACCTTCTGCTGATCGATTCTGACACCATCGAGGAGAGCAACCTGCCGCGGCTGATCGGCGCCAGTCCCGCCGACATCGGCAAGCTGAAGGCCGAGGTGCTCGCGGCAGCCGCCCGGGTCATCAGCTCGGGCGCAGACATCCGCGTCGTCCCGGCTAGTGTCCTCGACGTCGATCCCGGCCTGCTGGCCGAGGCGGACGTGATCTTTTGCTGCACCGACGGGCACGGTTCCCGGGCGCTGCTCACCGAGCTCGGCCAGCAGTTCTGCGTTACCGTCATCGACCTCGGCGTCGAGATCGTGCCCTCTCCCGGCGGGGCGCGGGCCGGCGGCGGCGTGCGGATCCTGCGGCCAGGACAGGCATGCCTACACTGCGCAGGCACCTTGGACCCGGGCCTGATCCGCGAGGAGTACCTCCAGGATGGCGAGCGCGAGGCGGAGAGACTCCGCGGCTACCTGCGGGGGGCGGCAGAGCCGACGCCATCGGTCGTGGCCCTTAACGGCGTAGCCGCGAGCCTGGCAGTGCTGGAGTTTTGCCAGCTGACGGCCGGGATGTTCACCAGCGGACGGCAGCGGCTCCTATACCGGGCAGAGCAGCGGCGCCTCACCACCGCCAGCATCCGGCGTAACCCAGGCTGCCATGTCTGCGGCGACCAGGGACTCCTCGGGGCCGCAGACGGCAGTCAGGTCTCGACGCGCTGGCGGCCGGGTGCCAGTCCGGGGCAGGCGCGGCACGCCGGATAGGCGGCCTGTACTAGCGGCGCGGCGCACGTCACGCGAACGCGAACCATGGTAGCGAGAAGTAACACAGTGACAGGTGGTGACGGAGTGGACGAGGAATTGATTCAGGCCGCGAAGGCAGGCAAGCCGCACGCCGGCGCGTTCCTGGTCAGCCTTTACGGGCCGCGGCTTCTTGGGTACTGCCGCACCATCGCACCCGACCTCGGCGACGTGGACCGCGAGCTGATCTGCGAGCAAGCGATCGAGAAGGCCTGCCGGAAAATGGACGAATACGACGAGACCAAGGCCAGCCTCGCGGCCTGGCTTCGCGGGTTCGTGCGCTACGGAGTCCTCAGCTGGCGCCGCGGCTGGGCCCGCCGCGACCACGAGCACTCCTCCGAGTTCGGCTCGCAGGCCTGGCGGCCCCGCCCGCAGCTCGAACTCGACCCCAACGACCCGCGGCTTGTCCGGCTCGCCGCAGCAGTGAGCACACTGCCGCAGGACCACCAACTCCTGATTGCTCTCCGGTTCTGGGAGAACCTTCCGACCTTTGAGATCGCGGCCCGGCTGCACATATCGGAGGCCGCAGTCCGGCAGCGGCTCAGCAGGCTCACGCGCCAACTCCGTGCACAGGTGGAAGGCCATGACGACGCCGATATCGGCGGCGTCGCATAAGCTGCCCGCCCTACCTTTGACCTCATTCCGAAGGAATAACTGATGGACCACCAGAACGCCCAGCACAGCTTCCACGGACCGGGGTCCGCCGAGGACCTCATAGCCCGTGCCCAAAACTCTGAGCCGCTAGCGATCGCGCTACCGGAACAGCCCGCAAGCAGCCAGCAGGACGCTTGGATGGAGGCCGCTTTCGCCGCGCTTCCGGCTTCCAGCTTCTTCGACCCGGCAGTGCTGAAGGCCGTGGATCTGCTGATGCAGGACTCAGAGTCAGTGACAGTCCAGGCGCGGCAGCGGCTCGTCGGCGGCGCCGACCGCGGCGTCCGCTGGCGGCACAGGCTCGACAGTCATATCGGCAATCTGCTCCGCGACCGGCGGTGCACCCTTGAGCTCAGCCCGGGCGAGGTTGCCGCCAAGATCGGGTCCGCCGCCGCACTGATCGCCGAGATCGAGACCGGAGCCAAGCCGATCGAATCGCTGCCCGCAGACCTGGTGGCCGCATGGATCCAGCTCGTGAGCCTGGCCCCCGCCGTCGCGCTCGCCGCGCTGCAAAATGCGTCAGTGCCGGATGAGGCTTCTGCGTCCTCGCTGGATGGCCCGGCCTCGCGATTCACATGCGACGTTGCGGCCGCGCTCGGCTGGTCGAACGGCCGACGCTGATGACCCGCCGACGGCGCGCTGACCGAATGGCGTAAAGCCTCCGATGCCACCAGGCGGGTGCCTGCCCGTGCCATTCAGCCCGGGCCGCAGGGCCAACTTCCCGATATCTCCGGGTATGGGGACTGTTGCGGACAGTGACATCCTTGGTAGAGTTCCGGCCGTCATGGCAGCCGAGGGCATGGAGGACGGCCGATGTGGCGAGGGCCCCGGGGGGCCTTACTAACAACCGCATCACTGGTCAGCGCGGGAGTAATAGCGGCCGCGTGCGGCTCGGTCACGGCGACGTTCCATCCCGGGGGTGCCGGCCCGACCGCTGTCGGCGCCGCGCCCGGCCCGGCCTCTTCGCAGTTAGCGCCGGTCTCCCGGCAGGGGCTGACCTGGCCGCCGTTCGGCCGCGACGTTCGCATCATCATGCCTGGCTGGCTGCCCGCCGATCCCGCCCAGGTGCCGGCGGTGATCACCGCGAAGAACTTCCTGCTCGCGTTCCTGTACGCCGAGTACCGGGGGAACACCGATGACCGCTGGCGTGCCTATGTCGCTGCCAGCGTCGCCCGGGCGCTCCGGTCGAACCTCGCACGACCGGATGTGACCACCCAGTCCTTCACCGGGACCATCCTCTTCTCGCAGATGAACGCTTTCCCGGACCCGTCGGTCGCCGGTGCCGTCGACGTGTCCGAGTGTTTCGACAACGCCCGCTCCGCCAACGTCGGCCTGCATACCGGCAAGGTCATTCCCGACCGCACCCCCCCGGACCAGCACTACTACCGCAACACCGACGTGCTGGCCAGGGACGCCAGCGGCCGCTGGCAGGTCGTCTCGATCTACCCCGTCATCTACTACCCGCAGGCAAAGGAGTGCAAGGCATGATTCGGCGCCTCGCGATC
>DATLSX010000011.1:0-37473 GCA_035533915.1 Streptosporangiaceae bacterium
GCCTGCTACCTCCCCCTGCCCCCCGGCGCCCCCGCCACCCGCCTCCAGCACATCACCGACCAGGCCCACGCCCCCATCCTCATCACCGACCTCCCCCACACCCTCACCACCACCCACACCCTCACCCCAGAAAACGGACACTGCCCGGAACCGCCGGAGTCCACGGCCAGCCCGGCCAATCTCGCCTACATCATGTACACCTCGGGGTCGACCGGCACCCCCAAGGGCGTCGCCGTCACCAACCACGGCGTGGTGGTGATGGGCCTGGACCGCAACCGGGCCGACGGCGGCGACGGCGGCGAACGGCGCTTCCTGTGGCACGCGCCGCACTCGTTCGACGCCTCCACCTTCGAGATCTGGATGGCGCTGGCCACCGGCGGCGAGGTCGTCGTCGCGCCGCCCGGTGACCTGGACATCGGCAGCCTGCGGCAAGTGATCCGCGAGCGCAAGGTCACCTGCGCCCTGTTCACTCCGGCGCTGTTCGACCTGATGGTCGAGGACGCCCTGGCCGAACTCGGCGAGCTGCGCCAGGTATGGACCGGCGGTGACCTGGTCCGGCCCAGCTCGGTCGAGCGGGCAATCGCCGGCTGCCCGGACACGGTCGTGACCGCGGGTTACGGGCCCACCGAGACGACCGTCATCGCCACCTGCCATGTGCTGACGCCGCGGTTCCAGCCAGGCTCGCGGGTCCCGATCGGCCGCCCGATGGACAACACGCGGATCTACCTGCTCGACAGCTACCTCCAGCTGGTGCCGCCGGGCATCGCGGCCGAGATCTACATCGGCGGCCCCCGGGTCGCCCGCGGGTACGTCGCCGAGCCTGGCCTGACCGCGCAGCGCTTCGTCGCCGACCCCTACGGGCGCCCTGGTGCGCGGATGTACCGGACCGGCGACATCGCCAGGTGGCGAGCCGACGGAACGCTGGAGTTCGTCGAGCGGGCCGACTCGCAGCTGAAGATCCGCGGTTACCGGGTCGAGCCCGCGGAGATCGAGGCCGTCCTGGCCGGCCATCCCAGCGTGGCCCGTGCCGCGGTGCTCGCGCGCGAGGACCAGCCGGGAGACCTGCGGCTCGTCGCCTACCTGGTCCCGGCGACCGCGCAGGTCGCGCAGGTCCAGGCGCACGCCGCGCGGCGGCTGCCCGGCTACATGCTGCCCAGCGGGTACGTCACCCTCGACCGCCTGCCGCTCACCGGAAACGGCAAGCTCGACCGGGACGCGCTGCCCGCGCCGGAGCGGCCGCCGGCCAGCGCCGACGTACCGCGCACGCCGGAAGAGGAGCTGCTGGCCGGGCTCTTCGCCGACGTACTCGGCCGGCCGGTGGTCGGCATCCACGACAGTTTCTTCGACCTCGGCGGCCACTCGCTGCTGGCCACCAGGCTCGTCAACCGGATCCGCGGGACTCTCGGCCACGACCTCGGCATCGCCACGCTCTTCGAGGCACCCACCGTCGCCACCCTGGCCGGCCGGCTCGGCGGCCCGGTCTCGCCGCTGGACTCGCTGCGGACCGTGTTCGGGCTACGGCAAGGCGGCGACGGTACCCCGTTGTTCTGCGTCCACCCGGGCGGCGGCATGAGCTGGTGTTATTCGGGACTGCTGCGCTACATCGATCCGGCGATCCCGGTCTACGGCTTGCAGTCGCGCGGCCTGGACGGCCCGGCCGAACTGCCGCGGACCACCGACGAGGTAGCCGACGACTACCTGGAGCAGATCCGCAAGATCCAGCCGGATGGCCCGTACTACCTGCTCGGCTGGTCGTTCGGCGGCGTCGTCGCCCAGGCGATCGCCACCCGGTTGCAGGCAGACGGCGAACAGGTCGGCCTGCTGGCGCTGCTGGACAGTTACCCAGCGGTCGGCGCGGGCGACCAGCCGCTCACCCAGCAAGAGGTCCTGTCGCTGGCGTTCGACGGTCTCGACGTCGTGGCCGACGCGGCCGACGGTGCCGAGCTCGCCCCGGCCCAGGTGCTGGCGGTGCTGCGGCAGCGGGGCAGCGCGCTCGGCAGCCTGGACGAGGAGACCGTGACCGCGCTGCTGCGGATCACCGCCAACAACGGCCGGCTGCTGCGGACGTTCGTGCCGTCGGTCTACCGGGGCAACGCGCTGCTGTTCCAGGCGGGCAGGGAAGGCGACGCCGCGGCGCGAGCCGAGCTGTGGCGCCCGTACATCACCGGGACGCTCACCACTGCCGTCCTGGACTGCGCCCATTCACACCTGACCGCGCCGCAGGCGCTGTCGATCATCGGCCCGCTCGTCGCGAGCGAGCTCCGAGACAGGCAGGAGAGCCGGTAATGGTTCACGTCACAGTACTTCGAGTCTTCGCCGACTCCGGCGGATCGTTCGGCAACCATCTCGGCCTCGTACTCGACGGCGCGCAGGTGGCCGGAGCGGAGGACCGCCTCGCGATCGCGCGCAAGCTCGGCTTCAGCGCGACCGTCTTCGTGGACGACATCACCACCGGGATGCTGGCGATCTTCACCCCGGGCGGTGAGCTCCCCTTCGCCGGGCACCCGGTCGTCGGGACCGCCTGGGCCATCGCCAGGGAAACGGGTCAGGTGCCCGCCCTGCTGCGGCCGCCCGCCGGGGTCACGCCCGCCTGGTCCGAAGACGACCTGACCTGGGTGACCGCGCCGCTGGCGGGAACGCCGCCGTGGTGGCACGAGCGGATGGACTCCGCCGCCGCGGTCGACGCGCTGGACGGTCCGGTGCACCCGATCCAGGACATGACCCAGCTCTGGGCCTGGGAGGACGAGGCGGCCGGCGCGGTCCGTGCCCGCGTCTTCGCCGGACGGCTCGGCATCGCGCAGGACGAGGCATGCGGCTCGGCGTCGATGCGGCTGTGCGCCGCGCTCGGCCGGCCGCTCACGCTGCGGCACGGCAACGGATCGATCATCTTGGCCCGGCCGGGAACGGTGCCCGGCACTGCCGACGTCGGCGGCCGGGTCGTGGCGGACCCAGATCAGCAGGTCTGAGAAACGGCAAGGAGAGGAGTTAAGGTGCATATTCCCCAGATCCTGGACGTGACCCTGAGGGACGGGGGTTATGTCAACGGGCATTCCTGGTCCCTGCCCGATGCCCAGCGGATCGTGCGTGCCGCGGCGGACGCCGGGATCCCGAGCGCGGAAGTCGGGTACTTCCGGCCGGGCAGGCAGCGAGTAGACGGCGACAGCCACCCGGCGGCATCGTGCCCGCCGGAGTACCTGGAGAAGCTCAGGGCGACCGCGGCGGGCGCGATCACGCTGGTCGTGATGGCCGTCCAGAAGGATGTACCGCCGGAGCGCTACCGTGACCTCGCCGACCACGGCGTGGCCATGGTCAGGCTGCCCACCCCGTTGTCCGCACTGGGCGGCCTGCGGCGGCACGTCGAGGCCATCCACGACGCCGGGCTGCTGGCGTCGGTGAACCTGACCAGGGCCAGCGAGCTGAGCCTGGCCCAGATCCGGACCGTCGCCGCGGCGGCCGACACGTCCGGCGCCGACGTCTTCTACCTGGCCGACTCCAACGGGAGCCTGTTCCCCCAGTCGGTCACCGAGATCGTCGCGGCAGTCCGCGAGACGACGAGCGTGCCGCTCGGGTTCCACGCGCACGACATGCTCAGCCTCGCCTTCGGGAACTCGCTCGCGGCGCTGGACGCCGGCTGCGGCCACCTGGACGCCTCACTCGGCGGCCTCGGCAAGGGCGGCGGAAACCTGTGCATGGAACTGCTCGTCGGATACCTGCGCTCGCGGGCCGGGGCCGATCTCGATATCGCGCCGCTGGTACTCGCGAGCTCGGACCTGGTCGAGCCGCTCCGCACCGTCAGCTGGCTGGCCTCGTGCGAGTCGATCGTGTCCGGCCTGCTGAACCTGAACCTCGACGAGATCAGCGGCATGCGCGCCGAAGGCAGCCTGCTGGACGTCCTGCAACGAGCCTGAGCCAACGGATTCGTAACTAAGAGAGGTGCCCGTCATGTCGACCTTTATCGCCGAACTGGACCAGCGCATCAAAGAGCGCAAGAAAATGACCAGCCCGCTTTACCAGACGATCCTGGCCGGAAAGGCCACCGACCGGCTGCTGGCGACCTTCGTGATCCAGCGCTGGCCGATCAAGTCACTGTGGACCAGGAACATCCTGGGGATCGCCGCCCGGGTCGAGGAGTACCGGCTGCGGGCGCTGCTGGTGGAGAACATCTACGAAGAGGAGACCGGCGCGCTCTCCGGCTCGCATCGTCACCTTGACACCTTCGCCGATTTCGGCCGGGCCGTCGGCGTCAGCGCCGAGCAGCTCGCCCGCACGCCCAGCTTCCCCGAGACAGACGCGGTCGTCGCTCACAACATCCGCGCCTGCAATTCAGAGATTCACTTCACCGCGGGAATCGCGTCCGTGCTGCTGCTCATGGAGGGCCAGCCGCCGATCGTGACCGATGGCGGCCGCAGCATGCTCGCCGTCATGCGGGACGAGTACGCCCTGCCTGACTGGGGTTACGAGTTCTTCGTCCACCATGCCTCCAGCGACGCCGGCGCCGATGCCGTCAGCGACCTTGAGGACGAGCACGCCGAAGCCGCGCGCGAGCTGCTGGTTCGCTACTGCGACACCCCGGAGTCGCAGGCTCAGGCCATCGGCTTCCTGGAGCGGGCGCTGGAGCTGCGGCACCGCCACTTCGACGCGATCCTGCGGCAGGCATACGACCCGGCCGAGCCGGTCTTCAAGTACCAGGACCGGTGAGACCGTGTACCCGCAGGTCTTCCACGGCGACACCTGGACCACCGGGTCCGGTGCCGTGCTGCCGGTCGGCAGCATCGCGATGCGGTACGCCGTGTCGGCGTTCGAGGGCGTCCGGCTCTACCGGCGGGCCGACGGGCGGGGCGTCCAGCCGTTCAAGCTGGACGCCCATGTCCGCCGGCTCGGGACCACGCTGGCGCTGAGCCGGATCCCTGACCCGGGGATCGAGAAGATCCCCGGGCTCGTCGACGACCTCGTGCTGCACAACGGGATCGAGGACGACGCCTACGTCAGGATCGCGGTGAGCGCGGCCAACCCCGGGATGATCGACGACGAGATCGACCCGGTGCTGACCATCACCGCGACGCCGATGGGACGCAAGCGCTGGCTGGACAGCGGGATGCGGTTGCAGATCAGCCTCTGGCAGCGGGCCGCCGACCTGGCGTTCCCGTCGGCGGCGAAGGTCATCTCGAGCTACGCCGGGTCACGGCTGGCGCTGCTGGACGCCCGGGCGGCGGGCTTCGACGGGTGCGTGCTCACCAATGCGGACGGGCGTCTGTCCGAGGCACCGACCGCGGCACTGTTCCTGGTCAGGGACGGAGTGCTGAGCACTCCGTCCCTGCTGGAAGGGGTGCTGCCGAGCATCACCCGCCGCTGGGTGCTCGACGTGGCCGCCGAACTGGGACTGACCGCCCGCGAGGCACCGCTGAGCCGGATCGACGCCTACACCGCTGACGAGGCGTTCTTGTGCGGCACCGGACTTGAGTTCGCCCCGGTCCGTTCCTTCGACAGCCATGACTGCGCGCAGTGGCCGCGGCACCCGGCGACCAGTGCGCTGATCGACCGTTACTTTCAGGAGGTCAGGCGATGATCCACTGGGATGCGGCACTCGGTGCCGCGACCACGCTTCGGTCCAGGGGACCCGCGCTGGCGACGGCGGTGCGTGCCGTGCTCCGGTCCGCCCCGGCGTTCCAGAACAAGGCGTTCCCGCTGTCTCCGCTGCCGCTGATGGTCGCAGAGCCGGACGCCGCCGCGCTGGCCAGTGCCGCGGAGGACTACGTCAGGCTGCTCGACAAGATCGTCAGGCTCTACCTCGACGAGCCGGAGGTCCGGGCCTGGTACGACCTGGGCGACGCGGCCGAGGCGCTGATCCTGGCCGACCAGCGGCTGGGCGGCTGCGTGGCGGTCTGCCGGCTGGACGGCTACCTGGAGCAGCGCACCGAGCGTCCGTTCTTCCTGGAGAACAACGCAGACGCGCCCGCGGGCAGCATGTTCACTGGCCGGGTCAACAGGCTCGTCGGTGACCTGCTCGCCATGCTCGACGTGCCGGTGCCCGCGCTGTCGCCGCTCACCTACGACGACGAGTCCGCCCTGCTCGGCGTGGTCACCGCGTGCGCGGCCCGGGCCGGGACCGGGCCGGTGCGCCACCTCGCGATCCTGCAGCCGGCCGGGACCGTCACCCGCGAGAGCGAGGAGATGGCCGCCGCGTTCTCGCGCACCGGAGTGGACGCCTACGTGGCCGACCCGCGTGAGCTACGGCTCGCCGGCGGCCGGGTGTGGTTCGGCTCCAGGCCTGCCGACGCCTGCTGGAACAAGATCAATACCGCGTCCTGGCGCGGCTTGGCTGAAGCGGACGGCGAACTGATCGCGCGCTGGGTCCGTGCCCTGGCCGGCGCTCCGTTCGTGCACGTGAACCCGTTCGGCGCCAGGTACGTGGCCGAAAGCAAGCTGTCACTCGCGCTGCCGCGCGAACCGCGCTTCGCCGCCCTGTTCTCCGACGCGGAACGGGCGATCGTGGAGCGGATGCTGCCCTGGGGCTTGCGGGTCAGTAAGGAAGCCCGCACGGCCGGCGGGACCGGTTCGCTCTACGACGACCTGGTCGAGCATCCGGCACGGTACGTGCTCAAGCAGCCCTACGACATCCGCGGCGACGGCGTCACGATCGGGCGGTCGGCCTCGCGCGGCTGCTGGGAGGACGCGATCGCCACCGCGGTCGAGCACGGCTATCTCGCCCAGGCGCACATCCCGCCGGCGAGTTACCTCACGATCGACCCGCGGACCGCGGCGGTCGTGCCGATGCCGGTCAGCCTGGACACCTACGTACTCAATGGCCGGGCGGCCGGGTTCGGGGCGAAGGCCAGCCTGCACAGCAAGGTCAACGTCTTCCAGGGCGGCCAGAAGCTCGCCGTGCACGTGGTCAAGGAGCCGTGCCATGCGGATTGACCGGGTGATCCTGCGCATGGTGACGGCCAAGCTGAGCACGCCGTTCGAGAACCGCTGGCAGCGTTTCGAGACCTGGACCAAGGTCGTCGTCCAGGCCGACTCGGGGTCGGCGTCCGGGTTCGGCGAGTGCACCGCGATGGAGACGCCTTACTACAACTACGAGACCATCGAGACCGCCTGGCACATCCTGGAGCGCTACCTGGCGCCGCTGGCGCTGGCTGGCGAGGACTGGGCGGTGGTCAACGGTCACGAAGAAGCCAAGGGCGCGCTGGAATGCGCACTGGCGGATCTGCGGGCGAGGGTCGCCGGGCAGCCGTTGTGCGTGCGAATCGGCGGCGCGTTGCGGCCGGTCCGTGCGGCCGCGACGGTCGGCATAGAGCATTCGGCGCACGCTCTGCTCGGCGCGGTGCGGACCGCGAGCGCGGCCGGGTACGGCCGGGTCCGGATCAAGATCCGGCCCGGCTGGGATATCGAGCCGGTCCGGCTGGTCCGCGAGGCGTTCCCCGCGGTTCCGCTCATCGCCGACGCGAACGCCGCCTACGGCGCGGCCGACCTCGATCACCTGAGCAAGCTCGACGACCTGGGCCTGCTCGCGCTGGAACAGCCGTTCGGCCAGTTCATGATCGAGACCAGCGCGGCACTCCAGGCTCGCATGACGACCGCGATCTGCCTGGACGAGTCGGTGAAGTCCGCGGCTGACACGGCCCGCGCGCTGCGCGCCCGGGCCTGCCGGATCGTGAACATCAAGGTCGGCCGGGTCGGCGGCCTGGCCGAGGCGGTGCGCATCCACGACCTGTGCGCTGAGCACGGCATCACCAATTTCGTCGGGGCCAAGTACGAGCTCGGGCTCGGCCGCTGGACGAACCTGGCGCTGGCCACCCTGCCCAACATGACGCTGCCCAGTGACGTCGGGCCAAGTCACCGCTACTACGTCGACGACGGCGCCGATCCGACGCTCGAGTTCACCCGCCCCGGCTGGGTCTCACCGCTCCCGGCACCGGGCATCGGCGCGGTCCTGACCAGCGGCGTCAGCACCGACCGCGAGATCGCCATCACGAGGTAATCGCCATCACGAGGTAAAGGAGACCGCCATGCGCACTGAACTGGGTTCCTACGGGACCGGCCTGGTCAGCGATGCGCTCGACACGCTCGGAATCAACGGCGGCCTGGCGGGGCTCAGCCGCCGGTCGGGGGCGGGCGTGGTCTGCGGGCCGGCGTTCACCCTGTCGTTCGAGCCGGTGCCGGAGGGCGAACGCGCGCCCGCGGCAGACTTCATCGACGAGGTGCCGCCCGGATCGGTGGTCGTGATCGCGAACGCCGGCCGCACCTACTGCACGGTCTGGGGCGACATCCTGACCGGCCTGGCCATCACCAAGGGGATCGCCGGAACCGTCATCGACGGATGCTGCCGTGACGTGGACGAGATCTCGGCCATGGACTACTCGGTCTGGAGCCTCGGCAGCTACATGAAGTCCGGCAAGAACCGGGTGCGGATGGCCGCCGCGCAGGTACCGGTCGAGCTGTGCGGCACGCGCGTCTGGCCGGGCGACCTGATCTGCGCGGACGGCGCGGGCGTGCTGGTGGTGCCGGCTCGCCGGGCCGCCGAGGTGGCGGCCAACGCCGAACGGATCGCGGAGATCGAAACGCTGATCCGCGCCGAGCTGGACAGCGGAATGCCGCTCGCGCAAGCGCGGCTGCGTCATGGCTATAACCGGGCCGCGCTGCGGGCCGCGTCATGAAAGCAGTCGTCGGCGGGATCGTACACGAGTCCAACACCTTCGCGACGCAGCCGCTCGGCGCGGCCGGGACAGCGGACTTCGAGGTCTTCGAAGGCGGCGGCCTGGTAGCCGCGCTGACGGGCACGAACACTCCGGTCGGCGGTTACCTCGCCGCCGCGCGGGACGCCGGAATGACCGTGCTGCCGACGCTGTACGCGCGGGCCGAGCCCGCCGGGGCGATCGATCCGGACACCTACTGCCAGCTCGAGCGGCGGTTGCTGGCCGGGCTCGAGCCGGGTCAGGTGATCCTGCTCGACCTGCACGGGGCCGGCGTCATCGCGCCGGGCGAGTCGCTGGAGCTACGGCTGCTGCGAGCGGTACGCGCGGTAGCCGGCTGGGACGTCACCATCGCGATCACGCTGGACCTGCACGGCAATCTGCCCGAGTGCCTGGCCGACCTCGCTGACGTGATCGTGGGATGTCGGCACTACCCGCACACCGACATGGCGGAGCGGGCGAGCCTGGCCGCCAGGATCGCTGGCTCTTGCGCCAGCCCGATCTCCAGCGTGCTGCGGTTGCCCCTGGTGCTGCCGCCATCCCCGACCGGCAGCGGACCGGCCGCGGAGCTCCGCGAGCTTGCCCGGGCGGCCGAGCTCGAGCCTGGCGTGCTCGCCTGCACGGTGTTCCACGGCTTCCCCTACGCCGACACCGCCCAGGCGGGAGCATCGGTCGTCACGGTAACCGATGGTGACCTCGCGCTCGCGGACCGGGTCAACCAGCGCATCGCGGCCTGGCTATGGCGCGAGCGGGCGAGGTTCCTGGCCGAGCCGCTGCCTGCGGCCGAAGCCGTCGCCATGGCGGCCGGCCCGGGTCCGCTGGTGCTGGGCGACGCCGCCGACAACCCGGGCGGGGGAGGCTGCGGCGACGGCACGTACCTGCTGCGGGCGGTGCTCGACTCGGGGAAGCGTGCTTGCTTCGCCACCCTGCACGACCCGGCAGCGGTCAGCGCGGCGGTCCTGGCGGGGACCGGCGCTACGTTCGAGGTGGAGCTGGGCGGGCGGCACGGCACGTTCAGCGGCCCGCCGGTCCGGGTGACCGCGACGGTCCGCGCCCTGACCGACGGCCGGGTGGTCCGGCAGAGCGTCCGGAGCGGGACGCACGCCGACTTCGGGCCGAGCGCGCGGCTGGCCATCGGCAATGCCGAGGTCATCGTCGCTTCCCGCCGCCTGCAGGTCATGGACCCGGAGATTTTCCTGCTGCACGGGGTGCTCCCGGAGCGCTATCAGCTTGTCGCGGTGAAGTCCGCCTATCACTTCCGTGCCGGGTTCTCCCGCGTCGGCTCGAAGTTCGCTGCCGCCGACGCGCCAGGACTGACCACCAGGTACATCGAGCGGTTGCCGCGGCACGGACCGAGCGCGCGGCTGTGGCCGGTCAACCGGTCGGCCGTGTTCAGCCAGGCCGCGACCGCAGAGACGGCCGGCCTGCGCGCCGGCCTGACCACCGCGGATGCCGGCCGCTGCCCGGTCCTTACCGCTGCCCGGTCCTTACCGCTGCCCGGCCCTGACCTCAGCCCGGCCCTGACCTCAGCCCGGCCCTGACAAAGGAGAGAGCGCACATGGATCCCGCCCAGGCCATCGTCACCCGGCGAAGCGTCACCAAGCTGACCGGGCCCGCGCCAAGCGACGACGAGCTGATCGGCCTGCTCCAGCAGGCTGTCACCGCGCCGGACCACGGGCTGCTGCGTCCCTGGCGGCTGGTCGTAGTGCGCGGCGAGGCCCGGCACGTGGTCGGTGCCGCGCTCGCGCTGGCCAGCGCGGACCAGCGGGCCGCGGACAAGGCGCTGCGCGCGCCGTTGCTGCTCAGCATCGTGTTCCGGCCAAGGGCCAGTCACAAAGTCCCGGAGTGGGAGCAGATCGCGGCCACGTCCGCGATGGTCCAGAACCTCTGCCTGTTGCTGCACATCAACGGCTGGGGCTCGATCTGGCGCACCGGCTCGCACGCCGACTCGCCCGAGGTACGGTCCGCGCTCGAGCTCGATCCTTCCGAGCGCTCCCTGGGCTGGCTCTACGTCGGCACCCCCGATCCTGTCCAGCCGGTCCGGCACGTTCCCCTCGTGGACGTGCGGGCTCATATTTCGACTCTCGACGAGAAAGGCAGGCTCCAATGCGCGTGACGACGCCAGAAATGCGTCTCGCAGAACTGGGCATAGAACTGCCCCGGGTACCTAAGCCGGCCGGCATGTACCGGTCATCCCGCCAATCGGGTGACCTGGTGTTCGTCTCGGGACACGTGCCGATGGACCTAGATCCCGCCATTCCGGTCATCGGCCAGGTCGGTACCGATCTCACCCTGGAGCAGGCCCAGGCGGCGGCGCGGCACACCGCGCTGTGCATGCTGGCCAGCTTGCGGGCCGATCTGGGCAGCCTGGACCGGATCAGCAAGGTCGTCAAGATCTTCGGGATGGTCAAATGCGCGCCCGGATTCACCCGGACGCCCGAAGTAATCAACGGCGCCTCGGCGCTCCTTATCGAGATTTTCGGTACGGAGGGCACCCACGCCAGATCGGCGATCGGGGTGGCCGAGTTGCCATTCGGAATGGCAGTAGAAATCGAAATGATTGTCGAACTGGAGGAGTCATGAACGTCAAGTCAAGGGAATACGTAACAGCCAGCCTTCACTCGAACGGGCTAGCACTGGCCGGCTGGGCCCGCGATGACGAGGTGACCACGGCCGCCGACCTGGCCGCTGTGGCCGCCCTGATGGAGATGGCTGATCACCTCGGCATCTTCCACCTGCTGGAGGCCGGCGGCCAGGTAACGGCCGCGGGGCTGGCGGCGGAGGCAGCGGTCCCGGAGTTCGGGATGGCCGCTTTCGCCGAGGCACTGGCCGCCGCCGCGCTGCTCGAGCCGACGGGGGAGAGCGGCGTGTTCACGGTGGCCGACGACTTCGCGCAGCGGACCTACGAGGCCGGCTACCTGTCCTGGTCGCTCAACGCCAACCGCCCGTACATCGAGAACATCACCGAGTTCATGCGCGACCCCGACGGGGCCAGCCGTAAGTACCAGCGCGACGGCCGCGAAGTCGCGGTCAGCTCTCGCTGGATCGGCTCGCAGGGCTTCTACCCGGCCGCGATCTCGGCCATCGTGGCCGCCAGGCCGTCCCGGATCGTGGACCTCGGCGCGGGCGCGGCTGGCCTGCTGATCAGGCTGCTCGACATGCTGCCCGGCTGCACCGGCCTGGCGCTGGACATCAGCGCGGGCGCGTGCCGCGAGGCGGAGCGGCGGGCCGCGGACGCCGGGCTCGCTGACCGGCTCGAGGTCGTGGAGCGATCGGTCGAGTCCCTCGCCCGCGATCCCGGTCCGATCATCGGGGCCGACGTGATCCACGCCGGCTTCGTCTTCCACGACGTGCTGCAGCAAGGTGACGTATTCGACCGGGTGCTCAAGAGCTGTCACGGGGCGCTCAGGCCGGACGGGATCATGGCGATCAGCGACGCGGTACCCTACGCGCCCGCCGAGCGCGAGCGCAGGTTCAGCGCGCTCTTCACCTATCTGCACAGCGGCTTCATGGGTGTACGGCTGCCATCCGAAGAGGAGTGGATCAGCAAGTTCACCGGGGCCGGGTTCTCCCGGGCCGAGTGCGTCCCGCACCGGTTCCCCACGGGCAGACTGATCGTCGCGACCAAGTGAGGCTGGCGGGATGAACCTGGACGCCTACCCGGCGGCTCAACAGCCCGCCTGGCCTGACCGTGGTCAACTCACCGCCGTACTCGGCGACCTCGCCACGTACCCGCAACTGGTCACCGCGGCCGGGTGTGACCAGTTGCGGGACCGGATGGCCGAAGTCACCCGCGGCGAAGCGTTCCTGCTCCAGGGCGGCGACTGCGCGGAAACCTTTGACGGGTTCTCCGCCAGATCGGTCCATGGCAAGCTGCGGACCTTGCTGCAGATGGCCGTTGTGATCACGCTCGGCGGTGCGCTTCCCGTGGTGAAGGTGGGCCGGCTCGCCGGCCAGTTCGCCAAACCCAGGTCCCGGCCGACCGAGACCAGGAACGGCGTGACGCTGCCGGTGTACCGAGGGGACTCGGTAAACGGTCTCGAATTCACCGCGCAGGCCCGTAATCCCAGTCCGGAACGGCTGCGGCGAGCCTACGAGTACTCGCTGGCGACGCTTGGCCTGGTCAGGGACTTTGCCGCGGGCAGCGACGTGATGCCGGACCTGCTGCGGGCCTGGAGTGAGGAGTTCCTGGCACATCCGGCGGCTGATCCGCTCTCCGATTCGCTGGCAGCCGACATCGGTAAGGCACTCGACTTCATCTGCTCCTGCGGAGTGACGCAGGAGACGTTCCTGTCGAACGAGTTCTATGTCAGCCACGAAGCTCTGCTGCTCGACTACGAGATCGCGCTCACCAGGCCAGATTTCCGGACTGGACAGCCTTATGCTAGCTCGGGCCACATGGTGTGGATCGGCGAGCGCACCAGGCAGCCAGACGGCGCGCATGTCGAGTTCGCCAGCAGGATTCGTAATCCGATCGGAGTCAAGCTCGGCCCGACGGCGACCAGCGACGACGCGCTGACGCTGATCGACCGGCTCAATCCCGACGGCGAGCCCGGCCGGCTGACCTTTATCACCCGGATGGGTGCGGACAAGATCCGCGACCTGCTGCCACCGCTGATCGAGAAGATACTGATATCCGGAGCTCAGGTCGCCTGGGTGTGCGACCCCATGCACGGGAATACGTTCGAAAGCCCGACCGGACACAAGACGCGCCGTTTCGAGGACGTCCTGGACGAGGTCCGGGGCTTCTTGGAGGTGCACCAGGCGCTCGGCACTCACCCCGGTGGCATTCAAATAGAGTTCACCGGAGATGACGTCACCGAATGTCTTGGCTGTGGCGTCGAGATAGCTGACCTGGGCAAGCGATATGAATCCGCCTGCGATCCCCGGCTGAATTATGACCAGTGCCGGGAACTGGTTTATCACCTGGCGGAAATGTATCGTGCGCGGCTCAGGGGTCTTGAGGTGACCAGAACATCATGAGCAATTCGACCGGCACTCCGCGTCCGCCTGGCCCTGCGTCCTTGAACTCGTCGAGGAGAGCAGCCAGGCGGGAGCGGAGTTCCATCGCTCGGCCCGCCGGAAGCGTGACCTCCAGGGCGATCACCATCGGCGCCGGAGGGCCGGAAGGATCTTGCGGTGTCTCGTGACCAGGCGGTGCGAGCTGGTATCGGTGCTCGATGATGCCTGACACCACGCGCGTGCCGGCCAGCACGATCAGCCCGGCTTTCTCGAGCACCTTGATGTGCCGGTACAGGCGCCGGTGCGGCTGGCTGAGTTGCTTGGCGAGCTCCTTGACCGTCATCGCGGCATGGCCGTCGCGCATCAGGCACCGAATCATCGCCAGCCGCAACGGGTCTGACAACGCCCGGAGCGTTTCCGCGTTGTCAATCTGGCCGACAGCCTGC
The DNA here is from genome assembly GCA_035533915.1 of Streptosporangiaceae bacterium. Classification (GTDB taxonomy): domain Bacteria; phylum Actinomycetota; class Actinomycetes; order Streptosporangiales; family Streptosporangiaceae; genus Chersky-822. Next base: position 14,102 of record DATLSX010000011.1, read on the forward strand.
ACCATTTTGTAAGAAAACCTTTCTGTTCAGGCTTGCGTGAACGGTACTCAACGATGATACCATTCATGCATGAAAGAACAATTGACCAGCGGCGAGGCAGCGGAACTGCCGACACCCGCCCCTGTGCAAGCCCCTGTGCAAGCCCCTGTGCAAGCCCCTGGATCAGCCACTGAGATGGCGGACGCGGCGGAAACTGCTTCAGCAGCGGAAATGTCCGCTACGGCTGTGCCCGCTACGGCCTCGTCTGCGACGGTGGTGCCACTTCGCCGCAATTGGCGGTTCCAGGCGCTGTGGGGTGGCGGTGCAGTGGCGAACCTCGGCGTCGAGGCGGTCCTGATCGCTTTTCCCCTTCTGATACTTTCCATAACGCGTTCTCCTGGACTGGCTGGTCTGTTTGGCTTCGTCGAGGTCGGGACGACCGTGTTGCTGATGTTGCCGGCGGGGGCACTGGTGGACCGGTGGGACCGGCGCCACGTGCTGCTCGCGACCGAGGGACTCAGGTCGCTGGCCAACGGCGCGGTCGCCGCCGCCGTGGCGTTCTCCCACCTGGCCGTGGGCTACCTGGTCGGGGTAGCTGTCGTACTGGGAGCCGCGACGGCACTCGGCGGTCCGGCACGCATGCTGATCACTCGCGCCGTCGTGCCGGTAGAGCAACTCACCTCGGCGCTGAGCCAGGAAGAAGCACGCGGCGGCGCGGCGGCGCTGGCCGGTCCGCCGATCGGTGGTGCCCTGTTCGCCGTGTCCAGGGCATTCCCGTTCCTGGCGGCTGCGGTCGGCTTCGTGGTCTCGTTCGGGTGCATCTTCTTCGCCGCACCGCGCGACAAAGCGGAACGGCCTGCTGGGAGCGGCGCCAAGGGCGGTCCCTGGTCGGCATTCCCGACCCTGTTCGACGGCCTGCGATACCTGTTCGGCAACCGGACGCTGCGTGCCGCACTGGTTCTGATCAGCGTCTTCTATCTGACCGTGACCGCGGCCATCCTGATGGTCGTGGTGCAACTGCAGCGCGCGCACTTCTCGCCCGGCATCATCGGCCTCGCGGTGAGTGGCGTCGCAGGCGGAATGCTGGTCGGGTCGGCCATCGTTTCGCGGCTGCACGGGAAGCTCGCTCCAGGCCGACTGCTGCTTGCCACGTCGGCCCTGGTGGCCATCGCCGTCGGCATGCTGGCCTTGCCGTTCGGGCCCTGGTGGGTATGGTTCATGCTGTTCTTCGCCGCGCTGCCAGTCCCGGCCCTGCGCGTCCTGGTGGACTTGCTGATCTTCCGCCAGACCCCGGACCACAGCCGAGGTCGTGCGATTGCCGCGACGATGACCATCATCGGCATCGGCTCTCCGCTCGGCTCGGCCGCGGCGGGCACGATCATGCAGTTCGCGACCGTGACGGCCGCTGTCCTAGCGGTGGCGTCGCTGCAGGCCGTCGTGACACTCGTCGGCCTCTTCGACCGCCATTTGCGGACCGCGACCTGGCCGTCAGCGTAAGAACGGCGCCGCCGCCACGTTCGCCCGTGCTTCTCGTGGTCGTTTCTCAGTTCCTGCGACTGACCAACGTCCACGATCATGACGGAGCAGGCCAGCGCCATACCCACGCTGCCCAAGCCCGGCCCGCCCCCACCGAGCACGGCCCGCCGCCACCGAGCCCGGCCCGCCGCCACCGAGCACGCAGTGACCCACTCGATCTCCAACATCCAGCATGATCGTGGACGTTGGTCAGTCGTTCCGACTGACCAACGTCCACGATCATGAGCTACTGGTCCGCAGCCGCGTCCTCCGCCCGCCTCGACTCGGCCATTGCATTGGCCAATACGTCATACTGCTGCTCTGACAACTCCCCCCGGTGGTACGCGGCAGTGACATCATCGAATGAGCCGGGAATGTACGTGTCCGGGTCTTCGAGCTGGGCTGCTGCCATTTCCGTGTAAGTGGTTGGCTCAGAACCGCGATGGCGCGGCCAGGTGCGTTGTTTGAATCTGTGCGCAACTTCCTCAATGCTAATCGTGCCCTCGTTGAGGGCTATGAGCAAATCGACCACTTCATTTGTCACGTAGTATCTCCTGGTCTTTTATGGGAGCTACTCTCTATGAGGATTGGATGGCGACCGGTTACCGAATTGTCATATACTACCCAATTGTCAAATTGTCCTTTGACTTCTTCGAACGCTCGGCGGTTGATGCTGCCATATTGCTCGTCTGCTTGGGACCGGACTACGTCGGGCGGAACGTACCTCCCTCCGAAACCTTCGCCTGCGAGATACTGGTCATGGCCGTGGCGGTGGCGGGCTTCCGTCCTGGTCACACTGACATCTATTGGAATCTCTACAAAGATTCCATTGACTTCTTGGTATCTCGCGTCGCGGAGTTCATGTACCCTACGGCTTGCTGATACCGAGCTGGACATCGTGATGTCCCATATGATGTTTTTTCCGTCCGCCATTGCCCGGAGCGCGAGTTGTCGTGCTAAATGTGAGGACTCCTCGTGTACCAAGGCAGAGGATTCCATTGGGGAAAGGCCGGCTACTTTAGGTATCATACCGCGTCGTGCGAGTTCCTCTTTGAAGTCGTCGGGGTTGATGGTCAAGTATGCAGATCGATCGATGTCAACATGATGTTCAAGCACTGTCGTTTTGCCGGCACCGCCGAGGCCGCCTGCGAGGATCGCCCGTCTTTCACAAGGGACGTCGGCTGCTTTGGTGTATACGGCATTGAGGATGCTGTCGTGCGCAAGACGCCGATCCGATTGCCAAACCTCTGCGTCTCCGTCAAGCGAGAACTGCTTGTGCGTGGCGAGGCCTTTTTCGCGTGCTTGGTCTAGGGCTTTTGCCAGTTCGTGGACGTGGGCTGCGTAGTCTTCATCACTCAGCGGTCCTTCGGGGTATTCGAAGTCGGTCAATCGGGGGGCTGGCTCTTTTAAGGACCCGTCTTCATGGAACGGTGATGAGATATGACCGATCGGCAGCTCTGCTTTGCGTTCTCGTAGCTGTCTCAGCGACCCGTCAGCCAGGTCAGAAACTCGGGTCGTGTAGTCGCCTCGGCTCGGCTCGCCGGGCCGAGCGTCGCCCGGCCTGACCAGCCAGTCGGTCGGCTCGCGCTCGACGAGTTCTAACGCGGCCTTGGCTGATGCTGGCTGAGCGGTGCTGTCGTTGTGGCCTTCAGCGGTGGCCCGGTCTGCCTGAGTGCCGCTGTCCGCGTGCATGCTGTCGTTCGACGGCCTGGCATCCAGCGACGGCCTGGCATCCAGCGACGGCCTGGCATCGTGGGGTGGCCTGGCATCTGGCGCTGGCCGTTCCACCTCTGGCAGCTCTAGGCCGTGTCGGAACTCCGGCAATCTCGCGTCACCTTGACCCTTTCGTACTCCAATCATGGACCAACGGTGGCGCGAAGTGGGTGAATTCGTTGGTGCAGTAGGCGGGGCCGTCGGGAACTCAGCCAGGGCCGGTATCGAGGCCGTGCTCGATCGCGTATCGCACCAGATCGACGCGGTTATGCAACTGCAGCTTGTTCAGGGTGTTCTGCACGTGGTTCTGAACTGTGCGGTGCGACAACACCAGTCGTTCGGCGATTTGCTTGTACGAGAGGCCAGTGCCGACCATGCGCAGGACCTCCGCCTCGCGGTCGGTCAGCCGCGGGGTATCAGGAGCTGGGTCTGTGGCAATGCGCCGGAACTCGCCGAGCACGAGACCGGCCAGCCCGGGGGAGAACACCGCGTCGCCGGCCGCGATCCGGCTGACCGCGTCGAGGAGCTCGGCACGGCTGGCGGACTTGACCAGGTACCCGCTGGCACCGGCCTTCACGGCGTCCAGCACGTCACGGTGCTCTCCGCTCGCGGACAGGATCAGCACTCGGACCCCTGACTGGGCGGCAAGCAGGCCGCGAGTGACGTCCACGCCGGACATGTCAGGAAGCTGCAAATCCAGCACGACCACATCCGGCCGCACGGAGCCGACGATGCGCAGCGCCTGCGCGCCTTCGCCGGTGGCGGCGACCAGGTCGAAGCCAGCCTCGCTGAGGTCGCGGCCGACCGCGTCGCGCCACATGGGGTGGTCGTCGACGACCATGACCCGCACATCGCCCACAGCGATACCTTAAGCCCGATGCCCGGTTCTGGGCACTTGCAACCGAACCTCGGTCCCAATACCGGCGGTGCTGGTGACGTCCGCAGAACCTCCGATCTCTCGAATGCGCCCAGCGATGGCGTGGCTGATGCCCAGCCGTCCTTCTGCCGCCGCCCGGGCTAGCCTGCCCGGCGCGATCCCTGGCCCGTTGTCCCTGATCGTGACGCTCACGCTGGCTCCTTCGTCATCGACGAGCACCCAGGCCCGCGCGGCTTCGCCGCAATGACGTCGCACGTTGTCGAGCGCTGCCTTGACCGCCGCGGTCGTTTCCAGCACTGTCCGCTCGGTAAGGAGAACGGGCTGCGCCGGGGTAATCACCGAAACCGAACCTGATGCCGCACGGGCAAGGTATGAGTTCAGGTCAAGCTCGCCGCTGGGAGCCGGAGCCTGGCTGTCGGCAGTGATCAGTGCGCGCAACGCCGCCTCCTGCTCGCCTGCCAGTCTGCCGATCTCGGCAGCGGCCCCGCCCGCTTCGGCCCCGCGTCGCTGCACCATAGCGAGCACTTGCAGCACCGAATCGTGGATCGTCCGTGCCAGCCGCTCCCGTTCCCTGCTGGCAGCCTCTATCTCGGTCGCGCGTTGCAAGGTCTGCTCGGCCCTGGTCGAGAGCGTGGAGATGTAGCCGGACAACATCGCAGCCATCAGCAAGATGACCGGTCCGTCGAGCGCCGTGCCCTGGTAGGTCCCGGGCAGCGACGGGTTCCTGAGCAGTACGGCGCAGGCGCCGAGCACCAGGGCGGCGATCGCGCCGGCCACGGCACCATCGGCGACAGCCCAGGCCAGCGCCGGCCCGGCCATCCAGGTCGCGGTAACCGGCATCACTCCCGCATGCCTCGCGGCCGGATACTGCACGAATGCGGTGGCTACCAGCGCCGCGACAGTGACCACCAGATCGGCGGTCAGTACCGGGTGCGTTCGCCGGCTCGGCGCCGAGTAGGTAAACGTGCTGGTCACAGTCCATGCCGCCATGCAGGCAAGCACGATCCAGGCCAAGGCCCAGTCCGAGTAATACCCGGGCCGCAGGGCGAGCAGGATCGCCGCGTAGGCCAGTGAAGCGAACCGGAACACGGCGATCGACCGCCACAACGGCGTCTGCAAGTTCATCGGGGGGACCTCAGGGTCGATCGGGCGGGTCTGCTCCTAGTATCGGCTGCTTAGTGCGGGCTGAGTACGGTCACGCGGCAGTCGAGTAGCTCGGCGGATGCCGCGACCGCCAGCCGGAGGCAGCCTGAAGGCATGAACGCCCAAAGCAGACCCGAGCCGTCGGTGGCCGTGAGTTGCCCCGCATGTGACAGTCCGGTTCCGGCTGGGGCAGTGCGGGCAGTGCGGTGCCAGCTCTGCGGCATCTCGTTCGAGGCTCCGCAGGTGGCCGAACTGCGATGGATCGACGGCGAGTTCGCCCGGCTCGACACCGAGGCTGTCCGGCTCAAGAGCGCTCGTGACTGGCTGGTGAATCGCCGAGTCGTGCTGCTCGCCGAACTGGCAGAGCGGGTCGCCGAGCAGCCGGCCGCGCGACCGGAGAACCGACCTCGACTGGGCGGAACGCCGGTGGCGACGTCGAGAGTTACTGAGCTTTCCGGCCGCACCGCGGCAAGGCTGCTACTGGGCACGGGTGCCCTGCTTGTCATGATCGCGGCGGCAGCCTTTACCGCGGCGAACTGGGGCAGCATCGGCGCGCTGGGCAGGTGCGCGATCCTGCTCGGCGTCACCGCGGTCACGGCGGCTGTCCCGGCGACGCTCAGGCGGCGGAGTCTGGCGGCCACCGCCGAAGCGGTCGCGGCTATCGCGCTCGCGCTCACCGTCGCCGACGGCTACCTGGTCTGGCAACTCGTCCGTCCCGGCTGGCCCGGCCACCTTTTCGTGATCGCTGCGGCAGTCGCCGTGCTTGCTGGACTGTGGGCCGGATACGGGACTCTCACCGGCCTGCGGTGCCCGCAGGTCGCGGCGATCGGGCTGGCACAGTTCCCCGGCTTGATCTTCGCAGTGAGCCTGGTGCATACCCTGGGCGGCGGTGCGGTCTCCGTCGTCGGCCCGCTGGCCTGCACGGCGGTTCTCACGTGCGGCGCGGACCTCTTGCTGATCGCCTGGCTCAATGGCGGTCGGCTGCACGCCGAGCAATTGGCCGCCTCGCTGGCGGCTGCCGCCACGTGGACCGCCGGGGTATTCCTGGCCTCGGTCGGAGCAACCGGACGACCGGGGCTCGGGACTGCGCTCTGGTTCGCCGCCGCGCTAGCTCTGGCCTCGGTGGTGGCCATGCTGATGCCGACACCTGGCACGTCGGCCTGGCTGTCGGCGCCCGCGGTCTCGGCGTTCGCCGGAGTCCTGCTGGCTGCGGCGCTGGCGGTTCCCGCGGCGGCGGCACTGCCGGACGGATGGTTCGCCGTGACCGCCAGTTCAGCTGCCCTGGTCGCTAGCACAGCGGCGTGGCGGAGCGCGGGCCGGATGCGGCAGGTCGCCCTGGCCGGAGCCGCTTGCGGGGTACTCGGCGGCTTCGGCACGCAATGGCGGACGCTCGTGCTGGCCATGGTGAGCCCGTACCAGCCGGCTATGCGTCCGTGGCAGCAGCACGGACTGGCGACCGCCAGGCCCGCGCTCGAGTTGCTGCTGCCCGTCGTTGCCCTTGTCGCAGGTCTGGCCGCTACCGCCACGGCGGTCGGCGCATGGCGCGGCACCGCACGGGCAAGCCTGAACGTGGTAGCGATCGTGCCGCCGATCGTGGTAGGTCCGATCGCGCTGGCGTGGGGGTTGGACCACCCTGCCACGCTCGGCCTGCTGCTCGCCGTCGCGATTGCGCTGGCCGGATGGGCGGCGGCGAGCCGGAGCTATGGTCCGGCCGGAGCGGCACTCGCTTCCTTCTCGCTTGCGCTGGCATGGGCGCTCGCCGGGTCAGTTCCCACGCTCATCGTGCTTGGCTGCCTGGCGGCAGCGAGCATGCTCTGCGCCTGGCGGGCGCCGCGCGCCGTGGTCCGGGTGGCAGCTTCCGTTCTGGCCGTGCTCGGGGTGGCTGCGCTGGCGGAGTGTCTGGTGCTTGCCGTCGGCCGTCCCGCCTGGCAGTCAGGCCTGGCGGTGCTTGGGGTCGCGGCGTGCGCGCAGGCTGCCGCTGGCCGCCTAGCTGCGGGCCGGCCGGAGGCGGGCCGGCCCGGTGCAGGGGCGGGCCTGCCCGGTGCGGGAAATGTCATCGCCGGAATTGTCATCGCAGTCGAGGTGACGGCTTGGGTAGCGGTTGCCGCCGGCCTGGCGCAGTGCCTGAGCCGGTCCGGTCCGGCGAGTGTGGCCCTGGCCCTGGCTGGGGTGCTCTGCCTGGGCGTGGCGGTGCGGAGAGACCGGCGTCCCGTGCTCTGGGCCGGCCTCGCCCTGGGGGAGGCCGCGTGGTGCGTCTGGCTGAGCGCGGCGGGCGTCACGATGCCGGAGTTGTACGTGCTGCCGGCTTCCGCGGCTGCGCTCGTCGCGGGCTGGCGGCTCACCCTTCGCAGGCCGCAGGTCAGTTCGTGGTTGAGCTACGGCCCGGGCCTGACCTGGTTGCTGCTGCCGAGCCTGGTGACCCTCTGGCAGGGACAAGGCTGGATCCGCCCGCTGCTCCTGGGGAGCGGCGCGGCTGCCGTGACGGTAGCCGGAGCACGCCGCAGGCTGCAGGCACCGCTGCTGCTCGGGGCGGTCACGGCAGTTCTCGTTGCCGGTCACGAACTCGCGCCCGCGATACGCCAACTGGCCGAGCAAGTGCCTGGTTGGCTGCCGGTCGCGCTAGCGGGAGCGATCCTGCTGTGGGCTGGTGCGAGGTACGAGGCCTGGCTGGGCAACCTGAAAACCGTGGGCAGGTCCGTGGTCGCGATGCGGTGACGAGGTAGCGCGCCGCGCTCGCTACCCGATCATCGGCAGCCTACTTGATCATCGACTTCAGCAACTTGACACTGTTGGCCGGCGTGGTCGCCTCGATGCACAACCGCTCCATCACCATCAGGTAGTTGTCGACGATCTCCTGCTTGTCCAGGTACAGCGCGCTCGTCAGCTGCTCCAGGTAGACCACGTCGGGCAGGTCGTACTCGGCGAACCTGAGCACGCTGAACGGTCCTCCCGCCGCCGCGTGGCCGCCCGCGTGGAACGGGACGATCTGAACGGTCACGTGCGGCTTCTGCGCCAGCTCGATCAGGTACCGGATCTGGGCGCGCATCACGTCTGGTCCGCCGATTGGCCGCCGCAACACTGCCTCGTCGAGTACTGCCCAGATGTTGGGCGGGTCTGGCCTGGTCAGCACGGCCTGGCGGGCCAGGCGCAGGCCGACGCGGCGGTCGACCTCCCGCGGGGAGGCGTTCTGGTGGCCGAGCAGGGTGACCGCGCGGGCGTAGTCACCCGTCTGCATCAGGCCGGGAACGAACTGAACCTCGTAGCAGCGGACCTGGGAAGCGGCCTCTTCCAGGCCGACATAGGCCTCGAACCAGTTCGGCAGGACGTCCGAGTAGTCATGCCACCAGCCTTGCGCGTTAGCCCGGTTGGCAAGTGCCCGCAGCGCCTCGCGCTCCTGCTCGTCCGTGACGCCGTAGAAGGTCAGCAGGTCCGTGATGTCGCGGTCCTTGAACCCCACCCGCCCGGTCTCCAGGCGGCTGATTTTCGAGTGCGAGGCGCGGATGACGTTCCCTGCTTCCTCAAGGGAGATCCGCTTCGCCTCACGCAGCCTGCGCAGCTGGGCGCCGAGCAAGATGCGGAGCACGGTCGGCCCGCCGCTGCCTGGTTGTGCGACCAGGCTCCGGGCAAGCTGATTCCCCGAGTCAACTGCTGAGACCATGCGTCCCTCCCGCGAACGCCAAGTGCAAATGGTGCCGCCAAATGGCAGTGTCCCACGAGCGCGGCCATTGCGCTACAAGCTGGACGTAACGGCACTGGAATACCAGGCACTTTCTGGTACTGGCCGGTAACGGTCCGCCGGTGCTGTCACGTCGCGGCCGCCCCGGCGGGCTCGGTCAAGCCGGCGTCGTCAGCGCCCGTCGAGGTGGTTAACCGAAGTCGCCGTCCCTGGCGCCGAGCACGAAAGCATCCCACTCGGCGCGAGTGAAGATCAGTGCGGGACCGTCGGGGAACCGCGAGTTGCGAACTGCGACGTCTCCGGCTGGCAGGTCAGCCGCCTCCACGCAGTTGCCGCTCGGATTGCTGAAGCTGCTCTTGCGCCAGACCGCCTGGCGTAGCTGTGAGGCACGAACCCCGTTGTGCGCAACGTCCACGGTAGTTCCCTACTTTCGTCGTCAGCCTGAGCCAATGCTTGTCCGGGGTCCGGGGAGGTCGATGGCTCGAGGTTAGCTGATTTGTGTGCATCAGCACTTGCATGTGCACGGACTTAATGGCATCGTAACGGATGAACTAGCCCCAACGGAGTCGGTCGGCCAGATGGTCGAGTCGGACATATGCACTAGGGACCTCAGGTGACCTTCGCGCAAACGTGGGATGTGCGCTACGGCGGAGACGCGGCGCTGGCTGACCCGCTGCCGAGTCCGGTGCGCACGGATCCGGTGCGCACGGATCCGGTGCCGCCAGGTCCGGTCGCGGCGAGCCCGGTGCTGCCGAGTCCGGTGCCGCTCGTTGCGGACGGGTACTGCCGGTGTCTCCTCGGCCTCGGACCAGAGTCCGCCAAGGCCGCCAGGGACTTCACCACGGCGACGCTGCGTGACTGGCGGCTGGATTCGCTGGTTCAAGAAGCAGTGCTGATCGCATCGGAACTGGTCACGAACGCGATCCGGCACGGCGCATCGTGCTGTGCCGCCAACGGTGCCGGCCAGGCGCTAGCGGCACTGGCGCAGGCTCAGGCTGAACTGGCGCAGGCTGAACTGGCGCAGGCTGAACTGGCGCAGGCCCAGGTCGAGCTGGCCTGGCGGCGGCAGGCGAGCCGCCTGGTCTGCGTGGTCACCGACCAGAGCGCCCGGCCGCCGGTGCTCGCTCCCGCCGATATCGACGCCGAGTCTGGCCGCGGACTTCAGATCGTGCAGGCGCTGGCCGCGTCATGGGGCTGGATGATGCTCGGGTCCAGGCAGAAAGCAGTCTGGGCCGCCCTGCTGCTCCCTGCCTGATGGCCTGATCCAGGCCGTTACGTACACTGACTGCGAATGGGCGCAGGGGGTGACGGCGAAGGGTCGACATGCTCGCAGCGTTACTGCTGGCCGGGATCATAGCGGCACCATTAGGTTCAGCGTGGCTCTTCCTGCCAGCTAGGCATCGCGCTCACGCCTCCGGCGCCTGGCACGCGGCCCGCAGGTTCGTGTTCGCGATTGCCGGGACCGCCGTCCTCGCGGCCGCCGTGACCGAGGCGCTCCGGCTGCTCAAGGTGACCGAGCACAACCTGGTCGCGGGGATAGCGAGCCTCGTGTTCGCCAGCTTGGTCTGGCTCCCGGTCACCCGGCGCTGGAACGCCCGGGCGCACCTGTGCTGGGCATCGAACATCTATCTCTTTGTCGTCTACCTGACCTATGCACTGGACTGGACGTTCGCCAGTCACCTGGGCGTGGCGAGCACGATCGGCGGCCTGCTGCTGTGGGTGTTCGAGGTCTTCGCGGCGATCTTGTGCTGCGCGTACCTGTGGGAGATCTGTGACGCGCTCGGCACCGAATACTGGCGCCGCCGGATCACGCCGGATGTCAGGCTGCCGGCCACGACCGCTGAGCTGCCGTTCATCAGCCTGCACGTCCCAGCGCACAACGAGCCGCCGGGCATGGTGATCGACACGCTCCGGTCACTGCTGCGCATCGACTACCCGCACTACGAAGTCATCCTGATCGATGACAACACGCAGGACGAGGGGCTGTGGCGGCCGGTGGAACGGTGGTGCGTTCGGCACGGAGTCAAGTTCGCCCACCTGGAGAACTGGCCAGGCTACAAGTCCGGAGCGCTGAACTACGCGCTGCGCAAGCTCACCGACGAACGGGCCGAGCTGATCGGGGTAGTCGACTCGGACTATCAGCTCCAGCCGGGATTCTTGCGCCGCTGCGCTCCGGCGTTCGCCGACTCCTGGATCGGTTTCGTCCAGGCGCCGCAGGACTACCGCGGCTGGCGGCAAGCGCGGTACTACCGCAGGCTGTACTACTCCTACAAGTATTTCTTCGCGGTCTCCCAGCCGTCGCGCAACGAGCACGACGGCGCCATCTTCGCCGGCACCATGGGACTCATCCGGCGGGTCGCGCTCGACCAGCTCGGCGGCTGGGACGAATGGTGCATCACCGAGGACGCCGAGCTCTCGCTCCGCCTGCTCCGGGCCGGCTGGTCCGGGCTGCACTTGGATCAGTCCTGGGGGTACGGCATCATGCCGCTCACCTTCGAGGCACTCAAGGGGCAGCGGTACCGGTGGTGTTTCGGCGGAATCCAGATCCTGCGCATGCACTGGCGGTCGCTCGTTCCCGGGCGGCAGTCGAAAGAGAACCACCTGAGCACGGCTCAGCGGTGGGCGTACCTGGCGGGCGGCGTCCAGTGGTACGGCGACCTGCTCGGCCTGGTGTTCTTCGTGTTCCTGCTGGCCGGCGCGGCGAACCTGGCACTCGGCGGCGGTGACCTGTTCCGCAAGCTGACGGTGTTCCTGGTCGCCACGGTTCCGGTGCTCGTCGTGCTCGGGCTGGTCCGCGCGGTGGCGTTGCTGCGGCGGGGGACCGGAGCGTCGTGGCGGGACGCGTTCGGCGCGTTCTTCATCTGGCAGGCCACGTCCCTGGTAGTGGCGCGAGCGTCGGTGCTCGGGCTGTTCGCCCGCAAGGCCGCGTTCTTGCGCACGCCTAAGACCAGTGAGCACGCCAAGTGGTGGGAGGCGCTGGCGGCCAACTGGGCCGAGTCCACCCTGGCCCTGCTCGGCCTGGCCGGCATCGCCGCGGCGCTGACCAGGGCGACCCAGCTCAGCGGGCCGCTGCTGGCCGGGCTGCTAGTCTTTCCCACGCTCGGGATGGCCGCGGCGCCGGTGAACAGCTGGGCCGCCAGGCGGGCGGCGCTCCCGGTCGGCCTGCGCGAGCGCAGGAACACCGAGTACCGGCGTGACCGCCGGGCTTTCGCGGCCGGGGCCGCGGCCGGCGGCCTGGTCACGGTGCTCGCCGTAGTGGTCGCCTCGCTGGTGCTGCTGTTCGCGCCGAGTGATCACTTCCTGACGCCGAACCTGGTCGGCCCGGCGCGGGGCGGCCATACCCCGGCCAGCCCGCCCGCGTCGCCCAGCACGTCGCCTACCTTGTCCGCCTCGCCGTCGCCGAGCCCGTCGCCGAGTTCGGTCTCCCCGAGCTCGCCGGCGAGTACTTCCCCGCCCGCCCGCTCGCCGAGCCCGTCGCCCTCCACCGGCACGCCGAAGACCACGCCCGCGGCGAGTGCTCCGTCGGCCGGGCCGTAGGCTAGCCGCTGTGCTTGGCCTGCCAGACGGCGTGCGCGGATGCCTGTTCGATCTCGACGGCGTCCTCACTAAGACGGCCCAGGTGCATGACGCGGCCTGGAAGGAAATGTTCGACGGCTTCCTGCGCGAACGGGCTGCGCAGCAGGGGCAGCCGTTCGTGCCGTTCGACCCGGTCGGTGATTACGACGAGTACGTCGACGGCAAGCCCAGGACGCAGGGCACCCAGTCGTTCCTGGCCTCCCGGGGGATCGAGCTGCCGGAAGGCGCCAAGGACGACCCGCCAGGCGCCCAGACCATCTACGGACTGTCCAACCGGAAGAACGAGATCGTGCTGCGCCGGATCCGGGCCGACGGGGTGCAGGTCTACGAGGGCTCGGTGCGTTTCGTGACGGCGGCGCGCGACGCCGGGCTGCGCCGTGCGGTCGTGTCGTCCAGCGCGAACTGCCGCGACGTGCTGGCCGCGGCGGGAATCGAGGACCTCTTCGAGGTTCGGATCGACGGTGTCGTGGCCGAACGTGACCATCTGCGGGGCAAGCCGGCCCCGGACACCTTCCTGGCCGGAGCCAGGGCGCTGGCGCTGCACCCGTCGCAGGCGGCGGTCTTCGAGGACGCGCTGGCCGGCGTGGCGGCCGGCCGGGCGGGCGGCTTCGGCTTCGTGGTCGGTGTCGACCGGGTCGGCCAGGCGCAGGCGCTCGCCGAGCACGGCGCCGATGTCGTCGTGGCCGACCTGGCCGAACTGGCGGCTCGCCGATGATCGCCCAGACGGTGTTCGCTGTCGAGCCGTGGTGCCTGCGGGAAAACGAGCTCGACCAGGACCTGCTGGCGCAGACCGAGTCCGTGTTCGCGCTGTCCAACGGCCATCTCGGCTGGCGTGCCAACCTCGACGAGGGCGAGCCGCACGGCTTGCCCGGCAGCTATCTGAACGGGGTCTACGAGCTGCGCCCGATGCCGTACGCCGAGGCGGCATACGGGCAGCCCGAGTCCGGGCAGACGCTGGTCAACATCACGAACGGCAAGCTGATCAGGCTCTTTGTCGACGACGAGCCGTTTGACGTCCGGTACGGCGAATTGCGATCGCACGAGCGGATGCTCGACTTCCGCGCGGGCGTGCTGCACCGCCGCGCCGAGTGGGTATCGCCGGCCGGCGCGGCGGTCCGGGTCCGGTCCACCCGGCTGGTGTCGTTTACCCAGCGAGCCGTCGCGGCCATCTGCTACGAGGTCGAGCCGCTCGACGCTCAGGTACACATCGCTATCCAGTCCGAACTCCTGGCCAACGAGCAGTTGCCGTCAGCGGACGGCGATCCCCGGGTGGCAGCCGTGCTGGACCGGCCCCTGACTCTCGAGCACCAGGAAGCAGACGGCGCCGCCGCCGTGCTGGTGCACCGCACCAACCGCAGCGGCCTGCGGGTTGGCGCGGCGATGGACCATCTGGTCGAGGGGCCGGACGGAATCGCGACCGAATCCCGGGTGCTCGCCGACGCCGGCCTCTTCACCGTGGCGGTCTCGCTCAAGCCGGGCCAGCGGCTCCGCTTGATCAAGTTCGTCGCCCACGGCTGGTCGGGCGAGCGTTCCCTGACTGCGGTACGCGACCAGGTGCTTGCCGCCCTCAGCGCGGCCAGGCAGACCAGATGGGAAGGCTTGCTCGCCGAGCAGCGTGCGTTCCTTGACGACTTCTGGGACCGGGCCGACGTGCAGGTCGACGGGGACACCGAGGTTCAGCAGGCGGTCCGGTTCGGGCTGTTCCACGTCCTGCAGGCGGGCGCGCGCGGCGAGAACCGGCCCATCCCGGCGAAGGGACTGACCGGGACCGGGTACGACGGGCACGCGTTCTGGGACACCGAGACCTTCGTTCTGCCGCTGCTGACCATGACGGCTCCGGACGCCGCCGCCAGCGCGCTGCGCTGGCGGCACAGCACGCTCCCGCTCGCCACCGAGCGGGCCAGGCAGCTCGGATACTCAGGCGCTGCCTTCCCGTGGCGGACGATCACCGGCGACGAGTGCTCCGGATACTGGCCCGCGGGTACCGCGGCCTTCCACGTGAGCGCCGACGTCGCCGACGCGGTGGTCCGGTACGTCGACGCCACCGCGGACGAGACCTTCGAGGCAGGACCTGGAATGGAACTGCTCGTCCAGACCGCCCGGTTCTGGCGCTCGCTCGGCCACCACGATCCGCTCGGGCAGTTCCACATCGACGGGGTCACCGGCCCGGACGAGTACAGCGCCATCGCCGACGACAACGTCTTCACCAACCTGATGGCCAGGCAGAACCTGGTGGCGGCCGCGGACGTGGTGAACCGGTATCCGGACCGCGCCCGTGACCTCGGCATCGATGCCGAGGAGGCCGCTAGCTGGCGGGACGCGGCGGAGGCGATGTACATCCCGTTCGACGAGACGCTCGGCGTGCACTCGCAGTCCGAACGGTTCACCAAGCATCAGGTCTGGGATTTCGCCGGTACCGCGTCCGCGCGGTATCCGCTGCTGATGCACTTCCCGTATTTCGACCTCTACCGCAAGCAGGTCATCAAGCAGGCCGATCTGGTCCTGGCCATGTACCTGCGCGGCGCGGCGTTCTCCGCCGAGCAGAAGGCGCGGAATTTCGACTACTACGAGCCGCTCACGGTGCGGGACTCGTCGCTGTCGGCCTGCACGCAGGCGGTCATGGCGGCGGAGGTCGGCCATCTCAGCCTCGCCTACGACTATCTCGGCGAAGCGGCGCTGATGGACCTGCGCGACCTGGAGAACGACACCCGCGACGGCATTCATATCGCGTCGCTTGCCGGAGCCTGGATCGCGCTGGTCGGCGGATTCGGCGGCATGCGTACCCATCGCGGCGACATCAGCTTCACGCCGCGGCTTCCCGAAGGCCTGACCCTGCTCGCGTTCACCGTCATGATCCGCGGCAGGCGGCTGCGGATCGAGGTGACCCACGAGAGTGCGAAGTATGTGCTCGCCGAGGGTGAGCCGCTCCAGATCATGCACCACGGCGAGCCACTGATGGTGACCGTCGGTGACGTCGCGGAGCGCCCGGTCCCGCCGGCGCCGGCCCGTACCCGGCCGCGCCAGCCGCCCGGGCGGGCACCGGCCAGACGCAGGCCACAAGAGACCAGCTAGCCAGGCCGCTGTGGCTGGCCTACTCCTGCGGTGCGACGGACGACCAGTCCGCGAACCCGGAGGGATCGTGCCGGCCGATGGTGGCATGCTCCAGCATTCCCCAGCCTTCCTCGCCGTCCATCCGGGCCCGGGTGAGGTGGTCGGTCACCCCCCACGGAATCCGCCCGGCCACGGCGGGGTCGGTGAGGTCGTAGACGGTCGCGCTGCTCCAGTCCCGGCCCATCCACCGGCCATGCGACCAGTCGGGGTCACCGTTGTATCCCGCGCCGATGTGCAGCGGGACCGAAGTGAGGGTTTCGATATCAACGCGAACCGGCTGGCCGGTCCGGTCCTCCAGGTGAATCCTGGCTGACCGCGGGTGCCTGGTCCCCGGTGCGTAGCTGATCTGCACCCTGGGCCAGCCAAGCTGCTCCACGCGGCCGTCCGGCCAGATCCGCTTCGCGTTGCTGAGGGTGCGCGAACCGTCCGGGTCTTCCTGCACGATCACGACTAGCGCGCAGGAACTGAACTGAAGCGGCACGTAGAGCCACCAGAATCCCTGCATGGCCGTCTCGGCCGGCCGGCCGGCCGGCTCGGACTCGCCGACCGGCCTGATCCCCCAGGACCGGTCCCGCGCTCCCGACCAGCGATCGTCGGTCACGGTGAATTCCCTGTCGCCCACCCGCAACTGCCCGCTCCAGTTACCGAGCTGGGAGAACCTGGACGCGTCCAGGACCGGGCGGCCGCCGGAGAGCATCAGGTGCGGTTCCTCCTGGGCGGCAGGGAACGCGCCGGCCCAGTTCAGGTCGAAGTCCAGGCTGCCGTCCGGCGACTGACAGCGCAACCGCAGCCGCTGCAACGGCTCGATCACGTCGATCTGGTAGCCGCCCACCTTCTGGTCAAGGCCGCGCTGCTCCAGCGCGTCGGAGAACTTGACGCTCCACTGCCGGTCGCCGATCCGGACCGCCGCGTAGGCGTCGACGACGCCGAGGTTCGGATAGGTCCCGAGCCCGGTGACCATGAAGAGCTCGCCGGAACGGTCGTGCACGTTGAAATAGCAGCGGTCGTAGAAATTCCGGTCGCTGGTCACCACCCGGTCCATCGGCAGCGGCGTCTGGTGGATCGGGTATTCGTCCAGTGGTATAGGCACGGGCGTCAGTCCCATCGGTAGGTGCCGTCGAGCAGTTTCTCCAGGCTCAGCCGGTGCATCACGTGGTCGTCCGGGTCATCGGGTACCTCGTCCTCGCCAAAGTGGACCATCCGGCGCTTGACCCTGGCCATCACGATCGCGTGCCGCAGCGCGGCGTAGACCAGGTAGAAGTCCAGGTCCCGAAGCGTGTAGCCGGTGAGCTCGGCATAGCTGCGCTCGACGTCGGAGCGGCGCATGAAGCCGGATATCCCGGGCAGCTCGAAGAACTCGGCGATGTCCTGGAAGAACCGGTGCAAGAACAAGAACCAGGCCACGTCGACCTCACGCGGGCCGATGGCGGCCATCTCCCAGTCCAGGACCGCGACCGGGGTGAAGCCGTCGTAGATGATATTCCCGATCCTGGCATCGCCCCAGGACAGGACGTCGGGGCCGGGTTCGGCGGGCCAGTGCTCCTCTAGCCAGGCCAGGCCGCGCTCGATGATCGGGATCGTGATGCCGTGATCGGTCAGCGCCCAGCGGTAGTAGTCGTGCTGCTGGTCCACGTGCCAGCGCAGCGAGTCCTTGCCGTCGGGCGGCGCGAGCGAAGGGAATGCCCGCACCGGATCGGGGATAGCGTGCAGGTCCGCCAGGACCTTGACGCTGGCATGCTGAAGCTGTTCCCGCTCCTGCGGGCTGGCGTCAAGCAGCCAGCCGGTAAAGACGTATGGCGGGTTGTCCAGCGGGATCCGGCCGTCGACCTGGTCCATCACGAAGAACGCGGTGCCCAGCGGGCCGCCGTCCGGTACGTTCCAGCGCAGTCGCGGCACCGGGACGCCGCAACTAGCGGCGACCTTCCTGATCACCTCGAACTGGCCGGGGATGTCATAGCGCGGGAACACCGGCATGGCGGTCTGCTCGGGTGCCATCCGGGCGACAAACGCGCCGCGCTGTTGCGTTCCGCCGTGGACCCAATCGGCCTGGAATAGCACCGAGGTGCTGGACAGCCCGCCGGTCTCCGGCATCCGCACGCCGCTGATCACCGGCGGCTCGGCGACGGCCAGATGCCCGGTCAGCCAGTCCCGCAGGGCGGCCGCCAGCGATTCGGTGTCGCGCTGGCTGACCGTCATCTTCTTTATCTCGTCGAGCGGGCGGTCAGCAGGCGATGACATGCCGGCCCTCCTTGTCGCGAACCCGGCTCGCCGCCCCCGGGCGGTATCCGTGCCGGATTCCGCCGCCGCGCGCAGGAAATGAAACGTGTTCTAGCGGAAGGTAGCGCCTGCGCCGCCCTTCGGCAAGACCCGCGTGACCGCCACCAGCCCGCCGCGGCCCGGAGCGGCGCTGCGACAATGCGGAGCATGGCTGAACTCCCCGCCGTGGTCGCCGAAGTCGCCGAGGTGACTGAGGTAACCGCGTTCTGGCAGCGACTGCGCCTGCCCGGCCTGGTCGACGTGCATACCCACTTCATGCCGGCCAACGTGCTGGCCAAGGTATGGCGGTACTTCGAGGAGGGCCGCGAGGGGAACGGCCGGGCCTGGCCGGTCGCTTACGCCCGGCCGGAGGACGAGCGGCTGGCCCTGCTGCGAGCGTTCGGCGTGCGCAGGTTCAGCGCGCTGCTGTATCCGCACAAGCCGGGGATGGCGGCCTGGCTGAACTCGTGGGCCGCGGAGTTCGCGGCCAGGACGCCGGACGCGCTGCACAGCGCCACGTTCTTCCCCGAGGCCGGAGCCGGCGGCTACGTGGCCGAGGCGATCGGCGCGGGTGCCCGGCTGTTTAAGGCGCACGTGCAGGTCGGCGGCTACGATCCGCGGGACCGCCTGCTCGGCGAGGTGTGGGGCCAGCTAGCGGCGGCCCGGATTCCCGTGGTCGTGCACTGCGGCTCGGGACCGACACCTGGCCGGTTCACCGGGCCGGGCCCGATCGCCGAGGTGCTCGGGCGGCATCCGGACCTGGTCCTGATCATCGCGCATCTCGGCGCGCCGGAGTACGGCGAGTTCCTCGACCTGGCCGGCCGGCATCCAGGCGTGTACCTGGACACCACCATGGCGTTCACCGATTTCCTTCAGGACATCGCTCCGTTCCCCGCGCGGCTGCGGCCGCGGCTGGCTTCGGCGGCCGATCGCATCCTGCTCGGCAGCGACTTCCCGAACATCCCGTATCCCTATGCGACACAGCTTCAGGGCCTGGCCGGACTCGGCCTGGGGGACGACTGGCTGCGAGCGGTGTGCTACCAGAACGCGGTCAGGTTGTTCGGGCTGTGAACCGGCAGGCAACCCGCGACCAGGTCGTCACCGCGCTCCGCGCCGCGGGCTGCGTCTTCGCGGAGGACGAGGCACGGCTGCTGCTCGCGGCCGCGCGGGACGAGGCCGAACTCGGTGACCTGGTGCGCCGGCGGGCCGGCGGCGAGCCGCTGGAACATGTGCTGGGCTGGGTGGAATTCTGCGGCCTGCGGATCGCCGTGGACCATGGGGTCTTCGTGCCGCGGCGGCGCAGCGAGTTCCTGGTCAGGCAGGCAGTCCGGGCCGGCCGTCGGCTGGCGGAGCGGCCAGCCGGGCCACGCGGCGCGGGACCGGCGTGGGTCGTCATCGCCGACGTGTGCTGCGGGTCGGGGGCGCTCGGCGTGGCCGCCGCCGCCGCGCTGGGCGGAGCGGAACTGCATGCCGCCGACCTGGATCCGGCGGCGGTCGCGTGCGCCCGGCGTAACGTGCGGGTCGCAGGCGGGCAGGTCTACGCGGGTGACTTGTACCAGGCCTTGCCGGCCGGGCTCCGCGGGCGGGTGGACATCCTGCTGGCACAGGTGCCTTACGTGCCGACCGCCGAGATCGACCTGCTCCCGGCGGAGGCGCGGCAGCACGAGCCGAAAATGGCGCTCGACGGCGGGACGGACGGGCTCGACCTGCTCCGCCGGCTGGCTTCCGGGGCGGTTGACTGGCTGGCGCCAGGCGGCCGGCTGCTGACCGAGACCAGCGAACGCCAGGCCGGCCTGGCCGCCGACATTGTCCGCGCCAACGGCTTGACTGCCCGCCTGACCAGGTCAGAACCGATGGACGCGACAGTGATCGCCGGAACTCGGGTCCGCTGATCTCGGGCAGCTCATGCCGTCCGGGCCGCCGGGATCCCGGCTTCACGCGCATATCTGCCGCGCCATTTAAGTGGTAATTTTCGGATCTAGCGTTTATGCAGGCGCAGGCGAGGGAGGCCTGCGCGCGCCGTGGTGCATCCGGCCGGGCCGTTCCGGATCAAGAACAAGACGACCGTGGTCGACAAGAAGGGCCGCGTGTTCGTCAGCTACGGCACCACCGTTCCCGGGCTGAGCGGCCCTTCCTTCGATCCGCTGCACCCCGGCCCTTACGTCAGGACGGTCGTCACCGGCAAGGACATAGCCAAGATCAAGGCGACCGCTAGGTACTGGTGCAGTAATACGGCGCGCTTGCAGGTCAGCCAGTACAACGTGACCCGCGATGGCAGCACCTGCGATACCGCTTTCCTGACGGACGCGCTGGACGCCGAGGTGCGCGCGGCAGAGAATGCCCGGCTAGTCGTGGTGATCAACGACAACACCAAGTCGGACCCGGCCGCCGCGAGCGAGCGTGACCCGACTCCGGCCACGTTCACGTTCTGGAAATGCGTCATCGGGCACCGGGAACACTGGAGCGGCGGGCGGTTCTACGGCAGCGACCCGCAGGTGATCTTCGACATCTTCAACGAGCCGTGGGCCGACTACTGCGCGCGGAACGGAAATCCGTCCAGCCCGAATCCGTACAACATGCAGCTCTGGCGGAACGGCGGAACCGGCCCGTGCACGACAGCCTCGGCAAGGTGGTGTATGCGATCCATCACCCGTACTTCAACAACAGCAACCTGCCGCTCAAAGCGACGACGTGGGGGAAGGAGTTCGGGTACCTGGTGACGTCACGGCGCGCACCGGTCGTGGTGGGGGAGTGGACCAACTTCACGCCGAATTCGGCGGACAAGCACGCCCAGGCTTACTGCTGGCCGCACGCGCCGACGCAGGTGCGGCAGTTCCTGAGCTACCTCGCCAGCCTCCGCGTGGGGCTGAGCGGTTATCAGCTCGCCGCCGGGCTGCTGATCACGGCGGAGAAGGCCTGGACGTCGCCGACCCGGTACTCCGGTACCTGGAGTTCGCGGTTCTGCACGTCAAGCCCGCGGGTGCTCGGCGCGGGCGCTGACATCAGGAACTGGTTCAGCAAGCACGACTGACGGCCCCCGGCGGTGAGTGAACACCGCCGTGCGCAGGGTGTCAGCCACTGTGTCGGCGAACTCTCGGCTCACCGGGCTCAGCGCGTCCCATTGGCGTACCGCCCAGCCGGTTGCGAGGGGCGCCAGGTCCGGGATGGGGATCAGCCGAAGCTGGCTGGGGCCTGGTGCGGCAGGCTCTGGCAGTCTCGGCACGATCGCGTGGCCGAGCCCGAGCTCTGCCAGCAACATGGCGGTGTCCCAGTCGGCGACGCCTGCGGAGGAGATCTGCCCGGTTCCGTTGCGCGCGAGCTGGCCTTCCAGCTGTGCGCGCGAGACTGAGTCCTGCGGGAGCCGTATCTGGTGCAGATTCGCGAGATCTGAAAGGTCGATGCGCTCCTTGCCCGCGAGCCGATCATGCGCCTGGGTGGCGAGGACCCAGGGCAGTTCGATGACCGAGCGCTGCTCAATGCCGCTCACCTGAGCCCCCACGGTGATCCAGGCAAGGTCCGCGTCACCCGCGATGAGCGCGGCCAGACAGGCCCGGCTGGAGTTCTCCGTGCGGAAATCCAGGTGGACCCGGGAGTGCTTGCGGCGGAACTCGATGATTGCGTCGGACATGAAATGACGCACGGTAGTCGACCCGGTGGTGATCCGGATGCTGCCGACCTCGCCGTTTCTCAGGTGATTCAGCTGGCGGAGCGCGCCGTCGATATGGCTGAGAGCGCGGGACGCGGCGTGGTACAGGATCTGGCCCGCTTCGGTCATCGCGACGCCGCGGGGCCGCCGTTCGAGCAGTGGCACGCCGAACTCGACCTCGAGTCCCTTGACGTGCTGACTCACCGCCGACTGCGTACGCGAGAGATCGCGGGCCACATGACTGAGGTTGCCCGCCTCGCAGGCGGCCACGAAGATACGCAGGTCTTCGAGGGTCATGTGATCTAAGGTATATCTATATTGAATCCAAGTAAATCTAAGGATTGACTTAAATGTTGCCTGACGGCCACGATCAGGGTGAGCGAAGGGACGGACCGCACAGCGGCTCTCTGGCGTTCGTGAAAGGAGCAGCCTCATGGCAGGACGTGACCTCGGCTTCGCTGAGCTGCCGAACGCCCGGGATCTCGGCGGTTACGAGACCGCGGACGGCCGCACCGTCAGGACCGGGACGCTGCTCCGCGCGGACTCGCTTTCCCGCGCTTCGCGCGCGGACGTTGCCACTCTGGCCAGCATGGGCGTCGGTCTCGTCATCGACCTGCGCGGCGACACTGAGATCGGCACTTTCGGGCTCGGCCCATGGGCAGGCCGACGGGTGCATCTGCCGATCAGCGACACGGCTCACGACATCGTGGGCCTGATCACGCAGGCCAGCCCGGGGACCCGGCTGAGCGAGGAAGAGATCAGCGGGCTGATGGCCGACACGTACCGGGAGTTCGTGGCTGACGACCAGGCGCGCCGGCAGTTCGCCACGGCGTTGGAAGCGATAGCGGCGCGAGACCGGTCGCCAGTCCTCTTTCACTGCACCGCCGGAAAGGACCGTACCGGCTGGCTGGCCGCGATCGTGCTCACGGCGCTCGGCGTAAAGCAAGATGACGTCTATTTCGACTATCTGCTCACCAATGAACGGTTCACCACTGGCCGCGGCGCAGCCGGGCGGTGCAGGCTGCTGGAATCACTGCGGGCACTCGTCGGCGACGTGCAGCCGCTCATGCCAGTGATCGAGGCCAGGCCCAGCTACCTGGCCGCGGCGTTTGCCGAGGCAGACTCCAGGTACGGGGGCTTCCCTGCTTTCCTCCGCCAGGGCCTCGGCGTCGACGCCGCTGTCTTGCGGGCGAAGTTCCTCCGATGACAGCTACCGCGCAGGCGTTGCAGATGCTCCAGGCAGCGGGCGCCAACCGGATCCAGCACCCCGGCGGCACCCTGCTCGCCCACGTCCAGCGGGTCAGCGCGCTGCTGGAATCCTGGCAGGCTAGTCCGCCGCTGACGGCAGCAGGCCTGTGCCACGCGTGCTATGGCACCGATGGCTTCCCCGTGCGGCTGCTGAGCCTGCGGGACCGGCCGGAACTTGAGGCGGTGATCGGAGCCGAGGCTGAGGCACTGGTGTATTTCTATGCCTCCTGCGACCGGAAGGCGTCCTATCCGGAATTGGCCAAGGGGCGGGGACTATTCACCAACCGGTTCACTGGTGCAAGGACCACTCCAGACGCACGTGAGCGGCGCGACTTCGCGGAGCTGACCGCAGCGAACGAACTCGACATCGCGATGGTCAGCCCGGCATTCCGGGAGAGGGAAGCGGCCGCGTTGCTCGCCATGTTCACCCGGTGGCGTCCGTTGCTCTCTGAGGCGGCGTGGAAATGCTGCCGTACGGTACTCGCCTGACTAGGGTCTGTCAAGTCAACGGTGTAACTGTCTGGTTTCCTCTACGCGCGGCCTGCTGACAGGCGGCCGTCGAACGTCATGCCGAAGGCGTTCAGCGCTGCTTTCCACCGGCTGGTCCACCGCTGGCGGCCCCGGCCGGCCGG
>DATLSX010000012.1:0-3295 GCA_035533915.1 Streptosporangiaceae bacterium
GGAGAACAAGGCGGTGGCCGTGGCATTCATTATGACCTGGGACGAGGACGTAGACGGGGCGGATGCGGCACCGGGACGGCTGGCGGGGTTCCGCCGTGAGCTGTACCTGTCGCAACCGGACGCGGAGACCAGCACCGTGACCAGCAGGTACGGCACCGCGGTCGCCTCCTCCTGGAACCGGGCGCACCCGAAGCCGAAGGCCCGCGGCGCATGGGAAGGCCACCAGGGCGCGCTGCCCGTGATCGAGGGCACGCTCATCCGGCTCACCGTCGATCACCTGCCCCATGACCGCGCCCCGAAGCCCGTGTGGCTGTGGACCTCCCGCCCGGACGCGGACCCCGCCGAGGCGGACCTGTGCTGGCAGGCGTTCCTGCGCCGCTTCGACCTGGAGCACACGTTCCGGTTCCTCAAGCAGGCCCTCGGCTGGACCCGCCCCAAGCTCCGCGACCCCCGCCGCGGCCGACCGCTGGACCTGGCTCGTCATCGCCGCCTGCGCCCAGCTGCGGCTCGCCCGCCGCCTGGCCGCCGACCTCCGCCTGCCCTGGCAGCAGCCCTGCCGGCCCGGCCGGCTCACCCCGGGCCGCGTCCGCCGCGGCTCAGCAGGTTAAATAACAAGCTTAGGCCCAGGCACCACGGGCAGCGCCGGGCCCACGTTCGCCGAGGAGGCGCGCGGGCATTAGCTGCACGACTCGGCGGCCAGCATCACCTGGGGCATGACCGAGGCGCCGCGCGGCGAGTCGCGCGGGACGGCACGGACACCCAGGTCGTTGGCAGGTTCTGCGCCAGGTTAAGACCTATCCTCCCGATCCGGGAACCGGCTTTCGAGTTGTCGTGACCAGGAGGCACCAGTTCCAGATGGTCACCTGGGAACAGGTACAGCACGTCTTCGATACGGCCCGTATCAAGTTGGTGGAGGAAGGCGAAATCGGCGCATGGCCGCTGGTCGGCTAGCGGCGTTCTGCTTCGGCACGGCTGATGAGTGCTTTCAGCTGGGTGTAGCTGGCGCTGCCGATGATCCCGGCGGTGATCTGGCCGGCGCGGTTGATGACCAGGGTGGTGGGGATAGCGGCTGGCGGGACGGTACCGCGGAACGCGAGCGCGATGTTACCGCCGGGATCGCTGAGGCTGGGGTAGGTGACGCGGAAGGTGCGATCGAATGCCCCAGCACTCGCTTGCTGGTCCTGAATGTCGATGCCGAGGAAGCGAGCGCTGGTGGTGGAGCGCGCGGCGAGGGCCTCAAGGGCGGGGGCCTCGGCGCGGCATGGTCCGCACCATGAGGCCCAGAAGTTGAGGACAGCCACCGATCCTCGGTAGGACGCGAGGCTGAGGTGCCGGCCAGAGAGAGTGGTGCCGGAGACGTCGGGGGCGGGCAGGGGGGGTCGGTAGATGGTGGTGCCGGTTCCGCTGGCGAAGCTCTGGCCGCTGCTCTGGGGGGTGTTCTGGCTCAGAGAGCCGCCTGAGCAGCCGGCGACGGCCAGCGCGATGATGGTCTCCGTTAATCTGGCGGCGCGGCAACCCGCTCGGGCGGGCCGGGGCGAACGGAGCGCGCGGGACACAGCATGATCTCCTACCGGAAGTAGTAGCTCGTTTCATTGTGCCGGGCCTCGCAGTCGCATGTTCACACCGGGCACCCTTTGCCTAACCTGCCCTCTGGCGAGCGTTAGCTGTCGCGTTGCCGGATTGCTCAATGTGGCGCGCGTTTCTGGATGACGCCCATGGCGGATTTGGCGGATTCTGCACGTTATGTGAAATGTGCAGGAAGATGAAATCCGCTTTCCGTCCCCTTGCGCAGATAGGGGCGGTCAAATACCCTGTGAACTAATGGTGCGGTTCACGGACCATGGAAGAAAGGTGTGCAGGGATGAGAAGTTGATAAGTCGCTTATTCGGACGCGCGGTAATCATGTTGTCGGTGGCGGCGATTCTGTCGCTGGGGGGCTGGCGTGGGCGTGGTTAGCGCGCAGGCCGCACCGGCGACCGACCATGGCCATAGCTCTGTGACCAGGTCGTTAGCTAGATCTTCCGTTCAGCCTAACTTCACCTGTCCGAGCGCTGAAGTGTGCGTGTTCCAGGATAGTGATTTCACGGGCAACCCGTATGGTTGGCCCACGGCGTCATATTCGGGCTACTGGGTTAACCTGACCGGTACGTCTTCCATCGCTCTCCCGTGGGGATCGTTCAATGACAATAGCGGCTCGTCGGTAGCCTTCGGTGAGGCCAGTACCGGCAATACCAAGTGCTACGCGGCAGGCTCTAGAATCTCGTCCCCCTCGCCGAGCTGGGTGACAAGCAGCCGATATATGTATATCGAGTACGGCGTCTCGGACTGCACGGTCAGCCTTCCGTCTCTTCCGTAACTAAGCTTGTTATTTAACCTGCTGCTGCGTTGGCGGATTCGGGCTGCCTGGCGGATTTGCCGACGTCGTGGCGGGTGGCGGGCCGACGGTTCTTCGCTCCGGGGCCGGGCTTTCCGGGTTTCGGTGCGGCCGTGAGGGCGGGCAGGGTGCCGTGGATGGCCCGGAATCCGGGCGGACGCGGCCCGGGGTGAGCCGGCCGGGCTGCCAGGGCAGGCGCAGGTCGGCGGCCAGGCACCGGGCGAGCCAGAGCTGGGCACAGGCGGCTATGACGAGCCAGGTCCACCGGTCGGCGGCGGCCGGGTCCCGCAGTTTCGGGCGGGTCCAGCCGAGGGACTGCCTGAGGAACCGGAACGTGTGCTCCAGGTCGAAGCGGCGCAGGAACGCCTGCCAGCACAGGTCCGCCTCGGCGGGGTCCGCGTCCGGGCGGGAGGTCCGCAGCCACACGGGCTTCGGGGCGCGGTCATGGGGCAGGTGATCGACGGTGAGCCGGATGAGCGTGCCCTCGATGACGGGCAGCGTGCCCTGGTGGCCTTCCCATGCGCCGCGGGCCTTCAGCTTCGGGTGCGCCCGGTTCCAGGAGCGGGCGGCCGCGGTCCCGTACCGGCTGGTCACGGTGGTGGTGACGGCGTCCGGTTCCGGGCGGGCGGCGTCCGCGGCGAGCCTGACCTGCGGCCCGTGCTTCACGGGCCGTCCCATCTGGCCGGGCCGGCGGGCCGGCGGGGGGAGCCGGAGCACCCGGCTGGTGCCGAGCCGGCCGGTGACCTGCACGGGAAGGTCGCGCAGCAGCCAGGCGAGCCGGGCCGGCTCGTACCCGGCGTCGAAGATGACCATGATGTCCGGGTCGCCGGGCTTCCAGTGCCCGGCGGCGGTCAGCCTGGTGACCACGTCGCGGACCCGGCCGCGGTGACCGCGGCCAGGTCGTCGTCCGGGCGCAGCCGG
>DATLSX010000013.1:0-2136 GCA_035533915.1 Streptosporangiaceae bacterium
AGCCAGGCGATCTCGGTGACCGTCGGGTTGCATGACAGCATCAGGCGCACGGCCTTGCATGCCTCGTGATAGGTCACGTCGGGTGCGGTGGTGACGTGGGACTCGGCTGGCCTGTGCAGCCCGTGGAACGCCACGGTGGGCGCGGCGAAGATGCCGAGCCGGTCAGTGTCGGAGCCTTCATGTGCGAGCCCGTATGCGGTTGACCCCACAATGCCGGAAAGGACGACCGTGCCGGATATCACCTGTCACCTGCCATCACGGTGGTGAGCCAGCGCAGCGCACCGGCCTCGTCGGTGAACTTCCCGGCGTCCTGCGCTTCGAGTGCGGCGGCGAGCAGGGGCCTGAACGGCGGCCCCGGGATCATCCCGGCCGCGATCAGGTGGTCGCCGGTGAGCAGCCCTTTCGCGGGCCGTTCCTGCACGTGCAGGCCCCTGGCCTTCTCCAGCCAGGGCAGTGCCGGGTTAGGCGCGTCCGGGTCGCCACGGCCAGCCCGGTCCGCTCCCACCACGATGGCCAGCTCGGCTAGGGATGAGGGCGCGAGCCGCCGTGCCAGCCTGCGCACTGCCGGCGACGTGGGCCGCCCCAGGCAGTTCATGTGCTCGGTCACCAGCGGCAGAATGCGCATGGTGATGCCATGCGGGCAGCCGATGCCTGCGAGGAGTGCCCTGGCCGGCTTTATGCCGCCGGCCGCATGGCCATGAGAGGTGACCCATCCTTGCGGGCTCATGTAGGTGTGATCCGGCTTGCCGAGGTCGTGCAGCAGTGCCGCCATGACGATCACGAAACGGTCAGCCCCGGTGAGCCCGGCTTCGTCAGCCAGCCGGGCTGCCTGGTCGCCGGCGAGGCCGGAGTGAACATGGACGTCGCCTTCGGGGTGCCAGCGCGGGTTCTGGGGGACGCCGTGGAGCGCGGCGATCTGCGGGAAGTGCTGCTCCCACCCGGTCTGTGCCAGCACGTCCAGTGCGGCGGTGATGCGCCTGCCCCTGGTGCCGATCTTTTCTATCTCACCCCAGACGCGCTCGGTGGGCAGCTCACTGTAGGAGGAGACGAGCCGGCGGCACAGTGCGGCGGTCCCCGGGGCGAGGGTGAAGCCGAACCGGGCCGCGAACTGGACGGCGCGCAGGACGCGCAGCGGGTCCTCGCTGAAGGCGCTGGTGGTGTGGCGCAGGATGCCGGCCCTGATGTCCGCCACGCCGCCCCAGTGGTCAATGATCTCGCCGGTCTGCGGGTCGGCCATGATGGAGTTGACCGTGAAGTCGCGGCGCCCGCTGGCCTCCCGGAAGCTGAGGGCCGGGTCGGGTTCCACGTCAAAGCCGCGGTGCCCGGCACCCGTCTTGGAGTCCCGGCGCGGCAGGGACACGTCAATCTCAGTCCTTTCCGCGCGGACTTTCAGCACCCCGAACGCTTTCCCCGCCTCAGCGGCACGCCCGGTGCCGGCGAGCGCGGTGGTGAGCACGTCAAGGTGCGGGACGCCGTAGACCTCGACGTCGATGTCCTTGGCGGGTGTGCCGGGGCACAGGATGGCGTCCCGGACGCAGCCGCCCACCAGCATGGGCCGGCCGCCGGCGGTGCGGATGGCGGCGAGCACCTGCTGGGTGGGGGCGTCAAGCTGGACGAGGGTGCGCGGCTGGGTGGTGATCATGGTGCGGTGCCCCCCGCGGTCACGCCTCGTCCGCCTTCCGGCCAGGGTCATCCGGGTGACGTTCTGCGCGCAGCAGGTGTTTCAGCAGGCCGAGGCTCGCGTCGTGCAGAACCTGGAGCATCTCCACGTCGGTCAGGTCATATTCGGCCTGGAGGTCGAGAAGCGCCATCTTGATCGCCGCCGAGGCTCCCTGGACGGGCATTGTGCGCGGGTGAAGTCTCACGCCTCATACCTCCTCTGTACCTCAATGCCGGCCTTCTCGGCCAGCGCTGCACAGTGACTCGCGCCGTGTGACCCGTGCGGCTTGCCCTGCTGGCACCCCGGCTTAGTGCAAGGGGCTATGAAGGCGAGGGCCAGGCCGGCACCGAGGGAGACCATGTGCTCGTTGCGGATGAACCCGGCCCGCTTGCCGTGTGCCGTCCAGTCTGCCGGGTGCGGCTCGGCTGTGGCGATGCCGAGCAGACTGGTGCGGAAGGCCCGGATCACCCATTCCT
>DATLSX010000014.1:0-3282 GCA_035533915.1 Streptosporangiaceae bacterium
GGCACGCCCCGTCACCCGTGATCTCAACCACTCGGACGCTACTGTATCTGCCAGCGGAATGCGTGCAGGTGGTCGTCTGGGTGCTGGGGAGCGAATCCACGGGAAAGTAGCCGCGCGGCGGCCTTACGCCGGGTCTTCCCGCCTGCCCTCGGCCACCCTGAGCGCCTTGTGGTAGGTGACGATCAGGTCCAGGTCACACAGGTGATCAGTGCACCGGTTGGCGGCCGGGTCGTTCCCGCAGTCCGGGCACGGCTGGCCGAGCCGCCACAGTCGGTAGGCGATAGCGTCCTCCAGCGTTGTCAGGTGCAGGACCGTTGCGGGCGGCACTGGCGGGTACCTCGTGTCGGCGAACCGGCTCACGCGGGCCGCCGCCGCTGGCGTTTCGCTCGCTGGCGCCTCGGTCGTCGGCGCGGTCACGTCGGCGGCCAGCGCGGTCACTGGTCACCGCCGGGGGCTTGCTCGCCGGCGCCGTCCGCGTCCGGGACCTCCGCAAGCCCGGCCGCCAGCTCGCCCGGCGTCGCCGGGCGGACCACCACCACGCCGCCGTCGTCACCGGCTATGTATGCGGCCAGCCACTCATCACCGGGGCCGACTGAGAACGGGACGAGATGGAGCAGCAACCCCGGTTCCCACGAGCCGGGTCGGCCCGCGACGAACACCGAGGAACCGCCGCGTCGCGCCGCGGCGTGGCACAGCACCGTGGCGAGCCAGCTGCCGAAGTCGCCTTCCTGGCCGAACGCGGTAGCGATCGCCGCGAACGTGTACCCGGGTGCCTGGGCGGGCCGACCGGACAGTGCCCGGACCATCGCCGCCGACTCGGCCAGTTCCTCGCTGAGGCGCTCCAGGATACGGGCGCCCCGGCCGGACTCGTCTGCGGTGACGCCCGGCAGCCACTGCGCGACCTCGGCAAGGTCATGAATGGCCTGCCGGACGCTTCCCCGAAGGTCACCCGCCGGTGTCGGCTCGCCGGTCATGACGACGCCGCCCCCGGCCGCCCGGCGGGCCGGTACCCGGTCGCCGGCATGGCCGACACGGCGCCGTACAGGTCCCGGGCGGCGTAGAGCGTGCCGCCGTCGCCCGGGCTGGCCAGGGCCTGCCGGCACGCGGCCAGCACCGCGCCGGCCCGCCGGCTCACCAGCGCGAGGCAGGCCGCCTCGTCCTCGGGGACCGGCGCGGGCGGGGGCACGGTCAGCGCGTCCGCGATCAGCGCGAGCAGGTGCATGCCTGGTGATGATGGCGGCACGGCGGGGCTGGTTGGATTACTCACAGCCGGACCTTCCTTCCGGTCAGGCCCCGGCCATTCGGTGTCCCAAGCACCGGCCGGGGCCGCTTGCGTCGCCCCTCGGGCGAGGAGCGCGCGGGTAACTGCGGGGATACAAGCGTGACGTTCCGGGCGGCTATCGTGGAACCGTGACAGCACCGCTGTCACGGTTCGTGACGGCTCTTTGTCAACCCGCGATTGGCGGACCGATGAATGGCTTTGCTGAGGCGCTCCGCGCGCTTATGGCCGAGCGCGGTATCAGCGGCATCGCGCTTGCCCGGCAGGTCCCGTGCGACAGGGCGCTCGTCTCCCGGTACCTCAGCGGCAAGCAGCCGCCATCCGCCCGGATGGCGGCCCGGTTCGATGACGTGCTCGCCGCGGACGGGTCGTTAGCGGCGCGGGCCGGGCCGGGGCGCCGCGCCGTGCTCGCAGGCGGCCTGCTGGCAGTCGGCCTGCTGGCAGTCGGCCCCGAGACCCTGGACCTGTTGACCTGGGCTGAGCGTCACCCGTCGCGGATCGACGGCGCCGTGGTGGATTCCCTCGCTGACACTCTGGCCGCGCAGCGGCACACAGAGGACCGGCTGGGTTCCGCCGCGATGCTCAAGCCAGTCATGGCGCAGCTCGCCGTTGTCGAGGAACTGGCCGCCGACGCACGCGGGCCGGTGCGCCTCGCAGTGGTCGACATCGCCATGCAGTGGTGCCAGTTCGCGGCCTGGCTGCATACCAGCGCCCGGGGCTTCCCGGCAGCCAGCGCCCTGTGGCGCCAGACACTAGAGCTGGCGGCCGAGGCCGGAGACGCGACGATGACCGCCACCGTGCTACACAACCGGGCGTACATGGCGTACCTGGCCAGCAAGCCAGGGCCAATGATCGGGCTCGCCGCAGCGGCGCAGCGGGACCCGCGCGCCAACGCGAGCGAACGCGCTCTGGGCGCGGCGCTGGAAGCGCGCGGGCACGCGATGACCGGCGATGCTGACGCGACTGAGCGCACGCTCGCCGCAGCGCTGGGGATGGCCGGGCAACGCCAGCCCGCGCGCTGGTCATACTGGGCCACACCGCAGTATGTGGATTGCGAGCGCGGGGTTGCTCTCGGCTACCTCGCCCACATCGACCGGTACCGAGACCAGGCCATCGACGCCCTGACGGCCGGCTACCAGAGTCTGGGCGCAGACCTGTCCGGCTCGGAGTGGGGAGCCTTGTACCTGCTGCATCGCGCGACCGTCCACGGTCGCGGCGGGGACGTTGACGAGGCGTGCGCCGATGCGATGCAGGCCGCCCCCGTCGCACGCCAGACGAAATCTGCGTCGCTGACCGGGATGCTCGCCCAGTTGCATGCCGGGCTGTCGGCCCGGTATCCGGACGATCCCCAGGTAGCCGAGCTGGCCGACGCACTGGCCTGACGGGCGCGTACCTCAGCCAGCACTTACCGGAGGCAAAACGGTCGCGATCATGGATGCGGCCAGGAATCACTGGCCTGGGCAGGCTCCGCCTGGTACCGCCGAGGCTGGTGTGGCCTTCTTCCTGAGCCGGCGTGCCATCTGGGCGTGCTCACGCAGGGACCTGTGGTCATGGACGAACCGGGCGCCCTCGCCCATCTCCCCACCTCCGTAATTTCATTCAGAACTCCGCGCCCTGCGACCGCGCGTGGGCGGGTCGGGCCGCCAGTCGGCCAACTCCTGGAGCGTCTTGCCCACCTGAGCGGCGCGGGAGGTGAGCTGCTCCCGGCAGAACGCGCCCAGGCTCACCCCGTAACTCGGGTCCACCTCGCCGTGCCACTGCTCCACCCACGGCTGCAACTCCGCCAGTCCCGCCACGAGCGGAAACAGCCGTTCGTCGTCCCAGCCATCCTTCTCCCGCTCCCCGATGATGAGCGACAGAGCCAGGGACTGCTGCGCATGATCCCAGCCGGCCCAGCCGAGCAGAGGGGTCGGATCGGTCTCCCGGCCCGCGCCGGGGTAGAGGATGAACCGCTCCTTGGGCACATCCAGCTTGCCCCGCGCCTGCCAGTACGAGTTCTTCCG
>DATLSX010000015.1:0-30624 GCA_035533915.1 Streptosporangiaceae bacterium
CTATGGGATAACGCCTGGGCGGAATTCGTCCCGTTCCTCGCGTTCGACAGGGAGATAAGGACGGTGATCTGCACCACTAACGCCATCGAGTCGGTCAGCGCCAGGTTCCGCGGGGCGGTGAATGCCAGGGGCCATTTCCCGACCGAGCAGGCCGCGTTGAAATGCCTTTACCTGGTGGTGATCAGCCTCGACCCGGCCGGCCGGGGCCGCCAGCGGTGGACCAGTCGGTGGAAAGCAGCGCTGAACGCCTTCGGCATGACGTTCGACGGCCGCCTGTCAGCAGGCCGCGCGTAGAGGAAACCAGACAGTTACACCGTTGACTTGACAGACCCGGGCCGGGCGCATGCGAAGCCGGGATGATGCTGCTTGCCGCCCAGATGTCGCCGCGGGGGACTGCACCCGAATCCGTCGCGGCGCGGCGGGGATGTCAGCGGGCTGCGCGTTCGGGGGCTGCGGTCAGGGCGGTGAGCAGTTCCTGGAGGCGGGGAGCGTCGTCGATGTCGACGGGGATACCGGGGAGAGCATCGGCCAGGAGGATGACCGGGCATCTCTGCGAGTACGTCGTGCATGGCCTTCTCACCTTGCCTTGTGCTGGCCTGCCGACAGGCAGGCGGAGTAACCGGGCAGCAGCCCGGCCTCAAGGGACTCCCGCGGGCCGGGAGCACTGGCATCGCGCGGCGACATGACTGGGGTAACCTCCGGCGGCCACGCGATCCCGATGTCCGGGTCGAGCGGGTTCACGCGCCGCTCGACCCGGGTCGTTTGGATGGGAGAGCAGGTAGACGACGGCCGAGCCGTCGGCAAGGGAAAGGAAGGCGTGCCCGACGCCAGGCGGCAGGACCAGCGCGGCCCGCCGATCCTGGCTGAGCCGCTCGGCGTGCCAGGTCCCGAACGACGGCAACCCGGCCCGCAGGTCCACCGCCACGTCGAGCACCTCCTCGGCCACGCAGGCCACCACCTTGACCTGGGCGGGCGGGACACTGGTGACCGCGATGCCGCGCAAGCGCGCCCGCCATCGACACCGAGCGGTTGACCTGCGCCACCGCGAAGGCGTGCCCGGCGGCCTGGAGGTCCGCTGCTGTTAAGTACTCGAAGAACCCGCCGCGCTCGTCGGCCGAGCCGGCCGCCTCGATCAGCAGCGCGCCCGGAATCTCCAGGGGCTGGATGCGTCCCTTCATTGGGGACTCCTTTCCTGCGGCGTCCGCAGTGCGTAGGACGCCCGGCCATGACTCTGTTGGTCTGCTTACAGAACTAACTATGAGAACATGCCGGACCTGGTGTGTAAACAGACCAACAGCGGAGAGGGTTGAGGTTCGTGAGCGACACGACGGACGGCAGGTCATTGCAGTTGCGGATCGCCGACGCGATCCGCGCGGGAATCGCCTCGGGCCAGTACCCGCCCGGCTCCCGGCTGCCCGGCCTGCCGGCGCTCGCGCAGACCTACAAGGCGAGCCTGGTGACCGTCCGGCTGGCGCTCGCCCGGCTCCGGCAAGAAGGACTCATCATGTCCCAGCAGGGCGTCGGCAACTTCGTCCGCGAGCAGCCCCCGGTCCGCCGCTACGGCATCGGCCGCTACAGCCGCTCCGTCTGGGGCGGCACCGAGCCGCAGCGCCTGCTCGACGCCGAAGGCGCCCGGCAGGGCCGCGCCGTCGGCCAGGAAACCGAGACAGGCCAGGTGCCCGCGCCCGCCTGGGTCGCCGAGCGGCTGGCCGGCGTCAGCGAGGGCGACCTCGTCCACGTCCGCCGCCGCGTGACCACCATCGACGGAGTCGTCAACCAGTCCGCCGACAGCTACTTCGCCATAGCGACCGGCGAGCGCAACCCCGACCTCCTGACCGGGCGGGGAGCGGGCGGGCACATCGCCCGCATCAACGCGGTGTCCCCGGTGACGGAGGTCCAGGAGGAGATTACCGCCCGGATGCCCGCCAGCCCCGAGGCCGCCCGGCTGGACATCCCCGAGGGCACCCCGGTCTTCGACGTCATCCGCACCTACCACACCGCCGAGGGCGCACTGGACGCCGCCAGGTTCATCATCCGCGCCGACATGGCCGCCTTCGACTACCGCTTCCCCGTCCCCGACAAGTGAAGGCCGTGGCGCCGCTGATGGAGGCTGCGCTGCGGTGGGCAGCGGAGGCGACGCCGGGCAGCGCGGAGATGCTGCGGCTGGCGCGAGCAGGCCCGCCAGATGCTCGAGAACCAGCCCGCTAACCGCCCGGCGCCGGGCACGGCCGTGGTGTCTGACAAGGGGTTCTCCGGCGACGGCTTCGAGGAGTTCCTGGCCAGCCTCGGCCTGGACCTGACACTGATCCGCCCGGCCCGCAAGGACGAGAAGACAGCCCGGCCGTTCCCGAACTGGCTGCGCCAGCGCGTCGAGGCCATCATCTGGACCCTCAAAAGCCAGCTCGGCCTCGAACGCCACGGCGGCCGGGTCCCAGCCGGGCTGCGCGGATCATCGCGACGCTGCGCGACGCCCTGCCGGACGGAAGCTATCTCACGCTGTCGCACGGGACCGCTGACTTCCGGACCGAGGCGGCGCGGCACGCCGCCGCCGTATACGACCGCGCCACGTCGCCGATCACTTTGCGCGGGCGGGCGCAGATCGCGGCGTTCTTCGAGGGCTGGGATCTGGTCGGGCCGGGCCTGGTCCGGCTGCCGCTGTGGCGACCAGACGGCAAGCCGCCAGCGAAGAGGGAACTCAGCAGGGGGCCTGGGGCTACGCCGGCATCGCCCGCCGCAAGGCCTGATGCCGGGACTTGGGGGCAGTGCGCGGCGAGCTGGCCGCCACCTGGGCCGCCGGACATCGGGCGGACGTATTGCCAGCCGCAATCGCGCGGCAGGCAGCGGTCAGCCGGGGCCGCCGGACAGGGCGTGCAGGCCGGCGGCGGCGGTCTCGCGGCCGAATTCCTCGATCTGCTCGTCGAGGTCGCGGGCCGGGGCCGAGGCCCGGAAGATCGGCGCGGCGAGTTCGGTGCGGACCAGGACGAGCCGGTGCGTGATCTGGCTGACTCGTTGCGCGGGTGTGAGGGAGAAGACGTTGCCCAGCGCGGCGGTGGCGGCGTCGAGGGCGCCGGACCGGAGCCGGACGACCGCCAGGTCGATGCCCGCGAGCGCCTTGCCGCCGACCCAGTGCTCCTCGCCTGGGCAGGCCCGGTGTCATACATGCCGATGGCGCCCTCCAGCTCACCTGCCGCCTGGCTCTCGGCACCCGGAACCTCGGCTAGCGCTATTCCCGCGGAGCAGTGATACGTGGCCAGCGAGACGGCGAAGTCGCCACCGATCTCCAGCAGGTCATCGTGGTAGTCCCGGTCGCGCGCCTCGTGCGCGGCGGTGACCGCTCTGCGGGCCGCGTCCGTGTCGCCCAGCCTGGCCGCCGCCCGGGCGCACTGGGGATGCAGCTCGGCGCCGCCTGGTCCTGCGGACTGGTATTCCAGGCCGCTGGCGGCAAGGTCAAGACTTTCCCGGGTCCTGCCGCGCCACCACTCGACGTAAGCAAGCTGCCAGCGCAGGTGCGCCAGCAATGGCCGGTGGTCGATGACGCTTGCGTGCGCCCAGCCTGCCCGGCTCAGTTCTTCTGCGGCGTCTGGGTATCCGAGCCGTCTGGCGCACACGGCCATGAGGCCGTTGAGGCAGCCGAGCAGGAAGTGCAGGTCGGTTTGTTCGCGTGGCCAGAGGCGTCGTTCTAGCAGCCGGTAGATCCGCTCGCGTACCCGGCGCAGGTCCAGGTACACCGCGAACGGCTCGCCGGTGTCGGTCAGGTGCGACAGCCGCACGACGTCGGCGCGCAGCTGCTCGGAAGTTGCCTCGCCGATGCCGTGCTGTTCGGCTTGCTGGGCATGGTCGCTGGCTTCGTGCGCGCCCATCAGTACCTCTTGCTCGATGCGGGAACGGCCCGTTGCGGGCTCCTGCATTCCACCGTAAGCGATGGCGGCAGATGGCAAGAGAAATGGGCCTGCCGGGCCGGGTGCGGCGTACGGGCCTGGAGCGGGCACTGCGGCCGCTGGTATTCCCGGGGCCGCGAGCGCGGTGACGGCTCCCGGCGATGGCCAGGTGCCGGGCGTGTCCGGCTGGGCGTGGCCGAACTGGCTGGGCGGGATGCCGAGCGCGCGGCAGTAGTGGAGCTGGTAGCGCTCGGACGGGCTGTCCTCGCCGCGCTCCCACCGGTACAGGTTGTGGCACATGCTGTCCAGGCCGGGCATGGACTTGTCGCCCGTCTCCTGGCCGGCCCGGATGAGCTGGCGGGCCATCTCGGGCCTGGCCCAGCCGCGGGCCTGGCGCTGCTGGCGGAGCCACGCGCCGAGTTCGGCGGGCATCATGCCTTCTCTCTCCGCAGGTGGTCCCCGCGCTGGCGGGCGCGGGGACGGTCTGGTGGCGGCTAGCTGATCAGATCGTCGGCGAGTCCGGCTTTGGCGCCTTCGATGAACGCGCGGATCTCGCCGGGTTCCAGGATCAGGGCGGGTCCGGACGGGTCGGTGGACTGGCGCAGGGCGACCTGGCCGCCGGGGAGCTTTTTGGCTTCCAGGCAGGAGCCGCCGTTGTCGCTCCATGGCTTGCGCCAGCCGCCGTGGCCGAGGCCGGCGGCGGGCATACCGTTGCGGATGTGCTGCTCTTCCATTTCAGATCTCCTTCATGAGGTTGCGCAGGATGGTGATGGTCTGCCCGGGGAAGCGGCCTGGGCGCACACCCGGTCCAGCGCTTCGGTGTACCTGGCGGTCTCCCTGGGCTTGTCCAGGTAGCTGGCGCTGGTCAGGCCCTCGCAGTAGACGATGTCGGGCAGGTCGCTGTCGGGGAACCGGAACAGGTTGAACATCCCGTACAGGGCGGGGTGCCAGCCGGCGGCGAACGGGATGACCTGGATGGTGACGTCCGGCAGTGCCGCGGCGTCGATGAGGCGCTCGATCTGGGCGCGCATGACGTGCCCGCCGCCGACGGGGCGGCGCAGCACGGTCTCCTCCAGCACCACCCAGTAGCCGGGGGCGCGGGGCCGGGTGAGCAGTTTTTGCCGGGCCAGGCGGAGCGCGACCCGCCGCTCGGTCTCCGCTTCGGCGGCGCCGGGGAAGCTGGCGGCGGTGACGGCCCGGGCGTAGTCCCCGGTCTGCAGCAGTCCCGGCACGACCTGCGGCTCGTAGGCGCGGATCAGGCTCGCTGACTCTTCCAGCCCGACCGCGACCTTGAACCAGGGCGGCAGCACGTCGTCGTAGCTGTGCCACCAGCCGGCCTTGCTGGCCTGCCGGGCCAGGGACACGAACGTGTCGATCTCGGCGGGGTCGGTGACGCCGTAGGCCTGCAGCAGGCTCTTGACGGTCAGCGGCTTCAGGCCGCCCTCGGCGCGTTCCATCCGGCGGATCGTCCACGCCGAGGACAAGTGCGTGGAGATTTGCACTGTGCATGAACCAGGGTGGAGCGCAGCCGCTCACCAGCGGCAGGCCGCCGGCTTTGCCCGGGCCGGCTCCCGGAGCCGCCCGCCACCCGGGCGCCGCCAGCCCGCCAGCCCGATGCCAAGGAGGACATGTGGCGCCCGCGGAAACGATCAGCCATCCCGCGGTCACGGCCAGCACGACGCCCCAGGCCGCCGGCAACGCCCGACCGGGCGGAATGCCGGTCGGCGGCGGCACCGGGCCCGGCACGGGACCGGACCCGCCGGGCACGGCCGCAGGGAAGCGGGCACAAGCGCTGAGGGTAACGGCCGTGTTCACCACGTCCGCCGGCCAGGTACGCCACGCCCGCCGCCTCGCCGAGGCCATGCCCGTGGATCCCGCGAGACGGGCGGCCCCACGGACGGGACATCGTCAGTGAGGTGGTCAGGCCGCCGAAGCCTGACAGCGCCTGCCCCGAGCGAGCCTGCGGCTTACCCTGGTTGGCCGTACCGGGGACCCGACCTGGCCTGGTAGTAGGCGGAGGACTCCCGCTGCCAGAGCAGCACGATGGCGCCGAGGCCGATCAGCCAGACCAGGATCGCCAGCAGCAAGCCCGTGATCGCGTACGGCCGGGCGACCAGGGTCAGCAGGTCGATCGTGTTGATCCCGAACAGCACCGACGCAACGATCCGCGCCCAGCTTTTGCCCGCCCCGTTCGCCCACGCCATCCAGACCCACAAGCCGATCGCGAGCAGCCCAGCCACCGCCGCGAACGTCAGCGTGGCTACCTGGGCGCTGTGCACCTGGCTGGCGGTGTAGTGCGGGAACTGCGACCGGATGGCGCTGCGCAGGTTGCCGATGGTGGCCAGCCCGATGATGATCTCGGCGGCGCTGACAGCCGCCCCGGCGTACATCAGCCGGACCGCGGTGACCACCGGCCGCGGCGGCGCGGGCTGCGCCGGCGGCACCGAATCTGGGCCCGCCGGCGGGTAGGGCTGGTACATGACTGCTCCTAGTGTCAGAACCCCCGCCTAGAGTTGGAGCGTGCGGTGTAAGGAGAGACCATGCGCC
The DNA here is from genome assembly GCA_035533915.1 of Streptosporangiaceae bacterium. Taxonomy (GTDB): domain Bacteria; phylum Actinomycetota; class Actinomycetes; order Streptosporangiales; family Streptosporangiaceae; genus Chersky-822. Next base: position 6,426 of record DATLSX010000015.1, read on the forward strand.
CCGTAACTGATCTGCAACGGAGAGTAGCACCCTTCGAGGTGGTCACCGAGATGGTGCCTGCCGGTGATCAGCCTGCCGCGATCGCCGCGATCGAGAAGCGGACCAGGTCCGGCTCGCCTGACACCGTCCTGCTCGGCGCTACCGGCACCGGCAAGACGGCGACCGTCGCCTGGCTGGCCGAGCGGCTGCAGCGGCCGACTCTGGTGATGCTCCCTAATAAGACCCTCGCGGCGCAGTTCGCCAACGAACTGCGCGAGATGCTGCCGCATAACGCGGTCGAGTACTTCGTCTCCTACTACGACTACTACCAGCCCGAGGCCTACGTACCGCAGACCGATACCTACATCGAGAAGGACTCCTCGATCAACGACGAGGTCGAGCGGCTGCGGCACTCGGCGACGAACTCCCTGCTGACCAGGCGGGACACGATCGTGGTCGCGTCGGTCTCGTGCATCTACGGTCTCGGCACGCCGCAGGAGTACGTGGACCGGATGGTGCGGCTGAAGGTCGGCGATACGATCGAGCGGGACGCGCTGCTGCGCAAGCTGGTCGGGATGCAGTACCTGCGCAACGACATGGCGTTCACCCGAGGCACGTTCCGGGTCCGCGGTGACACCATCGAGGTCATCCCGGTTTACGAGGAGCACGCCGTCCGGGTGGAGATGTTCGGCGACGAGATCGAGCGGCTGATGACGCTGCACCCGCTGACCGGCGAGGTCCTGACCGAAGACCGCGAACTCTACATCTTCCCCGCCTCCCACTATGTCGCCGGGCCAGAGCGGATGGAGCGGGCGATCGCCGGCATCGAGGTCGAGCTTACCGAGCGGCTGGCGGAGCTCGAGCGGTCGGGCAAGCTGCTGGAGGCGCAGCGGCTGCGGATGCGGACCAGCTACGACATCGAGATGATGCGTCAGGTCGGCAGTTGCTCGGGCATCGAGAACTACTCGCGGCACATCGACGGCAGGGAGCCCGGCAGCGCCCCGAACACGCTGCTTGATTACTTCCCCGAGGACTTCCTGCTGGTCATCGACGAGTCGCACGTCACGGTGCCGCAGATCGGCGCCATGTACGAAGGCGACGTGTCCCGCAAGCGCGTCCTGGTCGAGCACGGGTTCCGGCTGCCGAGCGCGATCGACAACCGGCCGCTCACCTGGGAGGAGTTCTGCGACCGGATCGGCCAGACGCTGTACCTGTCGGCCACGCCCGGGCCGTACGAGCTGCAGCGGGTGGCCGGCGACGTGGTCGAGCAGGTGATCAGGCCGACCGGGCTGATCGATCCCGAAGTGATCGTCAAGCCCACCAAGGGCCAGATCGACGACCTGGTACACGAGATCCGGCTGCGGGCCGAGCGGTCCGAGCGGATCCTGGTCACGACGCTGACCAAGAAGATGTCCGAGGACCTCACCGACTACCTGCTGGAGCTCGGCATCCGCGCCAGGTACCTGCACAGCGAAGTGGACACGCTGCGCCGGGTCGAGCTGCTGCGCGAGCTGCGGCTCGGCGAGTATGACGTGCTGGTCGGGATCAACCTGCTGCGGGAAGGCTTGGACCTGCCCGAGGTGTCGCTGGTCGCGATCCTGGACGCGGACAAGGAAGGGTTCCTGCGGTCCGGCACGTCGCTGATCCAGACGATCGGCCGGGCGGCGCGCAATGTCTCCGGTCAGGTGCACATGTACGCCGACCGGATGACCCCGTCGATGACCAAGGCGATCGACGAGACGAACCGGCGCCGCGCCAAGCAGGTCGCCTACAACCTGGAGAGAGGCGTGGACCCGCAGCCGCTGCGCAAGCGGATCGCGGACATCACCGACCAGCTCGCCCGCGAGGATGCCGACACGGAGAAGCTGCTCGGCGGTTCAGGCCGCCGGCAGAGCCGGGGGAAGGCCCCGGTTCCCGGTCAGGCAGCCAGGGCCAGGGCAGCGGCGGCCGCGGTGGGCACCCGGACCGCCGAGGGCGAGCCAGTCGGCGGCGGTGCCGCCCGCGAGGACCTGATCGCCCTGATCACGGCGCTGACCGATCAGATGCACGCGGCGGCGGCGGAGTTGCAGTTCGAGCTGGCGGCCAGGTTCAGGGACGAGATCAGGGAACTCAAGACCGAACTGCGCGGCATGCAGGCCGCGGGTGTCTGACGTGGCTAGCCTGGCACCCGACGGCGCCGAGCCAAGGATGCACAGCTCAGGGCGCCGAACCAAAGGCGCCGAACCAGAGGCGCCGAACCAAAGGCGTGGAACCAAAAACGCAGGCAAGCCGTCGAACTTGTATGGCAAGAACCGCGGCGACAATGGCCGGTACATCGGCGACGAGGGCCGGCACGGTGGCTGGTGTTATTCTCCTCGCCAGCTTGGCGCTTGCCGGCTGTGGCAGCGCTAGAGCGCCGGGCGGGGGCAGCACTGGCCCCGGCGGCCAGGGCAGCCCGTCGCCGGTTGTCGGAGCGGCACCGAGTTCGGTGTGCGCCGACCTAGCCGGCCTGACCAGCGTGCGGGTAGCGCGCATACCGGCGCTGAGTGAGCTTGACCCGCCCAAACCGGGGCTCAGGAGGATTATCACGATCACCGTCAGCGACCGGGGAAAGACCCGCACCCTGGCGAGCGCTGTTTGCGGCCTGCCCAGGATGCCGTACGGGGTTTTCCATTGCCCGATGAACTTCGGCGGCAGTTACCAGCTGCGTTTCTTCGCTGCTGAGCGGCGGTTCCCTGTGGTCCTGGTGCAAGCAGGCGGCTGCGAGCAGGTGACCGGCGCGGGCCCGACCAGATGGGTCGCACGGAGTCCCGGGTTCTGGACCGTGCTGAGCCAGACGACCGGGATACCGAATCCGAGACACCTCCCGTACCTCCCGTAACTCAACGTAATCGGCCTGCTCCTTAACCGCCTGATCGCGGTCGCCTGCCGCGGCGTATGGTCATCAGTGTGTTCGTAAGCCTGGTCGCGGCACTGGTCGCGGCCTTCTGCTACGGCCTCGGCGCGGTGATGCAGGCCATCGCCGTCCGGACGGCTTCGCGCCGCCCGATGCTGGCCGCCGCGGGAGTCGCCGGCCGGGTCGACCCTGGCCTGATCATCAGGATGCTGCGGCAGTGGCTCTTCATCGTCAGTCTCCTGATCGACCTGACCGGGTTTGTCTGCCAGTTGATCGCCCTGCGGCGGCTGCCGCTGTTCGAAGTGCAAGTGATCATCGCCGCCAACCTCGCCGTGACGGCCGTGTTCGCCTCCTGGCTGATGCACACGGTGCTGAGCTGGCGGGAGTGGGCAGCGGTGATCGCGGTAGTGGTGGGAGTCGGCTTGCTCGGCTCGTCCGCCGGCGCCCAGGGAGCCAAGGACGTCGGCCTCGACTTCCACCTGGCGCTGATGGCCGCTCTCGCGGTCGTCGCGCTAGCCGGGGTAGCGGCGGCCAGGTTGCCGAGCCGGTTCAGGACGCTCGTGCTCGGCGCGCTGGCCGGCCTCGGGTACGGCGTGCTCGCTGTCTGCGCCAGGATCCTGCCGGGATTCACGTTGCATGTCCTGGTCCGGTCGCCCGCGGCCTACACCCTGGCCGCGGCCGGCATCATCTCGTTCATGCTGTACGCGTCGGCGCTGGAGAGCGGGAGCGTGACGGTGGCCACCGCCTCAGTGATCTTGGTCGAGACCGTTCCGCCGGCGATCGTCGGCGTGACGCTGCTCGGCGACACCACCCGGCCGGGGATGACCGAACTGGCGGTCGCCGGGTTCGTCCTGGCACTGGTGAGCGCGATTGCCCTGGCCAGGTTCGGCGAGGCAGCGGCGCCCGGCGAATCGGTGGAGCGGATTCCGGCGCGGCCGGACAAGTTGCCCGGCCCGCCTGGCCAGTTGCCCGGCCCGCCTGGCCGGTCCGGTGCGCCAGGCCAAGCTGGCTCGCAGGACGACGGGAACGGCCGCTCGCCCCGCTCTCAGGCCGCCGGGTTGCCGACCGGGCAGAAGACGGGATAGCTCTCGCCTTGCTCCGGACTGACGAACTCAGCGCTGACCGGCTGCCCGGCCCGCAGCCCAGCCAGATCCGCGACGGACGCGAGGCGCAGGCCGGTGTAGAGCCATGGACCCTCGGCTAGCTGCACCAGCGCGGGCACGGCAACCGGTCCGCCTTGCCTGGAGTACAGCACGGACCAGCTAATGAGCGTGCCGCGCCCAGAGACGGCGGCCCAGGACAACCGGGCGTCTTGACCGCAGGCCGGGCAGCCGCTAGCCGACGGCCCCAGCCAGGTCGCGCACTCGTCGCAGCGCTTGACCAGCAGTTCGCCCCGCGCGGCCGCGGCGAAGAACGGTTCACTGCGCGGATCGGCACGGATCACGCCCACGCTGCCCGGAGCCGGGAACCCGCCCGCCGGCCCGCCGCCCGCCGGCCCGCCGCCCGCCAGCCCGCCGCCCGCCGGGTCCGACAGCGCCGTGCCCGCGTCCGCTGTGCCCGCGTCCGACTCCGCCGGACCGCCCCGCTGGCCGGCGCCGCGCGTGCCGGCGCCGCGCGTGCCCGTGCCGCGGTGCGGGCTCAGGATCAGCGTCCCGTGGTGCGAGAGTACGCCGCCGTTCCCGCTGACCAGGATGAGGTCGGTGGCGGCCGACTGGCGCTCGCCGCCGTCATTCCTGGCCTGGATGACCGCCTCCGACAACGGGGTGAACCCCCACATGTAGTAGCTGGAGAGCTGTCCGCCCCCGGTATTGACCGGCAGCGAGCCGCCGGGCGCCAGCACACCGCTCGCCGCGAACGGGCCGCCCTCGCCCTTGGCGCAGAACCCGTAGTCCTCCAGCGTCACCAGCACCGTGTAGGTGTAACAGTCATAGAGCTGGCACATCGTGATCTCGGCCGGGGTAACTCCGGCCATGCCCATCGCCGCCTGCCCGGCCTGCGCGGCACCGGTTATCAGCCCGAACTCGCTGCCGGCGGCCATCGGGTGGCCCGGGTGCCCCTGGCCCCAGCCCCAGATATGCACCGGCGGTTTCGGGCCGGCGGCGGCGGTTTCGGCGGAAGTCACGACGACCGCGATGGCGCCGTTGGACACCAGCGAGCAGTCGAGCAGGTGCAGCGGCTCGGCGACCCAGCGGGAGTTCTGATGATCGCCGAGCGTGATCGGATCCCGGTACTGGGCGAGCGGGTTGCCTGCGGCCCACTGGCGCTGGGCGACCGCGACCGCGCCGAACTGCTCTGTGGTGGTCCCGAATCGTTCCATGTGGCGCCGGGCGGCGAGCGCGTAGTGCACGGTCACGTTGCGGAATCCGTATCCGGCGGCCAGGCCGCCCGTGCCGTGCCGCTCGGGCGGCCCGGCGGAGTCGGCTCCGCTGCCGAACGCGCTTCCGGCCGGAACGCCCTCACGCAGCGGAGTGTCAGCGAAGACGCACGCGACAGCCCGTGCCGTACCGCTGGTGACGGCCATCGCAGCGGTCTGCACGGCCATCACGGCCGACGCTCCGAACGTATTGACCACCGCCAGCAGCGACAGGTCGCGCAGGCCGAGCGTGGCCGCGAGCCCGAGGTCGAGCCCGCCGGTGATACCAGGGCAGATCAGCAGCCCGTCGATATCGTCAAGGGTCAGTCCGGCGTCGGTTGCGGCCAGGCGCACCGCGCTGGCGGCGAGCTGCCGTTGCGTGCTGCCGAAGACCCGGCCCAGGCTGGTCATGCCAAGTCCGGCGATCGCCGCGCCGGACGGAATTCCGCTCACTGACGACAAGCCCTTCCGTCCGGCTGACTGTGATAAGGGGCGCTAGCAGACTAACTATAGTTAACAGGACGCTCCTTGTGATCGCCCTCCAGAGCAGGGTCCTGATCAGCCAACTCGGGCCGCCCGGTGTCGCTGCAGGTCAAGGTGGAGCCTTACTGATATCCTGAGACCCCGTGGGCTGGCGGGTCAGCACCGTCGGCACGAACCACGGGAGCCCCTTTGGCGACGCCAGTACAAGCCGCACGACCAGTCCTGACCAGACACGTCTTCGTTACCGGGGGCGTCGCCTCCAGCCTCGGCAAGGGCCTGACGGCATCAAGCCTCGGCCGCCTGCTGAAAATGCGCGGGCTGCGGGTCAGCATGCAGAAGCTCGACCCCTATCTCAACGTCGACCCCGGCACGATGAACCCGTTCCAGCATGGCGAGGTCTTCGTGACCGACGACGGCACGGAGACCGACCTCGACGTCGGGCACTACGAGCGCTTCCTCGACGCGAGGCTGCCCGGCTCGTCGAATGTCACCACCGGGCAGGTCTACTCAAGCGTGATCGCCAAGGAGCGCCGGGGCGACTATCTCGGCGACACCGTGCAGGTGATCCCGCACATTACGAACGAGATCAAGAGCCGCATCTTCGAGATGGGCGGCCCGCAGACCGATGTGGTGATCACCGAGGTCGGCGGCACCGTGGGTGACATCGAGTCGCTGCCGTTCCTGGAGGCGATCAGGCAGATCCGGCACGAGATCGGCCGGGACAGGTGCTTCTTCCTGCATGTCTCGCTGCTTCCGTACATCGGCCCGTCCGGCGAGCTCAAGACCAAGCCGACCCAGCATTCCGTCGCCGCGCTGCGCAGCATCGGCATCCAGCCGGACGCGATCGTGTGCCGGTCGGACCGTCCGATCAGCGGCGGGCTGAAGCGGAAGATCAGCATGATGTGCGACGTCGACGAAGAAGCCGTGGTGTCGACGCCGGACGCGCCGTCCATCTATGACATCCCGAAGGTGCTGCATTCCGAAGGACTGGACGCCTATGCGGTACGCCGGCTGGGGCTGTCCTTCCGTGACGTGGACTGGAGCGACTGGGACGGCCTGCTCGGCCGGGTACACCGCCCGGCGCGAAGCGTGACGATCGCTCTGGTCGGCAAGTACGTGGACCTGCCGGACGCCTACCTGTCGCCGGCCGAGGCGCTACGGGCAGGCGGGTTCGGCAACGACGCCAGGGTCAACATCCGCTGGGTGCCGAGCGACGACTGCCAGACGCCAGAAGGGGCAGCCAGGCACCTGGACGGTGTCGACGGCATCCTGGTGCCCGGCGGTTTCGGCGTCCGCGGCATCGAGGGCAAGATCGGTGCGGTCCGGCATGCCCGGATCAGCCAGATCCCGATTCTCGGCCTCTGCCTCGGGCTCCAGTGCATGGCGATCGAGGTGGGCAGGAACCTGGCTGGCCTGGAAGAGGCCAACAGCGCGGAATTCGACCCGCAGACTCCGCACCCGGTCGTGGCCACCATGGCGGACCAGGAGGACGTGGTCGCGGGCGAGCGGGACATGGGCGGCACCATGCGGCTCGGGCTCTACCCCGCGGTGCTGGCCGAAGGCAGCCTGGTCAGGCGGCTGTACGGGACCGACGTCGTGCAGGAACGGCACCGGCACCGGTATGAGGTGAACAATGCCTACCGCGCCACCCTGGAGGCCGCCGGCCTGCACTGCTCTGGCCTGTCACCCGACGGCCGCCTGGTCGAGTTTGTGGAGATGCCGACCGAGGTGCACCCGTTCTTCGTCGCTACTCAGGCGCATCCTGAGTTCCTGTCCCGGCCGACGAGGCCGCACCCGCTGTTCAGCGGGCTGATCGCCGCCGCGCTGGAGCGGTCGAGGATCAAGCCAGCCGGACAGGCGGTGACAGCCGTGGCCGGGAGCCGGTCGGTCGCCAGCGCATGAGCGTGACGCCGTGGCTCTCGGACGGGACCGAGACCTGGCCGGTCACCACTAGTGAAATGCTAGCAGACGGGAATATAGTCCGAATTCGGCGTGATACAGTGCGGATGCCCGATGGCCAGGTCGCTGACCGGGCGGTCGTGGAGCACCCCGGTGCGGTGGCCGTGCTGGCGATGGATGACGCGGGACAGGTCCTGCTGATCCGCCAGTACCGGCATCCAGTCGGCAGGCTGCTCTGGGAGCTGCCTGCGGGATTGCGCGACGTGGCGGGCGAGTCGCTGGTGAAAACCGCTCAGCGGGAACTACTTGAGGAGGCAGGGTACCTGGCCGCAGACTGGCAGGTGCTTGCTGACATCTACACCTCGCCTGGTATCAGCAGCGAACGACTCAGGATCTTCCTTGCCAGGGGACTCACCCATGTTCCTGACGCTGAGCGCGAGTACGTTCCTGACCATGAGGAGGCACATCTGATGGTCGAGTGGGCACCGCTCGATGCTGTGGTCTCCCGTTTTCTGTCTGGGGAACTGCACAACGGGGTAACGGCGGCCGGCGTGTTCGCCGCTTATGCCGTCAGGCACGGCGGCTTCGGGCCGCTGCGCGACGCCGAATCCCCGGAAGGCTGATAGCCCGTGCACAGTGTGGATACAAGGGAAGGACTAAAGGGTCATGAGAGTCGGCGTTCCTAAAGAAGTGAAGAATCACGAATATCGCGTGGCCATCACGCCGGCCGGTGTGCACGAACTCGCCAGGTCTGGTCACGAGGTCTTCGTGCAGGAAGGCGCGGGTACCGGCTCGTCCATCCCGGACGAGGACTTCGTCACGGCCGGAGCAGGGATACTGCCGACCGCGGACGAGGTGTGGCAGGCCGGGGACCTGATCTTGAAGGTCAAAGAGCCGGTCGCCGAGGAGTACCACCGGATGCGCAAGGACCAGGTGCTCTTCACGTACCTGCACCTGGCGGCTTCGAAGGCCTGCACCGAGGCGCTGATCGCCGCGGGAATCACGGCGATCGCGTATGAGACCGTTCAGCTCCCGGACGGCTCGCTTCCGCTGCTCGCGCCGATGTCGGAAGTCGCGGGCCGGATGGCGCCGCAGGTGGGCGCGCATCACCTGCAGCGCGACGGCGGCGGCCGTGGCGTGCTGATGGGCGGCGTCTCCGGGGTGTACGCGGCAAAGGTCGTGGTGCTCGGCGCGGGTGTTTCCGGTATGAACGCGGCAGCGATCGCGCTCGGCATGCAGTCCGAGGTGCTGCTCATCGACAAGAACGTGGGCAGGCTCCGGTCGGCTGACGCGATTTACCAGGGGCATTGCCAGACGATCGCGTCCAATGCCTATGAGGTCGAGCGGGCGGTGATCGACGCCGACCTGGTGATCGGCGCGGTGCTGGTGCCCGGCGCCAAGGCGCCGACGCTGATCAGCAATGATCTCGTTTCCCGGATGAAGCAAGGCTCGGTGCTTGTCGACATCTCAATCGACCAGGGCGGCTGCTTCGAGGACTCCAAGCCGACGACGCACGCCAGCCCGACTTACCAGGTGCATGACTCTGTCTTCTACTGTGTCGCCAACATGCCCGGCGCGGTCCCGCACACCTCGACGTACGCGCTGACCAACGTCACGCTGCCGTACGTCATGGAGATCGCCAACCGCGGCTGGCGCGAGGCGCTGCGCGCAGATCCGTCGTTCGCGCCCGGCCTGAACACCCACGACGGCGCGGTGACGTGCCGCCCGGTCGCGGAGGCGCACAGGCTGCCGGTGACCCCGATCGCCGAGGTCCTGGCCTGACCCGACCGGTTCACCGAGCAGGTGGCGCATGCCAAGCTGATCAGGACACCAAGCTGAGGGGACACCAAGCTGAGGGGGACACCAAGCTGACCTCAGTAGCCGCGGCGGTCCGCAGGTATCTCGACCACCTCACGGTCGAGCGCGGGCTGGCCGTACTCACGCTCGAGGCATACCGGCGGGACCTGTACCGGTATGCCTCGACGCTGGCTGCGGCAGGCAAGACCGAGATCGGCGGGGTGACCACGCTGGACGTCGCCGAGTACCTGGCTGGACTGCGCGAGGGGGACACCGATCATCCGCCGCTCGCCGCGAGTTCGGCTGGCCGTGCGGTCGTCGCGGTGCGCGGCCTGCACGCGTTCGCGGTGGCGGACGGAATGGCGCAGGCCGACCCGGCGAGGGCCGTCCGGCCGCCCGCGCCGCCACGCAGGCTGCCCAAGGCAATGTCACTGGCCGATGTCGAACGCCTGCTCCAGGTGCCGGGCAACTCACCAGCTCAGCGGCGCGACCGGGCGCTGCTTGAGCTGCTCTACGGTACCGGTGCCAGGATCTCCGAGGCGGTCGGCCTGGACGTCGACGACGTGGACCTGACCGGTCAGCGTGGGCTGACCGGCGTTCCCGCCGCGGTCCGGCTGGCAGGCAAGGGCGGCAAGGAGCGAATCGTCCCTGTCGGCAGCTTCGCACGCCGGGCACTCGAGGCCTACCTGGTGCAGGCGCGGCCGACGCTGGCAGTGGCCGCGAAGTCAGGGCCGCCAAGTCCCGCTGTCTTCCTGAATGCTCGCGGTGGCCGCCTGACCAGGCAGGGAGCCTGGGGCGCGCTGCGCGCGGCTGCCGAGCGGGCTGGGCTTTCCGAAATCTCACCGCACATGCTCCGGCACTCCTTCGCCACCCACCTGCTCGACGGCGGCGCCGACGTCCGGGTCGTGCAGGAGTTGCTCGGTCACGCGTCGGTATCCACGACGCAGGTCTATACCCTGGTCACCGTGGACAAGCTGCGCGAGGTTTACGTGGCCTCCCATCCCCGGGCACTTGGTTAGCCACCGGTACCGTCTGACCAGTTGGTCCCAGGTCAGGCAGCTGACTCAATTCACGCAAACGGTGAGTCGGCTTGCCGCGGCATGATGCAGGCTCTAAAGTCCGGAAGGCAGCAGCCCGCAGCGTGCGTGGCTGCCGGGGAGGTGCAGTGACCGTGTCAGCGTCAGGTCTACCGGAAGCGCCTACCGGTACGCTCGGCCCGACTGGCCGCCCGCTTCCGGTGTTCCCCGAGCCAGAGCCATTGCTCACACATGGGCCGGCGCGGGTGGTGGCCGTCTGCAACCAGAAGGGCGGCGTCGGCAAGACCACGACGACGATCAGCCTCGGGGCGGCGCTTGCCGAGGTCGGGCGCCGGGTGCTGCTTGTCGACTTCGACCCGCAGGGTGCCCTGTCCGTCGGCCTCGGCTTCCAGCCGCACGAGCTGGAGGCGACCGTCTACAACGTGCTCATGGAAGCGGGCGTGACCGCCGGGGACGTGCTCTTCCCGACCAAGGTCGACCAGATGGACCTGCTGCCGAGCAATATCGACTTGTCTGGCGCCGAGGTCCAGCTCGTGCACGAGGTCGGCAGGGAGTTCGTGCTCGGCCGGGTGCTCGCGCCGCTGCTGCCCGACTACGACATCATCCTGATCGACTGTCAGCCTTCGCTCGGGTTGCTCACGGTCAATGCGCTCGCCTGCGCGGACGGAGTGCTGGTGCCGCTTGAGTGCGAGTACTTCGCCATGCGCGGCGTCGCGCTGCTGATGGAGACGATCGACAAGGTATCTACCAGGCTCAGCCCGAAGCTGACGATGGACGGGCTGCTCGCCACCATGTATGACTCGCGTACCCTGCACACCCGCGAAGTCCTGGCAGGAGTCGTGGCCGGCTTTGGCGATAAGGTGTTTCACACCGTCATCAACCGGACGGTCAGGTTCCCGGACGCCTCAGTCGCCGGCGAGCCGATTACGGTGTTCGATCCCATGTCGGCTGGAGCGGCGTCCTACCGGGAGCTCGCCAGGGAGGTGCTCGACCGGTGGCGCAGGGCCGACCTCGCAAGTCAGCTCAACGCCGGGTAAGAGTCCCGGGCATCGCCGAATTGCTTCGCCCGGCTGCCCAGGTCCCGGTCGGCGTCGAGCAGCGCCAGGCAAGCGGCCGGGAGAGCCATAGCCATAAGATCACTGTGTACCTGTCTGGCGCGGAACTGCTCGAGCTCGAGCGAGCCAGGCTGACGCTGCGGGGCTTCGGGATCTCGGCGGACCGCGGCCGGATCGTCAGGGAAGCGCTGGCAGTGCTGCTGGCGGATCTAGACGCCGAGGGGGAAGAGAGCCTGATGGCTCGTCGGCTGCGCGAGGGACATTGACCACGATGCTGACAGGCGGACCTGCCGACAGTGCACGGGTTCCCGCCGCCGGCGGTTTCGAAGTGCACCTCGATGTCTTCGAGGGACCGTTCGACCTGCTGCTCGCGCTGATCGGAAAGCACAAGCTCGATATCACCGAGATCGCGCTCTCCCGCGTCACCGACGAGTTCATCAAGTACATCAGCGCGCTCGCCGATCGCTGGGACCTGGACCAGGCCAGCTACTTCCTGCTGGTCGCCGCGACCCTGCTTGACCTCAAGGCGGCCAGGCTGCTGCCCTCCGGCGAGGTCGACGACGAGGAAGACCTGGCCCTGCTGGAGGCCAGGGACCTGCTCTTCGCCCGGTTGCTGCAGTACCGTGCCTATAAGGAAGCGGCCGCGATGATGGCCGGGCAGATGGCGGCGCAGGGCCGCAGGTTCGCGCGCCGGGTCCCGATGGAGCCGACCTTCGCTGACCTGCTGCCCGAGGTACTGCTCGGTCTCGGTCCTGACCAGTTCGCGGCCATCGCAGCCGCCGTGCTCGCACCGCGCAAGCCCCCCGAGGTCTCGACCGCGCATCTGCACATGCCGAGGACGACGGTGCGGGAGCAGGCAGGTATCGTCGCCGCCAAGCTGCGCGCGGCCGGCCGGTCCTCGTTCAGCGAGCTATCGGCCGACTGCGAAGATACCTACGAGATCGTGGCGCGTTTCCTCGCGGTACTCGACTTGTACCGGGATAAGTGCATTGTTTTCGAGCAAGAGGTGCCGCTCGGGGAACTGTACGTAACCTGGACGGGGCCGGATGAACCACCGGCCCGCCAGGCCGCGACCGCGGGCGGCCGGACCGAACCGGCGGATTCCGAGCATGGGCCGGCGGGTGACCAGGCTGAAGCGCGCGGTTTCCAGGACGAAGCCGACGGGGGCAGGTCCGATGCGGCTAGTCCGGACGACGACAGGCAGAGATGAACGAAGAACAGCGGGCACAGCAGCCCGGCGCCGGGCCGGCGCCGGTCCCGGATCACCCCGTGGAGCAGGCGCCGGTCCCGGCGGCCGCGGAGTCGGCGTCCACGGGCACGCCGCCGGGCGGCCTGCCGGACGACGGGCCCTACGCCGGGGGCCTGCGGCCAAGCCTGGAGGCGATCCTGCTCGTCGCCGACGAGCCCGTTCCTGAGGTGGTGCTTGCCCAGGTGCTCGAACTGCCCAGAGAGGACGTTGCGGCAGCGCTGCGACAGCTAGCCGACTCTTATGCGGCGGAAGGCCGAGGTTTCGACTTGCGCGAGGTAGCGGGCGGCTGGCGTTACTACACCAGGCCGGAGTACGCGCCGGTGGTGGAGAAATTCGTGCGGGACGGCCAGGAAGTCCGGCTCACCCAGGCGGCGCTGGAAACCCTGGCCGTCGTCGCGTACCGGCAGCCGGTCGGCCGGGCCCAGGTATCGGCGGTGCGCGGCGTCAGCTGCGACGGGGTGATGCGGACGCTCTCGCTCCGCGGGCTCGTGGAGGAGGCGGGTACCGACACCGAGACCGGCGCGATCTTGTTCCGGACCACGTCTTACTTCCTGGAACGGCTCGGCCTGGCGAACCTTGAACAGCTACCGGATCTAGCTCCGTTCCTGCCGGATCAGGTCGACGACGAAACGGATGCGGGGCATGGGCGCAGCAGATCGTGACCGCCGGAACCAGCCGGGAAGGGCGGCCCAGCCGGGCCGGGGACGGCCTGGGCCGGGAAACGCGCCGGCCCCGCCGGGCCGGGGACGCCCTGGGCCGGGCCAGCGAAGCAGCGACCGCGGCGTTCAGGCGGGGCCGGCCCGTAAGGAGCGGCAGGGCAGCGGCGGCCAGGCCGCAGCGGGCTACGACGATGACGACGACTGGGGCCTGGTGCCAGGCGAGCGGGACTCGCTCGTCGACGTGCCCGGCGGCGTGCGGTTGCAGAAGGTGCTCGCCGCGGCCGGAGTGGGCAGCCGGCGGAGTTGTGAGGAGCTGATCGCGGAGGGCCGGGTCGAGGTCGACGGTGAGGTGGTCCGCAGGTTCGGCGCCAGGGTCGATCCCAAGACCCAGGTCATCCGGGTGGACGGCAAACGGATCCCGGCGAGCGAGGATCTGGTCTACCTCGCACTCAACAAGCCGCCTGGTGTCGTGAGCACTATGTCCGACGACCGGGGCAGGCGGACCATCGCCGATCTGGTGGCGGATCGAAGCGAACGGTTGTTCTACGTCGGCCGGCTCGACTACGACACCGAGGGGCTGATCTTGTTGACCAATGACGGCGAGCTCGCGCACCGGCTCGCGCACCCGAGGTACGGCGTCTTGAAAACCTACCTGGCCGAAGTGCCGGGACCGCTGCCCCGCGACCTCGCTCGCCGGATGACCACTGGGATCGAGCTTGAGGACGGTACGGTAATTGCCGACCGGTTCCGTGTGGTCGAGCAGGCGGGGTCACGGGTACTGGTGGAGGTCACCTTGCACGAGGGCCGCAAGCACGTGGTCAGGCGGATGCTCGCCAAGGTCGGTCACCCGGTCAGCAGGCTGGTGCGGACGCAGGTCGGGCCGGTTAGCCTCGGGTCGTTGCGGCCGGCCGCGACCAGGCGGCTGACGACTGCCGAGGTCGGAAACCTGTATGCCGCCGTAGGCATGTAGCCGGGCCTGAGCCGGGCTGGCTCGCGCGCGGGCGCGCCTGCGGCCGGGGCCGGGAGGAACCGTGCGAGCGGACGAGGACCGAGAGAGGAGACGCCGTGGCGGTCAGGGCGATCCGTGGCGCGATCCAGGTCGACGCTGACGAGCGTCAGGTGATCCTGGACGGCACCGCTGAGCTCGTCACCGAGGTGATGGACAGGAACAGCCTGACGACCGGCGAGGTCATCAGCGTCATCTTCTCGGCCACTCCCGACCTGTGCTCGGAGTTCCCCGCGCTCGCCGCGCGCTCGCTGGGGTTTCAGGAAGTACCGATGCTGTGCTGCACCGAGATCGGCGTTCCCAGGGCGATGCCACGGGTGGTCCGGTTGATGATGCACGTCGAGACCGCCAAGAGCCGCTCGGAGATGCAGCACGTCTACCTGCGCGGTGCCGCCGCGCTCCGGCTGGACATCGCTCAGTGAGCGGGCTGGACACCTGATGGCGCCGGCCAGCGGGCAAGACGGGCCGGACCAGGCCGCGGCGCCGCGGACCGCTGCGGTGATCGGCACCGGTCTGATCGGCACTTCGATCGCGCTGGCGCTGCGTTCCCGCGATACCCAGGTGTGGCTGAGTGACCGGGACCAGAGTTCGGCCAGGTTTGCGGCCGACCTGGGAGCCGGGCAGTTGCTGCCGGAAGGCGATGCCGGCCGACCGGACGGTGCGGTGGACGTGGCCGTGCTCGCGGTGCCGCCCGCTGTGGTCGCGCGGACGCTGCTACAGGCCCAGCGGCGCGGCCTGGCCACGTGCTATACCGACGTGGCGAGCGTGAAGGAACTGCCGCTGCGAAACGCCAGGGAGCTGGGCTGCGACCTGGCCAGTTTCGTGCCCGGGCACCCGATGTCCGGGCGGGAACGGTCCGGGCCAGCCGCCGCCCGTGCTGACCTGTTCGCCGGCCGCTCGTGGGTGATTTGTCCCGGCCGGGAGGCCAAGCCCGACTGCGTGGCCGCCGTGACCGGCCTGGCCCTGGCCTGCGGAGCCACGCCTGTCCAGCTCACGGCCGCGGAACACGACCGGTGGGTGGCGCTGGTGTCGCATGCGCCGCATCTCGTGGCCGCGGCCATGGCGGCGCAGTGCGCCGACGCGCCACCTGGCGCGCTGGCCCTCGCCGGGCCAGGATTGCGCGACGTGACCAGGATCGCAGGCGGTGACGCCGGCTTGTGGAGCGAGATCCTGACGGCGAACGCCGGACCGGTACGGGAGGTGCTGACTGTCATGGCCGCCCAACTCGCCGCGGCGGCGCAGATGCTGGGCGGCGTGGCCGCTGGCGATCAGGAGCACGGGAAGCGACTCACCGCCCTGCTGGAGGCCGGCCGTGAAGGCGTGGCCAGGATTCCCGGCAAGCGGGGCGGACCCGCACCGGTCTACGCGGTCATCCAGGTGGTCATCGGTGACCAGCCCGGCGAACTTGCCCGGGTGTTCGCCGCCGCGGGAGCGGCGGGCATCAACATCGAAGACGTCAGGATCGAGCACTCACCGGGCCTGCCGGTCGGTGTCGCCGAGCTGTCCGTGCGTCCGGACGCCGCGGAACGGCTCGCGGCCGCGCTATCCGCTAGCGGATGGCCGGTAGCATCGCCACCGTGACGAATTCGATCGCAGGAGTCCGCCGCCGACCGGCCGACTACAGCGCGGGCACCGGACGGACTGTGGTGATCGCCGTGGACGGCCCTTCGGGATCGGGCAAGTCGAGCGCTGCCCGGGGTGCCGCGGCAGACCTGGGGCTGCGTTACCTGGATACCGGTGCGATGTACCGGGCGGCGACATGGTGGCTGCTTGAGCACGACGTCGACCTGGCCGGCACCGACTCGGTCATCGGCTACGTGCGCGGCCTGACCATCGACATCAGCACCGACCCGGGCCGTCAGCACGTGCGGGTGGACGGCATCGACGTGACCGCCGAGATCAGGAACCGGCGGGTGTCCAGTGTGGTCAGCCTGGTGGCGTCGATCCCGGCGGTGCGCAGCCAGCTGATCGGGTTGCAGCGGCAGATCATCAGCGAAGCGGTGGCGGTGGCAGGCGGGATAGTTGCCGAAGGACGTGATGTCGGCACAGTGGTCGCCCCCGATGCGGATGTCAAGATCTTCCTGACGGCCAGCGAGCAGGCCAGGGCTGCACGCCGGACGGCGGAGCTGGCCGGACACCAGGTGACCGTCGCGGCGGAGGTCACCAGGCATGAGCAGGCCCAGCGGGACCAGCGGGACGCGCCGCAGACCCAGGTCGCGTCCGACGCGGTGCGGATCGACGCCACGGAACTCGGCCTGAGTGACGTGATCGCGCGCATCGTCGGGCTGGCCACATCGAAGCGAGCGGATGCGTGATGGCCAAGCGGAGCGGGCCGGGGATGACCGAGGATTTTGACCAGGCGGAGGCGCCCGGCGCTGGTGACGAGGCCAGCCGCCCAGACGGCGGTCCGGCCGACGGCGCGGCACCGGTGCTGGCGGTCGTGGGCAGGCCGAACGTCGGTAAGTCGACATTGGTGAACCGGATACTCGGCAGCCGCCTTGCGGTCGTCGAGGATGTGCCGGGAGTGACCAGGGACCGGGTGGCTTACGACGCTAACTGGCGGGGCCGCGCCTTCACTCTGGTGGACACCGGCGGCTGGGAGCCGGCTGTCGAGGGGTCTCCGGTCCTGGCCGCCAGGGTCGCGGCGCAGGCGAGGGTGGCGGTCGACGCCGCCGACGCCGTGCTGTTCGTGACGGACGCGGTCGTAGGCGTCACCGACGCCGACGCCGCGGTCGCGGCCGTGCTGCGCCGCTCGCGCAAGCCCGTGGTGCTGGCGGCCAACAAGGTAGACGACGCGCCGGCCGAGGCGGGGGCGCATTCGCTGTGGTCGCTCGGCCTGGGCGAGCCCTATGCGGTCAGCGCGCTGCATGGCCGGGGCAGCGGTGACCTCCTGGACGCCATCCTGGACGCGCTGCCGCAGACCCCGAGCGAGCGACTGGAGGCCGAAGCCGGGCCGCGGCGGGTGGCACTGATCGGCCGGCCCAACGTCGGTAAGTCCAGCCTGCTGAACAAGCTCGCAGGCCAGGACCGGGTGCTCGTCGACTCGGCCGCCGGCACCACCAGGGACCCGGTGGATGAGCTGATCGAACTCGGCGGGAGCACCTGGCGGTTCATCGACACGGCCGGCATCAGGCGCCGGGTGCGCGCGACGCAGGGCGCCGACTACTTCGCCGCGCTGCGCACCGAGCGCGCGCTTGAACGCGCCGAAGTGGCCGTGGTCCTAGTGGATGCCAGCGAGCCGCTGGCGGAGCAGGACCTGCGGATCATCTCCATGGTGATCGAGGCGGGCCGCGCGCTCGTGATCGCCTACAACAAGTGGGACGTGGTCGACGAGGACCGCAGGTACTTCCTCGACCGCGAGATCGACAGGCAGCTGCACACAGCGCGCTGGGCACCCCGGGTGAACATCTCGGCCGCGACCGGCTGGCACGTGGACCGGCTTGTTCCTGCCCTGGAAGCCGCGCTGGCCGGGTGGGAGACAAGGGTGCCGACCGGCAGGCTGAACGCGTGGCTCTCGGCGCTGGTCGCGGCGACGCCGCCACCGGTGCGCGGCGGGAAGCAGCCGAAGATCATGTTCGCCACGCAGGCCGGCATCCAGCCACCGCACTTCGTGCTCTTCACTTCGGGATTTCTGCAGGCCGGCTACCGCCGGTTCATCGAGCGCCGGCTACGCGAAGAGTTCGGCTTCCAGGGCACGCCGGTGCACCTGTCCATGCGGCTGCGGGAGAAGCGGGCAGCGGCCTCAGACCGCGGCTCCCGAGGCGCGCGGCAGAGCTAGCCAGGGCCGGTCGGCTAGCTGAGCTGAGAGACTTTGGTACTGAGTATCCCGACGAAGACGGGGGTGGGATTGATGGAGGCTGCCAGGCTGCTTGTGGTCTGTCCGGGGTAGTACCAGAGGCAGCCGTTGGCGCAGCTTGCGCCGGATGGGCTGTTGTCTGTGGTTGTTTCGGCGTAAAGGCCGGGAACGGTGGAGTTATCGAGCGGTCCGGCTGAGGCGACGGCGGGCCACGATGCCTGCGGGAGCGTGATGCCGGTGATGGCCGTCCCGCTGGTGGCGGTGACCGGGGTAGTGCTGGCGTCGAGGGCGGGCAGGCCGTCGCTGCCGATCCCGATGGCGTAGGCGTATAGTCACGCCGGGAGCGGTCAGAGTCATTCCGGCCCAGTTGGTGGTGCCCGCGGATGATCCGAGCAGGACCGGGTTGGCGAAGGCGTTCCCGAACTGTCCCTGGTAGGGGACTGTAATTTCTACGGTTTGCGCCGCGAGGCGCTGTGGTTCGAGTGGAGGTGAGAGACCTTCGCCGCCTTCCTGTCGCAGCAGGGGGGTGTAGCTGAGGGCAGCCTGAGCCGGGTGGTGCCGGGGAGGGCGGGAGCAGCCCTGGCAAAGCCGGGACGTGCCCAGTACTGCCAGATGGGGCGGGTCCGGCGAGCGTGGCGGAGAGGAGTACGCGAGGAACCGGCGTTTTACGTCCTTCAACAATTACACCGGCTCAAATCTGGCGGATACGGGCCGGGCGCGGTGCGCACCGCCGTTGTTCCCGGCGGCGGGAACTTCCGGGAGGTTTGCCGATGCTGTCCCGGGAGGCCACGCCGAAGTACTGCGGCGCAGGCGTGGCGATGCCGCTGGGACACAGCCGGGCTCCTACTCCGGCGAGCGAATCGCAGTGAACGCGGGAACCGCCCGGTCGCGGTTCCCGCCGGGCGGGCATCCGGCCCGCCGGGCGGGATAGGCGCGCCGGCCGCTGAACGGGCCGGGCGGGGCGGAGCCGCCGTAGTACTCCGCGACCGGGAAAGCCGGTCACATGGGGAAGGGCGGCAGTGGTTTCGAGTGGGGAGGAGGCTGTAATGCCGCAAGGCGCGCCGCCGAACGGCGGCGCCCGCGAGCAGGCCCCGGAAGGGGAATGGTCGCAGGTAGCGGGGATGCAGGCCAAGCTTCACCGGTGGGCGGCGGCCGATCCTGGCCGCCGGTTCGATGACCTGTTCAACCTCGTGCATGACCCGGCGACGCTGATCGTGGCGTTCGGCCGGGTCGCGGGCAACAAGGGCGCTAACACCCCCGGCGTGGACGGCGTGACCGCCGCCTATGTCGAGCAGGTAGTGGGAGCGTCGGGGTTCCTGGATGACCTGCGGGCCGCCCTGAAGGACGGCTCGTTCCGGCCGCTGCCGGTGCGGGAGCGCATGATTCCCAAGCCAGGCGGGTCGGGGAAGCTCCGCAGGCTGGGCATACCTGGCATCGCGGACCGGGTCGTCCAGGCCGCGCTGAAGCTGGTGCTGGAGCCGGTCTTCGAGGCGGACTTCGAGCCGTGCTCGTACGGGTTCCGGCCGAAGCGGCGCGCCCAGGACGCGATCGCCGAGATCCGCTTCTACGGCACCCGGGGTTACCGCTGGGTGCTCGACGCGGACATCGAGGCGGCGTCCGGCAGCCTCTCGCACTCCGCTCTTCTGGAACGGGTGCGGGCCAGGGTGAAGGACAAGCGCGTCCTGGCGCTGGTGAAAGCCTTCCTCAAGGCCGGGGTGCTCACCGAGCTCGGAGAGCACCGCGACACCCTCACCGGCACGCCGCAAGGCGGCGTCCTGTCCCCGCTGATCTTCAGCATAGCCCTGACGGCGCTCGGCGAGCACCTGACCGGGCCGTGGAAGCCAGGCGGGGCGATGTCGACCGAGGCCAGGCGCGCGGCCCGCCGCCGCAAGGGCCTGCCCAACTGGCGGATTGTCCGCTATGCGGACGATTTCGCGGTGCTGGTCGACAGCACCGGGCAGGACACGGAGGTGCTGCGCGAGGAAACCGGCGGGGTACTGGCCACGCTAGGGCTGCGGTTCTCGCAGGCCAAGACAGCCGTGGTCCACCTCAGCGATGGGTTCAGTTTCCTGGGGTTCCGCATCCAGTGGCGCCGCAAGCGGGGAACAGCCAAGTGGCACGTCTACACCTTCATCGGCAAGCGGCCGATCCGGTCGCTGAAGGCCAAGATCCGTGCCCTGACCCCCAGGACATCACAGGCCGACCTCGGATACGTGCTGACCCGGCTGAACCAGGTCACGCACGGCTGGGCCAGCTACTTCCGGCACGCCGTGGCCAAGAACGCCTTCTCCATGCTGGACAGCTTCGCCTGGTGGCGGGTGATCCGCATGCTGAAAGCCCGGCACCGCTGGACGTGGGAAGACGTCCGCCGCCGCTTCACCACCCCGCAAGGGCGATGGCTGGCGGTCACGGCGGGCGAGACCGAACCGCGGCGGATCGCGGCCATCCCGGTCACCCGGTACCGCTACCGCGGCACGAGGATCCCCGATCCCCGGGCGGCTGAACCAGCCTGACGGCAGGAACCACGGAGAGCCCGTTGCGCTGAGAGGCGCACGGCGAGAGGTCCGGGGAGACGGGCCGGGAGTAATCCCGGAACCGCGCCCCGGGCCTACTCAGCGTAACTCCTGACAAGTAGGGAGAGCACTGTGGAAGACGTGACTGAAGTGGCGGAGCGGGAGATCCCGGCCAGGACGGCCGGTACGGACGCGGACCTGATCCGGGAGCTGGCGGACCGGGCCCGGGCCGGGGGGCTGGAGCTGACGGGCGGGAACGGGCTGCCCGGCCGGCTTACGAAGCTGGTGGCGGAAAGCGCGCTGGAAGGCGAGATGAATGATCATCTCGGCTATGAGATGCATGACCCCGCCGGGCGTAATGGCGGCAATTCGCGGAATGGATACCGGGCGAAGACGCTGACGACGGGGGCGGGGCCGGCGGAGATCTCGGTGCTGCGGGACCGGGACGGGTCGTTCCAGCCGAAGATCGTCGCGAAAAGGCAGCGCCGCGCTGGCGGGATCGACAGCCTGGTCATTTCTCTTTCCGCGAAGGGGCTGGCTGCCGGGGAGATCAGCGCGTGCCTGGCCGGGGTGTACGGGGCGGAGGTGCCGAAGCAGGTGATCTGCCCCGCGCTTTCCGGACAGCGGATTTGTGGTTAATTCACGCTGCGGACTGCCGTTCCAGGTATTCATCGTGGACTTGCTGCGGGGTCCTGTACTGAAGTCCCGAGTGCCTACGCCTGGAATTGTACCAGAATTCGATGTACCTCACAATGTCTCGGCGCGCGTGCTCATGAGTCGGATACTGGGTCCGGTGGACACGCTCATTCTTCAGCGCGGCGAAAAACGATTCGGCCATCGCATTGTCATAGCAGATTCCCGTCCTGCCGACGGACTGCCGGAGATTATGTTTCCCCAGCGTCCTGGCGAACTGCCGGGAAGTGTAATTGCTGCCGCGGTCAGAATGAAAGATCGCATCCTCGGCGAGACGATAATTACGGGCGGCCATCTCGATGGCCATCTCAATGAGCGGCGTCCTGTAGTTATCGTCCGCCGCCCAGCCGATCACGGCTTTCGTATGACAGTCGATAACCGTCGCCAGGTAAAGCCAGCCCTGCCACGTCGGAATATAAGTAATGTCGCCGACCATTTTATGACCGGGTGCGCCGGCAGTGAAATCGCGCTGCACGAGGTCGGGAATGTCGTGCTCCTGGCCGTCGCCCTCGGTCAGGCTGAACCGCCACGGCCGGGGCTGACACGGCTCCAGGCCCAGGTCGCGCATCAGCGACCGCACCAGCTCCGGCCCGGCAGGCACGCTCCAGGCCACCAGGTCCGCGTGGACCCGGCGGTACCCGTACGTCCCATCGGAATCATCGAATGACCTCTGCACATACACCGCGAGTATCCCGCGTCTTCTCGCCGTCGCCGACTTCGGTGCATTCCGCCACTCATAAAACCCCGACCGCGACACCTCCATCCACCTGCACATCTTCACGATCGACGGCACGTACTCATCGTCCGATTCCCGGCAGGCTGCATACTCCGCGTCAATGAACTCGAACTTGTCGCTCACCGATGGTCGCTGGCAAAGTATGCTGCGGCTTTTTTCAGGAAATCGTTCTCCATCTTCAGTTCCCGGGTCTCCCGTTCGAGTTCACGCAGCCGCGCGCGCTCGTTCACCGATAGCGGCGGCTCCTCGCCGGCATGCTCACGGCGGTAGACATTAACCCAGTTGCCGAGGGTGCCTTCGTTAATACCGAGCTCCTTCGCCACTCTGGCAATCGGACGCGATGTCTCGATCACCATCTTCACGGCTTCATCCCTGTATTCCTGCGAGAAGCTCTTCTTCGGTCGGGGCACAAATTTCACCTTTCCAGGACGTCCATCCTACTGGATGGACTGTCCGGAAGGCTCGGGGCACATCAAGGACGCCTCCGGCGCCGCACGCGGCCCGGGCTCCGCCCGGTCCTTGACCCGCCCGGCCGCTCGCCACGGGACCAGGCAGCTACCGGGAAACACGAGACGCCAGTCACGCACGCCCGTCAAGCAACCAAAACCCTACTAAAACCCCCCTTGACACGGTCCCGCTCCTTCAGGGATGAATGCTTACCCTTGACCCTGGGCGGGAGGAACAGGCTTTGCGCGAATTCCATTAAATATGCTAGAGTATTACCTATGTCGACACGAACAATCGTACATGCTAAATGGCGTATGCTGCGACGACATTTAGTTGACATTTCTTCAATCGAAGATGTATTTGCTAATCCGGTACTGAATGAGCAGATACTAGCCGTAGATGAAGACGCCATAGATTATGCAGCTTATTGCCGTAGCGTCGATCTGAGCCTATTTGCGGAGATCTGTAACAGGGTTGCTGAGCCGACAATATTGGAAAGACTTCCACGCTCATCTGTGCCGTTCCTGAGCGCCAAGACTGCAAGTCAGTTGCTCTACTGCATGCGGCTCATGTCTATTCTCGACGTTATGCCGATCCGGTCAGTAATTGAGATTGGCGGCGGTCTCGGAAACATGGCTAGATTGATGTTGCAACTCGGAATTGCTAGCGAGATTCATGTCGTCGATCTTCCTGAGATGCTATTAGTTCAACGTATTTTTTGGAACGAGGCGGACGTTGACATTAGCCGGATATTTCAACATGACGCTTTAGGGGCTGGCCTATCTGACGACTTGCCTGGCGGTGCTGGATTGTTATTTTCGAGCTTCGCCGTCACCGAGATGACACCTTACGGGCGCAGTTGGGTATTGCTGGACATAGCACCGCGTTGTCGGCATATCTACATTGCTGGGCAATCTAGATATTATGGTGGCGATGATGTGAAATCCCAGATCTGCGCGCACCTGAATTGCCGCCCCGATCTGAATGTTAATGATCTTCCATATGATTCAAACATATGGCCTGCTTTCGAGGCATATTGTTGATCGCGACCGTCCGCGCCGAATACGCGTCCATCACCCGTCGCGGCCAGGTCGAGCACGCCATGCTCGCCTGTCTAGAAAGCCCGGCACGTGGCGAAGAGTTGACGGCGAAGCTTGGTGATCCCGTTGCGCGCGGAATGGCCGCACGCCATGTTGCCTGACTCGAGGACCGCCGCAGCCGTCGAAGAGTACTTGAACGCTCAGGAGTGGGGTGAGCTCAGTGAAGCGGAATTAGCTCCCTGTTTCTCGTGACCTCCAGGGTGGCGAAGACGTAGCCTGATGGGGACGCCGTAACCTACTGTAATTCGGTCAGGGAAAACCATCGCATTTATTTACATAAAGAAGAAAGAGGGCGGCCTCAAACGGTCGTAGCGACACAGGAGTGATTCGATACCAAATCCCTAGGAGACTGGAAACCTGCGTGAGCCGTTCCGAACCCCTCCGGTTCGATGAAAGAGAAGTCATCTCCAGGGAACTGGCCAGAGGCCGGTCGGCTCGTGATATCGGCAGGACTCTGGGCCGTCATCATTCGGCGATTTCCGGCGTGATAGCCTGGAATGGCGGCGAGAATGATTACCGGGC
>DATLSX010000016.1:0-10274 GCA_035533915.1 Streptosporangiaceae bacterium
CCGGCGCCGACCGCCCGTGCGCCTCCGCCAGCCGCACCGCCGCCCGGTCCAGGCCGGCCACAGCCTCATCACTGACCGACGACGCCGACAGCCACTCCGTCAGACTCCCCGCACCCTCCGACCCCAACAACCCCGACACCGGGTCATTGCCTGGCAGGGGCACGCAGCCTGCCTGCAGCTGCCAGAACAAGGCGCGCGACCGCTCGGGCGCACCAGCGAGCGCGGCATCGAGCACTTCTTGCATGGCTGCCTGCGGGGCCATGTCGGGCCTGGCGCGCCAGTAGGCCACGGTGCGGACCGCGACACCTAAGTGCTCGGCGAACGTCTCGTTCGTCATGCGCAGGGCTTGCCGCAGGTAGTCGGCTTGGCAGCCGGTCCACGCGCTGACGATGTCGGTCACTGATGGTCCCCAGTTGCACTGCTTTTGCACTGCCGCTGCACTGGCGGTGCCTGGCCCGGCGCAGCCGGTGCGACAAGCCTAGAGGCATGGGTCGGAAAGCACCGAAACGACAAGCAGCAGCAGCTTGCGGCACTGCGCAGCAAGGGCTCGCCACCTGCACGCCAGGCGGCCAGCAGGTCGACTTCGAGGCCCGGCATGTCGCTCCTTCGTCAACGGAAATCGCACCCGAAAGGCGCCAAGATGATCATCCTTGCCTTCCTCGTCACGGCATTCCTGGCCGGCGCCCTGGCCGGCGCGCTGATCCTGGTCGTGCTGGCCATACGGCGCGAGGACCGAGGCCACCTGCAACGCCGGCCGCCGACCCGCGCGACCGCCGCCGCCCGTCATCTGACGGGCCTGCGCGTCAACTGCACCAGGCCCGCTGCACGCGCCGGCTTACCGGCCCGGCCCGCCGGCCACGCTGCGCGCCCTGGAAGCAGCAGCGACCGGGCCGAACCGCGCCCGCCACGTCAGGCATTACCGACCTCATCGCCATGAGCCGTCAGCTGCTCGCGCATGCCGGCGTCGGCAAGGACGATTTGACAACTGGTGCGCACCAGTTATCTACTGCTGGTGCGCACCAGTTGAGCGGAGCGCAGAACCAAACAGGCCCCAGCGGGTTGCACCCCGCTGAGGCCCAGGCATCGAACTTGGGAGAAGCGATGCGGCTTCATGCTACCGCCATGCCCGCCGGCCGGGACCTGGCGCGTGACGCGGCCAGCCCCGCCCGGCTGCCCGAAGGATCGACCGGCTCGGTTCCTGACGGCAGGCGGTCCGCGCAAGATCTCTCCACCCCGGATCGCCAGGTCACCGCCATCGATGGCCTCGGGCCAAGTACTCGCGGCGCCCGGCTGGACCGGCCGGCCCGCTGGCTGACAGCCGCGATACTCGCGCTCGGCGTACTAGCCGCGGCCGCGGCGGTCGTGAGCTACTCGGCGCAGTACCGGATGGTGCTCGCCGCCAAGGCTGACGCCCCGGTCGCCGCCCTGGAAGCCGGCATCCCTGACGTCGCCGCGCTGATCTTCGCCACCCTCGGGATCGCACTGGCCCTGCACGGCCGACGGGCCATCCGGGCCAGGGTGCTGAACATCGGCGCCGTCGCCACCTCGATCACGATGAACATCCTGGCGGCCGGGCACGGCTGGCGGGATCTGGCCATCTGGGCGATGCCGCCGGTCGCCTACGCCCTCGCCTCCGATACGGCCATCGGTGTCGTCAGGGCCTGGACCCTCGCCCGGCAGAAGGCCAGCAACGAAGCGCTCGCCGACGACACCTCCACGCCCCTGGCCATCCTCGCCGGCCTGATGCTCTGGGCGCTTCGCCTCGCGCTCGCACCCGCATCAACGCTCACCGGCTTCCGTGCCTGGGTTCTCGACGAGTGCCCCGTCGCACCAGGCCGACACGGCCGCCGTCCGGACCAGCCACCTGGCGCACTCGTTCCGCCAAGGCCCGCCCCGCCAATCGCAGGCCGGTCCCGGCAACGGGCCGACCACGGACGCCGTCCCGGCACGAAGACCGCGCGCTTCCTGGCCCTCGTCGCCGAGCGGCACGGCGACCTGGCCGCCCTTCCGCTGGCCGATGTCTCGCGGATCTGCACCGAACTCGCCCCCGAGGCCGACCTCCACCCCGGCGCGGCCCGCGCCGCCCTGCGCCGCCACGTCCAGTCCCTTCAGAACGGGAGCATCCAGTGACCTACTTCATCTGGCTCATGTCCGCCCTGGCGATCGCCGCCGTCTTGCGGTGGTGCGTCGGCCCGCACAGCCGGCTGCCCCGCTTCCGGGTCCGCTACCTGCGGCTCCGCCTGCATCTGCGGCTGCATCCCGGCCGCGGTCACGCGACCGCGTTCGAGCTGTGGTTGCGGTGGGGCCGGCTCGCCGCGTTCCGCCGTTCCCGTCGCGCCCGCCAGTCGCTGAGCGCCTGGCACCGGCTCACCCGCCCGGGCCAGCACTCCCTCGTGATCGGCCGGGCGCACTACGGGCACCGGCTGCGGGTTCCGGTCGAGGAGCACGTGCTTGTGATGGCGCCGCCCCGGACCCGCAAGACCGGCCTGCTCGCGAAGATCATCCTGCGCTATCCCGGCCCGGTCGTGTCCACCACGACCAAGCACGACGTGTTCGAGCTGACCAGCGGCATCCGCTCCCGCCGCGGCCCGGTCCACGTCTTCAACCCGCAGTCGATCGGCTGCGTGCCATCCACCTTCCGCTGGAACCCGGTCGCGGGCTGCGAAGACCCCGCGACCGCGATCCGCCGTGCCGACGGGTTCGCCAATGCGGTCAGCATGACCGGCACCGAGAGCGCCACGTTCTGGTCGAGCAAAGCTTCCAGCTACCTGCGCTGCCTATTCCACGCGGCAGCCATCGCAGGAGGCGACATGAACCTGGTCACCCGGTGGGCGCTCGGCGACGCCGAGACCGCCGAGGTCATCCTAGCCGAAGCCGGCGCCAGCCAGTGGGCGCTGGAACTCGCCGAGCTGCGCAGCGAGGCGCAGAAGACCGCGCAGACAATCCGCATGGTCATTACCCGCGCTCTGGCGTTCATGGCCGACCCCGCCCTCGCGCAGTCCGCACTGCCCGGCGACTACGGCGGCTTCGACATCGAGGACTTCCTGCGCCAGTCCGGGACCCTGTACCTGATCGCCGCCGCCGAGCATGACGACAGCCCGGTCGCCCCGCTGTTCGCCGCCATGGCCGGTGAGATCCACCACGTCGCCACCCAGATCGGCCAGGCCCAGCCCGGCGGCCGGCTCGACCCGCCGCTGCTGATGGCCCTGGACGAGATCGTCCAGACCTGCCCCGTCCCGCTACCCTCCTGGCTCGCGGACTCCGGCGGCAAGGGAATCCAGATCATCCCCGTCGCCCACGGCGAAGCCCAGCTACGCACCCGTTGGGACAAGGACGGCGCCCAGGTCGTGCTGGACACCTGCGGCGTCAAGATCCTGCTGCCCGGCATCACCGACACGGCCACCTTGAAGATGGCCAGCGAGCTGTGCGGCCAGGCCGCGTTCACTGAACGCGTCCGTCACTACCGCTACAGCCAGGCGCATTCCGAGGACCGCCGCGTCTGGCACGACGTGATGACGGCGGACATGATCCGCCAGCTCCCCGTCGGCCACGGCCTGGTCATCCGGGGCAGCATGTCCCCGGTCATCGCCCGGCTCGGCGTGGCATGGAAGGACCGCGCCTACAAGTCCGCCCGCCGCACCGGCACCTCCATCGCCCTGCTCGGCCCGGCAGCCCAGCCAGCCGACCGGCGCCCCGGACGCGCCCCGCACCTCACCATCGTCCCCGACCTCGACGACCCCGAGGCACGGCCGCCAGACGACGAGGACGGCACCTCGTTCGCCAGTACTCCGTGGAGGTGACCACGATGACCGCACCCGACGGCATGACCGCTGTCCTGCTCCAGATTTCAGGGATAACGAAAACCCTCACCGAACTCGACCACCGCCAGGCCAGTGACACGCGTGATATCCGGGACCGCATCGGGGCGCTGACCACCCTGCTCAACAGGCTCAAGACCGCCGTCACCGACCATGACGACGCCCTGGCCGCAGTCAAGGCCCTGGACGAGCAAGTCCGCGCGCTCGCCGCTCAGCTCGCCGCCGACACCGACGGCTACGAGCCGACCGACTCGCCGCGCCTGTGGGAACCAGGAGATGCCGAACGCGACGCCACGGTCACCCGGCTGCGCGTCTGGGTCGAACACGTCTACCGGCCCGGCCACGGCCACCTCGCCGCTGGCCTGGCCGACTGCTGGGACCAGCACCCGCTGTGCCTGTACATCCTGGACTGGCTGTCCGAACTCTGGTCCGTCCTATACCTGCGACCCGAACGCACCGCGCGGACGCTCGCCGGCCAGGCCGAATGGCACACCCGGCTGCTCCCCGCCGCAGCCAGCCACCTCACCCAGGAAACCCGCCGCTGCGGCCACCTCGTCGCACGCCAACGGGCCGCCGGCTGGACGGGGGAGCGACCATGACCGCCGACCTCGCACACGATTTGCAGGCCATCCCCTCCCGGCCAGCGAGTCCTGTCGCCCCCGGCTGCCTCGTCGCAGTCACGACCACCGCCCGGGTAGATGCCAACGGCACCGCATGGCGGCTCCGGTCGCTGGTCGCGATGGGCCATGACTGCGCCCGCATCGCCCGAGCCCTTGGCGTCCCGCCCGAGATGGTTCGCCGCGTCGTCAACGGCCAGGCCAGCACGGTGACCGCCCGGTTCCGCGCCGCAGCCATCCGGCTCTGGGACGCCTGGTGGGACAAGACACCACCCGCCCGCAGCCCAGCCCAGAAACGCGCCGCCACTCGAGCGCTCTACCTAGCGAGACAGCGCCGCTGGCCTGCCGCCGCCGGTCTCGACGACGACGAACTCGACACGCCCGGCTACCGGCCCTGGTGCGGGTACCGGCCTGCCACGGGTACCGGCATAGCTCCGGACTTCTCGCTAGCCCAGCCCACGAACCTGGGCCGACACGGGCAGGCCAGCGACCTGCGGAGGCCGGCATGAACGACGACCACTCGTTGCACTGCCCCGAGTGCGGCGAAGCCGCTGTCAGGCAGCCACCAGTTGATCTGATCCCCTGGGAAACGCACGACACGCTCCGCCCGGAATGGTCGCACCAGGATGGCAGCAGCCTGTGCCCGGTCATCGGCCCGTCCGACGGATACCAGCCCGCCCAGCCACAACCTGCGCAGTCCGAGCCAGGCAGACAGGCCGAACCGGCGAGGCCATCCGGATCACCCGCCGGTCAGGTGCTCGCGACTAATGCGATCGCCGCACTCGGCCGTGAGCGCTCCATCCGCATCCTCGCCCATCTTGGTGATCTGCATCGCCAGGCCCTCAGAGCCGATCCCGAACCCGAGGCTGGTGCCTAGACATGGAGCCAGTCACCGGACCAGGTTTCGCCCCGCGTCGTCAGTCACCTGCGGCGGATGCCGCCGTCGCGCCAACCGCGTGGGTCGGGCACCACCAAGCCGACGCTTTCCACGCCGACCTCCCCGCCGATCTTGCCTCAGCCCGGCGGGCCAGATCAGCGGTACGGCAGGCGCTCGCCGCGTGGGGCCTGGACGACCCGTCTCGCGACGCCGAATTGCTCGTCTCCGAGATCGTCGCCAACGCGGCCGAGCACGGCAGCGGCCTTGGCATTGGCCTAGCTCTGAGCCGTCACCACGAACCCGGAGGCCAGGCCGGCATCACCTGCGAGGTCACCGATACCTCCCCGGCGTTTCCCAGCCCCCGACAGGCCGGATCGAACGACGAACGCGGCCGCGGCATGGCGATCGTCGCAGCCCTGGCCACCGCCAGCGGCGTGCGAACCGAGCCGACCGGCAAGACCACCTGGTTCACCCTCGCCATCAGCGAGCGCATCCAGCAAGCCACTCGCCAGGCCGAGCCCGAAGCGGAACCCGGCGCCTGACGACCCCAGAAGGAGCACATCGTCATGACCGAACCTGCTAAGCGCGCAGCAGGCGCGGCCCGGGAGACGGCGCGCCGGGAGACATTCCGGCTTGCCCGCGACGCCGGAGCCGAGATCGTCACCCGGCCGATCTACTCCTCGCGCGAGCCGACAGTCCGCGACGTCGAACCGCTGGCCGGTGCCCGAGCAGCCAGCCACCTCCAGTTCGCCGCGCAAGGCCTGGCCCGCGACTACATCCGCCAGGCCCGCGAAGCTGGCCACGCCTGGAACCAGATCGGCCAGGCTCTCGGCCTCAGCCCTGAATCGGACGGACCGGGCGCGACGACCGCCGATGCCGCCTTCAACTACGCCGCCGGTCACCCGGACACCGAGGCTCCCTGGCGACCAAGAACCTTTAGCTGGACCTGCCGATCCTGCGACCAGCACATCAGCGACCACGGACTCATCCAAGGACCAACCGACGACGAATACGGCCACGCCCGCAGCTGCACCCGCCTCGCCGCCGCCATCGCCGAGCGGGAGGCCGAGGCAGCGCGATGGGACGCCGAGTGGGAGGCCGAACCATGACCGGGCAGCAGCCGATCAGCCGTAAGGAGCGCGCCGCCCGCGCGGCAGGCGGCATGGCCGCGGATCATCCGGAGCTGCTCACCCGCCATCCTGGCCGCGCCGAGTGGAAGCAGTTCGCCTCCTGGTGTGCCGAGATGTGGCCCGACGACGAGTACGCAGTTATCGCCGCTGAGACATGGCCCGGAAGGTCTGAAGCAGGCTCGTGAGCGCTGTGCCACGGGGCGCACATGCAGGCGCTCAGACGACACCGCAGATCCACACGCTGGACGAAGCGGCCGAGATCCTGCGAGTCAAGAGAAGCTGGCTCGAGCGGCGAGCGGCCGCGCGCAAGATTCCATTCACCATGCTCGGCGGCGCGTACCATTTCACCTCTGAGCACCTGATCGAGATCGTGTCGATCCACGAGCGCACTCCAGATGCGCTTGGCAGCGCGCCAGCCAGCCGACAGAGCCTCGGCCGGCCAGCGCGGCATCGGCTGTCTGAGTCCCACGGCATCAAACCACTCCGGGCGCGGCCCAAGCCCGGCCCTCAATCCGACTCGCAGCGAGGTGGTTAGCAATGGCCTATGCCGAAAAACGCGGGAATCTCTGGCGTGCGCGCTGGCGTGGGCCTGACGGCACCCTGGAGTCCAAGTCGGGATTTCGCACCCGCAAAAGTGCTGAGGACCACGCCCGCGACCAAGAGGCCGCCATCCGAACCGGGAAATACGTGGATCCTCGCGCCGGGCGCATCACACTGACCGACTGGGTCAATCTTTGGTTCCCGTCACTCGATCTGGAGCTAAACACCCTCAGCACCTACCGGTACGCGATTGAGGTGCACATCCTGCCCAGATTCGGGGACAGAGTCCTTAGTTCTCTTACGACCGAGGAAATCGCTCTCTGGGAAAAGGAGACAGCTGCCAGGGGGTACACGCGTAGGACGGCGCGCGAGGTGCGGTCCACGCTTATCACAGTCCTTGGCGACGCTGTACCGCGTTATCTTCACGCGAACCCGGCTGCCCGGAGACGAGGCAAGGGACGGAAGGGGCAGCGCCGCATAGAGCTGGCCGAGCGATCGGAGAAGACATGGGCCACACCGTTTGAAGCCCTGCTTTTCGCAGAACGCTGTGCAGCACTGTCGGGCAGTGACCGTGATTTCGTGCTGATCATCACCATTGCCTATACCGGCATGCGCTGGAGCGAAGCGATGGGATTCGCTCCGGACGGTATCCACAGCGACATACTCAATATCGCATGGAAACTGTACGAGCTGGACAGTCGGTTTTACCGCGGGCGGCCGAAGGACGGATCGATCCGTGACGCAGACCTGCCACCCTTCCTGTCCGCGTTGCTCGCGCTGTACCTTCGCATGAACCCGCCTAAGAAGTGTTCGTGCCGCAACCCAGCCGATCCTTGGTGTCAGGGCGGATCGTTTGTTTTCCTCGCCGATGCAGGCGGCCACCTTCGCCGGGGCAATTACGCGACCCGCACAGTCCGGCCTGCCGCAGACGGATGGTACGCCGAGCGAACTGGCCGCTACGCCCGGCCAGCCATGCCAGTACTGGCCGACATGAGTAGCCCGTGGCCGGGAACGGTCCTGGCGGCCTGGCCGCCCGCCGTGCCAGGAGTCCCGTATGAGCCGCCAGTCGGGCGTGGCGTTGCGAGGCTGGCAGGCAAGGACGGGAGCGGGAAATGCCCCGCCTGCGGTCGTACGACGCTGCTGCGGCGTGACGGCTTGCTGATCAATCACAAGGTTGGGCAGGAGCGATGCGCTGGCTCTGAGGCCAAGCCGGGCGACCTGGCCGCCGTCGCGAACTGGCTCCCGCTGTGCCCAGGCCTGACACCACACGGGCTGCGACACGGCCATCAGACCTGGATGGACGAACTCGGCATCCGCTACGTCCTCCAGTCCGAGCGCATGGGCCACGAAGTGCCCGGCATGCGT
This sequence comes from Streptosporangiaceae bacterium, assembly GCA_035533915.1. Lineage (GTDB taxonomy): Bacteria > Actinomycetota > Actinomycetes > Streptosporangiales > Streptosporangiaceae > Chersky-822. The sequence goes on from DATLSX010000016.1 coordinate 8,348, forward strand.
GGCGTCTATAGCCACATCACGCCAGCCATGCGGCAGGAACTCAAGGACGGCCTACAAGGGCTGTGGGAGGAGTCGCTGCGACTCCGAGCGCGGTACGGCCATTCATCAGTAGGCATCCTGGACAAACTGCTGACGGCCATGCAAGAGCCAACCTGAGCAAGATCGACTCCAGCATGAACCGGGATTACACGCGCTGACGGCGCCGACGCTATCGTCCCCCGTTGCCGTCGAGTACCCGGTCGGGATCATACGCCGGGGCGTCGTGGCTGCTGAGAAAGTGGCAGTCAGGGCGGTTTGAACCGGCGACCTTCTGCTTTTCAGGCCGGACAGTAGCGCTGGTCAGCTGAGACGACCATGCGTGGACGTATGCCGGCGGATGCGGCCAACTGTTGGCAGTTGTCGTCGTTGTCGTCAGCGCTGTCGTCATGGCAGCTGGCCCGATTGCGCCGCTGACCCCTGCTTGCAAATCTGAGTGAGGCAGCAGTTTGGAATGTGACGTTGCACGTTAGGCTATGTGGAGTGTCATCGCGACTCACCGTGAGCTACCGGAGTTGACCGGCTCATCGGGCACGGATCGGGCACGGCCGGATGTCGTCGAGCACCTACGACCCCACTGCCCTTAACTTCTGAGACTTACGTCTGTTTTCGGGAGGGTTGACGGGACGATGGTGAGGGTGTAGTCGGCTGGTTCGCTGATCCATTTCCGTCGTTCGGCTGGGGTGCGTCCGGAGGTTCGCTGGCGGCCTGGGCGTCCGGGCGGAAGAGCGGTGATCGCGGCGCCGAGGCTGGCGAGCGGGGCGTTTCCGCTGGCCGGGCGCTTGTGGCAGTGGGGGCAGCAGGTATCGGCGGTGATCGCGGCGCGGGCGAGGGACAGCACGGCGGTGAAGGTGATCTCGCCCGGGGTCAGGCCGGCGGTGGCGGCGGCGCGGGCGGCGAGCCCGGCGATCATGTTGTGCGCGAGGAGCAGCGCCCAGGCTTCCTGGCGGACGAGGGCGGCGGAGCGTCCGCGCAGGACGCGGCCGGCGCCGCGGACGGTTTTCTTCAGGTGAAGGAACGCGATTTCGATCAGCCATCTTTTCTGGTACAGGACGGCGAGTTCGCCGGCGGGGCAGGTGTCCGGGTCCAGCAGGGTGGCGGTCAGCCGGATCTGCGTGGATTTCGCGCGGCGGCCGCGGGTGCGGGTCAGCACGGTGAAGCAGATGAGGCGGGCGGTCGTGTCCGGCAGGGACGCGACGGCGGGGTCGCCGGCGGCCTTGCGGCGGCGGGCGCGCATGGCGGCGCTCTCGCGGAGCAGGACCAGTTCGGATCCGTCTTTCAGCACGTGAAGGGTCCTGAAGGGGACGGACTTCGCGCTGTTCTTCACCCGCCACAGCAGGTGCGCGCCGGTGCCGGAGAACCGGAGCCAGCGGTCCATGGAGAAGAAGCCGCGGTCGGCGAGGTTCAGCTGCCCCGGGCCGAACGCGTCCTGCAGCCTGTCGGCCAGGGCGTTCTCCCCGTCGAGGTAGCGGCCGGCGACGGCGGCCTTCCACCGGCGGGTGCCCGAATGCAGCAGCCCGACGAGGCGGAGCAGCGGTTTCGCGCCGGGAGAGGGGATCCCGAATTCCTCCGCGAGCAGCGGGTCATTGAACAGTTCCAGGGTGGTGCCGTCGATCTGGGTGATCTCCAGGCCGAACGCGGTCCCGTCCGGGCCAGCGGGAATGTCGTCGCGGGCAGCGTCAGCCGTGAACATCGCCAGCGCCGGGGCCTCGCCGTGCCGTTCCCGGGCCTTGGAACAGGCCGGGCCGGTCGGCACCGGGGTCCCGGGCCTGACGGGCAGGCCGGGCATCCCGAAGACCAGGGCGAGCATGCTGTCGTAGCCCAGCACCGGGAACAGCGCGCCCGTGACCAGGCACAGGGCCGTGGCCTCAGCGTTCAGCGCCCGCTCCTG
>DATLSX010000017.1:0-3334 GCA_035533915.1 Streptosporangiaceae bacterium
CGGCATCCGGCACCCGCCGCACGCGGCTGACCGGGTGGCTGACGGGGCCCGGCTGGCCGGGTAGCTGGCCGCCGCTGCTCCGGGCTGGCCTCGTGGCGGCTCAGGGCCGGCCCCGTGGACGATAGGGGCAGCCGAGCAGCATGGTTGGCGCCTAGCCAGCGGTCCGTATGGCGACGTGTCGGTGTCCGCGTCGCGGTACTCATCGTCGGTGCGGGGCGACTTCGACCGGCTGCTGGCCGACCTGGACGCTGGCCGCTACGGCGCGCGGGTGATGCTGACCCGGCCAGAGCGCACGACCTGGTTCCGCCTGCTGGTGGTGAAGTAGGCCACGCAGGCCCGGCTGGGCCGACGTGAGGCGGGGCGGCGCGTAGGGGTGCCTGCCGTGCCCGGCCGGGGCTCCGCCCGTCCGCGACTGGGCGGGGCCCCGGCGTCACCGCTGGGCGTGGGCTTCCCGGCCGGGGCGCTCACGATTCGGCGACGAACGTCCCCCAGCCCTGCTCGGATTCGACCCGGCCTTCGCCCTCCAGCACCTTCACAGCACGAGCCGCGGTAGCCCTCGATACCCCGTACTGAGCCGCCAGGGCGCTCAGGGACGGCATCGCCTCGCCAGGCAGCCACTCGCCCTCGTCGAGCCGCTCCCGGAGCGCGTCCGCCACGGCCCGGTAGGGGACGCGGCGCTTCCTGGGTGGCACGGGGTAATGATCTTCCGGGCATCCGGCTCACGTCCCGCAGCTGTCTGCGCTGTTTCGGTGTATTAGATGTACCCAGTGTCTTAGAGTCAGGCCGTGACCCCCGAGGAGCACGCCGAGCGCGAGCGCCGCTGGGCCGAGTACGAGCGGCGGCAGCGCGACCACGAATGCGCGCAGATGCGCTGGCACTGGGACGGCGCCTATGAGTTCGGCCACGACGGGCAGCGGTACTGGGCTCGCCGCACTGACAGCGGCACCGTCATCACCGAGGCCGACCTGCTGGCGTTCCGCGAGGCCGTCAGGCTCGATTACTGCCGCCGTCCGGTACCCCGGGACGCCACCCGCGGCTGACCAGCGGGCAAGGAATTACATCCGGCAGCTTTTCCAGTTGCCGCCGTAAACGCCTGCGCTAACTACGCCGCAGTAGGCTCAGAAGTGCCTCTGAGCTGCACAAACTCCTTCACCAATCGCCTGCAATTGATTGCGCCGGCCTCTGTCGCCCTGCCCGACGACATCCGGCCCGCCGTGCTCGGCGACGGTGGCAGCTACAGGCAAGGCTGGGATCGATGGGTGAGCGAACGGCTCGGCCAGCACGTCAGCCTCGAAGGACTGCACGACCCACTGGTGTGGACGACCCACTGGTGTGGACGACCCGCGAGCGCTGATGGCTGAGCAGGGCACCTGGCTACCCGCCTGGCCGGGCGCCCGACTGAGCCGTCAGCCGAGACGGCCCGGCCGGGAAGGAGCACACATGGCCACTGACCTGGTACCCACCACGGGAACCAATCCGATCCGAAAAACGAACCTTAGCCGGGCGCGCGGCAGCGCCGGCGGAGCCGGCTTGTGGCCCGCCGGTGATGCCGGGAGTGGTCAGGCGGCCTGGGTGGCTGCTGGCCCTCCTGGTTCGGGTTCGGGGAGGCGGCAGAGGGTGACTTCGTAGCCGAGGGCGCCGAGCTTGCCGACGAGCTGGCTGACCTGGCGGCGGTGGTCGTGCTGGCGTTCGTAGTAGCCGGGGCCGAGGTCGTGGTGGCGGCTGCCGGGGTGAGACAGCAGGGCGTGCAGGACGCGCATCTGGGTGTTGCCGAGGGCGACGTTGGCCTTGGTCTTGCCGCGTCTGCGGGAGATCCGCCGGTAGCGGGCGCCTTCGCGGGTCTGGGTCTTTCCGGCGGCGACAGCGGTCTCGCCGGTGATAGCGGCGATGTACCGGTTGCCTTTCTTGCGGGCGGCGCTGCCGGTGCGCTTGCCGGACTGGCTGTCCAGGGGGGTGCGGCCGGCCCAGGAGGCCAGGTGTGCGCCGGTGGGGAAGCGGGTCATGTCGACGCCAGTCTCGGCGATGACGTCCTCGGCGAAGCGGCGGCCCCAGCCGGGCATCGACCCGGCTTGCTGCAGCTGTTCCTCATGGGGGGCCAGCAGCCGTTCGATGACCGCGGTGAGCTTATCGATCTCGGCGTTGATGTGGTCGATGCGCGTCAGCATGGACTGGAGCAGGGCGGCGATCTCGGGGTTGAAGAACTGCGCGCCGTCCAGCGCGGCCTCCAGCGCGGCGATCTTGCGGCGGGCGCGCCCGCGGGCCAGCTGGGCCAGGGCCTTAGGGTCGCGTTCCCCGGCGATCAGGCGGTCCATGATGTCGCGGCCGGTGACGCCGTGCAGGTCGGTGACCACCGACGACAGCTTGACCGCCGCTGATTCCAGCAGCTTCTCCGCGCGCTGCTTCTCCCGGGTCCGCTCGCCGGTCAGGTCGCGGCGGTAGCGGGTGTGCAGCCGGATGACCCGGAACTCGGGCGTGGGCACGAAGCAGGAGGCAACCGCGCCGCGCTCGAAGCAGACGGCCAGCCACCGGGAGTCCGACGGGTCGCGCTTTGGCCGGCCGGGCAGGTGCTTGACCTGCTTAGCGCCGGCCAGCACGCAGTCGAACCCCTCAGCCTCCAGCCGGTAGAACGGCCCTTTCCAGCAGTCGCCGGTTGCCTCCATCACCACCGCCGGCACCTGCCAGCAGCGCAGCCAGTCCGCCAGCGCCAGCACCTCCCGCTTCGTAGTCCCGAAGCTGCGGGTCTCGGCCATCCGCCGCGCCGGATCCTTATCTGACGGCACCCGGATCGTCGCGGCCATGCCGGCCTTGCCGATGTCGATGCCGCACACCCGGTCCCGGTACAGCGGCTCGTCACTCACCTCTTGCACGCGTCTCACCTCTGCCTTCTCTGACTGTCATCCTGCGAGGTGGTACCGCCCGGGGAGCCGGGGGCGAGCGGAAGAAACTGACCCGCGTGCTCGAAGCAACAATGAACGGCCCCTTGGGTTGACCGGCTCCCGGCGTCAGGCTCTTATGCGGCCTCACCGCGACCAGAGGTTAAACGACGTCACGGGCGGTACCGCCCGCCATTTTCACGCCGGTACGGCGCCGCGCGCAGCGGTACCAGGGGCTCTTATGTCATGGTTGCGCCAACCATCACTATTCATGGGTGTGAGCGGCGCGTGGGAGGTGCCCGCGCGGGGAGGCGGGGCCCCCGGTGGCTGACATCAGGGACGCTGAGGTCACGATCGTCGGTGGCGGGGCGGTCGGCTGCGCCGTCGCCTACACCCTGGTGCGGGCGGGCTACACCGACATCCAGGTGCTGGAGCGGGGCGAGCTCGCCGGCGCCACCTCC
>DATLSX010000018.1:0-6064 GCA_035533915.1 Streptosporangiaceae bacterium
CCGTACCGTTCCGGACACGCTGAGCGCTGGTCGGAGTTCCGCCGACGGCACCAGGCTCGCGCTCGCTGGTACCACCAGCGGGCTAGGCTCGCCCGTCCCTACGAGATGTCCCAGGTCAGCTAGCAAATGGCGGCTGCCGTAACGGGAAGGTCATGCGAGGCGCATGGACAGGCGATAATGACAAGGTCACGATGTTCTCCGCGATGTTCCACGCCGATGCCGTCACAATTGCCCAGGTCAGAGTACCCGACGACACCAATGAGATCACCCAGGCGGACACTCTCCTCGACACCGCGACAATCCCGGAAAGCGAACCAGTCCTGATCACCATTGACGCCGCGCACACCCAGCGGGAAACCGCGGAATATATCGCCGGGAAACCTGGATGGGACTACCTGATGACCGTCAAGGGAAACCAGCCGTCCCTGCAGAGGGAAGTAATCAGCAAGATTCTCCCGCTGCTCCGCGAAGCCCCGCACCACGTCATGGATGAACACGCTCGCGGCCAGATTAAGAAATGGTCCTGCTGGATCACCAGCGCCGAGGGGATAGATTTCCCGCACGCAAGCCAGGCTGCCGTGATCCGCCGCGAGATATTCGAGGTCACCGGCGATCGCATCAGCAAGGTACACGCCCTGATCCTCACCAGCAGGAAGGCTGAGACAATGACGGCCGCCGACGTCAGCAGGCACACCCGCGGCCACTGGGGAATCGAGAACAAAAGCCACTACATCCGTGACACCGTATACCGGGAAGACGACAGCCAGGCATGGGCAGCCCACGGCCCGCATGCCCTCGCCTCGCTCCGGAATCTCACGCTGGGACTGCTCCGCCTCCAGAGGGTGAACGCCATCAAGGAAACCACAGAATGGATCTGCCGCGACCGGATGCGGGCACTCCAGTTCATGACTGCATAGCGTGACACTGAGTTACGGACAGTTATCTTAGAATGGCCCTGGGTGTCGGGCGGGGCTTTGCGACACATCACCAAACGGATGGGTCTCGGAGAATTCTCAGGTTTCTATGCCCTCGGTGTCGGGCGGGGGCTTTGCGACAGAACGGCCGTGAGGTACGTAATGTTTGAGGGAGTTTCTATGCCCTCGGTGTCGGGCGGGGCTTTGCGACAGCCCAACCACAGAACTGCCGGCCTTCATCGACGATGACTACCGTTTCTATGCCCTCGGTGTCGGGCGGGGCTTTGCGACGTAGTCACGAACCCGACCTACTACGCCAACTCGGCGTTTCTATGCCCTCAGTGTCGGGCGGGGCTTTGCGACGCCCTGGCTCCGGACGGCACGTTCGTCTACGTCAGCGCAGACAAGTGTTTCTATGCCCTCAGTGTCGGGCGGGGCTTTGCGACGGATGCCTTGTGGAGCTGCCTCTGACCTGCTCTTTCGGTGTCCGTTCCGCCATCCTCCCCAGGAACGGGGCGTTCGGCAAGGCTTCCGGCCACGCACCGGCGCAGCCCGCCGCTGACCTGGGTGTTTACGTGCGCCAACCGCGGCTTCCAGCGCGCAGTTCCGGCAGGGCTGTACCGGCTCACGTGATGATCCAGAAGTCCTGGCGTTCCTCGATCGTGCGGGCGCCCACGACTATGACGCCGCGCGCCATGCGGTCGTCCAGCGGGTAGAGACGGACCTGGTCCTCGACGGGGTCGATCAGGTCGCGGACCCTGGCACGCAGGTCGGCGGCCTCCCGCCGGGACTGCAGGGTGCACTCGAAGACGCTGAGCTGGACGCGCGGGCCGTATCCCGACAGCAGGGTCGCCACGTCCTCCCGGCGCCGGTCGTCGGCAATGTCATAAGTGACCAGGTAGAGAATTACTGCTCCTCAGGAGGATCGCTTACTTCCACCGGACTGGCCGGTATGGTCGGCCCGGGTCGAGGATGGTGCGGGCCACTGCCCTGGCCTGCAGGGCGAGTCCGACGCGGTAGGACACCCGCCGCGCCGAGGGCTCGTGGCTGAACAGGGTGAGCATGCGCCGCTCATAAGCGGCCAGGAATGCCTGGCGGGCTCGCGGGCTCATCCGGCACCCGAGCTCCGGGATGGTCTCGAAGTCTCCGGGACGGACGATGCCGGTGGTCAGGCAGCGCAGCACGACCGCGTCGACGACCAGCGGCCGGTACTCCTCGATCAGGTCCAGGGCCAGGCTGGGGCGTCCCCACCGGGCCTGGTGCAGGAAACCGACGGCCGGGTCAAGGCCAGCCGCCGCCAGCGCGGTCACGGCCTCGTGAACCAGCAGTGTGTACCCGAACGACAGCATCGCGTTGACCGGGTCCGGTGGCGGCCGGCGTTCCCGTGCCGTAAATCCCCAGTCACCGCCGATCACCTGACGCCAGGCGCGGAAGTACTCGCGGGTCGCCGACCCCTCATGGCCCATGATCTCCTCGATGGACGTCACGTCCGTCAGGACCAGCCGGGTCGCCGCCAGCGTCTCGGCGACATCAGCGCACAAGGCATCTGCTCCGCGCCGGCCGGCGCGGAGCAGGGCGACCCGCATGTTGGCGATTTTCCCGTCCACGAATCCCCGGGCCAGTTCGCGCGCGGCGGGCGGATCGTCGGCCAGCCGGTACTGCGCGCGGCGGGCAGTCGGGTCGCTCACCGCCAGCGAGGCCAGCCGCCCGCCGGGGCCGCCGTGGTCATCGAGCAGCACGACGTCGATGCCGTCTCGCAGTGCCCGGTGCAGGAACGGCGTGGTCATCCCCACCCGGCCGATGCACACGACCTGGCGGACCCGCCGCAGGTTCAGCCGGAACAAGACCTCGGACTGGTACTCGACCACCAGCCGGTCACCGCGGCTGCGCAGCAGGCTGCCGGGGCGGTCGACGTACACGACAGTCTCCATCGGATGCGACAGTGCCATCGCGCCGGGGCTGGTCGTTGCGGTCACTGTCGATCCGAGGAAGGGAACGCCGTCATCGAATGAGACGACCTGGCTCTTGACCGGGTCCAGATCGAGCCGGAGCACCGCCAGCTCCGCGGCCGCATCATGCAGCGCCCGCTCAGCGCCACCCCGGTCCGGCACCGGGATCGCCATGTCGTCGGAATACCGGATCACCCGGTACCCGGCAGCCAGCATCGCCCGGTCGAACGTGTCCAGGTACAGGTTGCACAGCAACGGCGACAGCGGACTGCCCTGGTGCAGGCCAAGCCCGCGCTCGGCCCGGACTACCCGCTCTCTTATCACCGGCCGGTCCATTAGCCGGCGCACCAGGTCAACGGCCTCGGCGTCGGGCACCACTTCCCGGAGGCGGCGCAGCACCTCCCAGCGGGGAATGTGCTCAAAGCAGTCATCGATGTCGCACCGGGCCACCCATGCCGACCCCGCTTCACGGGCCTCCACCAGGCAGGCCAGTGCGTCGCGCACGCCCAGCCCGCGCCGGTAGGCAAAGCTCCAGGGCAGTAGCAGCGGATCGATGACCGCATCCAGCTCGGCCAGCAGCGCCCGCTCCACGATCCGGTCCGTCACCGACGGCACCGCGAGACGGCGGACCCCTCCGCCGCCCTTGGCGATCTCCACCGCCACCGCTGGCTGCGGACTGAACGTGCCGTCCGTCAGCTCCCCGGCGAGCTGGCTGATCCTGCGGGCCGCCGATGCCTCGAACCGGTCGATCTCCGGGCCGGCCACGCCGTCAGCGAGCGCGGCGTCTCGCACCTCGTCCCAGGCGTCCAGTAGCGCCTGCTCGGTAAACGCCCTGGCCAGCAGCTCGCCCATCACGACTCCGGCGGCACGTCGGTGGCCGTGGTCGCGCCGAAGCCATGCGTGGTTTGTGCCCCGGTCCCGCTGAACTCCGCGAATCGCACCAGGGTGCCGAATACGCTCCGCGCCGCAGCCGGGGCATCCCTGGCCAGCCGCAAGGTGACGGTGCCGGTGAACCCGGCCCGGTCATGCCCGCGCCCGGAATCCCGGCGCTGCGTCCGCAGGTCGAAGGCAGCCAGGTGCAGGGCCCGGTGGGTGTCCCGCCAGGCGTCCTCGTCGATAGCCAGCGGGCTTCCGCCGGGGATCGAGGCGTTCCAGCGCCGCCGCCACGAGCCGGCGATCAGCCGGGGATCGGGGATGACCACGCCGGTCCCGTTCTGCGCGAAATAGGTGGGCGACCGGAACGCCAGGCGGGCGCTGTCGAGCGGAGGGCCGGCCGCCAGCTGGGCGTGCGATACCGAGCGGTGCGCTGCCTCGGTCACGTCGCAGGTGACATGGCCGAGGCGAAGCTGCTCGGGGGCGATAACGCTGGCCGGGGGCGGGCCGGCTGGCAGCCAGGCGGCCCGCCAGTCCCAGTCATGCCCGGACCCCGGGGGCCCGGCGGCGAGCGGCCACACGGCGAACGGCTTGTCCTGCCCGAGGTGCCCGGATTCCTGGCCCTCGAACAGCGCGCAGGCCAGGCCATGCAGCTGCCGGGTATCCGGCCGTACCTGCCAGCCGGCCTTCAGCCGCAACTCGATCACGATCGGCACGATGGCTCCGGCTTATCTGGCAGCGCAGCGTGATGCGGCGCGGGGTTCATCTATTGCTGGTGTCGGCAAAGCGGTCGTACTTGACGGGATGGCGGGGATCGTCGCGGTGGTGGCGCATCGGGATCCAGTCTTTTCCGTAGAGGTACCGGCCGAGGGCTACCGGGATGACGGCTGGTGTCTTGAGGTAGACGAGGCCGGGTGCGGCGCGCATGTGCCGGGCGGCGGCCAGGATGGCCGCCACGGTCGACTCGTACTCCTCGCGCGAGGAGGCAAGCTGGCGTCCCGGCGCGTCCAGATCATCGGCCGGGGCCGGGAGCGCGAGGAACACGGCGACCGTGGCGCCCTCCTGGGTGGCAGAGGCGAGGACTGGCCCGACGAAGCCCGCCTCGTCGACGGGCCCGTTGAGGTTGATCGCCAGGCCCATGCAGGTGTCGGTGTGCTCGCTGAGCAGGCGCGGCAGGTCTGCCCAGGCGGTTGGCTGCGCCTCGCTGAAGCCGGTCTCGGTGAGGCGGTAGACGGCCCTGTCCAGATGGCGGGGCGCTGCGCTGATGGCGGGTGTGAGCCGGATCGCGGCGAAATGAGTCTCCGGGCCGCCGTGACGGGCGTCGCTGTACAGGTCGATGCGGCCGCCTGCCTGGTTGAGCCACCGGCCGACGTGGAAGCCGACCTCCGGGCGGCCCTGGAAGAGCAGCCCGGTCTGCCGGGCGCGCTGCTCGATCTCATGAAGGGTGCGCAGGGCCGCGCGGAGCCGGGCACGCAGGAACTTCAGGTCAGCGGGGGTCTCGACGGTGACCTGGACGGAGGTCTGGGCGGTGAAGATGCCGTGGCCGAAGCGGGCGAAGCTGTCGGCCTCGTCCTGGTAGCGCTCGACGTCGCCAGCATGGTCCATCGCGGCCAGGCCGATGCCGACGGCGCTTCTGACCGTGGCCAGAAGCCAGGCGCCGCCGCCGGACAGGGCGGCGCCAAGGGCGGTGGAGCCGGCAAGGTAAGGCCAGTGCAGGGTGCCGCCCTGGACGACGCTGTCGACGAGGATGGCGACCGCGCCGGAGAAGACTGCCGTTCCCGCCGACACGCTGACGGTGCCCACCCACCGGCGGAGCTTTCGCCGGGTCACTGCGGCTACTCTCATCCGGCCGGTCCAGCGACGAAGGTCACGGGGTGCGCGCCGGAAACCAGGAACACGTCAACGGGCCGGCCGGCCTGTGCTGGTGCCATCGGCCCGACTCGCTTCTCGTCTGCGTCCCACGTGCGGGCGGTGGCCCGCTCGTAGCGGACGTTCTCTGTCATCAGACGCGCCGGCGCGCCGGCGGGCGCGGCCGCGAGGATGAGGGCTCCCACGATGGCCTGGTCACCGTCAATACGGGCGCGGATGAGCCACTGATCGGTCCAGGCCCACAGGTGGGAGTACGGCGGCGCCGCCGACGGCGCATGGCCGATATGGAAGCCGTCGTACCCGGCCCATGCGGTCTGCGCGCCGCCGAGGATGCGGGCGAGCTCGCTCCATTCCAGGCGGCCATATCCGACCAGGTCAGCGGTGCCGCTGGCAGGGATGCCGCCGCTCATGATGCGGGCTCCGGGGCGGGGGAATGCTCCAGCTGGGGAATGACGACCG
>DATLSX010000019.1:0-41239 GCA_035533915.1 Streptosporangiaceae bacterium
CCGGGCCGCAGGCCCGGGACGGCACCACCCCGACAGTTCGAACTGAGTAAAGCAAGCCGCGTGCCGGCGAGCGGGCCATCAGCTGAGCCTGCTCGCCGGCACGCGGCTTTGCCGTGAGAAAGTAGCGAGCATATGGTGCCAATATCGACCATACTGTCCAGGTAGGCGCCCGGCGGTAGCCCGGAAGCCCGACCCCCCCAAGGGCTATTCGTCCCTAGCCTGCGATTTATCCCGCATTACGCTGTACGGTGGCAGAACGTTTCCTGAAGAAACGCCATCCGTCCTGGCCGGAGGTGAATTTTCCTGGACGGCTAGCTCAAAAATGTTGACGTGCGGCCCATCGATCCGAGAGAGAGAGGAGCTTTCACGGATGCGAGGGGCATTGGGCCCGCGCTCCAACATCAACGCCTCTACCCGCCGAGTACCAGAGGTGTCAAGTCGGAGGACGCATGCCGGTTGTCGAAGAAGCACCACTAGCTCCGGTCGCGCATCGGCTCACCCACAGGGAGATGACGATCGTCTACCTGATGAGCGCCGGGAACACGACCCCTGAGATCGCAAAACTCCTTGAATTACGACCGCGAACGGTGGAGAACCATAAGCGGCACATCTATGAGAAGCTGGGTGTAGGAAGCCAGAGCCATGCGGTCGCCAAGGCGATCTGGCTCGGCTTGCTTCAGCCTGGCCGCCCGCAGGCAGCCGAGAATCTCTACGCACCTGTGGAGCCACGGGCCGCGTGCGACCCAGGGCGCGGCATCCTCGCGGTGCTCATGGGTCAGGCTAGCGGAAGCCGGGATGAGGTGGCCACGATCCTCGTTTCCGAACGTGTGCCGCTCGTAGTGGCGCGGAAGCGCGATGAACTCATCCATGATCACTGGTTGCGCTGGAACCGCGCACCCATCGTGGTCGTGCTGGTCGACCCAGTGCCCGAGGACTGGTCGGCCGCAACTTCGCTGCACGCCCCGACGGTCGTGATCTGCGGCAGCGACGTGCCCGGTCAGCTCGCGATCGCCAGTGCGCTGGCGCACAATGCGGGCGGCCTGGTGACCAAGAAAGACGTCGCGGATGGCCTCGGGGCGATCCTGAGCGTGGTCGCGCAGGGGTTCCTTGTGATGAGCTTGGAGTATGCCCAAACGCTGATGAAATGGGCACCGAGCCCGTCGTTGGTCGTTCCGGAGCTCACGGCTAGAGAAAGGGACATTCTTGGCTCAATAGCCTGCGGCCACACGATCCGACAGACGGCGCGGTCTCTCGGGATAGCGGCCAAGACTGTCGAGAACACCCAGGCGCGGCTGTTCAGGAAGCTGGGTGCCAGAAACCGGATGGAGGCATTGTCGATCGCGGACGCGCAGGGTTTGATCAGGCAGGTGAGCCCGGTCGGCGGCGCTTAGCCCCGGCCGACGGTTCTAGCCCCGGCCGGCGGCTCTTAGCTGGGCGGGGCTAGAACCGTGTTGCACTTGGCTATGGCCGACGGTGATGATAGATGCCGTGCCTGATAGTTCGCTGTGGTTCGGACTGCTAGGGCCGCTCTGCGTACGGGTTGACCACGTCGAGGTGCGGGTTCCGCCCCGGCTCAAGACACTGCTCGGCACCTTGCTGCTGAACGCGAACGAGGCGATCTCGGTCGCCGAGCTGACGGCGCTGGAATCGGGATCCGGGCTAGCGCTTGTCACGCCCGCCACGCTGCGCACCTACGTCCGGCGGCTGCGAACCGCGCTGGGGCCTGTGGCCGGGCCGCGGATAGTCACGTGCCATGGTGGCTACCTGATCGAGGTTCGCGAAGACGAACTCGATGTGCAGCGTTTCGACAGTCTGTTCCGAGCCGGGAAGCTTCCGGTTCGGAACGGCTCCTGGCAGCTTGCGGCCGAGGTCCTGGCTGAGGCACTGCAGCTCTGGCGGGGTTCGCCGCTCACGGACGTTCCCTCAGCGCCATCGCAGCGGGCCGATACCGCGCGATTCGAGGAGATGCGGCTGCAAGCGCTGGAGTGGCGTATCGAAGCCGACCTGCGACTGGGTCACCACGAAGGCCTCGTCCCTGAATCGCAGGAACTCGCCGCGGCGTATCCGTACCGGGAACGGTTCCACGAGCAGTTGATGCTGGCGCTATTCCGGGGCGGCCGCCAGGCAGACGCGCTGGCGACGTACCAGGCGGCTCGGCGGGTCCTGGTGGACGAACTCGGTGTCGAGCCCGGAACGAACCTGAGGCTGTTGCACGGTCGGATACTGGCCGGCGACGCGCTTGGGCCAGCCGGGCGCGGGCCGGATGAGACCGAAACCGCCCAGGCTCCTCCCGGCGAGGGGACGCGGGCCAGCGGCATGGCCCGAACCGGCAGCGAACCGGCAGCGCAAACGGCGACTCCGCAGCCGGTCACGCTGGTGCCTCGGCAGCTGCCCGCAGCGCTGCGGCACTTCGCCGACGCGGCCGGGAACTTGAGTACCTGACCAGGATGCGTGCTCAGCCGGACGACGAGCCCAGGATGCAGGTCTGGGCAATCAGCGGCATTCCCGGCGTCGGCAAGACCGCGCTGGCCGTGGAATGGGCGCACCAGATCGCGGCCGACTTCCCCGATGGGCAGCTCTACCTCAATCTGCGCGGCTTCGGCCCGTCCGGCGATCTGGTGCCGGTACCGGACGCGATCCTAGGCTTCCTCGGATCGCTCGCGTGGCGGGCGCGCTGTCGCTGCCGATTGATCCGCTCGGCACCGACGAGGCCGGGGAACTGCTGACCCGTCATCTAGGCCCGGCCGATACGTTCAAAGACGAGAGCGCGGTTGCTGAGCTGATCGGCTTGTGCGCCGGGCTGCCCCTGGCTCTCAGCATTGCCGCGGCCCGGGCGGCAGTATCGCCAGGCATCAAGCCGGCCGAGATCGTGGCCGAGTTGCGCCGGGCGGACGGTCGGCTGGAAGCGCTCGAAATTCCCGGCGAGCTCGCGTCTCCGGTGAGCGTCCGTGCTGTATTCGGCTGGTCCTACCGGACGATGACCGATGCCGCGGCGCGCCTGTTCCGCTTGCTCGGGCTGCATCCCGGCCCTGACCTTTCGCTTTCGGCGGCGGCCAGCCTGGCCGGGCTGGGCATCGAGCGGACACGCCAGATTCTCGGTGAGCTCACCGGCCAGCAGGTGCTGACCGAGCATCGGCCCGGTCGGTTCGTGCTGCACGACCTGCTCCGGGTCTACGCGGCCGAGCGAGCCAGGGACCGCGAAGCCGCGGCCGACCGCCACGCGGCAGTGCGGCGTCTGCTCGATCATTACCTATACACGGCTCACATAGCCGACCGGCTGGTGTCTCCGGGAGACGACTTGACCGTGGCGCTGCCGCTGACAGCGGGCACCACACCGGATCGTCTCACCAGTCCGGCCGAAGCGATTACCTGGTTCGCGGCCGAGCATGAGGTCTTGACCGCGGCCGTCGCGGTCGCTGTCGAGCTCGGATTCGACGCGCATGCTTGGCAGTTGCCGGTTGTGCTGCAGCATTTCCTGGTCCGCCGCGGAGACTGGCAGGGCTCGAAGAGCGCCCTGTGCACCGCGCTCGCCGCAGCGTACCGCCTGGGCGATCAGGTCGCCATCGCACACGCGCACCGCAGCCTGGCCAATGCGCTGATCCCGCTGCGGGAGTACCCCGAGGCTGGGGCGCATCTGGAGCGGGCACGAGATCTGTACCGGGGACTTGGAGACAGGGCCGGTGAGGGAACATGCTTGTTCGGCCTTGCCCGGACGAGACTCAGCACCGGTACGAGGAGGCTCTGCACATATCCGAACAGGCGTTTGTCCTGTGCCAGGCCAAGGGCGACCCGGTCGGTGAAGCCTGGGCGCTCAATGCCGTCGGCTGGTTCCGCGGCCTGTTCGGCGACTATGCGCGGGCAGAAGCAGACTGCCGGTCGGCGCTGGAGTCGCACCGGCAATCAGGCGACATGCTCGGTGAAGCCGTCACGCTGGACAGCTTGGGCTATCACCGTCACCAGGTCGGCGACTATGCCACCGCGATCGCGCTCTACCGGGAAGCCATCGCCGCCTACCGCCAGGTCAGCGATACCTTCCACCTGCCGCAGACCCTTGCCCATCTCGGTGACACCTACCACGCTTCAGGCGATCTGGAGAAGGCTCGCTCGACCTGGCAAGAGGCCCTGGCATACCTTACCGATATGCATTATCCAGACGCCGATGAGCTAAAGATCAAGCTCCAGGAGAGCAGCCGGGTCTAGCGAGACGGATCCGCGTCTGAGCGTCTCCGGTCTCACGTGGCAGTGACCCGGCCATCCGCTGAGTCACTGCCACGCTTGGGGAGATCGTTCATGACCGCACTATGCGGACCCGGCTTTGCCTGCGTCCCGGCTTGCGGCCGGGATCGTGGTCGACCGGCGGTTACCCCGTTACTGTTACCTCAGTAGCGTGGTGGCGGATGCGACCAGCCGGAACCGTTCCGGTCAGCTAGGTTGCGCCGGCACCTTTGCGCTTAGCTAACTAACCGCCGACGGTCTAAAAAGTTCATTCCTCTCGTAACCTCCTTTCAGGAAGCTCGGATTTCTTCTCATTGTGTCGCCCGCCCATAGCACTTACGTAGCACGGCCATAGCAGGATTCGGGCGACAGCCGAGTGCGGCTACTTCGCGATCTCCCAGATATGGCCGCCGGGATCGGCGAAGCTGGCGGTTCGAATTCCCCAGGGCCGGTCCATCGGACCGTTCAACAGCGTCACGCCGCGTGCGGTCAGCTCCGCGCATACCGCGTCGACGTCATCCACTCCGATCGTGAGCTGAAGTCGGGATCCGGCCTCGCGGCCTGCTACCGCCGCAGGCTCGATCAGTTCCCGCGCCGCGGCGGACTTGAGCAGGTTGACGACCGTGTTGCCGAAGTTGAACACGGCGGAGGCGTCGTCCTCGAACATCACCGGCAAGTCAAAGACTTCCAGGCGCGAATCGCTTCGCGGCTTCCAAGTCCTCGACGAACAACGTAATAGCGCCGATATTGCCCGGCCACGAGCCCATTTATGCACCCCTTCGTCGAGTTAGCGGTGAGACAGATCTCTCATTTGTCTACGGCGTGTACTTCAAGGTACACACCGTAGACTCTGGTCATGTCAGGGTCAAGGAGCAGCTTCCACCACGGTCGCCTGCGGGAGGCACTGGTGGAAGCTGGCCTGGCGATGTCCCGGGACGGCGGGGCTGAGGCGATCGTGCTGCGCGAAGCCACCCGGCGGGCGGGCGTGACCGCTCGCGCCGCCTACCGCCATTTCGACGACAGGGATGCGCTGGTGCGCGCCGTGGCTCAGGCGGCCCAGGCGCAGATGGCGCGCACGATCGAGCGGAGGCAGCAAGGGGCAGTCGGCGGCCTCGCCGTGCTGCGGGCCGTCGGAGAAGGCTATATCCAGTTCGCGCTCGACGAGCCTGGCTGGTTTGACGTGGCCTTGTTCGCGATGGGGGACACGGCCAACACCATCGCGCCCGAAGCGGCCGGCGATGCCGGGCGCTCGCCGTACCAGGAACTCGAAGACGCCCTGGACCGCCTCACCGGGACCGGCCTGCTGGATCCCCGCAGAGTCGGGGACGCGGCCATCATGTGCTGGTCAGGAGTGCACGGCTTCGCCACGCTCACCGCCCGCGGTCCGTTGCGCGGGCTGCCAAGAGAACTCGTCGACGCTCAGGCCGGCCGGCTGGTCGCCGACCTGGTCAACGCGGTCGTCGGCCCGGTTCCCGTGAGCCTGGCTTGAGCCGGCCAATTGTGCAGGTAACGCGGGCAGGCACCGCACGTGTCCGGCAAGCGTTCTGTGGTCACATCCGCCGTCCGACCGTCAGGCGGCCGACGAAGGTGGCGGTCAGCCGGGGCCAGCCGAGCGACTCCAGCCGGTGCCTTACCCGGGCGAGGAATTCGGCGCTCCGGGCCTCGCCGAGTGCCCGTGTGCCAGACTGCGTGGCCAGAATGGCGAGGTAGTCCTCGGCACCGTAGCGAACCTGGAAGGGGTAGCGCAGGCTCGCCACCTCACTAAAGAAACTTCCGGCCTCGGGCGGGAAGTGCTTTGGGCCGATCTGTTCCGGCGGTGGCGGCGGGCTGCCTTCAAATCCCACTGCCCGGTAGTCTTCCTGGACCTCCGTCCAGAAAGGTTCGGCGTTCGCAGGCCGTGCCCACTGGCATCCGGCCACGGCCATGACACCCCCGGATCGCAATAGCCCATAGGGCTTGGAGTAACGAAGCGGCGGATCGATCCAGTGCAGGGAGCTGACAGCCAGCACCGCATCGAACCGGGCACCTTGCGGCTGCCAGTCCTCAAACGAACAGGTCACCACTTCGGCAGCAGGGAATCCGGCCAGGCGGCGGCGGGCGATGGCTGCCAGCTCGGCACCCAGCTCGACAGCGGTGACGGCCAGCCCGCGCTCGGCGAGCGGCACGGTCGCCTGCCCCGTGCCACAGCCGATTTCCAGCACTCGGCATCCCGCTTCGAGCCCGGCCAGGTCGATCAGGTCGTCGAACAGCTGCGGCGGACAGACTGGCCTGGTGCGCTGGAAGTCCTCCGCTGCCCTGTCGAATCCGGCACGCAAGCGATGGCGCCTCGGGTCATCCTGCGCTAATCCCATGTGGTCCGCCGGAATCCACTAGAAGCGAACATCTTCACCTGGGCCGCGGGTAACCCGCTGATCGCATCCGCTGCTGGTCGCGTCCGCTGCTGGTCGCGTCCGCTGCTGGCGGGCGGTGGCTCCGGCTTGGCGACTGCCGGGCATCCTGGAATGCTCGGCAGCATGACGACGGTCGGAAGCGGGCCTGGCCACGGGCCGGGCGGGCATGAACCTGGTCAGGGCCGGCAACTGTCCAGGACATTCTCTGCGCTGGTGGTGCCGAACTTCCGGCTCTACGTCGCCGGCCAGGCCGTGAGCCTACCAGGCACGTGGATGCAGGCGGTGGCGCAGTCCTGGCTCGTGCTCCAGCTGACCGGATCAGGCGCCGCGCTCGGGCTCGTCGCCGCGGCCCAGTTCCTGCCGGTACTTGTGCTGGGACCCTATGGCGGGCTGATCGCTGATCGTTCCGACAAGCGGCGCCTGCTGCTGGGCACGCAGACGACGCTTGGCTTGCAGGCGTTCCTGCTCGGTATGCTGTCGGTGACCCATCTGGTGCGGCTGTGGATGGTCTTCGTCCTCGCGGTCGCCTTGGGCATTGTGAACTCCGTCGACCAGCCGTGCCGGCAGACGTTCGTGCCCGAGTTGGTAGGCAGGGAACGAATACAGAACGCGGTCAGCCTGAATAGTGTGCTCACCAACGCTGCCCGTGCCGTCGGCCCCGCCATCGCCGGCCTGCTCATCGCCACGACCGGAGTGGGGGTCTGTTTCCTGATTAATGCTGCGAGCTTCGCGGCAGTGCTCGTCGCGCTGGGCAGGATCCGGACCGCCCAGCTCCATCCAGCGCCGCCGGCCAGGCGGGAAGCGGGCCAGTTGCGCCAGGGCCTGCGCTATGTCGGTGGTACGCCAGGCCTGCTGGTGCCGTTGCTGATGATGGCCCTGGTAGGCACGCTGGCCTATGAGTTCCAGGTTTCCCTGCCGCTGCTGGCCCGGCTAAGCCTGCACGGCGACGCCACCACCTACGGATTCCTGACCGCAGCGATGGGGCTCGGCGCGGTCGCTGGAGGACTGACCGTCGCGAGCCTGGCCCGGGCTGGCCTGCTGCCCTTCACCGTTGCTGCTGCTGGCTTTGGCGCGGCCATTCTCACCGCGGCGCTCATCCCGTCGCTGGCTGGCGAACTGGCCGCGCTCGCCGTCGTGGGATTCTTCAGCACGGCGTTCATGGCGACCGGCAACACTACGCTCCAACTCACCGCCGACCCGCGGTTCCGCGGGCGGGTCATGGCGCTGTGGTCGGTGACGTTCACCGGCAGTACCCCGATCGGGGGACCGATCGTCGGGATTGTGGCTGACGACGTCGGACCACGATATGGACTCGGGATCGGTGCACTCGCTTGCCTGGCGGCCACTGTGCTCGGCGCGCTCGCGCTCACCCGCCTGCCGCCCGCTGACAGATATGCCCGCCGACCCCGTGAGCTCGACTGGCCCACGTACCAGCAAGCGCACGAATCCCGCCCATGACCCAGCAAGTTTGCGTGACTATCGTGTTAGCCGGGCACCAGCCCGGCCGTGGCCGCGCCCCGGCGGCGGCTTCCAAGACCACTGCGCGGGAGATGCTGGCCGTGATCATCCTCGACGTCCTCGGCTTGGCCTTATGGTCGGCATTGCTGATCGCCGACATCGTCGGACCTGGCCGGTCCGGTCCGGGTTTCAGGTGGATGGGAGTCGGCCTGGTGCTCATGTCCAGTGAGTCGATCATCCGGAGCGTCGCAGGGAAGAACGACTGGCCGCGCAGCCAGATCCACGTCCTTCATGCCGTTGCGGCCCCGATCGTATTCGGCTGCCTAGCAGTCAGCGCGGTCAAGTTTTTCAGATCGGGTCAGCGGCGGCCGTCACGGATCCGGGCCAGCCTGACCACCAAGGCGGACAACGACGAGCAGCGAAGCCGCCCGGCACCGAGATCGTGAAGGCGGTGCGGCGCGCCAGCGCGCCAGCGCGGTCTGCGAGGACGCTCGTCCATGAACAAGGCTCAGTTCCAGCGCGCCCTCAGCCGGTAGTCGCCAGTCCGATCCGGCCGCCAGTCCGATCCGGCCGCCGGCCTGACCCGGCCGCCGGTCTGCTCCGGCGGCCGGTCTGCTCCGAGGGCAAGGTTGCGCGATCGTGGAAACCTGTCGGTAAATGGGACTGACAGGAGTCCGTGATCATGAACGAGAAGCTAGGCCGGGCGCAGGACAGGTGCCCGCAGGGTTTTGCGGGAAGGGATTCAGGCGGCCATGCTGGACGCTGGCGCAGTGTGCTGAGCTGGCCGCGCATCTGGGCGTACCGCTTGTCCGTCACAGGGGCAGGAGGGGCCGCTGATCTCCCACGATGGTGATGCGGCTGATCCGGTGGATCTCGGCGGCAGGGTGCTGCGGACGAAGGTCCCGGCGCTTCGGGCAGCAGGTCCCTGCTCCGCGACCTGGAGCGAGTCTAGGATCTTTTCCATAGAACATTGGATTAAGGGGCACGCTGATGGATGGCCGAGAGGCCAGGGGGTACGAGCGTCCGCTGCCGGCTCGCAGGTGATGATGCCGCCGCGTTCGACGTGGCGCGAGCACCTGGCTACCGGGCCTGGCGGCCGGCCTGCCGGTGGTCGCCGGACTGGAGGAGCCAGCATGAAAGCACTCGTGATCTGCAACGACCCGCCGTACGGCACCGAGCGGTCCTGGAACGGGCTGCGCCTGGCTGGCGCCCTGGCCCGGCGTCCCGGTGAGGACGTGCGGGTCTTCCTGCTCGGCGACGCGGTCGGCTGCGCGGTGGCCGGGCAGAAGGTGCCCGACGGCTATTACCACCTGGACCGGATGATCGGCTCCGCCGAGCGGCACGGCGCCGAGATCGGCTGCTGCGGTACCTGCCTGGACGCCCGCGGCATCACCGAGGATCTGCTGGTCAAGGGAGCGCATCGGTCCACGCTCGACGAACTGGCCGACTGGACGCTGTGGGCGGACAAGGTGATCACGTTCTGAGCAGGCGGGAGACGGTGACACGGTGGCGTTGCCGGAGGTTTCCCCAGGGGCAAAGAGAAGGAGCAGGACCATGGCCGTGAACGTGATCATCATCGGCGGGTCCTTCGGGGGGCTGACCACCGCCCGCGAGCTTCGGCGCCACCTCGGCCCCGAGAAGGCGGCGATCACCCTGGTCTCGAAGGAACCCCGGTTCGTCTTCGTGCCGTCCCTGCCCTGGGTCGCGATGGGAAGCCGGGGCCTGAGGCAGATCTCCTTCGGCCTCGCCCCCGTGCTCGCCAGAAAGCAGGTGGACCTCGCATGCGAGACGGTGCTGCACATCGATGCCGAGGGGAAGACCGTCACCACGGATAAGGCCGAGCGCCGCTATGACTTCCTGGTCATCGCGACCGGGCACCGCAGCGCGAACGAGGCCGTGGCGGGCCTCGGGCCTTTCGACGGGCCGGGGCACTCGCTCATGTCGGCACCGGAGGCCGAGGAGCTGGGCGGGGCGATCCGTCAGCTGCTCGGAGAGCCTGGCCCGGTGGTCGTCGGGGCGGCACCCGGGGCGAGCTGCATCGGGCCGGTATACGAGTTCGCCTTTGAGCTCGATCATCTGCTGCGCCGCCGCCGGATGCGTCATGCGGTGCCGATCACCCTTGTCACCCCCGAGCCGTCCGTAGGCCACATGGGCATGGGCGGGGCGGGGACCATCCGCCAGCTCCTTGAGGGAGCGCTCGAAGAGCGTGACATCGCCTACCTGACCTCGGCAGCGGTGACGAAGATCACCGCTGGGGGAGTCGACGTCGAAGGCGCGGGCACGATCCCCTCTGTCCTGTCGATGGTTATCCCTCCCCTGGCCGGTGTCGAGGCCGTCGCCAGCAGCCCGGGGCTGTCCAACCCGAAGGGCTTCGTCCCGGTCGACGCCCACTACCGCCACCTTGGCGCGGAGAATGTTTATGCCGCTGGCGTTGCCGTGGCCATGGCCCCGGTCGGCCAGACGCCGGTGCCGGTCAACTTCCCCAAGACCGGGCACATGACTGAGCAGATGGCCACGATCGCGGCGGCGGACATCGCCGCCCGGATCACAGGCGGCGAGGGGCAGACCGCGGAGCTTGGCGCCCGCTGTGTCCTGGACATGGGCGACCGGGGCGTCTACATGTCGGTTAATCCCGTCCGCCCGCCGCGCGACAAGATTCCCGCAGTCTCCGAGGGCCGCCGCTGGCTGCTGGCGAAGCGGGCTTTCGAGCGCATTTACCTCTTCTCCGCCCGCCATGGCCGGCGGGTGCCGACGGCGCTGGGATGGTGAGCTGATGAACGGCCCTCGGCGGCAGCCGCCGCGAGCCATCCGCTGACCTATTCTGGCGGCCGCGGGCTAGCCAGCCGTGCCGGGCGCTCAGCAGGCCATGGTGTCCGCATCGACTGGCCCGGGCTCAGCCGGCGGGCGATCTTGCCTTGCAGCGGGCCGGGTCTCGTACATGCGCACCGCCACGACCACTCCGGAGATGGCGGTGAGGGCGGCCACGACCCAGATCGCGGCGAGGATGCCGAACGCGTCGGCGACCAGGCCGGCCAGGAGGGCGCCGACGGCGAACCCGCCGTCGCGCCACAGCCGGTACACGCCGACTGAGCGTGCCCGCCACGACGGGTGGGCGACGTCGCCTATGGCGGCGAGCAGGGTGGGATAGACCATGGCGGTGCCCGCGCCGAGCAGCACGGCCGCCACCGCCCAGGTGGCAAAGGTCGTCCCGAGCGCGACCAGGCCGATCGCGATTGCCTGGACCCCCATTCCGGCGGAGATCAGCCGCTTGCGGCCGATCCGGTCTGACAGGGCGCCGGTGCCGAGTTGCCCGGCTCCCCAGACGGCGGGGTAGAGGGCGGCGAGGATGCCGATCTGGCTGACCGAGAGCCCATGGCGGGCGAACAGCAGGGGGAACACGCCCCAGGCCAGGCCGTCGTTGAGGTTGTTCACCATGCCGGCCTGGCAGGCGGCCGACAGTGCCTTCTCGCGGAAGCTGGTCAGCGAGGCGATCTGGCGGGTGGTCAGGTGCCCGGCCAGGTGATCCGCGGCGGCGACGTGACTGGCGGCCTCGTGGCGGGCATGGCCGCGGGTCTCCCGGACGGCGGCGGCGGACAAGCCTAGGCCGAGGGCGATGCAGGCGGCGCCGAGCAGGAACGGAGCCGGGCGCAGCCCGTACGCGGCGGCCAGGTATCCGGTGGCCAGCGCGGTGAGCGCCACCGCGCCGTATCCGGCGGCCTCGTTCAGGCCCATCGCCAGGCCGCGGCGCGAGGGTCCGGCCAGGTCGATCTTCATGATCACAGTGGTGGACCAGGTCAGGCCCTGGTTGATGCCGAGCAGCACGTTCGCCGCGACCACCCAGCCCCAGTTCGGCGCCCAGATCAGCAGCGCCGGGATCGGCAGCGCAACGAGCCAGCCGGCGACGAGGACGGGCTTGCGGCCGAACCGGTCCGACAGGGTCCCAGCGAAGAAGTTGGTGACTGCCTTGACGGCGCCGAAGGCGAGGATGAAGGTGAGCACGCTGCTGAGCGCCGCCAGGTGAAATGTCCGCTCGGCCAGCAGCGGGACGACGGTGCGCTCCTGCCCCAGGGTCCCGCCGACCAATGCGTTGACCGCCACGAGCAGGGAGAACTGGGCCAGGTTCGCGCGCAGTCCGAGGTGTACCGTCGCCTTCCTGACCGTCGGTGCCTGCTCGCCTGGCGCAGGCGTGGTCGGGGTCGTGCCTGGCATGCTCACGTGCCTGCCTCCAGCGCCCGCCCGGTGGACCGCGCCCAGTCCGCCGGCCCGCCCTCGGCGACCGCGACGTCGGCGTGCCCGGCCCGCTCGAGCAGGCTGGCCGCGGTAGCAGCACGCTCGCCGTGCCCGCACATCGTGACTATCCGCCGGCCTGCCAGGCTCGGGGCGTGACGGGCGAGGTCGCCGAGCTCGATGCCCCGTGCGCCGGGCAGCCGCCCGCCGGCGTACTCGCTGGCCTGCCGGACGTCGATGACAGCGGCCGGGTCGGCCTGCCCGGGGGTGATGAGCGGGGTGACGGCGACCGGCTGGCCGGCCGCTTCCCAGGCGGGAATGCCGCCCGCCAGGATGCCCGTGAGGTTCTCGTATCCGATCTTCACCGCCTGCCAGGCGACCTCGGCCCGGTCCTGGGCGGGATCGGCGACGACGACGAGCGGGGTCGCCGGGTCGGGGACGAGCCAGCCGAGCCAGGTGGCGAACGCGCCGCGCAGCGGGATGGCCAGCGAGCCCGGGATGTGCCCGGCCGCATAGCCACGCACAGTGCGGACGTCGATGACCTGCGCCCCATCGCTGATGAGGCCGCGGACCTGGTCAGCGGTGAGCTCCGCGAGGTCGGGCGCCGACGCTAGCACCGCGGGGCCGCGGCGGTTCTCCTGCGCCAGGCGCAGGAAGTACGGAGGGAACGTGCCCAGGCTGGACAGCAGCGCCTTCGCGAAGGCGTCCTCATCCGGGGCCGCCAGCAGCGGGTTGGCCGCCCGTTCCCGGCCGATAGTGGTGACCCGTTCCGCGCCGGGCGGAGCGGAGCAGAACGACCCGGCCCCGTGCGTCGGGTACACGGCCGTGTCATCCGGCAGGGTGAGCAGCCTGCGCACCGACGCGTGCTGGGCCCGGGCCAGTGGCTCGGCCTGGTCAGGGCCCGCAAGATCGGTGCGGGCCGCGGCGCCCACCAGCAGCGACCCGCCGGTGAAGACCCCGAGCACCTCCTTGCCGTCGAGCAGCAGGTAGGCAAGGTGCTCGGCGGTGTGGCCCGGCGTAGCCCAGGCCCTCAGCGTCAGCCCGCCCAGGTCAACCTCATCGGAGTCCGCGAGGCCCTGGTGACCGAACGCCCGGCCGCCAGCCGCCGACGCCAGGATCGTCGCGCCGTCGTCGGCGGCAAGCTGCCGGGCGCCGGACAGGAAGTCAGCGTGCAAGTGGGTATCGGCGGCGAACGCCACCGTCAGGCCGTGCTCGCGCGCGGTGTCCCGAACCGCCCGCAGGTCGCGCGGCACATCCACCGCCAGCGCCCGGCCGTCACCAAGGCCGACCAGGTAAGCGGAGTTCCCCAGGCCCTCGTCGACTACTGGGACGATCTTCGTTTCTGCCACAACCAGCTCCCTGAGGTGATATGCCCGCCTGCGCCCGGCTCCGAGGTAGCATACATTATTCCATAGATCTATGGAAGATCGAGAAAGCTCGTCGTCCGGGTTACGCTTGTTTACCGGGCGCGGCGCGGAGGAGGAACGCATGGGCAGCGCGCAGCACAAGGCCGAGCTGTACGAGCAGTTCGCCCGCGTCGGCAAGGCGCTGGCCAGCCCGCGGCGGCTGGAACTGCTCGACCTGCTCGCCCAGGGCGAGCGCAGCGTCGAGGACCTGGCCGGCCAGGCCGCGCTCGGGCTGACCAGTTGCTCCGCGCACCTTCAGGTGCTGCACCATGCCCGGCTGGTCACTACCCGCAAGCACGGCACCCGCGTCTACTACTCGCTCGCGAGTGACGACGTCGCCCGCGTGTACGCGGGCGTGCGTGATCTCTCCGCGTCCTTGCTAGCCGAGGTCGGGCCTGCCAGGGACGCCTACCTCGGCGACGCGGTGGAGGAGATCACGCGGGAGGAACTGCTTCGCCGCGCGAGCTCCGGCGACCTGACCGTGCTCGACGTGCGCCCCGCCAGCGAGTACGCCGCCGGCCACATCCCCGGCGCCGCTTCCATCCCTATCGGGCAGCTCAGCCAGCGCCTCGCCGAACTGCCGCAGGACATCGAGGTTGTCGCGTACTGCCGCGGCCCGTACTGCGTGTTCGCCCACGAAGCCGTCCGCCTGCTGCGCGCCAGTGGCCGCCGAGCCCGCCGCCTCGCCGGCGGCATGCCCGAATGGCGACTCGCAGGGCTCCCCGTCGCGGCGGGCAACGGCGTCCAGCCGGCTGGAACATGATTGCGCCCGCCGGCCGGCTGCGCACGGATGAAATTGTCAAGCGGGACCGTGGGCCGCGGCGGGTCTTTTCTGTTGCCAGTGGGCGACGAGGACCTGGTAGGCGCGCTCGAGCTTGCGCCGCTTGTGCGCGACCAGGCCGGGGCGGGCGAAGGCGTAGTCTTGGTCCTTGACGGCCAGGCGCCAGGCCAGCACGGTCATCTTCCGCGCGGTGGCGACGACCGCGGTCTGGAGTGCCGCCGTATCGGCCTGGTCAGTACGAAGGACCTGACGGCTAGGCTAATCTCATGCAGGGCCAGAACATTGACTCGATCACCGTCGAAGGCTTCACGTCGATCAAGTCCGCCGTAGTCCGTCTTCACAAGCTGAATCTGCTTGTAGGCGCTAACGGCGCTGGCAAGAGCAACTTCGTTGACGCGTGCCGGCCAGCCAGGCCCAGGCTGGTTTCCCGGACGTGGTCCGCGGGCGCGGCCTCGTGGTCCAGGAGGGTGGTGATGACGGTGCGGGTCTCGGAGACTTCCGTCCCGTCGCCGTGGGGCAGGACCGCGTTGTGCTCGGCGGCGCGGGCCGGCAGCCGGCCGGCTTTCCTCCCGGACGGGGCGTTGAGCCAGGGGGTAGCCAGCCGCCGCCGGGCTCCAGCGGCAGCGCGAGCGTGGCGCTCACCCGGGCGACGACGTGCCCGCCCGCGTCCAGGATCGCGGTGAGCCGGTAGCCGCTGCGCTGGAGCACCAGCTACGCTCCGAGGTCGCATCCGAGGTGCCGGCAGTGTTGCCGCCGGCACCAGATCTAGAGCAGACGATCCGGGACTGGCACCGAGCCGGCCACAGCCGGCGTGCCATCGCCCGCGAGTTCAGCATCGACCGGCGCAAGGTCAAGCGCGCCATAGTCGCCTGCGTGGTCTGACAGGAAGGATGCGGGAGCGGCGCTCCAGGACGTGGCCAGCCCCGGCGCCGCCGCTTCCCTCTCCGTGTCGCCGGTGACGAGGACGCGGGCAAGGCTGCTCGGACTGGGCCGGCAGCTAGCCGGGCTGGGCGGCGTCGTGACGATGCCGCCCGCTCGCGAAGCGCGCTGGCGTATTCGGCTTGGTTCATCGCCACCCAGGCAGGCCGGCGCGGGTGCACAGAACAGGCCGGCCAGACACTGATGAGTCCTGCCCGGCGATCGCGACGGACAGCCGGGATACCTCCCGTGCCAGGCCGGCCGTCTCCGCCAGGAGGCTGGCGTTCCGCCCTATCGCGGCTTCTGCGGCCCCCAAGCGCGCGGCCAGCCGGCCGACGTGCTCGCTGACTTCGGACAGCCGGGAAGCCAGCAGGGCAAGGGTCAGGTCCCTGCTCTCGGGAGGGGTTGTCCATTGGCCTGATGCGACTCCGGTGGTGAGGATGCGCTTGAACTCGCCGATGGTCAGGTCAGATCACTGGCGGTCGCCGAGCCTGGTCATTCGCCACACGGTCCGCCACCGCATCGGCTGGCGCGGCCCGGCTGGCGTACGAATGCCCTCCCAAAACCCAGCGGCCCACGCCCGCAAGGCGGCGGCCGAGTGCGTCCGGGCCAGGGTGATCGCGATCCACACTCCCAGGTACGCCGGCACTAGCACGGCCGGCAGCCGCCGCCGGGCCGCATGCCGCCATCACGCCGATCCGGCGGGCGCGGCGAACCCGCAGAACCGAACTGGACGACATCCGCCAGGACCATGCAGCGGCTTTGCTCAGCACAGCCAGGGTGGCGGCGCCGGAGAGCATGGCGAGGACGTCAACGGTCAGGCGGACCGGCCTGGCCCAGTGGGCCAGGGCTGCGACCTGGGCCAGCAGGATCATAGTCATCATGACGAGCCCGGCCGTCTGCTGGAGCCGGTAAGCGCGGGCGTTGCTCTTGCGGCCGCGCGGCAGGCGTCCGAGCAGGTAGAGAGAAAGGAACGCGGCCGTCAGCAGGCACGCGACGCCGCAGGTGGCCAGCGCGACGATCGCCAGCGGATCTGCTCTCATAGTCGATTAATACACGATCCGGATTATTGCCGCGCCAGATCCGGTCCTGTGATTGATCGTCCAGCCGGTCACGCTCCGGCCACCCGGTATGGCCGGGCACGGAAACGCGGGCTTGCCCCCGAGCCAGATGACTCGGCATACCTTGAGCCGGCTCGATGGCGCGCAACCAGCGTGCGGCCTACGGTCGCCGACCGCCAGTTGCACCGAGTGCCACGGGCCGGGTAGCGAGGCAGGCCGATCAGCGGGTTGTTTCCCTGTCTACGGCGGTGCTTACAGTAAGAGCGCAGCGCAGAGCGGGGGATCCCGCGTTTGTGCCAAGGCCACCCAGCTTCACGCACCGATTATGGACCCGTTATCCGGCCATTAGCCGCGCGTCAATGCCTTTCTGCCAACTCAGAGCTATAAGGGCGTCTGAACTCGCCGCTATCCGATCCGGTGTCGCCCCGGTTCCGGCTGTCCCTGTACTCGCAGCGAGCGGGCGCGGCCGTGCCCGCTGTCCCGGGCCGCAGGTCACGGGACAGCGCCTGGCTCGCGCAGGTCGGCGGCTACCAGCGCGGCGGCGCGGCCGGGGTCACCGTTGGCCCGGGCGCTGAGGGTATCCACGTGCCAGGTGCGGGACCGGCCTTCGGCAGCGACTGTAAGGCCGGTTCCTGCCTCGTGACGGCGCGCTGTCAGCGCGGCGTCGATGCCCGGACTGCGGTCGTGCAGGACTGTGAGCAATGCCCACGCGAACTGGTCGCGATGGGTGCGGGCAGCCGGGTCGCACGCATCGAGGGCGTCCCGGATGTACGGGTCGCCGGGCTCGTAGTTCCGCAGCAGCGGCAGCAACTCCGGGGCGCCCAGAATCGCCGCTGACTGGAAGACCAGGACGTGCGCGCCGTCCCCGGCGCGGCCGGGCCGTTGCCCGCGGCCTGTTCCAGGAACGGCCACACCTGCTCATACCCGGCCTCGCACGTCGCGGCACGGACAATCCCGACCGCCTGTCGCACCAGGTCCCGCTCCCTGCCCGCCCCGCCTGCCATCCCGGCATCCCTATCGCTAATCGGTTCGCGCCCTGACGACCCTAACCGCTCACGCTGAAAGGCGGGACGGGGCGGGACCGCTCAGACCCCGTCATCAGGCTCGGCCCGGGCGCCAGCTAGGCCCCGGCCGGCCAGGGCGAAGTGGCTGAGTCCGTGGCTGTTCGTGTGAGGATGATCAGATGTCACCTCGTGTGCTTGCCGTCGATCCTGGCCGTCTTGCCCGGTGGTGCGAGGTGTATCTCGGCAGCCGGCCTGCTGGCGAGCTGTTCAGGTCCGGGCACCTGTCGGCGGTGATCGGGCTCCGGCTAGCTGATGACCGGGCTGTCGTGGTCAAGGTGCGTCCCGATTCGGTGCGGCTGGCGGCGTGCGTGGAGGTCCAGCGCCGCCTGTTCGAGTCGGGCTATCCGTGCCCCGAGCCGCTGACCGGCGCCGAGCCCTTCGGTGATGCCGTGGCGACCGCTGAGGCCTACGTCCCCGGCGGTGCCATGCTCCCGGGCGCGGGCCGCCCGGCCCGGGCGTTCGCTGAGGCGTTCGCCCGGCTGGTGAGGCTCGCCCCGCGGCCGGCTGAGGTGCCCGCTCTTGACCCGCCGCCGTCGTGGGCGGCCTGGAATCATGCCGGGCCCGGGCTGTGGCCGCATCCGGAGGACCCTGACGTGAACCTCAACGAGGTCGCTGGTCCCGCGTGGATCGAGGACACCGGGCGTCGTGCCCGTGACCGGCTGCGAGCCGGCGCGGGCGAGGCTGTCATCGGGCATTGCGACTGGCTCGCGGCCAACCTGCGCTGGAACGGGGACGAGCTGCTGGTGGTTCACGACTGGGACAGCGTCATCGCCGACAGCGAGGCTGTCCTCGCCGGATTCGCTGCCGCCCTGTACTCCGCCGTGAGCGCGGACGAGCTAGCGACCGTCGGGGAAACCGGGCGGTTCCTCGACGCGTATGGCGATGCGCGCGGCCGGGACCTCAGCGCGGACGAGCTCCAGCGGTCGTGGGCAGCCGGCGCCTGGACGCGGGCCTACGATGCCAGGTATCAGCACGCGGTCGGGCAGCCCGTCGTCTCACTCACCGAGAACGCGGCTCGCGAGCGCCTCCGCCGCGCCGGGATCAGGACTGGACGGGCCGGACCATGCGCTCAGGCATGGCCGGTCATGCCGTCCAGATCGTGCTCGCATACTTCAAGCTCGGAGACGGTGGCCAGCAGCCGGCGATCATAGACCACGGGCACCTGGTGACGATCTAAACAAGTTGCCGATTCTGAGCGACTGGCGGACTGGTTCTCCGCGCGCGTGCCATGGCTCAGATCACCCGAGTCTGGCGGGCCTGCAGGTCAGGTGGCCGCCGGTTCCGGACGGAGCCGTTTTTCGATACCTTCCGAGTCGAGCTGTCCGGCCGCCACGGCGAGGGTGAGGTCGAATGCCTCGTCATCGGACAGGGCGAGGCGGTAGCCGTTTATTCTCAAGAACACGACGGTGGCCAGGAGCGCGAGCCGCTTGTTCCCGTCCAGGAGGGCGTGGTCGCAGGCTAGCGAGTGCATCAGCGCAGCGGCCTTGGCGGGCAGCGCCGGGTAGGCCTCCTGGCCCATGAAGCCCGACCGGGGACGGTGGCAGGCTGAGTCCAGCAGGCCCAGGTCCCGGACCGGGCCGGCGCCCAGGGCGGCGGCGAGGCTGAGCACGTCCTCCAGGCTCAGGTATTCCGCTTCCGGAGAAGCGGGGCCGGTCATGCGCGGCCGAGGCGATCCAGCACGTCGCCCCAGCGGTCCATCATCTCGGCGGTCGCCTCGCGTACCCGGTCCGTGTGGGCGATCTCCCTGGCGCTACGCCGGATCGCCCGCAGCACGGCCTCGTGCAGCGACACGTGCTCCGCATCGGCCAGCGCGCGCAGCAGCGCGCTGTCTTCCTCGTCAAGCCTGAGGTTCATCGCCATGACCACATGGTACCACTATGGTACCGCGGAGTTCCGTCCACCGGGTGCGGCATCGCCCTCAAGTGAACCCGCCTGCTCCTGGCACAGAACGACCAGTTCCGCAGCTCACTCACGACAACTCGAACGTGCAGGGATCGCGCCCAGATCGAGCCGTACTTGCAAGCGTCGGCCGACGATGAGGATGGCTGAGAGTGGCGGTCGCGTCGGCGCCCGTTCTGCTTCGGCTGGAGATCCTCACTCTCGTGGCTGGCAGGCGACGGGCCGGGCTACGGTCTAGGTATGCCAGCCAGGAGGCGGCCCACGCCTGATGACGCGGTCACCGCTCGCCATATCTTGCTCGGCGGGCTCGCGCGGGACGCCGCGATCTCGGGACTCCTGGGCGAGCTTGAGCCGTCGCATCCCCGCAGCGACACCTTCCCCGGCGAGGTCTTCCTCCGCCTGGCCGCTGACGCGATCGCCTGGTCCGGGGCCAGCCGGGCAGATCCGCTGGTCCTGGAGGGGATGCGGGAGCGTTTCCTGGCTGAGTGCGCCGCGCGTGGCCGGGACCGGCGCAAGCTCCAGCTCGCCGTCCTGGCCGCTACGACAACGCCCTGATGGAATCGGCGATCGGCCTGTACAAGACCGAGCTCATCAGCCGGCGAGGCCCTGGAAAACCCTCGCCGACGTCGAGCTCGCCACCGCCGAGTACATCGACTGGTTCAACAGCAGAAGGCTCCACGGCGCCATCGGGCACATCCCGCCCGCCGAGCACGAAGCCAGCTACTACGCTCAAACCCAGGCACAGCAAATGGCTGCCGCCAAGAACTGAAGCCTCCACGAAACCCGGGCCGGTTCAGTAGGGCCAGGCGCAAGCCGTATGGCTCCGACCTGCGTGGGCGGTACTGGGATTGAACCAGTGGCCTCTTCCGTGTCAGAGTGGCGTATCGGCCGCTCAGGTAACGATCTTGGCCTCGTGACCTGGGGGTTCGCGGTTCGTGGCCCTAGCGATCTCCCCCGCATTCCCCCTCGTTCCCCCGGGCGTCCTAGGGCCGCTCTAGGGCCAGCCCCAGGGCCGCCGTAGGGCCGCCCCGCGAGCTATGGCAGCGCCGTGACCTGGCCGTGCGCGGCCTGCCGCAGGTTGCGGCCTGATCACCCCGTCTGCCGTCGGCCGGCCTTGACCTGCTCGGCTGCCCGGGTCGATGGCGGGCGGGGAGTGCATCGTAGCGGGCGGCACCGAGCTCGCCATCGCGTTGTTCCGCCATCTCGCCGCCGCACTGGACGCCGAGCGGCGGTCCCGCCGTTCTGACCACCGAGGAGACCGTTGCCTTCGGAATCATTGTTCCAAGGGCCGCCGGGGTACGAGATCTCGTCCCGCAAGCCGGCGGTGTCGATAGCGGTGAACTGCCGTCCCAGGTGCGTGGTCATGTGCCGCCTCGCCGACGTCGGCGCTGACCATGTCGACCGCGACCGCCGGGCCGCAGAACGTCCCCACCTCACCGTCCCGCTCGAACGCGTCGAGAAGACGACCGTACGCGTCCCCGGCGGCTGTCATGTCCCCGGCCAGGAACAAGTCGGCGGCACGGGCGAACAGGTCGTCCATCTCGCCCGTCCAGGACTCATCGCCCCAGGGCCGCTCCTGCTCCGCATCGTTGTCCCAGCTCCAGTCCTGGAAGTGCTCGCCGCCGCTGACCCTTTCGGTGAACGCGTCGATGTCGGACACGCTGAATGGCTACCTGCGGGCGAGCCTCAGCAGCAGTGCTCGCAGGTCGTCGGCGGTCAGCGCGCGCAGCCGTTCTTCCAGTTCGGTCAGGAACTCACCCAGGCCCAGCTTTCCCGCGCTGTGGTCTGTCCGCATCGTCGTCATCTCCGGGGTCTGAGGTCAGACTCGTCCATGACTGGTGGCGTGTTGGGGCATGGATGCGGGCTATAGATTGGCCGCAGCCTTGGACGGGTCGGGCTGGGGTTCCCCGGAAGGCTCCCATTCACCGTCCGATCGCCCGTAGGGGTACCACAGCAAGTCGCGGCCGAGCCGCAGCTGCGCTCGGCCCGCGGTGACCCGATTGCCGGTGACCTCGGCGGGCAGGCCGGAAACGGTGCGCAGCGCTTCCCGGGCGGCTTTGAACAGGTCCGCCGTCTCGTCGGCCGCGTCAGCCGGATCCCACTGCGTGCTCAGCAGCTCAAGGCCGGCCTGACGGCCGTACCGCCACGCCAGCGCCTGGCGCATAAGCTCGCGACCGCCGACGCCCGACTTACTGGCGATGGCGGTGAAGGCAGGCGTGCCGATGACTCGCTCAGCTCGCCGGGCCAGATCGGCGTCCGCGCTGAGGGAAAGCCCCGCGTCCGCGTCGAGGCCGACGGCCATCTCCCAGGCCCGGCGCGCGGCGTCAGCGGCCAGCTCCAGCAGGTCCGCACGCAGTCCGGCGCGCTGAGACGGCGGGTCGACGGGAAGCGCCGCTGGATGGCCTGGTCGGCCAGGCGGCGGGGACGGAACGGGGACTGGTCTTCGCGATGGCGGCGCGGCCAGCACGGCACGCGCGTCGACGCCGGCGTCCGCGTCCGTTTCGGCTGGCGCCGCGGTCGCGATGGGCTGGTCCGGCATCCCCTCGCCCGGAGCGCTGACCGGGCTAGCGGCTGGGTCTCGGCGGCGAGCCCGCAGCCCGGCTAGCACTTCGCCGCGGGTGCGGCCGCGCAGCAGCAGAACCGCGAACGGATCGGCGTCCAGGTGGTCAGCTACGCCGAACCAGACCGCGGCGGCGTGCTTGCACGGATCGGCGTCGTCCGGGCAGGTGCAGCGCGGGCCGACCTCGCTCGCGCCGGGCAGCAGGGTAATGCCGGCCGCGGCGGCATCGTCGGCGATCTCCCGGGGCAGGTCGCCCTCCAGCATGGCCGCGGCGTGACCAAGCTGGGCCGAGATAGCGGCCAGGACCTGGTCCCACTCGTCGTCAGTGAATCGCCGGACCCGGATCCGGACGTCATACGGCTGGGTTCGCCGACCGCGGACCTGCGCCCGCGCCTCGCCTGGTGCGAGAGCCAGCTCGCCGACTGCTCCGCTGATGACGTAGTCCCGGCCGCGCGGTAGCCGGTTGGGATCCAGCCGGGCACGCTCTTCGAGCGCATCCACCCAGGCCTGGCCCCACCAGGTGTGCTCCGCCGTTTCCGGGCGGCCTGCGCCGGCCTGGCCGGTCATGTCGCTGCCTTGAACGACACGAGCTCGGCCAGTTCGCCGTCGGACATCTCGGCGATCCAGCCCTCGCCCGAGCCGATCACGGCATCCGCCAGCTCGCGTTTCTTATCGAGCAGGGACGCGATGCGGTCTTCCAGCGTCCCCTCCGCGATGAGCCGGTGCACCAGGACCGGGTGATCCTGGCCGATCCGGTAGGCGCGGTCGGTGGCCTGATCCTCGACCGCGGGATTCCACCAGCGGTCATAGTGCAGCACGTGCGTGGCACGGGTCAGGGTCAGGCCGGTACCACCGGCCTTGAGCGACAGCAGGAAGATCGGTACTTTCCCGGCCTGGAACTGATCCACCATTTCCTCCCGGCGGTGCACTGGCACCCCGCCGTGTAGGAAGAGCGACCCGATGCCGCGGGCGTCCAGGTGCTGCTGCAGCAGCACCGCCATCCGCGTGTACTGGGTGAACACAAGCATGGATTCGCCGCCGGCCAGGACGACATCGGTCAGCTCGTCGAACGCGGCCAGCTTGCCGGACCGGCCTGACAGGGGGCCCGGCTGCTTGAGGTACTGAGCCGGATGGTTGCAGATCTGCTTGAGCGCGGTCAGCAGCTTGAAGATCAGGCCGGCCCGCTCGATGCCGTCGCAGGAGGCGATGGCCTCCATCGTCTCGCGGACCACCGCCTCGTACAACGTGACCTGCTCGGCGGAGAGCGGCACGAACTGGTCCGTCTCAGTCTTGGGTGGCAGCTCCGGGGCGATACCGGGATCGGTCTTCTTGCGCCGCAGCAGGAACGGTTTCACCAGCGCCGCGAACCGCGCGGTAGCCTCAGCGTCCCGGTGCCGCTCCACCGGGACCGCGATCCGCCGGGTAAATGCCTCCAGGTGACCGAGCAGGCCTGGCGTGGTCCAGTCCAGGATCGACCATAGCTCGGACAGCCGGTTCTCCACGGGGGTGCCGGTCAGCGCGATCCGGGCGGGAGCCGGAAGCGCCCGCAGCTCCCGTGCGGTGCGCGACAGCGGGTTCTTGGCGTGCTGCGCCTCGTCGGCCACTACCAGTCCCCAGCCCTGGCCGGCGAGTTCCGCCGAGTCGCGGAGCACCACGCCGTACGTGGCAAGTACGATCTCATCCGCCGCGACCTCACGCAGGTGGCGCCCGCCTCCATGGAAGCGGCGGACCGGGACGCCCGGAGCGAACTTGCGTACCTCCCGTTCCCAGGTTCCCAGCAGCGAGGTCGGGCACACCACCAGCGTCGGCCCGGCTTTGAGGTCCAGTCTGTGCAGATGCAGGGCGATCACCTGGATCGTCTTGCCCAGCCCCATGTCGTCGGCCAGGCAGCCGCCGAAACCGGCCTCGCACATTCCGGCCAGCCATCCAAGGCCCCGCTGCTGATATGGCCGCAAGGTAGCCTGCAGCCCGGGCGGCGGATCAAGCGCCGGCGGCGACGCAGCGATCGCGGCCACCCGTTCGGCGAGATCGGCGAGTCCGTCCGCCGCCACGACGGCGACCATCTCGCCGTCGATCTCAGCGGCGCCAGCCAGGACGGCGCCCAGCGCCTCCATAGGTCGCATTCGCGCGCGCGGCGGGCGGCGCAGCTTGTCCAGCAGCGCTGGGTCAAGGGTCACCCAGCGGCCGCGTAGCCTGATCAGCGGCCGTTTCGCCTCGGCCAGCGCCGTGATCTCGTCCTCATTCAGCAGTTCCCCGCCAAGAGTGAGCTGCCAGCGGAAATCCAGCAGCGCAGCCATGCCGAACCCGGACTCGGTCAGCCTTCCCGGCGTCGGCGTTGCGACCGCTCGGAGCTTGAGACCGTCATCGACCAGGCTGGACGGCCACAGCACCTCGATCCCCGCTCCGGCCAAATCCTCGGCCGGCGGCCCGAGCAGGCCAGCGACGTCATCATCGCCCAGTTCGAGCATCGCCGGGCTCGCCTGCTCCAGCAGCGGTGCCAGCGGCGGCCAGACGGCGGCGCCGCGGCGCAACGCGGTCATCAGGTCCATGTCGGCCTGCGCGCCGAATCGGGCGAGCACGGCCTCAGGCTGGCTCCACAGCGCGGCGGCGTCCACGATCAGGCTCGGATCGGCGGTACTGCGCAGCTGAAGGATCAGCCGGAAGGTCGGCCCGCTGTTATCGGGCTCGCCGGAATCCGTGCTGGCCAGGTCCGTGCCAGCCTGCTCGGTGTCCGCCAGGTCTGTGTCCGCGTCGTCATCCTCGCCGTAGTTGCCAGGATCCTGGAGGCTGCTGGACTGCGGTGATCGCTGGGCGGCCTCAACCCGCAGGCCCAGGCGCGCGCCGGAGGACAGGCCCTTGGTGGCCTCGGCCAGCCAGTCGGCGAGGTCCGGGACCGGCGTCGGCTCGACTGCGGCGAACGCCGGCGACCCGACCGCGCGGGGCGCCGCGGCGGTCCGGACCAGCGTGTCCGCGATCGCGTCCCAGAACTCGCGGATCAGCGACTCGGGGGAGCGCAGCCGCATCGGGCGCGAGCCGGGAATCCCGAGGGCGTGGGCGGCCGGCGGGAAAGAAGCGGCGAGTTCGCGCAGCCACAGCACGTCAGCCGGGTCCAGCGGCCCCGCACGCCAGGCATCCATCCCCCCGCGGCTGACTGCGGGCAGCAGCCGGCCGCGTGCCACCAGACCGACCCCGGCGGTCGCCGCGGCCGCCCATACCTGGACTGATCGCCGCGGTGCCTGCATAGCGCGGCCGGCCGGATCAGGATCGAGCGCCAGCAGGGCCGGCAGCGCTTCGCTTACCGGGATAAGGTCCGCGGAGATCAGGCGCTTGCGCACACCGTACGTCCCGCCGGCGAAGACAAGCTCCACCTTGACCGACCCCGAACCCGTGCCCCAGACCGCTAGCATTCCGCGCCGGGGGATGTCATCCGGGATAAAGACCGCCTCACCGTTCAGCACGAACGGCACCTTACCGAACCAGCCTTCTTCAGCGACCCCCGATCAGTGCATCAGCGCCGCCCCGAGCCTGCCCGGGCACGGGCCAATGGCCTTGCTTTACGGTTTGAGGTGATATCGTAACCGTTTTGTGGCTCATGATGGTGCTGAGGGTTTGTCACCGGACGGTGGCTGCCGGACCGGATTTCGGTTGGCGTTCTGACCAGGGTTTTCACGCCGGAACTGGTGGATTCGGCGGGGGCGCGGGAGCTGCGGCGGCGGCTGCTGCCGACGCGGCTGGTGGTGTATTTCGTGCTGGCGTTGTGGCTGTTCCGGGGCCGGAACTGCGGGTACGGGCAGGTGATGTCGAAGCTGGCTGGCGGGCTGTATCACCAGCGGCGGGGGAAGGACCTGCTGGCCGGGCGGCGGGGTGGACGCCGGCGGGGGCCGGGAGTGGTGGCTGCCGAATATCTCCTCGTTGTCGCGGGGCCGCGTTGTCGCGGGGCCGCGGGAAGCTGGGGCTGGGGCCGGTCCGGGCGCTGTTCGGGCAGGTCGCGGGCCCGACGGGGGCGGATGACGCTCCGGGGGTGTTCTGCCGCGGGCTTCGTGTCGTCTCGATGGACGGGTCCGTGACGGACGTGCCGGACAGCGAGGCGAACGGCGAGTTCTTCGGCCGGCCGTCGAACCAGACTCGCGATGGCGCGTTCCCGCGGGTCAGGTCAGCTTCCCTCATACCGGTGCCGCCGCGGCGGCCGGCGATGGGGCCACCGCGCTGTCAGCCGGCGGACCAGGCCCGGCCGTCGCCGCTGACACGCAGGAGACCCTGCTCCGGGCAAGCGGTCCGCCGAACCGGCAGGCATGAACACGCACACCGATCGGCGGGTCGCCATCAGCGAATTGCAGCTGTTTTACGACGTGGTGCGCGATTGGGGTTGGGTCGTGCTGGCCTGGCGGGTTGGCTGGCGGGAGATTACCGCATGGCTGTGCGGTCGGAGACCAGGCCGGCGATGGCCAGGTGGGTTTCGTCGTAGTGCTCGCGGCGTCCGGTCCAGCGCTGGAGGGGCCGCCACTGCTTGTGCTCGGAGTTGGCGTGCTCGACCGGGATCCGCTCGGAGGACTGTTTCTTGCGGGCCGCCTCCCAGGCGGACGCTTCCTCGGGCGGGGCGTCCTTCTTCGGCTTGAGCGGCGGGGCTTGGGCCTAGCCGGGGAACTGCCTGGCCAGTCCCCGGTATCCGGCATCGACCTTGGCCTTCACCTGGGGGAACTGCTCGGGCAGGTCGCAGATGCCCTCGGTCTTCAGCGCCGTCTGGTCGTGCATGCGACCGGGCCGGAAAGCTCCGGCCCACAGGGGTGCGGCCCTTCTCGTCGCTGACGACGGCGGCCTTCTTGGTGTTCTGCTTCATCTTGCCGGAGACGAACGCCCGGCGGCCGGGCTTGTTCGCCCGGGGGCGGCGCACGCGGACCTCGGTGCCGTCGATCCGCAGTTCCACACCCTGGGAGGCGGCGTGGGCGAACACGTCGGCCAGCGTGCGCAGCCGCAGCCCGGGCTCGCCGGGCACCGCGAAGCCGCGGGCCGCCAGCAGCGGCCGGATCTCGTGCACGGCCCGGGTGATCGTGGAGCGGTCCACCGTGTAAAAGAGCGCGAGGGCGGCGTGCGGGAGCTGGAACCGCAAGATGACCAGGGTAGCGATGACCCGGTCGGCGAACGCCAGTTCCCGGTTCGGGCCCGCGCCCTCAGCGCGCAGCCGGTCCCGGCCGCCCCGCCGCTCCCGCAGCCGCGATTCCTGCCGCGCGGCCCACGGCCCGGCCAGTTCGGCGATCAGCTCGCCCAGACGGCGACATGGCAGGCCGGTGCAGATACGATGCGGCAAGGCCGCGCGGGCCCATCTTGACGACACATCTTGATCGTCCCGCGCGGCCGTTCACCGTCCCGGGACCCGACACGCCAAGATCAGCCGCTACGCCCAGGGATCTCCTATCGCGCACCAAGTCGTTAGCTGTGGGCGACACGCGCCGGTCCGCCGCCTAGTGCCGCGGCGGGAAGTCCCGCACGCATCTGCTGCGTGTCTGATCGCATTGATAGTCCTCGCCCCAGTGGGATCACGCCGCGCTCGATCAGCCTGAGGTGCTCGCCCGCGTAACGAGCAGCCTCGTCGCCATCGAGTCGGCGGATCTCCTCGCAGTGGCAGGTGATCACTGCGACAATCTCCTCATCCAGCGTGCTTCCAGGGAAGAGGGAACCATAGCGGCCGCCCGGATCAACCAGTTCAGTTAGGCGGGATTGCGTGCGAGTGAACTTCGTCGTTGATCACTGGACGTGAAGATTATGGGTCGCTGGTACCGCTCGTGCGGATCGGCCGCTCCGCTCGCGTATCCGGGCGGAACTGACATGCGGCCGGGACAAGGCTGCTGGGCGAGGCTGGCCGGGACAAGGCTGCTGGGCGAGGCTGTCAGGCGTGGGGGCGGTAGATCTCCGAGCGGTGATCGATGTCGAGGACGTGAACGGTGCGGGTGCTCTCGTCGATCCGGTAGACGACGCGGTAGGTGCCGCGCCGGGCGCCGTGGCATCCGGTCAGCGGCTTGCCCACGCGGTGCGGGCTCTCCGCCAGCGCGGCGTCGCAGAACTCGATCACCGCGGCTGCGACCGACTCCGGGGGCTGGGACGCGATGGCGCGCCTGGCCGCGGGCTGGAACCGGATCTCGGAGCGGTTCGCGACGATCATGGCGAGCAACGACCCGGAGATCCCGTCGGGTGTCTTCGATCCGCTGATCGAGCACGTCACCTGTGCGCTCGCCAGCCAGCTACCCGAACCTGGGGCGGCCAGCGCTGATCCGGCGTGACCCAGCCCGGTACCGTAGCCTGGCCTCGCGGGGGCGATCGCCCCCCAGCCACATCACCCTCATTGACCGTTTACGGAGATGACCATGCCGATCCAACTGGCATGTCAGGTGTGTGGCAGGACGGCGGAGCGTTCGGGCAACTGGGTTCGCCCAGGTGTCGCCGCTGGTGAGCTGATCACGGGTCTGGACCCGCAGAACTGTCACGGCTGCTGGGACACGATGAAGCAGCACTGAGTTGCTCCCGGAACCTTCACTACCGATAGCGGAGACAATCAGAGATTCGTGTCATTCCCGCGAACTGCGTCCGAGTAGGGCACGCTTCGTAACTGGCCCGGGCCGGCCGAGATTCTAGGCCGGCCCGACCGGGAGAGCGCTGCCAGGTCACCGAGCGCGTTGGCCGGCCCGGCCAACGCGTTGGTTCAGCGGGTCGGCGACCTGGCCGCTCCTCGGTCGCCGACGCCGTGCCCGGCGGGCTAGGAGGCGTCATTCTGGCAGACAGCCGACTGGGTACAGAATTCCCGTTCGGGCGCGACCGCAGCAATCATGCTGGTGACCAGATTGCCGTCCAGGCGGCGCTGCGTCGCCGATCGCGCCATTCGTTCGGTCACGTATCGTGACTGGCCGGGGTCATGGGTGCTCGATATCGATTCGGCGGCTGATGGCTGCGGCGATGGCGTTCAGGTCGCCTTCGTCGGAGCTGATGACCAGGTCGTCGCGGCGCAGGGCGCCTTCGACGACGCTGGCGTCGACGATGTCGGTGGTGCGGGTGCGGCCCGCGAGTATTCCGGTGGCCCTGGCCCTGGTGTCATCGAGGGCCTCGGTCTCGCATCCGGCCAGCAGCCTGGCGAGCTGGGCCTGGCGCGGCGTGCCGCGCCAGCACTGGGCGACGACCGGGGCGGGCACGACCGGGACGACCCGGCGCAGCAGCAGCGCGCGGTGGCGGGCCCACATCTGGCGTTCTCCGCGCTCGGCGGCGATCAGCGCCCCGGAGTCGTAGGTGATCCCGCTCACGCGGTCCTGCGCCCGGCGCCGGCTGGGTGGGTGACCCGGGCGGCCCATTCATCGGCCGCGGAGATCTCGTCCGGGGTGAACGCGCCGTGCTCGGTCTCAAACTGGCTTACGGCCACCAGGCCGGCGCGGATGGTGAACTCCTTCCGCGCGGTCTCGGCCACCCAGGCGCTGTAGCTGAGCCCGGCGGCCTGGGCGGCGGCGGCGATCTGGCCGTCGAGCTCGGGCGGGATGGAGATGGAGCGCTTCTTGCGGACTGCCATGACACTACGGTAGCACAGCGGTACGACAGTCGCGGGTGACGCCAGCGTGAACCGGGGCTGGGCCAGCGGCGAGGGCTGGCCCAGCTAGATGGCTGGCCGGGTTCTGGCGCGGGGGCCGCGGTTACCCGGCCGCTCCGGCGATGCAGGTGGCGACGATGTAAGTGGCGTGCCGGTCGAGGGAAGCCCTGGCCCGGTCGTATCGCATGGTGGTGCGCGGGTCGGCGCGGGAGGCGGCTTCCTGGACGCCCCGTAGCGGGACGCCGGCGTCGAAACTGGTAGAGAGCAATGTTCCTACCACGCTGAATACCTCAGCCGGATTAGGCAACCTGTGAGCCATTGCCCGGGCTGGTGATTATGGGTGTGGGCCAGCCCAGCCGTGCGGCGGATCCCAGTCAGCCCAGGCCAGGAGCGTCCGTCGGCCGGCGACCGCGATGCGTGCCGGCCACGTCCGCGGCGCGGCGGCGCGGCGGCGGCGGCGTAGCTGACGGGCGGACTGGCGGCCGCGAGAACGCCGGTCTCGCTGGCGCGGGGATGCACCAGGTGCAACAAGAGCGGCTGGTTGCCAGGTCAGGCGCGTGACGTGACCAATGAGGCGGAGTCCCAGCGCGTCCGTCGCAGCTCGGGGTGCCGGCTGGGCGCCGCTCACCGTGATCGCCGATGATGCACCCGATGCAACCGGCTGATCTCGGATGCACCACGATGTCAGCAGGCGGAACGATGATGCATGCCACGCAACGACATCAGCCGCATCATCGTTGCATCCGGTCTAAGCGGCCCATGAAGTCCCAGGTCACCGCAGCCACGCGGCGCTCTGGCAGGCCGACGGCATCGCAAGGCCGCACGCTGCGCCGCAGGCAGCGCGTGTTCACGCGACCTGCCGAATGATGCATCGAATGCAATTCTGCCCATTTGGGCTGCGGTGATGAACGCGTGTCTGAGCGTGTGCGGCCCGACTTTCTTGGTGATTCCGGCGCGGCGTGCGACCCGGCGCCGTGCCGGTCCAGACAGCGCCCGTCCGGGGCCAGGAACAACGGCCCCTCGCACCGCTCCCCGATCGCCAGGTCGATCGAGCGGGCCGTCCTCGGGGCCAGCGGGATGGTGACGACCTTGCCGCCCTTGCGGCGGATCGTCAGGACCCGGTGGCCGCGCTCGACGCCGAGCGCCCCGATATCGGCGCCGGTGGCCTCCGACACCCGCAGCCCGTTCATGGCCAGCAGGGAGATCAGGGCATGCCCGGCCGCCGGGCCCAGACCAGCGGCCACCAGCAGCGCGCCGACCTCATTGCGGTCCAGCCCCGTCGCGTGCGACTCGTAATCCACGCGGGGACGGCGCACATGGACCGCCGGGGAATGATCCAGCAGATCCTCCTCCACCGCGTACCGGCAGAACCCCGCGATCGTCGACAGGCGGCGGGTCACCGTAGCCCGCGCCCGGCCGCGCGCTTCCAGGTCGCGGGCGAAGCACTCGATATCCGACCGCCGCACGCCGAACAAGCGGATGTGGCACCGCTGGCACCAGCTCGCGAACTGGCGCAGGTCCAGCGCATACGCCTCGCGGGTCAGGCCGGTATAACCGGCCAGGAACCCCGCCAGCGCCTGCCGCTCCGGGCCGGAGAACACTGGCTCGACAGCGACAATCTCAGCGGAAACGGCTGCGGACGTGGACGTAGCGGTCACAGGGCACCTCCCAGGAGTCCGGCTGAGACCCCCGGAAGGCCGGGCCATCAGGGCCCCAGCTCTTACACACCGAACGTAAGCCAACCCTGACCGTTACGCCAGGTCACTAACGGCACGGTTCTCCGTCACCCCGTGCCGACTATGCACGCGAGCCGCAAAGGCGACCGTCGCTGGTGACCGCGCACAAATTGCCCAATTCTGTGCCCGCATAGAGAAGGCTGTTCATTACGGAACATCTCGCCCGGCACCGAGTGGGCCGGGCGTCGTCGCTCCCGTCAGGTGTCGTCCTCGGCGGCCGCCGCAGCGGCAACCTTGGTCGCGGCGTCCCGCATCGACGAGTCCCCGGTGCTCAGACCGGACCGTGCGGCGAGCAGAGGGCTGACGTCCTGGAGGGCGTCGAAAGTCGTGCCATGGGCCACGGGGATGACCCGATCGGTCGCGAGCAGCGCGGAGAGTTCCTTGTCGGCGATCCGCTCGGCCGCCAGGCTCTTGAGCAGCACCGGGGTCACTAGCACGATGCCGATCCGGGAGTTCGCCAACCCCTTGTCGATCTCGCGGAGCAACGACTTGCCGAGGCCGACGTCCTTCTCGCTGAACCAGACCGTCGCGCCGAGGGACACCAGCAGGTCACACAACTCCCTCGCGGCACCCTTCCGGTCGTCCCAGGCGTGGCAGAGGAAGAGGTCGCGGCGCTCCGGGTGTTCCCGCGCCTGCTCCCCGGCCTGGCGGGCCAGGGGCTCGATCGTTCGCCATTCAGCAGCCGTGTACGAGACGGCCCCCCTCCACGCAGCCGCCGAGACTTCCCGCCGCCGGACGACCCGCCACTGGACGACCCACCGCCACCGCCCCAGGAGGGCCTGGTCGGCGGGGCGTAGTCGGAGGGGGAGCGGTAGTACGACCGGGATCCGCACGCAGGGCAGTTTGCGGCACCGCTGGCCGTGCGATGGCCATAGACGGGTGCTGTGCAACGGGACATGAGTTGGCGGCTATGGCACCCTTGCTGCTGCCGTTGTCGGAGGCCGGGCGTGGCGGGTTGGTGAAGTTCCATGGCTCGGCAGAGGATCCGGCGACGCTGGCATTTGCTGACAGGGAGCTGATGACGCCGTTACCTGACGCGGATGCCGAGCATCTTGCTGGGCTCGTGCGGGGCCGGACCATGGTGATTTACGGGTACGCAGGCGCGGACGCGGATCTGGCTGACCTGCTGGAGCGGGCGATGGGTCTGGCGGATGCGGTCGCGTGGTTTGAGCCATGGATGCCGGCGCGGACGACGGCGGGACTGTTCTTCCCGGCTGCCGCTGATTGCTTCCTGCCAGATTTCCCGGCCGGGACGAACACCGCGGAGATGAGGGTCACGGTCCCGCTAACCGCCCGGGCCTTCCTCGACGCAGCGGCGCGGGCGGGCTACGTGGTGGCGGACACCGATGTGCCGGGGTTCACCACGTACCAGGATCCGCCGCCGGATCCGCGGATCTCGGTGGGGCCGGTGCCGGGTATCGTCAGCGCACGGCTCGTCGAGCGGTTCGGGCCGCCGGGAGAGGAGTCGCATGCCCTGGCTTCGGCGCTACGGGCTGACGTGCGTGCCGGGCGATGGCGGATGGCCGGGGCTTATGCGCGGCTGGTTATCAGCCGGAGCCTGTACGGCGGCGGAGTGGCGGCGGTGGCAGTGCGGGGACTGGCGCGGATCCGGCGGCTGCTGGAGCTTCCTGGCGCGCGGATGATCGGCGACCCGGTGCTAACGCGCCAGTTCGCTCTGCTGCTGAGTTCGCGCCGGTCGCTGGAGATTGGCGTGCTAGCGGACTGGGCGATCAAGCACCGGCAGCAACCGGACGGCTCGCCCTACCCGGCGGACTGCTATTACCGGGCATTCGCCCGCCGGTACGCGTGGCGGCCTGCTGATGCCGCTGCTGACGCCGAGGCTGCGGTGAGGGGCCTGGCCGGCGCACGGGACCCGGAGCGGCTGGCCGGGGCATTGCTGGAGTCCGGCGCCGCGGCCCTGTACCAGGGCCAGTTCGATGCGGCGCTGCGCCGGGCATTTGAGCTCCAGTACCGGCGCGGCCGGTTCGCGATCGCCCGGTGGCAGTCCTGGGGCGGCTGGCTGGAAGCCATGGCCCACTGCTACCTGCGCGATCCGGAC
The DNA here is from genome assembly GCA_035533915.1 of Streptosporangiaceae bacterium. Taxonomy (GTDB): domain Bacteria; phylum Actinomycetota; class Actinomycetes; order Streptosporangiales; family Streptosporangiaceae; genus Chersky-822. The sequence continues at coordinate 33,339 of DATLSX010000019.1, forward strand.
GCCGCTGACCGGGCCATCGCCCGGGCCGCGGACCGGTTCGACGACGAGGGACTCGATAGCGCGCTCGCCGACCTAGACACCGTCCGCCTGCTCGCCGAGCGGGTACGCCGGGCTGCAGATCCCAGCAGAGCGGGCGAGCCGGTACCAGGCGTGCCGGAACGGGACCGCAGCCTGCGGCAGCTCGACGACCTGGACCTAATCTTGGGCGACCTCGAACTCGCCCTGAACACAAGCGGCGGGGTCGCCCGAGCCCGCGCGCACTACCAGGCTGCGGCTGATCGTGGTTCGTGCCCGGTCGCGTCGGCAATGGCCGCGCTCGGCCTTGCCGAAGTGATCCGAAGGGAAGGCAGCGCGGCCCGCGCTGCGGATGCCTTCCAGGAACTGACCATCGATGCCCGCGGTCGCGGCGCGACTTGGCTAGAAGCGCAGGCACTATGCGGGCTGCGGCTGGCGGCACCGTCCGTCGCGGCTGCGCCATGGCACGACCTGGTTTCGCGCCTGCCCGCCGGGACGATCGCAGCGGACCTGGAATACGGTGATCCACGAGTGCTATGGACCTTGACCATCTGAACCAGGCAACCGGCCCGCGCCCGATCCGCTGGCATGCCGCGACTCGCGCGGAGGCCATCAGCCTGGGACGGGACTGGCTGTTGTCTCCGGCCTTCCGCTCCCTTGCCAGCCAGCTCGGCGGGCCGCGCGTCGATGATCCTGCACGCGACCTACCCGCCTTGCTTCGCTGGTCCGCTGATGCCCTCGACACCAGGCGCGGCGGCGAACGGCACGATGCACCCCCCGCCGCGTTCAGCTCCTCCCAAGTCGCGGCACTACTGGACGCCGCAGGCCCGCTCGGGCTGCTGAGCACTCCTCCACCTGCGCTGCCCGGCTACGACATCACCGTGGTCCTCGGTGGCACAGTCACCGGCAACCAGTTGCGCGCTGCCCTCGCCCGCACCTTCGCCGACGCCGGGACTCGGCTAGGAACGCTCGTCGCTCTGAGCGCGGAGCGGCCACTCGCTCCCGCCGAAGACCCGCCCACCGGCCACCGCACCGAGGTTGAACACCTGACTGCGGTACTCGGCGCCGCACTCGCCCGGCAACACCACGCCGCAGTTCCCCGGGGGCCGGGTGGCACCGGTATCCAAGTAATGATCGCCAAGCCATCCCGACCAGGCCGCCGAGCCGACACCAGCGACGCCATCACCGAACTCATCCGCCGCCTACGGCCCGCAGCCCGCAGCCACGTCCTCGTCATCACCAGCGCGATCTACATCCCATATCAGTTCCTGGTCATCGCCCCAGCTCTGCTCACGGCAGGCTCACGCTACGCCGAGATCACCGGGACCCCGACTGCAACCGACGGTCAGCTGACCATCCTCGCCCAGCGCCTCGCCCAAGAGATCCATGCCACAATCAGTGCCCTGGCAGGCCATCTCAGCCATAGCCACGTCGCCCAGCATCGCCGGTAACCAGATCAGACCAATCCCCCGAGCCTCCCCGCGATCCCGCTGCTCCGCCCCAGCGGCAACATCGCGGACACCAGGCCAGGCCTCGCCAGTTGGCCCGTGAGCAGGCAGACGACTGCGCGCGCCGAGGGCTCGTTCTGGCGCCGCTGTCCAGCTGTCGGAGCGCCGTTAGGATCAATACCGAGTAGACAATCTGATCAGTTTAGCGGAGGCGTTGTTCCTCCCTCCAGATCGCAGCGAACTGGTAAGGAGTCTGGTGAAGCGCAGGCAATTCGTCCTCTCTAGACTCTGCGGCTGGTGTACGAAGCAAAACCAAGTCAATGCGCTCAGATTGTAACCGGATTTCGCGTTCGAGCGCGACGAACGAGGCAACCGTGAGTGATTCAGGACCGCAATGCTGATGTGCAGGCGAGAAACGACTCCCACGACCTAAGCGGTGCCGCTCCTGGTCCTAACTATCTGGCCCAGGGGGAGCGACGCCTAGAGCCGCCGGAGTAGCTCCGGAAACAAATTCCAGCATTGCCTGTATAACACCAGGGTCAGTGAGCACATCGAGGTGATTTGCTGCATTGACACTGAAGCCGGAGAGGCAGTTTAGGCTGCCTGACGTGAACTCACGGGCATAGATTCCCGAGTTAGTTCCCTCGTCCTCCAGCCATTGAGTGTCCGTAAAATCTTTCTGCCCGACGAGGCACTCACCTGGGCGCCATAGCAGGTCGTTAGTATTGCCGACCGCGAGAATTGACATCCCGTTCGCGTTGGCATCCTCTGCCGCTTGCTGATTGGATGGATAGGGCAGCGCGACGTTCGGCTCGATGGACAACACACTGGCCTGAGCGCCCTGCGGGTCTGCGGCACTGCTGTCCGGCGGCGTGCTGAGCAGCGTACTTACGAAGATCGTCGACATGTCATCGACAGCATATTGAGGCTGCCCAATAGGGATCGGGCTGCCTTCCGCGAGGCATTTCGCCGAGAAGGCCGCCTTCGCGGCAGCGAGGTAGACTGGGTCATTTGATATTCCCCCGATGGGAGAGTCGAGCGTTATAACGCCCTTAAGGTTCGATTGGGGCAGAGGTGCGACAATACCTTTTGCCCCCTCCAGCGCGGACATGTAGCCGTAAGCGACGATGCCGCCCAGGCTGTGCCCGACTAGATATATGTCGGCTCTAGGCTCGTTGGCCAAGACGGCCTGAATCTGGCTGCTCAAGAGCTGAATGTCGACGGCCAGATGCGGTGTCACGGTGTTAACGCAGCCGTACGGCAGCGGCGCGCCGACTTTAGTCGATCCAGTATAGCTGTAGGTAACAAATTGGGCGCCAGGGTACTTCGCCTGGAGAAGTGACTCTATCGCGTCGAAGCCGGGCGTCACCCCCTGCGAGATGTCAGCAGAGGTGAGTTGGCTGGTGATGCCTGGTATGAGCACGAAAACCGGGCGGATGAGAGCCTGGATCCGCTGCGCATCGGCGATCAGCTCAGCGGCCTGGCCTGCCGGGATGGACTTGCCGGACTGGGCGGTTACCTCGTTAATGAATGCGTCCAGCGTAGACGAGGCATCGGTGATATCACCGGCGGCGAGGTAGGCCTGGGCCAAGAAGATCTTGTCGGCCAGGCTGGTGCCCGTACCTACTCCCTGGACGGCCTGGTACAGGTCGGCGAGTTGGGCGGCGGCGCCTTTGATGGTGACTGTGAACGATGTCTTGACCGGGGAGTTCGAGTCGTCGGGATCAGTGGCCGTGCAGGTCACCGTCGTGGTGCCGATCGGGAACACCGATCCGGCGGCCGGGGAGCAGTCCGCGGCCGCCGGATCGGTGGCGTCGTCGGGGTCGGTCACGGTCGGGAGCGGATAACTGACAGCAGCCCCAGAAAGACTGGTGGCGTTCGCGGTGATGCCGTCCGACGTGGCGATTGCCAAGTCGTTATCGGGTGAGGCCGGCGTGTACAGCTCGGCCGTTGTGAATGCGCCGGTGCTGCTGCCACCGCCGGCGAGGAGCACTTGGCCATTTGGCAGCAGGAAGGTGTGGCCGCCGTTGTTGGTATCGAGAGTCGTGGCGTCCAGCGACCATGTGTTTGTCTGTGGATCGTAGATCTCGCTTTGCAGCTGGCCGCCCTGAGAAACCAGCACATTACCGTCCGGGAGGAGGGTGGCCGCCGCGCCGCTTCGGGGCAGGATAGGCGCTGCTGCTTCGGACCACTGGTTAGTTGCCGGGTTGAAAATCACCGCCTCGGCGAAGGGTGGCGAGCCTTGCTGTGAGCCGTCGACCATGAGTACCCGGTGGTCTGGCAGCAAGACCATGGTTCCGCCTACCCAGCCGTGCGGCAGGTTCCCGGCAAACGACCACTGGCCGCTGGCCGGAGCATAGATCTCCGTATCAACCGGGTCGGCATCGGTGCAGCCGGGACCGCTGCCGTTGTAGCCGCCGGCCAGGAGCACGCGACCGTCGGCTAGCCGAATGGCGGTGGCGCTCTCCCGCGGGACTAGGGTCGATCCGGTGTAGGTCCACTGGCCAGTCGCAGGGTTGTAGAGTTCCGCCGAGTTGAGGTACCGGGTGCAGGTCGGCGGGCCGTCCGACCCGGTGGCGACCAGTACGTCGCCGTTGGCCAGTTCGACTTGCACCGGGTAGCGGCGGGAGGTGTTGAGGCTGCCCGTCAAAGTCCACCTGTTCGTGGCCGGGTCGTACAACTCGGCGGTGGCATAATCGTTGACGTTGATGTCATGGCCGCCGGCCACCAGGACATCGCCGTTGGGCAACACCGACGGCGGCCCGAACGCATAGCGAGCGTCGTTCAGCGAGCCGGCGGGGCTCCAATGGCCGGTCGCGGAGTCGTAGATTTCGGCAGTCGTGGTGAGCACGCCGGGGCCCGAGGATCCGCTGATGGCCAGCACACGGCCATCAGGCAATTGGGCGAAGCCCCCATTGTACCAGTTGTTATGGTCGGTGGCCATGCTCCCGGTGAAATGCCACTGGCCGGTTGCATTCGCCTGGGCAGGCGCGCCATGGACGGTGAAAGCCAGTGAGGTACCTAGAATGATACCCAGCGGAACGGCAAGCCCTTTTCTTCCAATGAAGCCAGAAAGCATCATATACCCTGCCCCGTCCCCTCCGGTTGCGTGTGTTATATAGTTCTGCGCGTCCTCTGCCGATGATGTCCCCGGCACTTTCAATCAGGCTCGTCCAATGCTGAGCGAGTTAAGGGCTCGACTCCGTGGTTGCCTGTCCTTAGATCAGGACCGATGTTACTAATCGCCAGCTTCTATGGCCATGCAGAACATGCAGAAACGCTTACAGGATGGGTCACATTTCCCGGCCGCTTCCTGGCGCGGGATTGGCGGACGACAGGCTTGGCCATTCGGGTGCGGCCTGCCGCCAGCTCGTTGGTCAGGATCAGGCGGGAACGCAAGTGGGGACGGGACTGGCCTCTATTGCTATCGTCGCCTGGCCGTTGGCCGCGGCGTAGCGCGAGAGCTCTGCGCTGAGCAGGTCGTCGATGTAGTACCTGTCAGGCCTGGCACCGAGGCCGTCGTAGGGCCTGCTGACTATCGCGCTGATCACCTCGGGCGCTATCCGGGCGACCGTTAGCCCGTATTCAGCGGCTATGCCGGCGACGGCCGTCGTGGCGATCTCCGCGCGAGCCCGGGCGGACAGAGGGCGGAAGACCAGGAAGGTTCCGATCCGGCCCGCTAGTTCCGGGCGGATCCCGGCTGCGGTCAGGTGCCGCCGGCAGATGGCGTCGGCGGATGCCGGGGGCGATCCGCCGCTGTCGAGTTCTGCTGTGATGCCGGTGACTTCGATGTTCGAGGTGAAGAAGAAAATCGCTCGGCGGCAGTCGATGGCTCGCCCGCGGGCGGCCGGCGCGGGAGAGGACAGGTCGCCGGCATCCATCGCGCTCATGAGCGCCACCAGGATATCCGGGTGCGCTTTCTCGATCTCGTCGAACAGGACGACGCTCTCCGGCTGGGCTGCCAACTGGCCCGCCAGCGCAGTGGCATCCCCGTAACCGATGTAGCTGGGCGGGGCACCGAGCAGCTGGCTCACCCGGTGGCGCTCTTGATACTCGTTCATGTTCAGCCGGATGAACGACGACCACCGTCCGCTGAGCACCACCTCCAGCGACTCGGCCAGTGCCAGGGCTGCGTGCGTCTTGCCGACCCCCGTGGGCCCCAGAGCGAACAGGGTCGCGGGCCGGCGCGGGCTCGTGCGCCGGACGTGCTGCGCTACCCGGCGCGCGAGCACCTGCAGCACCGCGTCCTGGCCGTACACCCTGCTCTTCAGCTCGCCGAGCAGGTCCCTGGCGTCGATGGCCACCGCCGCATGCGGCGACGTTGTGGCCGCGACCGCGTCGATGTCAGTCAGCGCGCCGGGCTGCCTGGTGGCTGACGCTGCACGCTGAGCACCCGGGCCGGCGTGAGCCGGCAGGAGCGGGCCGATCTCGTGTTCTATCCAGTCCCGCAGGCGTCCCAGCCCAGTGAACCGTCTCTCGCCGGCATTGAGCCAGGCCCGAACAGCGTGGCTCGGGCCGTGGTAGGCGATGCCCTTATCCACGAACAGGATCGCCTCGCCGTCATGCAGTTCGATCCCGACCCTCGCGGTTGCCGGGTAGCAGCCGGCGGGAAGCTGGCAGGCCGCGAACACGACGCAAGCGCTGCGGGCCCGGGCTGCCAGGTCATCCCAGGCCGCCTGCGTGCCGTGAAGGAAGCGCTGCACGCTAGCCCCCTTCTGGCCGGATCTCGCGCGTGTCAGTGAAGGTCCCGATCGCGTCCCGCAGGTCTCCGGTGCCGCCGCAGTCGGGGCACGGCTTCGAGCCGTCGCTGCCAGATGCGGGTTCCTGCGCCCGCCAGACCGTCTCATCGAAGAGCAGGCTCGCCTGGTCAGCTTCGCTCAAGACGCGGTCGAACGTCCCGATCTTGAGTGAATCTGACAGATCGGGGTCCATCCTGATCTGAACCAGGTTCCGGTTAGCGATCCTGGCGGCCAGGCTGGTGAACCGGCTGCCCGGCGTTGCAGGCGGCGGATCGTCGCGGTGATGGATGAGCGCCAGGGTGATGAATCCTAATGAGTCTCAGGGAGCCCGCCGTCTGGCAGACTCCGGGTGTGGTGGCCGCCGGCAGGTGAGCACTTGTGTTTCCCGGGCTTGAAGCCCTGACGAAAGACCGTGCCCCTGCCGGTGACCGGGAGGATTGATCGCTGCTGGGATGTCGTGCCCTCCGGATGGGGTGAGCACAGTTTCATTAGGTCGCTGATAGTTCTCCCGCTGGCTGCTGCCTGTTTTCGACATCTTGGACGGGAGAGCGGATGCGGCTGTTCGTGGGCGATGACTGGGCTGAGGACCATCACGACGTGGAGGTGATGGACGCCGCGGGCCGGGTGCTGGCGAAGCGGCGGCTGCCCGAGGGCGTGGCCGGGATCGCGCAGCTGCACGAGCTGATCGGGCGGCACCTGGGCGAGGACGCGGATGAGGCGGAGGTGGTGATCGGGATCGAGACCGACCGCGGCCCCTGGGTCGCGGCGCTGGTGGCGGCCGGGTACACGGTCTACGGGGTGAACCCGCTGCAGGCCTCGCGGTACCGGGAGCGGCACGGCGTGTCCGGCGCCAAGAGCGACGCCGGCGACGCGCACATGCTGACCGACATGGTGCGCACCGATTCCCATCAGCTCCGGGCCGTCGCGGGGGACAGCGCGGAGGCGGAGGGCCTCAAGGTGCTGGCCCGCACCCACAAGACGCTGATCTGGGAGCGCACCCGGGCGGTGCAGCGGCTGCGGCACCAGCTGCTGGGGTACTTCCCCGGCGCGCTGGAGGCCTTCGACGACCTGGACGCCCCCGACGCCCTCGAGCTGCTGGGCAAGGCGCCGGATCCGGCGCGGGCCGCGCGGCTGACCCGCGCGCAGGTCAGCGCCGCCCTCAAGCGCGCCCGCCGCCGGAACATCCCGGACAGGGCCACCGCGGTCCTCGCCGCGCTGCGCAGCCCGCAGCTGGGCCAGCCCGCGGCTGTCACCGCCGCGTACGCCGCCACCGTCCGGTCCCTGATCGCGGTGATCACTGTCCTGAACGAGCAGGTCAAAATCCTGCAAAGGCAGGTGGAGGAGGATTTTGGCCGGCACCCGGACGCTGAGATCTACCGGTCCCAGCCCGGCATGGGAGCCGTCCTCGGCGCCCGGGTGCTCGCAGAGTTCGGCGACGACCCGCACCGCTACACCGACGGGAAGGCCCGCCGGAACTACGCCGCCACCAGCCCGATCACCCGCGCGTCGGGAAAGAAGAAGGTCGTCGCCGCCCGGTTCATCCACAACGACCGCCTGGTCGACGCGCTCAACGCCCAGGCCTTCACGGCCCTGAGGGCATCGCCCGGCGCCCGCGCCCTCTACGACGAGTTCCGCGGCCGCGGCATCGAGCACAACGACGCCCTCCGCCGACTCGCTAACAGGCTCGTCGGCATCCTGC
>DATLSX010000020.1:0-294778 GCA_035533915.1 Streptosporangiaceae bacterium
GATCGATCGCACGACCGTCTGCCGGATCTGCTGAACCCTCAAGGGCCGACACGCTGCTACTCACGAGACTGTTCTCCTGTCACGCCCTACACGGTGGACCCAGGGCTCCCTGGTGTCTCACGACAGCCTGACAGGTAGGGACGAGATCGCGCTCTTCGGCGGCAAACATCGCGGTCCCCCCACGACCAGGCCCGCCTGGTCCCGTCCCACTTCCCGGCTTGAGCCTGCGGCCCGCTGCGCGGGTCGTTACAGGCCCTGGTCGTCGAGTTCCTTATACAAGGCCGCGCGCGGATTGGACGGATCTACAGCGGCCGGCTTCCCTTTCTTACCGGTGTCCTTACCGCTCTGGCCAGCTTTGGCCGGCGCGTCGATGGCGGCCAGGCTCGCCGACCAGACGGCAGCGCTCTGCGAGGTGGTTTCCGGCGCGTCCGCGCCCTTGGACGGCCCGCGCCCTGCCCTCCGTGTCCCGCGACGCTCCCGGAACAGCCATCCGGACGCGACGCCGCCGACCAGCCCGCCGACGTGCGCCTGCCAGCCGATGCCCTGATGCGGCAGCAGGACGGTGAACTGATAGGCGAAGCACAACGCCATCACGAGGCCGACCAGCAGATCGATGGCGTGCCGGTCGAACAGGCCGCGGACGATGATGTAGCCGAAATAGCCGAAGACGACGCCGCTCGCGCCAGCGCCGACCGAGTGCGGACTTCCGAACAGCCACGCGGCGAACCCGCTCGTCAGGACCACCACTGCCGTCACCGCCGCGAACTTGCCGATACCGCGGTAGGCCGCGAGGAATCCGAAGATGAACAGCGGGCCTGAGTTGCCCTCGATGTGGGTCCAGCTGAAGTGCACGAACGGAGCGGTAAGCAGGTAGGGCAGGCTGCCCACGTCCCGCGGCCTGATCCCGTAACCGCGGGCCAGGCTGTAGCCGGTCGCCCAGTTGGCGATCTGGATGATCCAGATCGCGGCGAGCACTACCACCATCACGAACAGGGCGCTGCGTGCTTTAGCCAGGAGGGCCGCCGGGTCGCCGGACTCCAGCGTCCACCCCCGCCACGTGGATGGGGCTTGCTGCTTCCCGCTCGCTGGCACGGCTGCCTTGTCGCTCATGGTCACTTCCGTTCGCGCGTCTTAACCCCACTTGACACGCTAGCCCGAGTGTGGAGTGTGGGGTAGTAGGCGCCCACCCGCGCACCCGTGCCGACCGGTGATCACAGCCGCAGCAAGATTACATCGAGTAATCGTTGCGATACTGTGAGCGAATCTGTTATCGGTGTGACACAAATTCCTCACGGCTCACCCCAACTTTTTCTACCGAAACGCTTGGTCGGTCCCGCCACTTCTGGCAACGTGGTGCGGCAACGAACTGGCTTCGCGTTTCGGTCGTTCCGCCCCTATTGGCGACGACTTCTGTAAGTAGCCAACTCGTTACAAGACTCGCTGCCTTGGCCGCAGCGGTCCTGCGCGCCCGGCGGCTTGCCCGGCGTGCTTGGCCGACGGAAGGACGGCATTGTCAGAGCACAGAAGGCGACTGGCCGGTGCAAGCCGGGCTCACGTCGGCGGGCACCCTGACCGCGTCAGCGGACAAGCTACCTATGGTGGCGGGAGTGGTGCGGTCGGCGGTGCGAGTGCTCGCCTCGGCGATGACCGCTGGCCCGGAGAAAACGCCCGGCTTGACGACACTTCCTGGCTTAGTGAGGACCCCTGGCACGGCGGCGAATTCTGGCCTGAGGAGCGTACCCGGCGCGGGAGTGGTCGCCGCAGCGCGGAGTCTCGTCCCGGCGGTGACACGGGAGCCGGTCGGAGGACCAGTCCCAGCACCGGATCGGGCGGGAGCACCGGATCGGTCGGAAGCGCGGGCTCAAGCGGGGACTACGGCGCCAGCAGGAGCGCTGGCCCTGGCACGACCGTCGGCCTCAGCGGGACCACCGACCCGGGCAGGGTCGACACGTTCCCTGGCAGGAGTGCCGGCCCGGACACCGGCACGTACCCAGGCAGGAGTGCGGACCCGGACACCGGCACTAGCACCATGCCGCGCAGGAGCGCGAGTTCCGGCAGGAGCGTCGGCCCGGACACCGGCGCCATCCCTCGAAACACCGGTACTAGCACCATGCCGGGCAGGGGCTCTGGCTCCGGCAGGAGCACTGGTTCAGGCAGGGGCTCTGGTCCGGGCAGGAGCGCTCGGGCAGTTACGGGTGTCCGCCCCGGCGCGGCCCGCCGCGCGGACGGACGTGCCAGCTTGGCGGCGAAGGGCCGCGCCCTTGGCCGCCGGCCCCGCAGAAGCGTTCGTGCCTTCCTGATCGCCACTGTCCTCGCGGCGGTGGCCATCGCCGGTGGCGCCAGGTATATGATCAGCCAGTTCAATGTGCGGACCGACTCGCTGGCTGACGTTGTCGGCGGGATCCCGACAAGTAAGCCAGCGGCGGCGCTGGAGCAGCAGCGCCAGAACATCATCTTGATGACGGTGGCGACCAAGGCATTTAAGGTGGTCGGGTCGCCGAAAGTCGCGACCGTACCGGTGGCTGCTCCGGCAGGTGGCGCGCCCATCGTTCCGTCTGCTCCGCCAAACCCTGGCACAGCCCAGGCCATCGCCTACAAGATGCTGTCATCATTCGGCTTCAGCACTAACCAGTTCGGCTGCCTGAACAACATCTGGAGTCGGGAGAGCGGCTGGCGTTACAACGCGGCGAACGCCAGTGGCGCCTACGGCATCCCCCAGGCTCTTCCCGGATCGAAGATGGCGAGCGCAGGGGCGGACTGGCTGACGAACCCGGCAACACAGATCAAGTGGGGTCTTGGCTATATCAAATCTGTCTACGGCACACCGTGCAATGCGTGGGTCTTCTGGCAAGGGCATAGCTGGTACTAAGAGTTATCACATACTTACTTAAGGTAAGTTCATGCTCTGTGTGAGCCTTGTCATATCGAATCGTTGTTTGATTTACTGTGTCGGTAACTTCGTCCTGTGGCAAGGTAGCCGCTGATAGCACCCAGCGTGCGTGACGGCCTGCGTAACGCACCTCTGGTCGCCCTGTCTCTGCGACGCGTCACGCACGCCGCTGCCGGACCCGAACCTGGTGGTCGCGGCAGTGTTCTGGGTGGCGATTGGCACAACTATTGTGCCTGAGCGAAGGCTCATCTTGTTTCGGCTATCCCGTTTCTATTCAAAACCATCAAGGCTCACCATCTCGGCAGCAATCGTCACGGTAGTGGCTGCCACTGCCGCGGCTACCGCACTAGCAGCGGGGCCGGCAATTGTCAGTCAGTTCTCTCCGGGCGGCTCAACCCGGTCGCTCAGCACCTCCGCCGACCTGGCTCGCGCGCTGCTGCTGGCGCCACCGCGATGACTGCGCGAGGTCTGGCGGGTGCCAGCCAAGCCACCGTGCAATCCCCCGCTCGCGAAGTCCTCGGGGCGCACCTTGCGGCGGCACGAGCAGTCGCGGAGCGCAGGGCGGCGCTGCGTCGGGCGGCACAGCAGGCCGCGTCGCGTCAGCGGGCCGCACAGCGGCAGGCTGCGGCGGCTCAGCCTGCCAGCCACCCCGTGCGGCCGGCGGGTTCCCCGCAGCAGATCGCGATGGCCATGCTCGCCAGCTACGGCTGGCCCGCAAGCGAGTTCAGTTGCCTGGACGCGCTGTGGAACAGGGAGAGCGGCTGGAATCGGTACGCGTCGAACCCTTCGTCCGGCGCTTACGGAATCCCGCAGGCGCTGCCGGGCTCGAAGATGGCTAGCGCTGGTCCTGACTGGCAGAACAACGCTGTGACTCAGATCCGCTGGGGTCTCGGCTACATCCGGGCCTCGTATGGATCACCATGTGCTGCCTGGAGTCACGACAGCGCCTATGGCTGGTACTAAAGGCCGGATAGGCCAGATCAGCTTTGCCGCGGAGTGGGGCGTCGCCGGTCGACTGTTACCGGCATCAGGGCAGCGGCGTGAACGTCCGCATTGCGACACGGAAGATGCTGCTCGCCCACCCGGCGCGCGGAGCCGGGTTAGACATCGACAGTATGTAGGGCTGCGGGCCGGCCGTGGTGCGGGCGGTATAGATGAGCTCAGTGACGTCGACCGCGGTCGCGCCGGCCTTGGGCCGCCACCAGAAGATCCAGGTCGCAGCGGGCCTGCCATGGAAGGTTACGGCCAGGATCGATACTAGGTGGTAGTCGCGGTACTGATGCTTAGCTACGGCGACCGCCTGCAGATGGCGGGCTTCCTTCACCGGCCCTTGCACAGCGAACGGAGCCAGATCGACGCGGAGCCTGGTGCTGCCATGAACGGGCCGAAACGAGGTGGTCAGGCCAGGGCTCATCAGCCAGGTGGCCGGAACGGCGACTCGGAACCCGGCGACGGTACCCACGCTCGCGGCGGATACGGACTGCCAGAGATAGCCGGCCGGCGGCGCAGGGCTGGTCTGGCTCGGTGACGGGCTAGGGCTGGAAGAGTTCGAAGAGTTGGGCGATGGCGTCACGCTCGTGGCCGGCGTCGGCTTACTCGATCGCGTCGGATGAGCGGACGGGCTGGGTCGGCCAGAGGCGCCCGGCGGCTGCCCGTTGCTCGCAGAGCTTGGTGCGACGCGCGTAGCTGACGAGCGGCCGCGTGGCTGTTCGCTGGCCTTGACGTTCTTGCCGGCCAGGCGGGCGGCCGTTCCCGAGGTCTGGTCTCCGCCGCCTGCTTGCACGAGCGAGTCACCGAGACCGGGAAACGCCAGCAGGATGCCAGCCGCGACGGCTGCGATGGCGATCGGGGTCACCAGCAGCAGACGTCGGCGGGAGCGAAAAAGTTCGCCTACCCGGCCGGACGCGCCAGCAGGAAGGTGGTCCTGATCCGCTGGTCCGAGCCCCGCTGGTCCGAGCGCTGCTGTCCCGAGTCCGAGCGGACCAGCAGCGCTCAGGTTGCCGGCGTCTTGAAGATCGTCCGGCGGCAAGTCGGGCTCGGGCATCTTGAGCTCGGCAAAGACAGGCGTGGCGGCGAGATCCGGCACGACGCCGATGGCACCGTCAGGACCGGACGATGCGGGTGTCCCGGCAGCGAAGGCGGGGGCCAGTCCGTCGCTTCCGGAGCTTGCCCCGGCCGGATCGGCACTGGATGCGGGCGCGGTGCCGGCCTGGCCTGCCGCCGCACCCGCTGGGCTCGCGCCCTGCGGTTCGCTGCCAGCCTGCCGGTTCGCACCGACTGGCGGAACGGCAACGGCCTGGGTCGCCGTTGTGGCATTGGTGCCCGGCGGCACCGGTGCGGCCTGCTGTTCCGGGCGGTTGCTGCTCGCCGCCTGGCCGTCTGCCGGATCGGCCGCCTGCCCCGCCGGCCCGGGCGTCCGAACGGGGGTACGGCTAGCGGTCCATGCGTCGGCCAGCATGCGCGCTGCCGTGGCCGAATCAGGTCGCTGGGCCGGATCTGCCCGCAGCAGCGCCTCGATGACCGGCGCCAGCGGTCCCGCCGACGGCGCGCGGGGCGCTGGCTCGGTAGCGATACTGGCCACGATCGCGGCTGAGCCGCCGGCCCGGTCGAACGGTCCTCTTCCCTCGACCGCCGCATAGAGTGTCGCGCCAAGCGACCACAGGTCGGAAGCGGGGCTGGCTGGCGTGCCGCGAACCCGCTCGGGAGGGGAGAAACCAGGAGTACCGACCACCATCCCCGACAGCGTCAGGGCGGGATCGCCCTGGATCGTGGCGATGCCGAAGTCGGTAAGTACTGCCTTGCCATCCGGGCTGATCAGCACGTTGCTCGGCTTGACGTCCCGGTGCAGCACTCCCGCGGAGTGCGCGGCCGTCAGCGCGTCGAGCAGGCTGATCCCGAGCTGTGCGGCCTGGGCGGGCGGCAACGGCCCGTCTTCGGCTATGACCTGGTCGAGCGGGCGGGCGCGGACCAGTTCCATCACGATCCACGGGGTGCCGTCATGCTCGACCACGTCGAAGACGGTGACGACGCCCGGGTGACTGAGCCGCGCGGCGGTCCTGGCTTCGCGCAGGGTCCGCTGGTAGCTGGCCTGCGTTTCGGCGGCCGACGCCATCGGTGGCAGGGCGATCTGCTTCACGGCAACGTCACGATCGAGCAGTTCGTCGCGGCCACGCCAGACGATCCCCATAGCGCCCCGGCCGACCTGATCAAGCAGTCGGTAGCGGCCGGCGACGACGTCGCCGGGACCCAATGCTGAGTGCATGGGGTGCAATCTACGCGTAGCGGCTTACAGATTTCTGGGAGCTTGGTGGGAATTTCGCATCGGAGTCGATCAGTCGCGCGGCCTGGCCATCGCGAGCACGTCAAGTGCCCGGTCGAGTTGCTCCCTGGTCAGTATCCCGTTCGCGACGTAGCCCTGATCGACGACTACTTCCTTAATGGTCCGGCCAGTGGCCAGCGACTCATGAGCAACCGAGGCGGCGGCGTCATAGCCGATGAACGGATTGAGCGCGGTCACGATCGCGGGCGAGGACTCGGCGCCGCTCTTCAGCCGCTCCTGGTTTGCCGTGATGCCCGCGACGCACCGGTCTGCCAGCAGCCGGGCCGACGCCTGGACAAGGCTGATCGATTCCAGCAGGTTCCTCGCGATGACCGGGATCATGACGTTCAGCTCGAAGTTCCCCGCGCTGCCGGCAAAGGCGATCGCTGCGTCGTTCCCGGTCACCTGAGCGCATACCTGGCACACGACCTCGGGGATGACGGGATTGACCTTTCCCGGCATGATCGACGATCCTGGCTGCAGATCTGGAATGGCGATCTCGGCCAGCCCGGTTCGCGGGCCCGAGCCCATGAGCCGCAGGTCGTTGCAGATCTTGTACAAGCTCACGCAGAGCGTCCGCAGGCTGCCGCTCGCGGCTACCAGCGCGTCCCGGCCGCCGGCTGCCTCGAAGTGGTTTCGGGCCTCGGTCAGCGGCAACCGCAGGTCCTGCGCGAGCCTCGCGATGACTGCCGACGCGAACCCGGCCGGGGCGTTGAGGCCGGTTCCCACTGCTGTTCCGCCCAGCGGCAGTTCGCCGACGTCGGCAAGGACCGGCTCCGCCCGCTCGATTCCTCGCCTGATCGCGGCGGCGTAGCCGCCGAATTCCTGTCCCAGGGTGACCGGGGTGGCGTCCATCAGGTGGGTCCGGCCAGCCTTGACGTACCCGGCGAATTCCGCGGACTTGGCTTCGAAGGTGGCAGCGAGATGATCCAGGGCGGGGAGCAACGTCCGGTGCAATGCCCAGACGACGGCCAGGTGAACGGCGGAGGGGAACACGTCGTTGGACGACTGCGACGCGTTGACATGGTCATTCGGGTGCACCGGCCGGCCAAGCCGCCGGCTGGCCAGCCGCGCGATCACCTCGTTGGCGTTCATGTTCGACGACGTTCCTGAGCCGGTCTGGAACACGTCCACGGGAAACTGGTCGAGATGCCGGCCGCTGGCGATCTCGGCGGCCGCGTCGTGAATCGCCGTCGCCATGTCGGGTTCGAGAGTGCCGAGCTGGCCGTTGACGGTGGCGGCGACGCCTTTGAGCGAGACAAGGGCGCGGATCAGCTCGCCGGGCAGCCGCTCGCCGGAGACGGTGAAATTGCCCACGGCCCGCTGAGTCTGCGCACCCCACAGGGCCTCGGCTGGTACCTCTACCTCGCCCATAGAGTCGTGCTCGACGCGGAACGCCTTGTGGTCGGTCATGCGTTCCATCATGCCCGCCAGCCGGCGAAGTATCGCCGTTGCCGGATGTCAGGGTTTGCGGCCGATGGACAGCATCGGAGTCTTCGGTGCCATGACATCGGCGAAGAAATCATTGCCCTTGTCGTCGACCACGATGAACGCGGGGAAATCGCGGACCTCGATCCGCCAGACCGCCTCCATGCCCAGTTCGGGGTACTCAAGCACGTCGACTCTGGTGATGCTGTCCTGTGCAAGCTTCGCCGCGGCTCCGCCGATCGAGCCGAGGTAGAAGCCGCCATGCTCCTTGCAGGCCGCGGAGACGCCTGCTGACCGGTTGCCCTTCGCCAGCATGACCAGCGAGCCGCCGGCCGCCTGGAACTGGTCCACGTAGCTGTCCATCCGGCCCGCGGTGGTCGGGCCGAACGATCCGGACGCGTAGCCTTCCGGGGTCTTGGCGGGGCCGGCGTAGTAGACGGCGTGGTCGCGCAGGTAGGAGGGCATCGGCTCGCCCGCGGCCAGCCGTTCCGCGATCTTGGCGTGGGCGATATCGCGGGCGACGACCAGCGGCCCGCTCAGCGACAACCTGGTCTTGACCGGGTATCTGGACAACTCGGCCCGGATCTCGCTCATCGGCCGGGACAGGTCGATCTGGACCACGTCACCGTCAAGATCGTGATCTTCGGTATCGGGCAGGTACTGGGCAGGGTCGGTTTCGAGCCGCTCGAGGAAGATGCCGTCCCTGGTGATCTTGGCCAGCGCCTGGCGGTCAGCCGAGCAGGAGACCGCGATCGCGACGGGGCAGGACGCACCGTGCCTGGGCAGCCGGATCACCCGGACGTCATGGCAGAAGTACTTGCCGCCGAACTGGGCACCAATCCCGCTCTGCCTGGTGATCTCCAGCACCGACTGCTCCAGCTCCAGATCGCGGAACCCGTGCGCGGCCATGGACCCGCTAGCCGGAAGCGAGTCCAGGTACTTGGCCGACGCGTACTTGGCGGTCTTCAGTGCGTACTCCGCGCTGGTGCCGCCCACGACGATCGCCAGGTGATAGGGCGGGCAGGCGGCAGTGCCCAGCGACCGCAGTTTTTCCGCCAGGAACGCGGCCATCCGCGCGGGATTCAGTACCGCCTTGGTCTCCTGGTACAGGTAGGACTTGTTCGCCGAGCCGCCGCCCTTGGCCATGAAGAGGAACTTGTACGCCGCGCCGTCGGTCGCGTACAGCTCGATCTGGGCGGGCAGGTTGGTGCCCGTGTTGCGTTCGTCCCACATCGTCAGCGGCGCGAGCTGGGAGTACCGCAGGTTCAGCTTGGTGTAAGCGTCGTAGACGCCGCGGGCGATGTGCTCTTCGTCGTTGCCGTCGGTGAGCACCTGCTGGCCGCGTTTGCCCATGACGATCGCGGTGCCGGTGTCCTGGCACATGGGGAGCACTCCGGCGGCCGCGATGCACGCGTTCTGCAGCAGGTCGCTCGCGACGAAGCGGTCGTTCGCGGACGCCTCCGGGTCGTCCAGGATCGACCGCAACTGACGTAGGTGCGCCGGACGGAGGAGATGGGCGATGTCGTGCATGGCTTCTGCCGTCAGCAGGGTGAGAGCGGCCGGCTCCACCTCGAGAAACTCCCGGCCAAACGCGGAGCGCACGGTAACTCCGTCGGCACTGACCAGGCGGTACTCGGCGGTGTCCGGACCTAGCGGCAGGAGATCGGAGTAGCTGAAATCGGGCATTGACGGCACATCCTCGTCGCGACCAGGGGATCACCTAATCCTAAATCGTCCGCTACCCCTCCATCCCCCCAGACCTCCCCGCCCCCCGCCCTCCGGTGCGCGACACCGATGGCCCGTTGGTGCTGCTATAGGCGCACCAACGGGCCATCGGTGAGGTGGCGATTCCGGTTCCGGGCCGGGAGGGTCGGGTTACGGTGTGACCAGCGTCGATCCTGCCGGATGACCGTGGTGCAGTTCGCCGTCGAGCACCCACACCTGCTGTCGGCCATGCACCTGCCAGCTATACCCGCCGCCCGTCAGGTCCACCAGGGCGGTGTCCTCGTCGATCCCGAGTACGGTGGTGCCCGCCGGCGCGTTCCGTTGCGCATGGCCCGCCAGGTCAGGCGCCCAGCCGAGCATCTTGTCGAAGTGCGGAAGTACCCGCAGGCCCGGCAGCACGCCTAGGCCGGGGCCGGGATCGCGCCGCATGTCGCGGATCGACGGTACCCAGTCGGTCAGCGCGATGGCACCTGCCGAGCAGCCCGCCAGGGCCGAGCCTGCCTGCCAGGACTCGACTATGGCGTTCCCGACCCTGGTTCCGCGCAGGGTCTGGGCCAGGTACGTGGGGTTGCCGCCGGAGAGATAGATCAGCCCGGCTCCCTCGATCAAGGCGGCAAGCTCCGGCGCGTCGGCCTCCCTGCGGTCCCTGACCACGACCGGCACCTGTTCCACGCCAAGCCGCTCCGCCTGCTCGGCACCGAGGCCGAGCCAGCGCCGCAGCGTCGGTTCCCCCTCCGGCGCCGCGGCCGTAGGGATCTGCACGTACCGGCGCGGCCGGCCCGCCAGCAACATGCCCTCAACGGCGGTCATGACCGGCAGGTACTCGCCACTCCCCACCAGGGCCAGCGGCCCCGCGCTCAGGACCTGCTCCGGTGAGAGCCTGACCGGTCAGTCTGGTACAGCAAACATCTCAGCGGGAGCAGCACAGGACAATCATGGCCGAGATGCCCCGGCACAACCAAGTCCGTGCCGGGCGTGCCGCGTTCGTGGCCGCATTGCCGTGCGCTGACGGCTAGTGATGCTGACAAGGCCAGGGGCATGCAACGGTCTTGCGCGGGTAAATGGCTGGCATCGGAATGGGTTCGTATCCGTATCGAAGGAGTGGCCGATGGAAAGCACCATTGACGCGGACAGCAATGGCGTCGACCTCAAGGAGGCCACGCGGCAACTTCAGCAGGCCGCGCATGATGCCCGGGTCGCCTTCGACTGCATCGGACTCGGCGAGCTTGACCGTGCACATGTGCATGCCATCACCGCCCGGGCGGCCGCGGACGCGGCGGAAAACGCGTTGCGCGTAGCCCTCGGCGGGGACAGGAGCCCTGCCGGGCGCTGAGGTCGAGTAACACGGCACCCGCCGTCGCGGATCGCGCGTGCAGCAATGTGTGACTCACACATCTTTTTTGTTCCTCGCAACGCCAAGGAGGTGCAGCCATGGCCGCACGCGCGACAGGAACTTTCACGGTCTCGTCCTGGGACGAGGACACCTACCAGGAACTGACTGACGGAGGCAAGCTGACCAGGGCACGGGTCATGTTCGGGCTGGACGGGGATCTCCGCGGTACGTCGGTCGTGCTGACCGATGCGGGCCGCCGGGCCGCGGCGCGGGTGTCCTAAGTCCGCGCCGCAGTGCTGGAGCATGCACTGGGAGTCCTGTCGCCGGCCGAGCGGGTGACTTTCGAGGAACTGGCCGGCAAGGTGCTGACCGGCATGATGCGAGGGCCGGGAGCCACCAGGTGGATCTGCCGGCTCTGTGACATCGGCGTCTGCCGGGGAGCACCCGGAGGCTGCCCGGTCGGCAACGAGGCTCGCCAGCGATGGGCTCAAGGCCGCCCGCCAGGCCAAGACGGGCGCGGTGATCGAGCTGGCGACGCACGACGCGGGCAGCGACTGGAAGTGAGTCCGGTATCGTTCGGGATGTGAATTCCCGGCCGGGTCCTCGTGACCTGCGCGCATCCGATGCCGACCGCGAACTCGTGATCACGATGCTGAGCGAGGCGGCCGGGGACGGGCGGCTGAGCCTGGACGAGCACGGCGAGCGGCTGGCGCAAGCGCTGGCCGCCCGGACACTCGGCGAACTGGCCGGGCTGACCGCTGACCTCGCGGCACCGGCCGGGCAGCCGATCAGGTTCTACTCACGAGCCTCGGTGACGGCCTTCTTCTCCCGCGAGCGCAGGGAGGGCCGGTGGGTGGTGCCCGAGACATTCCCGGTGACCGCGTTTTTCGGCGATATTGTGCTCGACCTGAGCGAGGCGACGCTGCAAAGCCAGCGAGTCACGATCTACGCCACGGCGGTCGCGGGCCAGATCAGGCTGATCGTTCCCGCCGGTGTCGCGGTGGAAATGGTCGGGCGTTCCTTCCTGGGCATCAGGAGCCTGCGCGGCCGGGCTCTGATGTCCGGCGCCGCGCCTGGCGCTGGCGTGATCGAGATCCGCACGCTGGCGGTCGGCGGAGTGGTCAAGGCAGTCGCCGCGCGTCGGTCGCGCTGGCGCTCGGCGCTCCGCCGTCGCTGACCGGCACGGCGCAGTCAGTACGGCGCGGCCCAGGTCAGTACTGCACGACCGAGTACCGGGAGACCTTCCACAAAGCATGCTCACTGTGGATGTTGCGTATCGTTCCTGAGCGCGCTCGCATGACCAGTGAGTGGGTTGACGCGCCACCGGACCGGTACCGGACACCCTGGAGCAGTTCGCCGTCGGTCAGCCCGGTCGCCGCGAAGAAAGCGTCGTCAGAGGAGACAAGGTCGTCGGTTGTCAGGACCCGGTCCAGGTCGTGGCCCGCGTCGATCGCGCGGTCATGTTCTTCCTCGTCGCGCGGCGCGAGCTTGCCGAGTATCACGCCGCCCAGGCACTTGATCGCGCAGGCTGCGATGATGCCTTCGGGGGTGCCGCCGATGCCGAGCATCAAGTCGACACCGGTGCCTTCGCGGGCCGCCAGGATCGCGCCGGCGACGTCGCCATCCGTGATCAGCTTGATCCGGGCACCGGTCTGGCGTACCTCCGTGATCAGGTCCCTGTGCCGGTCCCTGTCCAAGATCACGACGGTGACGTCGTGCGGAGCACAGCGCTTTGCCCTGGCGACGGCGGCCACGTTGGCGGCGGCCGGAGCATCGATATCGACGACCTCTGCGGCCTCAGGCCCGGCAACGAGCTTGGACATGTAGAACACGGCCGTCGGGTCATACATGGACCCGCGCGCGCTGACTGCGATGACCGAGATCGCGTTCGGCATGCCGTTGACCGTCAGCCTGGTGCCGTCGATCGGGTCCACGGCGACGTCGCATTCCGGCCCGGTGCCGTCTCCGACGCGTTCTCCGTTGAACAGCATCGGGGCGTGGTCCTTCTCGCCCTCACCGATGACGACTACGCCGTCCATCGACACGGTGCTGATCAGCTGGCGCATGGCGCCCACGGCGGCGCCGTCAGCGCCGTTCTTGTCGCCCCGGCCGACCCAGCGCCCGGCGGCGAGCGCTGCGGCTTCGGTGACCCTGGCCAGCTCGAGCGCGAGGTTGCGGTCGGGCGCGCTCGGCCCGGTGTGCTCGTGAGCCGGATCGGCGTGCCGGGGGGCCTGGCCTGGGCCACCGGATATTGGGTCATCGGTCATCGTGATCGCGCGGCCCGCCCGCTCCGGCACCGTGCCGGAGGAGAGCCGTCGCTTCACCTCCCCGTGGATATCGTCCTTGCTGTCGGCGCGGCTGCGCCGTGGTCCGGTCGTGCGGCGGCGTGACCCCGGCAACTATCCTGGCCGCCATCGCATCCTACGTAGCCAGTCTGCGCGGGCGCTTCCCCCTAGGGGGTTAGGACGGAACTTCACCGGAACGGCACTTCGCTAGAACGGCTTAGCCGCCTCGCCTGCCGCTTCCGTGTCCTCGTCGGCAGCCGGCTTGATCGCGGCAGCCAGCCTGGCACGGGCGCCCTCTAGCCACTCTTCGCAGATGGTCGCCAGTCGTTCGCCCTGTTCCCAGAGCTCCAGCGACTGTTCGAGGGTCAGCCCGCCCGCCTCCAGCCGCTTGACCAACTCAGCGAGCTGGTCGCGGGCCTGCTCATAGCCGGGCCGGTTAGCCTGCGCCTTTGGAGGGTTCACCACAGCCTCAAGTAAGTGACATGTCCTAGCGGAGCAGCGATGGAGCGAGGTTCCGGCCGGGGCAGGCGGGGCGGGTGCCGCAGCGCCAGCAGCACGACCAGCCGGACAACTCTGGCGTACAGCGTGCCGCCGACCGGCTGCGGGTGAATCCCGTCGCTCCACAACAGATTCGTATGGTGCTCGATGGTGTTGTGCCAGTTGACCAGCAGCACGTTCGGGTACCTGCTGGCCGCCGCCATGGCGGCGTTGTCCCCACGTTCCCACGACCGCGGCACGAAGGTGTTGACCAGGACCAGCCAGCGCGAATTGCCGATCGCGGTCCTGACCTGGTTGATCTGCCGCAGCGTCACCGTGCCGTTGGTGCCCAGCGCGAGGATGACGACCGGCCGGAGGCGTCTTGCCGCCGCCAGCCGCCTGACCATGTCCAACCCCGTGTACATCTGCCTGCTCACCTTGGCATTGATGTAGATGCCTGGTATCGCCCTGGCCAGTTCGGGCGCGGCGGCAAGCAGCACCGAGTCGCCGATTGCGATGACTTTCGAGCCGCTCGACCTGACCGGTCTGATCCGCGCGGTGTGCGCGCCGACCCGGTAGGGCCCTAGCCCGGCCGCACCGCGCAGCCACCACTGGCCGGCCTGGCCCGATGACCGGGGCACGGCCAGCGACTGCAACTGATCGCCGGCGATGAGCTTGGCGGCGTTGTCGATCTGCTGCTGCAACGTCGGGCCGGTGGGCGGGTTGAGTATCCCGTAACCCGCGGTACCAGTCAGCGCGAGCAGCAAGACCGCTCCCGCGACTGGCAGGCTGGCCGCCGGGGTGCGCACTGCGGTGAGCGGGGCGTGCCGGATGGTCACGATTGCCTGGCGGAACAGCCCGCCTGTCCGCCGCAGTTCCCGGCGCAGGCCGTTGCGCAGGATCGGCTCTTCAATCCAGCGCCAGGATGCTGCCGCGAGGGCGATCGGCAGCAGCGTCTCGACGGAGCGCGCGGTCAGCGAGCTCGCTCCGTGCTCGTCGACGCCCGTCGTGATCGCGATGACCGGCCAGTGCCAGAGGTAGATGCCATAGGAGCGGATGCCGAGCCAGCGGAGCGGCTTCCAGGACAGCGCGGCCCCGACTCTGCCTGGTGCCGCCGCGGCGAGGACCAGGCCGCCGGCGGCGAGTGCGGCGAGCGCGAGCCCGTATGGGTAGACCAGCGAGTTGGCACCGGAGAAGTGCCACATGCAGAAGGCGAGAACAACCGCTCCGGCGGCACCGACCACGTCGAGCCTGCCCCGCAGCTTGCCGGCTGTAGCCGCTACCTTCGCCAGCGGCCAGGTCAGGGCCAGTGCCGCGCCGACCATCAGGGCGCTGGCGTGCGTGTCGGTGCCGTAGTACACCAGCGAGGGATCCGAGCCAGGGGCGTAGACCGCGAACATGATTAGTGCGGAGACCAGGGCGCCGGCCCACGCGACCATGGCGCGGAGCCAGCGGCGCCGCACGGCGGTGAGCACGACCGCCAGGACGAGCGGCCAGAGCAGGTAGAACTGCTCTTCCACAGCGAGTGACCACAGGTGCGCCAACGGCGGGGGCGGACCGAACTGCGTAAAGTACGACTGGCCCGCGAAGGCCTGCCACCAGTTGCTCGTGTAGGTCAGCGCGCCGAGCAGGGCCGGGCGCAGTGCTGCCCGCTGGTCGGGTTCGAGCACCGCCACGGCTGCGGTCACGGCGACCAGCAGCAGGGCGAGCGCCGGGAGCAGGCGCCGTGCGCGGCGCTGCCAGAAGCTCTTCAGGCCGACCGTGCCGTCCCGGCGATGCCGGGCGACCAGCAGGTCTGTGATCAGGTAGCCGCTGAGCACGAAGAAGATGTCCACGCCGAGGAAGCCGCCGGGGATCCACGGGATGCCCTCGTGGAACGCGAGGACCGCGAGGACGGCCAGCGCACGGACACCGTCCAGGCCAGGAGCCCGCCATGCGGTCTTGGGTGGCTTGGGCGACCGCTCGCCGGGCGCGGGCACTGGCATGCGCGCAGCTACCTGGCGGCTGCTGAGGGCAGGATCGCCCAGGGGCGGAGCCTGGTCGCTTAGGGCCGGGATATGTCTGCTCAGGGCGGGCATCGGGTTGCGCAGGGCCGGGATGTACTTGCTCAGGGCCGCCGCCGTCGGCGTAGCAGGCCCGGCAGTTGCGGCTGCCGTCGCTTCGGTGCCGTTGTCCAAGTCGGGCTGGGTATCCGCTTGATCGGATGGTACGACGCTGCTGGCCGATTGGTCCTTACTCACCGAATCGGTTACCCCGGCAGAGGTCGACCGCACCGGCACGACGCGTCCTCCCTGATCTCGTGTTGTTGCGCTACCAGATCCCGACGTCTGGTTCGGCATCACCTACTGGGTGTCGGCAGCCCGCTGCTCACCAGGCGACAGGTTCTTATTCTCTAGGATGCGCATCGCGTCTGCCTGGGCGCTGGCCATTCGCCGTCCCTTGGACGATAGCTTAATTTTCGGCGTCGACGTGCCGGTTAACGCCACGCAGAGTGAGTAATACCTTGCAGTCCGGCTACGCTATTTCGTGATCGGTCACTCGCTCACCGTGACAGTTGCCTGGTCGGCGGCGAAGCGGAGGACGAGGCGCTCGCCCTGCGACAACTCTTGCGCGGACCGGACCACAGCGGAGTCCTGGCTCTGCACGATCGCGTAACCCCGGCGCAGCGTCGCTGCCGGGGAGAGTGCTACCAGCCGTGCCCGCGTATGCCGCAGGTCCGCTCCGGCCCGGTCCAGGCTCCCGGCGAGGCAGCGGCGGGCACGTTCGGTCAGTGCTCGTACCTGCTCGTGCCGCCGGTCGACCTCGGCAGCCGGGTTCGCGATCGCCGGCCTGGACCGGATACCGGCCAGCCAGGCAGCCTCGCGTTCGATCCGCCCGGCGAGCTGACGCCGGGCCCTGGACCTGAGCTCGCGGATCATCGTGAGCTGTTCGCTGATGTCCGGTACGACGCGACGAGCCGCATCGGTCGGCGTCGATGCCCGGACGTCGGCCACCAGGTCGAGCAACGGAACGTCCTGCTCATGGCCGATGGCGCTGACCACCGGAGTGCGGCACGCCGCGACCGCACGGACGAGCGACTCGTCGGAGAACGGAAGCAGATCTTCGATCGAACCGCCGCCCCGGGCGATGATGATCACGTCGACGGACGGGTCGAGGTCAAGCGTTCGCAGCGCACTCGTCACCTCCGACACGGCGTACTGCCCTTGCACCGCGGCCTGCTCGACCCTGAACCGGACGGCTGGCCAGCGGCGCTCGGCGTTCTCAAGCACATCTCGTTCCGCCGCCGATCCCCGGCCGCAGATCAGTCCGACCTGGCCGGGCAGGAAGGGCAGCCGGCGTTTGCGTTCCGCGGCGAACAGGCCCTCGGCCGCCAGCGAGCGCCTGAGCCGCTCCAGGCGCGCGAGCAGTTCACCGATTCCGACCGCGCGGAGTTCGAGCGCACTGAGCGAGAAAGACCCCTTGGCCATGCTGAAGTCCGGCTTGACCCAGACGACGACCCGGGCACCTTCGGCGGGCGCAGGGTCGGCCGCGTCGAAGACTTGTCGCGGACAGATCACCCGCACCGAGACCGCGGCTACCGGATCGCGAAGCGTCAGGTAGACCGTGCCGCCGCGGCGGCTGAGTTCGGCGATCTGACCCTCCACCCAGACCCGGCCGAGCTTGCCAATCCAGTCCCCGACCAAGCGCAGGACCGTACGGACCGGAATCGGGGACTCCGCGCTGGTTTCAAGTGGCATGGACGGTAGCTCCGAGCTTGGTGATCCGGCGTTCGAACATTCGCACCACGTCCTCGCGCCCGGCGTTCGCTTTCTCGTATTCCAGGAGCACCTGGAGCTGGCTGACGTCGAGTGCCCGCAGCCGCGCGCGAAGGGACGGTACCGTAAGCCCGTCGTAACCGGGCACCGGCAGCTCGGTCGGCGGGGCAGCGGGGTGGCCGGCTCCCGGTGTGGTGGCGTGGCCGGTTTCGGGCGGGGCAGGAGTCGGCTCCTGTGGTGTCAGTTCGGTGCCGAAGTCTTCTTTCGTCAGCAAGCGGACGTTGCCGGTGGAGTCGAGCGAGCGGAAGCGCGCTGGCTGGTCCGCCTTGGCTGACTTTCCGCCGCGCCGCGCCTTGCCCGGCTTCTTGCCGCGGGTCAGCTTTTGTCCGCTGCCCTGCTTCCGTGCCCCAGACGATGCCGCCAGGGCGCCCGCCTGGTCGTGTTGGCTGTCCCACGGCCTGAGCGGATCGTGATTGTCGTGCCGACCTGATCTTTCGAGGTCAGCCTCGCCTTCGGCCCTGAAGCGGTCCGCGGCGAGCAGTAGTTGCCCGATTCCGGCAAAAACGGCCCGCAGGGCACGTACCGGCGCAGCCTTCACCTGTCCTGTAGCTTCTGGCAACCGCACCGTCATCGCCTCCTTACCCGACCTGACCGCGCGTCGCGCCGACGTGGCTATTCGCCGCGTTGGGCGTGGTCAACCGTAACGTTGCCGACCACCGCTGATGAGCCAGTCATCGCCATGGTGCCGCATACACGCTGCTGAGGGCAGTTCATCGACCGGCGCGCCGCGCACCGCTGCGCCACCGGCCCGGCTGCCGCACCGTGGCGTCCGCGCACCACCGCGGTAGCGGGCGCCGGGGCACCCCATGGGTCGCCTACGATGGGTGTCATGTCTGAGCCGGCCAAGCGCGTCCTGCTTGCGAAGCCCCGTGGTTACTGCGCGGGCGTCGACCGCGCGGTGCAGACCGTGGAGCAGGCGCTTGAGCGGTTTGGCGCTCCTGTCTACGTTCGCAAGCAAATCGTGCACAACACGCACGTGGTCCGGACCCTGGAACAGCGCGGCGCGATCTTCGTGGAGGAGACCGAGGAAGTGCCCGAGGGCGCGATGGTCGTCTTCTCCGCCCACGGAGTCGCACCGCAGGTACACGAAGCGGCCAAGGAGCGCGGCCTGCGAACCATCGACGCCACTTGCCCGCTGGTGACGAAGGTTCACAATGAAGCGCGCCGCTTCGCGGCCCAGGGCTATGACATCTTGCTGATCGGCCACGAAGGGCACGAGGAAGTCATCGGGACGACCGGCGAGGCTCCGGCGAACATCCAGCTCGTAGACGGCCCAGACCACGCCGGCGATATCGAGGTTCGTGATCCGGCCAAGGTGGCGTGGCTGTCCCAGACGACCCTGTCGGTGGACGAGACCGCGCAGACGGTCGCCGCATTGCGCGAGCGCTTCCCGCTGCTCATCGATCCGCCAAGCGACGATATCTGCTATGCCACCCAGAATCGCCAGGCGGCGGTGAAGCAGATCGCCAAGGAGTGCGACGTCGTCATCGTGGTCGGGTCGAAGAACTCTTCCAACTCGGTCCGGCTGGTGGAAGTAGCCAGGGAAGCCGGTGCCGAGGCGGCTTACCTCGTGGACGACGCCGGCGCTATCGACCAGACCTGGCTCGGATCGGCCCGCACAATCGGGCTGACGAGTGGCGCGTCCGTTCCTGAGGAACTGGTGTCGCAGGTACTCCAGTCACTTGCCGAAGCAGGCTTCGGCGAGGTCAGCGAGGCCGAGGCTGTCCACGAGACAGTCGCGTTCGCGCTGCCGCACGGACTGCGCCGTCCCTTAGCCAGGCGCGACTCGGCCTCCTAGGGAGGCCTGCTGCTGTCGGCCCGCAGGTTCCGGCCCGCAAAGGCTCGCCGGCTAGCGCCAGTCATTGCTGCCAGGTCGTCGCGGCACGCCGCGCCGGCCTGGTGCGTCGCCGCTGCCCGGTGCCCTGCCGGTCGCTGCCAGTTCCGCGCGCAGATCGCGGAGGCACCGCGGTAGCCCGCGGACGGTGGCGATGACGAACGCTCCGGCAAGGCCGCCGAAAAGCCACGGCGTGCTCCCGGTGAGAGTCAGGAAGACTCCGGCGATGACGAGCCCGGCCGACCCGGCCACGTGGTTCAGGTGTGCCGAGATCAGCTCGGCGCAGGTCATCGCGGCCAGGAAGAGGATCGGCGGCGTCGTGACCACGATGAGCAGGTCCCGCCGCCTGACGCAGCCCGCCGCGGCGGCGCTCCCGGCGGCGAAACCGAATCCGGTCAGCCCGGCGACCCGCAGCGAACCAGCGACCAGATCCGACAGCAGGAACACCGCGAACATGACGGCAACCGCGGCACGGCCGCCGATCACCGGCCATAGACCTGGGCGCGGAACCACCCTGCCGTGGCGCTGACGAGTCAACCGGCAGCCCCTGGTGTGGTCGGTGCGCCGACCGGGATTGACGAGTGCGCACCGTTGACGCCGATAGAGCCCTTTGTGATTATCTGGAAACGCACCGTAGCCGAGCCTTTCCGTGCGTGACGGCTGCCCGCCGCGCGTCTTAGTATCTCCCGCCGCTGGCGCGGCACTGGTCAGACACGCGACCGGTGTCCCGGCCGGGCGTGCGAGCGGGCAGCCGGCCAGGACCGCGAGCGCGGTTCGGGTGAGGCTGACCGGGAAATCAGCGCTGCGGCGGCACCGGAACGGCGGTGGTGACGAGTTCGGGTGCGGAGAGCATGCGGACCGCTTCCTCGACCGGCTTGGGCGCTTCCAGTTCGGCATCGGTCACGCCGAGGGCGCTGAGCTTGCGCGCGCTGACCAGGACCCGGCTCTCCAGCGAGCCGACCGCACGGTTGTACGCGGTGACGGCGCTCGCCAGTGACCGGCCGACCGCGTCCACGTTCTTGCCAAGCTGAGCCAGCCGGTCATAGAGCTCCCTGCCCAGGTCGAACACGGCCTTGGCATTCTCCGAGAGCGCCTGCTGCTGCCAGGCGTAGTGGGCCGTCCTGAGCATCGTGACCAGGGTGGTCGGCGTGGCGATATGCACCTTTCTGGACATCGCATGTTCCAGCAGGCCAGGATCGCGCTCCAGCGCCGGCGCCAGGAACGCCTCGCCGGGAATGAACAAGACCACGAACTCCGGTGTGGGGCTCAGCGCCGACCAGTACGCTTTCGCCGCGAGTTTGTCGACATGGTCACGCAGATGCCTGGCATGTGCGGTCAGCCGTCCTTGGATGACGGCGTCATCTCCCGTCTCCGCTGCCTCCAGGTAAGCAGCCAGCGACACCTTCGAGTCGACCACGATGTTCTTGCCGCCGGCCAGGCGGACCACCAGGTCGGGACGCAGCGTGGCACCGTCGTGCCCGTTCATGCTGGGATCGGCGACGGTGACCTGCTCGTCGAAGTCGCACCTGGCATCCATCCCGGCGAGCTCGACCACCCGGCGCAGCTGCATCTCGCCCCACCGCCCCCGTGCCTCGGGGCGGCGCAGCGCGGTGACCAGAGCCTGCGTCTGGGTGCGCAGCTGCTCGGAAGTCTCCTTCGCCGACTTCACCTGCTCGGTCAGCGCGGCGTGCGACGTCTGCCTGGCTGCGTCGGACTCGCGGAGCTGGGCCTCCACCCTGGCCAGGGTCTGCCGGAGCGGCTCGACGAGCTGCTCGACCGCATGGCGGCGAGAGTCGAGATCGCTTGCCGCGCTCAGGTTGGCCGCGCGCAGCCGGATCTCGCTCACTTCCATCAGCCGCTGCTGGCTGGCATCGAGCGCCTGCGCGGACAGGGCCTGGAACCGCTCGGCCAGGTAGCCGTCGACCAGCGCGGCCCGCTCCTGTGCGGCGCGGTCGGTCAGTTCGGCTCGCTGCTGCGCCGCCCTGGCCCGTTCGTCGGCCGCCCGCGCCTGCGCCGCCAGGTCGGCGGTGGCGCCAGCCAGCCTGGTACGGGCATAGAGAAAGCCGATCAAGGCGCCGAGCAGCGCACCGATCAGAAGGCCGGTCAGCAACGAGGTCCCGTTCATGGCAGGCCATGTTTCCAGTCGGGTGTGACAGTCTGATGCTCGTTTGACATATGCGACACCTGATGCCGGGCGCTGCGGGCCACTGGCTGGCCAGCCGGCCTGCCGCTGCGCCTAGACTCGACCGGTGAGCCTTGAGATCGGAATCGTCGGGCTGCCGAACGTCGGCAAGTCCACCTTGTTCAACGCCCTGACCCGGGCCAGCGTGGCGGCGTCGAACTACCCCTTTGCCACGATCGAGCCCAACGTCGGCGTCGTCGGCATCCCTGACCCCCGGCTGCACGCCCTCGCCGGGCTGTACAACTCCGCGAAGATCGTTCCGGCCACGGTGCGGTTCGTGGACATCGCCGGCCTGGTCCGCGGCGCGTCGCAAGGCCAGGGCCTGGGCAACCAGTTCCTCGCCCACATCCGCGAGACTGACGCCATCTGCCAGGTCGTCCGGGTCTTTACCGACCCGGACGTGAGCCATGTCGACGGCGACGTCTCGCCGGAGCGCGACATCGAGACGATCGCCACCGAGCTGATCCTGGCCGACCTGCAGACGCTGGAGAAGGCGGTCCCGAGACTGGCCAAAGAGGCGAAATTCGCCAAGGATCCGGAACGGCTCGCAGTAGCCGATGCGGCAGCCAAGGCGCAGCAGGTCCTCGACGGCGGGACCACGCTGTTCGCCGGGGCGGCTGCTGCCGGGATCGACCTGGCGCACCTGCGTGAGCTGTCCTTGCTGACCGCCAAGCCGTTCCTGTACGTGTTCAACGTCGACGACACCGAGCTCGGCGACGACGCGCTGCGCGACCGGCTGGCGAAACTTGTCGCCCCGGCCGAGTCGGTCTTCCTGGACGCCAAGACCGAGGCCGAGCTGGCCGGTCTGTCTGCCGAGGAGGCCGCCGAGTTGCTCGCCGAACTCGGGCTAGGCGAGCCAGGCCTGGACCAGCTGGCCAGGGCAGGGTTCACCGCGCTCGGGCTGTCGACGTTCCTGACCGCGGGCCCGAAGGAGGCGCGGGCCTGGACGATCAAGGCAGGCGCGACGGCCCCGGAGGCGGCAGGCGTGATCCACACCGACTTCCAGCGCGGGTTCATCAAGGCCGAGATCGTCTCGTTCGACGACCTGATGGCCGCCGGGTCGATCGCCGCCGCGCGCTCGGCCGGCAAGGCCAGGATCGAGGGCAAGGACTACGCGATGCGCGACGGCGACGTCGTGGAGTTCCGGTTCAACGTCTGATTGCCTGTGGATCGGGTGCTGGAGCACCTGTCAAGTCGGCAGCCGCTTCGACCTGGATCTGTGCGAGGATTAACTCGGCACTCACTCTTTTGGGAAACTATGCGCGCTACCAGCTGGGCTCAGTTAGTCCCGACGATCGCTCTCATAGCGGCTGGCCAGGGAGTGCTCGTCTCGTGCGCTCACATCGGCGCCTCCGTCAGCCCGTCTTACTGCCGGGCAACACGGCACATGATCTTCGGCTATGCGCAACCGTACAACTCGGTGAACGGCCTGGCGGCCGCCTCGCCCACTGAGGCATGGGCTGTGGGCTCCGCTGCTACCGGCCAGAACCTGGCCGAGCACTGGAACGGCCGGGCGTGGACGCGGGTGGCCGTTCCGAGTCCGGGCAAGTCGCCCGTCAGCGTGCTCAATGCGGTCGCCGCTGTCAGTTCCGCTGGCACCTGGGCAGTCGGCTACTCCTCCTACTACGGCAATCACACTAGGGTCAAGGCGCTGATCGAGCGCTGGAACGGCTGGGCATGGAAGCAGGTGGCCAGCCCTACCCCGGGCGGCTCGCAGAGCAGCGGCCTGGCAGCGGTCGCCGCGACCGGGCCATCCAGCGCCTGGGCGGTTGGCTCCTCTAGGTGCGGCACTACATTCAAGACTCTGATCGAGCATTGGAACGGGCGGGCTTGGAAGCAGGTCGCCAGCCCCAGCCCAGGCGGCTCCGACAACAGTTTCCTATTCGGCGTGGCAGCTGACAGGTCGTCCTCCAGCGCGTGGGCAGTGGGGTATTACCGCAGCGGCACCACAGACCGGACCTTGATAGAGCGCTGGAACGGGCGGGCGTGGACGCAGGTAGCCAGTCCGAACCCAGGCGGCTCGTACGGCAGCTCCCTCAATGCCGTCGCCATCGCCGGTTCCGGTGCCTGGGCCGTGGGTGATTTTGCCGGCGAGCGGGCCCTGATCGAGCGCTGGAACGGCCGGACGTGGAGGCAGGTAGCCATTTCTAAGCCGGGCGGCTCGCGGGGCATCATCCTGAAGGCGGTCACCGCTGCCGGGCCGTCCGATGCCTGGGCAGTGGGCTACTACTTTACGGATACTCGCGTCGAACCGGCAGTCAAGACGCTGATCGAGCATTGGGACGGCAAGGCGTGGAAGCAGGTGGCCAGCCCCAGCCCTGGCGGCTCCGTCGGTTCTTCGGGCGAGCAGAGTCTCCTGGATGCCGTGTCCGCAGCCCCAGCCCCGTCGTCAGACGCCTGGGCGGCGGGCTACTACACCCCAGGAAGCGCCTCCGTGACGCCGCTGATCGAACGCTGGACCCGCATGGGGTGGCGGCAGGTGGTCCCATGAATGCCCTGGAAGCCATCGGGGTGGTGTCCTTCGTTGGTGCGAATCTGGGCAGTGCGAATCGGGTGATCACAGGTCCGCGCGTGCGACGACGAGGAACTCGCCGTCCGGCGCTCCGACCGGCTCGCGGTTCCAGCCGCCGAAAATGTGATCGATGGTGAACCCGGCCTGCCGCAGCGACGAGCGCACCTCGTCCTCGCCGCGGAAGCGCAGCGCCCCGGTACTCAGCAACTCCGGTCCGTCAGGGAAGACATAGCGGAGCGCGAAACTGACGACGCCGTCGCTGACCGCCTCGACCTCCGTCCAGGCGGTGACTACCCGGCCATCGGGCAGGGTGATGCGCCGGCGGGAGTCCACCGGATTCCACCGCTCCCAGGTGCGCGCCGCCGGGTCGCGCGTGTCGAAGGTCAGCCTGCCGCCGGGGACGAGCGCTCGCTTGAGGTCGGCTAGGACCTGTGCCCACTCATCGTCCGAGACGAAGAACTGGACCACGTGGCTGGTCATGACCGCCACGTCGAACGAGGCTGCGGGCAGCACCGGCGACGTCCCCTCAGTCCAGGTGACTCGGCTGGCGCCGGGTTTGGCGCGGGCCGCCGCCAGCGACGCCTGGGCCGGGTCGACCCCGGTGACCGTGTGGCCAGCGGTAGCCATGCCCAGGGCCAGGCGCCCCGTACCGCAGCCCAGGTCGAGCACGCGCGCGGCCGGTGTCTCGTTTACCACAGAAAGGAAGAAGTCGTCGTCGCGTGACCACGGGCACATGGCGTCGTACACGGTCACCAGGCGTGGATCGTTGAACTCGGCGTGCCGCATGCGCCGGAAGGTAGCAATACCAGCCCGCGGGTGTCGAGCCGTTTTGCAGTGGCACCGATTTGCGGTGGTACCGACCGCACCGGCCGGTTCTACCGCACGCCTTGCAGGTGCGACATCTCCTTGCGGATCTGCTCCTCGGTGAACTGGTCCCTGCGGAAGACATCCCAGGCGTTGAGCACTACTCCGATGCCCCAGCCGGCTATCGGGAAGACCGGCCAGAAGAAGCCGTGTATGTCGGTAATGGCCCAGATCACTACCAGGAAGCCGTTCACCAGGAAGTAGACGAGCAGGTGGCCGTAGAAGTCGCGCCTCTTCTTGAGCCGCTTGATCGCATGCTGGCGCAGCGCCTCGTCCCTGGCTGCCATCTCGTCGTTGGTCGTCATCGCGCCTCACCTCTCCCGATTCTCACGCTACGTCGGCCGGCGGCGCGGGCCGGAGGGCCGATGGTCCCCCGATCGCGGGACGCACGTTGCCAGTCCGGCTGGCTTCGACGAGAACGTGTGCGTGGTTCGGAACGTGCGTGAATCAGAACGGTGCGGGGTCGGTGCCGTGTACCTCGATCTGGTCGAGGTCGTCGTCCGGCACGACGCGAGGGTCCGCGGACAGCAGGGTCGTCCCTGCCGATTCGTCCGACATCAAGGAGAACGCGAGGTCCCTGCTCAGCCTGGACTGCTCGGGCGCGGTGTCGTCCGTACCGAAACCGGCCCGGTCCGAACGCCCCTTGACCAGCCGGGCCAGGCCGACCAGGGGCTGGATTACCTCGATCGGGTAGTCGGTGCCCAGCAGCGGCCTGACTCCCGCAGCCGCCAGCATCGTCCACGGATACGCCATCGTCAGCCGGTCCTGGCCCAGCGCGGCCCGCACGTGCCTGGCGTCGGAGAGGGCGAAGGACGGCTGGATGCACACGCTCACGCCGAGCGCCGCGATCCTGGCGGCGGTCTCGGCCGACTGGATACTGCCGTGCTCGATCCGCGGCATCGCGGCGGAGATCGCTCGCGCGTCGTTGCCCCAGGCCAGCTCGTAGGCGTCGAGCACGGTCTGGATGCCTCGGTCGCCGATCGCGTGGGTCGCGATCCGCCAGCCGCGGGCCGCGAACGGCTCGATCCTGCGTGCGAGCGCCGGGGCGTCCTGGAACAGCAGGCCGGCCTGGTCCTCGTCCGCGAAGTCACGGCACAGCGCGCAGGTGCGCGGGACCAGCCAGCCGTCGGCGTAGAACTTGACCCCCTCCAGGCGCACCCACGGGCTCGCATCCGCTCTGCGTGCGTCCAGGTCTGCCAGACTCGCTTGCTCGGCGAGGCCGCTGGCCAGGTAGACCCGCACCCGAACCGGCAGGGACCCGCGCCGGGCGAGCCTGGCGAGCGCATCGAGATACCACCACTGGCGCATGCCCATCTCGGTGATCTCGACCAGGCCCGCGCCGGCCGCCTTGGCCAGGCCACGGCGCAGCCGCGCCGCCAGCTCGTCCAGCGGCGCCGGGCTGCCGGGCTCGGCTACGTCCATCGGCGTGCTCTTGTCCCGCAGTACCTGCTGATGGAACTCACGCACGGAGCCGCCCTGCCAGGGCCACCCGACGGCCGCCGAATCCTTCAGCAGGTGAGTGTGATGGTCCACGAAGCCAGGAACCTGGACAGTTACGACACCAGTCACGCTCATGCTCCCATTCATCCGGGGTCAATAGAATCTTCAACCATGAGTAACGAGTCGACAGGCAACGAGCCAGGCACCACCGCATCGACTTCCTCGGCCACGGTGACGGCGGCCGCTGATCGCCCCGGGCCGCCCGCGGCCAAGCGGATCCGCAGCGAACGCGTCCACCACGGTGACACGTTCGTCGACGAGTTCGCCTGGCTGGCTGACAAGGAGAACCCGGACACCATCGCCTTCCTCGAAACGCAGAACGCCTACACCGAGGCGATGACGGCGGGCCAGCGGGATCTGCGCGAGGCGATCTTCGGCGAGATCAAGGCCAGGACCAAAGAGACCGACCTGTCCGTGCCCACCCGCAAGGGCGGCTGGTGGTACTACGCCAGGACCGTGGAGGGCAAGCAGTACGCGGTGAACTGCCGCCGTGCCGCCCGGTCAGATGACGAGCGACCGCCGATGACCGAGGACGGCTCGCCGCTGGAGGGCGAGGAGATCCTGCTCGACGGGAACGAGCTCGCGGGCGACAAGCCGTTCTTCTCACTCGGCGCGTTCAGCGTGAGCCCGGACAACACCAAACTGGCATACTCGACCGACTACGCGGGAGCGGAGCGGTTCACGCTCCGGATCAAGGACCTGGTGACCGGCGAGGTCGCCGCCGACGAGGTTCCGAACACGTACTACGGCGCGGCCTGGTCGCGGGACGGATCGGCGCTGTTCTACATCACGGTGGACGACGCGTGGCGGCCGTACCGCGTCTGGCGCCATCTGATCGGAACGCCGGCCAGCAGTGACGAGATGGTCTTCGAGGAGAGCGACGAGCGGTTCTATGTCGGCGTGCGGCTGACCCGCAGCGAGCGCTACCTGATGATCGTCTTGTCCAGCAAGATGACCAGCGAAGCCTGGCTGCTGGACGCCGACGATCCGACCGGGGAGTTCCGGGTCATCCTGCCTCGCCGGCAGGGACTTGAGTACAGCGTCGATCACCAGATCGGTCCGGACGGCTCCGACCGGCTGCTGATCTTGCACAACGACGGAGCGAAGAATTTCGAGCTCGCCACGGCCGCGCTGGCCGAACCGGACGTCTGGACGCCGCTTGTGCCGCACCGCGGCGACACCCGGCTGCTCGATGCGGGCGCGTTCGCTGACCACGTCATCGTCTACTTCCGCCGGGATGGCCTCACCGGGCTGCGGGTGCTTCGGGCCGACGGCACCGACGGCGAGGTCAGTTTTGACGAGACGGTGTACACGGTCACGCCCGGGTCCAACCCCGAATACGGCTCGCGGCTCTTCCGGATCAACTACGCCTCGCTGGTGACTCCGGACTCGGTGTACGACTACGACACCGTGACCGGGCACCTGACCTTGCTGAGGCGACGGCCCGTGCTCGCGCTGCCTGGACATGGGGAGTACCGGATCGAGGACTACGAGCAGTACCGGGAATGGGCCACGGCGCCGGACGGCACTAAGGTCCCGATCTCCCTCGTATGCCGGAAGGGCATGCCGCGCGACGGCAGTTCGCCGTTCCTGCTCTATGGCTACGGCAGTTACGAAACCTCGATCGATCCCTATTTCGCCATTCCCAGGCTCTCGCTGCTCGACCGCGGCTTCGGCTTCGCCATCGCGCATATCCGCGGCGGCGGCGAACTCGGCCGTCCGTGGTACGACGACGGCAAGCTGCTGAACAAGATCAACACCTTCAGCGACTTCGTCGCCTGCGCGCGGCACCTGTCAGCGAAGGGCTGGACGAGCCCGGACCGGCTGATCGCACGCGGTGGCTCGGCCGGCGGCCTGCTGATGGGCGCGGTGGTGAACATGGCGCCCGAGGCATTCGGCGGCATTGCCGCGCAAGTGCCGTTCGTGGACGCGCTGACTTCGATGCTGGACCCGTCACTGCCGCTGACGGTAACCGAGTGGGAAGAATGGGGCGACCCGCTGCACGATCCGGCGGTCTACCACTACATGAAGTCTTACAGCCCGTACGAGAATATTTCGGATGACGCGACCTACCCGCCGATTCTCGCGATCACTAGCCTGAACGACACCCGGGTGCTGTACAGCGAGCCTGCCAAGTGGATCGCGAAGCTGCAGTCGACGGCGTCCGGCGGCCCGTTCTTGCTGAAGACCGAGATGGTCGCCGGTCACGCCGGCCGCAGCGGCAGGTACGACGCTTGGCGCGAAGAGTCGATGGTCCTCGCCTGGATGATCACCACGGTCAGCGGGGCGGGCTGAGCGGCTAGGCAGATCCCCTGCGGAAAGTCGCGGCGGGCCGATTTCTGCTTCGCCGGACTTGACCGGCCAGGCCCGAAACGAGCATCAATGACGGGTCGGATCTGACGCTCACGACCCGCTTCGGCGCGGATTCTGGCGCACGGCCCCGCGGCGTCACACCGACTGTCACACCCCGCCTGTTCACTGGTCGCGGCCAAGTCCGGCCAAGGTGGTGAGTCCGGCAGACGGTGTCGGTGTTCCAGGAGAGCGGGTGCTGAATGCGCACAGCGGGCGGTGGCTGCGTGCCGGTACAGTCCCGGCCTGGCGGATCGCCGCGGCTATGCGGGTCACGGCGCGTAGGCGGGCGATTCCGCAGGGTCGGCCAGGGCGCTGATCCGTCCATCATTTCGCAGGTCATCGGCGCGTCGGAGACCGCAAAGAGCCCTCAGGCAGGGCGTATTGCCGCAGAATGGTGCCCGACACGAGCAATTGTGCGCCGCAGTTCTTGGCCGGGTAGGCGCAGGAGAGCGGGCGGAGGTGTGATGGCTACGGGCAACGAGGTGCTGCCCGGGGCCCCGGTGACAGCCGAGCGAACTGTAGCAGCCGATCATCTCAGGATGGCCGGGCAGGCAACCGGGAACACCGGGCACCTGGCTGGCCGGACAGCCGGTCAGGCCGCCGGGCCGGCCGAACAGCCATGGCGTAAGCCACGCAAAGGCGCAGGCGGGCGCTGGGTGGTGTGGCTGCTGCGGGCCGTGCTGTGGACGGTGCTGCTGCTCATCGGCTACCGGGGCGTGGCCGCGATCGTGACTGGTGACGGCGGGTTCGGCGGTGCTGCCAGCGGCTCGGCCGGGCAGCAGGACGGCTTTCCTGTGACGCTGGCTCAGGCCTACGCGCTGCAGTTCGGACGGGTGTACCTCAATTTCAGCCCGGATACGGCAGCGCGCCGGGCAAGAGAACTCGCCGCGTTCCTGCCGCCTGGGACCGATCCCGGGCTTGGCTGGAGCGGGACGGGTACGCAGGTGCTGGAGTCAGAGCAGGTGGCTGGCGTGCAGGTGCGCGGGCCGCATAGTGCCGTGGTCACGCTGCTGGCTGCTGTGCGCGGTCAGCTGTTCGAGCTTGGCGTGCCGATCTTCGCCGCGAATGGCGGCCTGGTCGTCTCCGGTTTGCCTGCGCTGCTGCCGCCGCCTGCAGCGGTCGTTCCGCCGGCGTCGGCGGCAGGGCCGACGGACCAGTCGCTGGCCAGGACGCTGACCCGAGTTCTTCCGGCTTTCTTCCGCGCGTTCGCCAGCGGCGACGCGACCAGGCTGCGCCGGCTCACAGTTCCGGGCGTCCGCCCGGGCGGCCTGGGCGGCTCGGTCACGTTCGGTGCCATCGCATCGGTCGACGTGCCGGCGGCCGGCGGTTCGGCCAGGCACATCACCGTGGCTGTCGACTGGCTCATCGGCACCGGATCGCCGAACGGACCGCCCTATACCGCGGCCGATTCGTCCGCACAGCTTGAGATGACTTATGCCATGACCGTCGTGCGGCGCGGCGGGCGCTGGTACGTCCAGTCCATCGGGGCGTCGGACACGTTGGCGGGGCCGACGTCATGAGCAGCATCTCGCCAGCCGATCCAACCAAGCCACGCACATCTACCCCGGAGTGACGATGTTGCCGCACCTACTCATCACGGCAGGCCCCCTGGCTATCAGCAGCGCAGGTCTTGTGTCGTACCTGCAGAACCTCTTCGGGCCGTTGTTCCTCGGGATCGTGGGAATCGTTGCGATCTTCTTCCTTTTCACTCGCGAGATCATTCGGTTCGTGCAATTCTTCGTGCTTGCGGTCGCCATCGCCGTCATCTTCTACGTGCCGGGCATCGTGCGATCGCTCGCCATGGGCATAGCCCATGCGCTTGGCGTTCATTGAGTCCTAATCCCGGTATCGGCCGCGCTCGGCGTTCGTGACGGGTTCGGTACCGACCGCAGAGCAGGAGGGAGAGCGCCTGGTGGATCTGCCCACTTATACCAGTATCTGGCGGATTGAGAAGCGGCTGTATAAGCTGTACGACTTTCGGCTGCCTATGCCGCTGCCGATTGGCCAGATAACGGTGTTCACGGCCATCACCGTGCCGTATGTGGTGCTGCTCACCGTGCTCGGCCTGCCCTTCAACCACACGCTTATCTGGCTTTACGTGCTGCCGCCCGGCGTGGCCACCTGGCTGGTGACCCGTCCCGTCCTGGAGAGCAAACGGCTGCCCGAGCTCGTCAGGTCCCAGCTGCGTTATCTCGTCGAGCCGCGAGTCTGGTGCCGGATGGCCCCGCTGGCCGAGCGCGATGTCGTCGTGGTCACCGGCCGGGTCTGGCGGTTCTCGGCAGGCCGAAGCCGGACGGCAGCGGCACCTGTTCCCGCAGGGGCGCAGCAGGGCGCGCCGTCGCGACGGCCTGGCCGGCCGTTGCCCGGCGCGAGCCGGCGGCGCGCGGGCGCAATCCGTGCGACCGTTCCCACTGCCGGTCCGATGGCGGCACCTGGTGTTCCGCCGCCGCTCGCGGTCGGACAGCCCGCGCGACGTTTCGAAGCTTCCGGCAAGCAGCCGTCCGAGCGGCGCATGCCGGTGGCCAGCCCGCTGGCGTCCCAAGCGTCGGCGCCCGCTGTGCCGCCTGCGCCCGCTGTGCCGCCTGCGCCCGCGTCCGCCGCGCAGCCGGCGCCCGCGCCTGTGCCGGCGGCCGCGTCGGGCAGCTCCCGGCCGGCTGGCCCGGGCAGCTCCCGGCTCGCAGTCACCGTGGTTGGCCCGAGGTCGGGGCAGGCAGCGCGGTCGGTAGAGAGCGCGCTTGCCGACCCTCGCCGGGGCGCGGTCCAGGCCGGTCGGGTCACGGTCGTGCCTGGCGGGCATCGTCCTGGCAAGCCGGACCAGCTCCAGCGTGACCGGGCACGTGCTCAGCTCCCGGTCTCCGCGCCAAGCCGGGCAGTGGTACTCGGCTGCACGGTCGGCGCCGGCCAGACCGTGACGACCCTGCTGACCGGCGAGGTCCTGGCCAGTCTGCGCTCGGACAACGTCGCCGTACTTGACTGCAACCCCGGAGCCGGCTCGCTCACCCAGCGTGCGCTGACCCGCCCGGCGCTGGGCCAGGCGGCCTCGCTCGGATCGTCCAGGCTCGTCGTGCTCGGCCAGCGGCTGGCCGCCGGGCAACGGGCGGGCGACACCGGTGCCGATCCCGACGGGCAGGACGATCCCGGCCGCGGCCCGCTGGACCCAGCCGGTCAGGCCCGGGCATTCGACCTAGCCGCGCGCCAGAATGCTCTGGTCATCGCAGACCCGTCGACTACCGTGGTGCCGCGGTTGCTGGCGATCGCCGACCAGCTCGTGCTGGTCGCCCCGGCCAGCGCGGCGGCTACTGGCGCAATAGCCATGACGTTCGAGTGGCTGGAGGCACATGGCCAGGGGGACCTGGCGGCCGGCGCGATCATGGTGCTGAACGGCGTCAGCCGGCGCAGCATGACCCACGTCGAACAGGCAGAGCGCGTCTGCGTCGGCCGCTGCCGAGCGATCATCCGCGTCCCGTGGGATGACCAGCTACAGTCCCAGGCGGCGAAACGAACCCGCTCGGCGGTCCCTGGCCCGTCAGGTCATCAGCGCTGGGCCGGACTGCTCACCCCCGCAACGGTCGGCGCTTATACCGCGCTCGCTGGTGTCCTCGTGGCGGCTCTGGCAGACCGCGACCTTGATCACGAACCGGGCCTGGCGCCCGCCGATCTCGGGCAGGCTGGTCGATGAGCCGCCGCGGTGCGCGGCGGAGCAGGCTCTCCGTCCGGTATTTCGACGACCGGGTCTTGCTCACCGAGACGCACGCCTGGGCCTATTTCCGGGTGCCGACTATCTCGTATGAATTCATGACGGGCCAGCAGCGCGAGGCGCTGGCGACCAACCTGACGGTGGCGTTTGCCGGAATCAGGATGGTCGACGCCGAAGTGCACCTGCGGATCGCGCACCGGAGCTATCCGGCGGCGCAGTGGGCCACCGGGCTGCATGCGACCTCGGACGGCGGGCCAGGCTGGCTGCCCCACCTGGACGAGATGTACCGGCAGGTCTGGGCCAAGGACTTCTGGACCAAGGAGGTCTACCTCGGCGTACGGCTCGGCCAGCGAGGCGTGCGCGCTCAGTTGGCCGGCGGGATGCTTGCCCAGTTCGCCAGCGCCTATCGCGTCGGTGAGCAGTTGCTCGGGATCGAGGACGACGCCGTCGTCCTCGGCGAGATCAGCAAGTGGAGCGAGCAGGCCGAGCGGGTCGGGCGGGCGCTTGGCGCCAGCTCGCTGGCGGCCAGGCATGCCACTGCGGATCAGGTCGCCTGGCTGTTCCGGCACGCGCTGGCCGGTTCCCTCGGCGACGCGGCTCCGTCTGCCGCCAGGAGGCGCAAGTGGGGCCTGGGCGAGATCGAGTCACTCGTGGAGGGCGAGATCCACAACGGGCGCACCGTGCTGCGGATGATTCATCCGTCCGGTGAGTCCTATACGGCTTTCCTTTCCTTCACGCGGTTCCCTGATGTTATGTACTTCCCCGAAGGGGAGCCGTGGCTGCATTACGCGGACTCGCTGCCGTTCCCGGTGGAGGCGAGCCTGCGGATGCGGCTGATCCCGCCGGCCAAGGCGAGCAAGGACGTCAGCCGCAGGCTGGCGCATGCCAGGGACATGGACGCACATATCCGCGAGGCGGGTGCTGACTTGCCGATCGCGCTCGCCGAGCAGATCGAAGCCGCCAGGCTGCTGGAGCACGGGATCACCAAGGAACGGCTGCCGTTCGTCTACGGCTGGCACCGGCTCGCGGTGACCGCGCCCGAGCGGGAACTGTGCGTACGGCGGGCCGAGGCGCTTATCGAGCACTACCGCGACATCGGCATCGACGTGGTGAATTCGACCGGCGACCAGTTCTCGCTGCTGAACGAGTCACTGCCGGGGGACAAGGTCAGGCTCAGTTCCTACCTGCAGCGCCAGCCGCTTTACACGATCGCGGGCGGGATGCCGACGGCGACGGTGGACCTCGGCGACCGCCCGGCCGACGGCGCGGGCTGGGTCGGCCCCTACATCGGCGAGACGATCGGCCGGGCCAGGTCGGTGGTGCACTTCGACCCGCTGGTAGCGGCCGCGCGCAACCGGCCGACCGCGGTGGCGATCACGGGCGAGCCTGGTGGCGGCAAGACCACGCTGGCGCTGCTGCTCATCTTGCAGCTCGCGCTCCGCGGCGTCACCGTCGCCGTGATCGACCCCAAGGGAGACGCCGAGTCGCTGATCCGGTTGCTCGCGCACCGAGGGCGGCGGGCCAGGGTGCTGCCGCTCGGGAGCGCGGCGGCCGGGTTGCTCGACCCGTTCTCGTTCGGCGACGACCTGGCCGAGCGGCGGACCATGGCCGCCGAGACGCTGCGGCTGCTGCTGCCCGGCATGAGCGAAGAGCGCGAGAGCGCGATGATCCAGGCGGTCGGCGCTGTCGCCGCCATGGAACGGCCGAGCCTTGGCCAGGTGGTCGAGCATTTGGAATCGGCTGCTGACCCTGCGTCGAAGAACCTGGGCGCGGTGCTGCGGTCGATGTCGGAGATGAAACTCGCCAAGCTCTGCTTCGCGCCCTCAGGCGGCGAACGGATCGAGGCGGCCGGCTGGACCACGGTGTTCACCCTGGCCGGGCTGACGTTGCCGGAGTCCGGCCTGAAGCGGGACGACTATTCCTACGAGCAGCGGCTCTCGGTGGCGCTGCTGTACCTGGTCTCCCAGTTCGCCAGGCGCTTGCTGAACGGCATGGACCGGCGGGTACCGAAGGCGATCGTGCTGGACGAAGCCTGGGCGGTGACGTCCACGCCGCAGGGGGCCAAGCTCATCCCCGAGGTGTCGAGGATGGGACGGTCTCGCAATACCGCGCTAATCATGGTCTCGCAGAACGCGGGTGACCTGCTCAACGAGCAAGTGACCAACTGCATCTCGGCCGTATTCGCGTTCCGCTCCACCGAGCGGTCCGAGGTCGCCAGCGTGATGTCGCTGCTCGGCGTCGATCACTCCGAGGAACACCAGGCTGTGCTGCGCAGCCTGGGCAACGGCGAGTGCATCTTCCGTGACCTGGACGGACGGGCTGGCCGGATCGTGGTGGACCTGATCTCCGATGACCTGCGCCGCTGGCTGGACACCAACCCGACCAGGGCCAGGTCGAGCCAGGTCCCGGTGCCGCCACAGGTGCACGGCCGCGGGTTGGCGGCCCAGCCGCCGAATCACAGTCAGCCGGGCCGGGGGCCGGCTGAGCCGCATAGTCACGGTCAGCAGCAAACCGGAAATGGTCACCAGCCCGCGCTGGCCAGACCGCCGAGTTCGGCGCAGACGCCATCGCCTTAGCCGGCGCGACTGATACCCCCCAGGAGCCCCCCCGATGCTCACAAGTCAGCGACTGCCACGCATCATCGCCGTCGCGCTCGTCGCGGTCGCCGCACTGCTGTGCGTCCCTGGTGCCGCGGCGCCCGCGAGTGCGCACTCAGGTCCGCCAGGCCCTGTGGCCGTCAGGACGCTCGCGGTCGTGATCCCGGCTGGCGGCGGCCTGTGCTCGGTTCCCGGCATCGGTGACATCGGCGGCCTGCTCGGCTTCTGCTCGCTCGGCTCATCCGGCCTGACCGGGAGCCTGAACAACCTGTGCCAGCCTGGCGTCCCGCAGCCAGAGTCGGCTACGTCCGGGGTCGACTCGCTGATCAAGCCCCCGGCTGCCGGCCGCCAGCTGGCTACCCCGTACAACCAGTACGGTATGTCCGGCCAGTTCTGGGCGGCGACCAACCTGCAGTGTTCCGACATGACGTCACTGATCGGCAACGACGTCGCCGGGATGCTGTTCGACTTCGCCAAGGCGATCGACCGGGTCACGATCACTGTCTACCAGTCGGCCGCCGGGGAAGGGATACTCAGCTGGCTCCAGGGCGTGACCGATCACCTGATCACCGGGCTGGGTAACGCCATCTACTTCCCCTACGTCGCCGTGGTGGTCATCCTGGGGGCGATCTGGCTGGCCTGGCAGGGCCTGATCCGCAAGCGCGGCACCAGGACGATCGAAGGCACCGTGTGGATGGTTCTCGCCTGCGCCGCCGCCATCTGGCTGATCGGCCGCCCGGCCGATTTCACCGGCCTGGGCAAGGGCGTCTCCGACGGGATCAGCACCACGCTGAACACTGCGTTCGCCCACTTGCCGAACCCGGGCCAGGCGA
This sequence comes from Streptosporangiaceae bacterium, assembly GCA_035533915.1. Taxonomy (GTDB): domain Bacteria; phylum Actinomycetota; class Actinomycetes; order Streptosporangiales; family Streptosporangiaceae; genus Chersky-822. The sequence continues at coordinate 35,644 of DATLSX010000020.1, forward strand.
GCTGTCTGCCGGTCACCAAGGGTGATCCGCAGATCAGCCCGGCGAGCTTCAGCTATACCTCGGGCCGGACGGTCGTCGACCAGAACGCCAACGCATTGTGGACGGTACTCGTCTGCAAGCCATGGCTGGACGGTGAGTTCGGCACGACCGCGTTCGGCGCGCCCGGCGGCAGGCAGACGCTGGTGAACACCTACGGCAGGCAATTGCTCTGGGCCCAGGCGATCGCCGCGAACGAACGGCCGACCACGGCGCTGATCCAGGCGAAACAGGCGGCCTATGTCGGCATCGGGCAGACGATCCAGCAGAACGACCCCAGCGTCTACCCGCTGTTCCAGGGCAAGGAGTGGACGACCAGGCTGGAGCTCGCGTTCGCCGCGCTGCTCGCCGCCGTCGTCGCCGGGGTGCTGATCCTGCTGATGGCCGTGACGTTGATCCTGCTCAAGCTCGGCTTCCTGCTGTTGCTGATCGTCGGGCCGTTCTTCCTGCTGATCGGGACGCATCCCGGCTTCGGCCGGGTCGTCGCCGTGCGGTGGTTCGAGATGCTGGTGGGTGTCCTGCTCAAGCAGGCGGCAGTCGCCCTGGCGCTGAGCGTGTTGCTCTACTGCTACGCGCTGATCATGGGAACCGCGGACTCGGTCCTGCCGTGGGCGCTGAAAATCCTGATGATCACCCTGGTGACCGTCGCCGTCGTCATCTACCGCAAGCCGTTCCAGCACCTGTTCGCCGCGGTCGGCTACGGCGCGCTCGGCTCGACCGAGCGGGCGGATGCCGACCTGAGCCGGGCCGCGGCCACCGCGCGGGCGAACACCAGGGATGCCGCGACGTTCGCGGTTCCCGGCTTCGCCGCGTACCGCGCGGCGAGATGGGCTCGGCGCAATCCGGCCCAGGCGGCGAATCTCGCACTCGGAACCGTCACTGCGGGGAGTACCGCGGGGCTGGCGGCGAGCGCTGCGGCGCACGCAGATGCGGCGGGCCACGGCGGCGGCGACTTCGCAGGCAGCGCCGCTGGCGGACCGCACGACCCGGCAAACCCCGGCGCGGCCGCCGGCTCCCAGGCTGGTGCCTCGTCTAGGGCGCGGGCCTGGGGAGCGTCGGCGGGAACGGCATCGGCGCATCAGGCACCGCCGCTGCGGCTGCCGCCACGGCAGGGCACGCCGACGAGCTGGATGCAGGGTGGCTCGTCAGGGGCTGGAGCCTCGGCGGGACGCGGCGGATCGAATGGCGGATCGAATGGCGGATCGGGCGGCGGATCGAATGGCGGATCGGGCGGTGGATCGGGCGGTGCGGGCCCGTCGCCGCCCGCGGCGGCTCCGGCGCTGCCGCCGCTGGTGCGATCGTCGGGAGCGGCATCGGGCGGGCGACCGGCAGGCGGGCCGCCTGGCCCGCGCGCGGGGGCAAGGCCCAGGCAAGCCGGGTCGCTCTGGCAAGGCCAGTCGTCCAGGTCAGATCGGCTGGTACGGCCGGCCAGCACGCGGCAGGGTTCGAACGGTGACCTGCCAGGAACGTCCGCGGGTTCTCGGCCCGGCGGTCCAGGTGACGACTCGGCGGCGCCGTTCTGGATCCGGTCGATCTGGCGACGGAAGTAGCGCAGCGCGATGGAGCTAACACCGGTCCAGCGGCTGGTCACCTTCGCGGTCGTGGTCGTGGTACTCGTCGGGCTTGGCGTGTACTTGTTCCTGCCTTCGGCGTCGGCCGGTCACGTTCCTGGGTCTGCCCGGTCCCTGCCAGCCGTGGCCGGCCGGACAGCGAACCCGCCGGCTCAGCCGGGTAGCGGCGGCGCCGGGTCCGGCGGGCCGACGGCTCCGGCCGCCTCCGGCACTGGTCAGCTTCCCGATATCTACCAGTGGCTGCCGTTCACGCCAGCCGGGTTGGCCAGCGCAGCGCATACGGCCACTACCTTCGCTGTCAGCTACGGGACCTTCTCTTATACCGAGAGCACCGCCGCGTACCTGGCGCCCATGAAGCCGATCACCACGACGCAGCTCGCCGCGCTGATCGGCCGCGCCTATTCCGCGCCCGGTGTGGCGGCGGCCCGCAGCAGCGGCAAGCAGGTCTCGACCGCGACCGCGGTCATCACCTCGCTTCGGGCGTTCGGGCCGTCGAGCCTGACCTTCGTCATGGTGATCTCGCAGCGGATCACCGGGAACACCGGACCGCAGCAGCAGGCGACCGGCTACGCGGTGACCCTCACCGGCGCAGGGACGAGCTGGCAGGTCAGTGACATCGAGCTCGCATCGGCGGGGAACCCGTGATCCGGCCGGGCGGCGGCCTGGCCAAGCCGGCCGTGTTCGGACTGGTGAGCTTGTTCATCCTGATTCTCGTCGGGGTGCTGGCGGCACCGATGCTGCTCTTCGCCGGCGGAGGGCTGCTGTACTCGACCGACAATGCCTGTTCCTCCGGGCAGGGCGGAGGATCGCAGCCTGCCGCCAGCGCCGCCGCGCAGAACTCGATCCCGGCCAATTACCTAGCCTTGTTCAAGTCGATCGGGGCGAGGTACAAGGTGCCGTGGGTGATCCTGGCCGGTATCGGCAAGATAGAAAGCGACGACGGCCAGACCACGCTGCCTGGCGTGCACAGCGGGTCCAACCCGTTCGGCGCGGCCGGGCCGATGCAGATCGGCATCGGCGGAGCGTCGACCAACACCTGGGGCGGAGCACCCGTCCACCCGGCCGGCGAGGTGGTCAGCGGCGTCGCGACCGACGCCAACGGCGATGGCACCGCGAGCGTCTACGACCCGGCCGACGCCATCGCCGGAGCCGCGAAGTACCTGCTGGAGCATGGCGTGCTGACCAGCGTCTCCGGCGCGATCTTCGCCTACAACCACCTGGACTCCTATGTCCAGTCCGTGCTGGGCTGGGCCGCTGTCTACGCCAGAGGCGGATTTTCGGTCAGCCCGGTAACCCTCGACAATGCTCCGAGCTGCGTGCCAGGCATCGGCCTGGCCACGAACGCGTACGCGGCTACGGCCATCTCGTTCGCCAGGCAGCAACTTGGCAAGCCCTACCTGTGGGGCGGCACCGGGCCGGACGCGTTCGACTGCTCGGGCCTGGTGATGATGGCCTACCGAGCCGTCGGCATCGATATCCCGCGAACCTCGCAGCAGCAATGGCTCTGGGGCCCGCGGATCCCGGCGAGCCAGGTCCAGCCAGGTGACCTGGTGTTCTTCGCCGGCGGCGACGGGACGCGGACCGCCCCGGGCCACGTCGGCATCGTCATCGGCAACGGCATGATGATCGAGGCGCCGTCCCCGGGCCTCCAGGTGCGGATCTCGCCCTACACGAACTCAGGCGCGATCGGCTTCACCCGTCCGGCTGCGCATCCCGGCGTGAAACCGGTGACCGTACTGGCCAGCGGCTAGGACAGTGCGGTCACGTTGACCGCCGGCGGTACCCGGCCACCGTGTCACGAAGCCTGGATCAGGGAGCCGGGCCGGGCACTGCAAGCGGGAGTCATGATCGTGGTGAGTTAACCGCGTTATGTGACGGAAACTCACCACGATCGTGGAGCCACTCGCGAGGTCGGGCCGGCGCACGTGGCGCGACCCGACTGGTCGCCCGCTGGGCATGGCCGGCAACCGACACAGCCATCGTGACGCCGCAAACGTGCGCCTATGATGCCTGAGTGCATGTCCCGGTCACGCCCCAACTCTGCCGCCGCACGCACCGCCCGCGACCTGGATCCGGTCGCACCCGGTCGCACCTGCTTGAACCGGTCGGCGATGAGCTCGACCCGAGGAGCCTGAATGGACTTTGAACTGTCGGATGAGCAGCGGTTGCTGCGTGACACGATCCGCTCGTTCGTCGATGCGCGGATCAGGCCGGTGGCCAGGGAGTGGGAAGAGTCCGGGCACTACCCCGAGGAGATCGTCGCGACCATGCGGCAGATGGGGTTGTTCGGGCTGCTCGTCCCTGAGGAGTACGGTGGCATGGCGGCCGACATGGTCTCCCTCGCAGTGGTCTTCGAGGAGATCTCGCGCGGCTGGATGGGGGTGGCCGGAATCCTCGGCAGCCACTCACTGTCGTGCTGGATGATCGCCGAACACGGGACGGACGAGCAGAAGGCAGCACACCTGCCGGCGCTGGCGTCCGGTGAGCGCCGCACCGGAATCGCGCTGACCGAGCCGGGTGCTGGCAGCGACCTGCAAGGCATCGCCACGACCGCCCGCAGGGACGGTGACAGCTACGTCGTGAACGGCCGCAAGACCTGGATCACCAACGCCAGGCACGCCAACCCGCTGCCCGTCCTGGTCAAGACAAACCCTGCGGCCGAGCCCGCGCACGCGGGCATGTCCGTGTTGCTGGTTGACCCGGCTACTGACGGGTTCGAGGTGGTCAGGGACCTGCCGAAGCTCGGTTACCGTGGCCCCGAGACCTGCGAGCTCGTCCTGGACGACGTGGTCGTTCCGGCGGCGAACCTGCTCGGCGGGGCGGAAGGGCGCGGGCTACAGCAGGTACTGGCCGCGCTGGAGAAAGGCCGGATCAATATCGCCGCCCGCGCCGTCGGTGTCGCCCAGGAGGCCTACGACCAGGCCCTGCGGTACGCGGGGCAGCGGGAAGCGTTCGGGCAGAAGATCGCCAGCTTCCAGGCGGTGCAGCTCAAGATCGCGGACATGGCCATGAAACTCCAGGCGGCCAGGCTACTGACGTACTGGGCGGCTTCGCATGCCGACGCCGGCCAGCGGGCTGACCTGGAGTCCGGCTTGGCCAAGGTGTATGCCTCGGAGGTCGCCTACGAGTGCGCGTTCACGTCGATGCAGGTGCACGGCGGCTACGGGTACTCCAAGGAGTTCACCGTTGAGCGCCTGTACCGGGATGCTCCGCTCATGGTCATCGGCGAGGGCACGAACGACATCCTGCGCACCGTGATCGCCAGGTCGCTCACCAGCGGTCGTGGATCGGTCGGCTGACCAGCAAGCCGGCCGGACCGCGGGTCCGATGCGGGTGCCTGCTGTTCAGTTGCGGTGATGTGCGGTGTGCTGCGCCGTTCCAGCGCTCGCGGCGGTTCCGATCACTATGCTCGTACTGACTTTACGCAGTGGCGGGTCGCAGCGCCCCTTGGCTGTGCCCGGTGGCAGTGCCGGAGGGAGAGGGCAGTGGATCGCTTCCGCCTGGGGCGGGCACGTGCAGCCCGGCTACGTGGCTATCTCCTTACCGCGGCCGCGGTTACCGCCGTCGTGATTCCGGTCGCCGTCGCAAACGCTTCGGCTCTCACTGGCGTGGCCGGGTCGCGGACAGTGGCGGCCGGGTCGCGGACAGTGGCGGCAGCGAAGCCGCTTGCCGGGAAGATCATCGGAATCGATCCCGGGCACAACGGCCGTAACTGGACTGATCCCGCGTTCCTGAGCCAGCAGGTCTGGAACGGCAGGGAATGGGAAGACTGCGACACCACCGGCACCCAGACGGCCAGCGGTTATACCGAGGCACGGTTTACCTTCAACGTGGCCAGGTACCTCGTCGCGGACCTGCGCAAGGACGGTGCCCGGGTGGTGCTGACCCGGGCGAACAACCGCGGCATTGGTCCGTGCGTCAACAGGCGCGCTCGGCTGCTCGACCGTGCGCACGCCAACGTGTCCATCGACATTCACGCGGACTACGGGCCGTCCTGGGGCCGCGGGTTCACCGTTCTCGAGCCGATCAAGGACGGGCCGAATGACAAGGTGATCAAGTCATCCGTGCGCTTCGGCCGTGATGTCCATCTGGAGTTCCTGCGGCATACCCCGATCCGGATAAGCGACTATTACGGCCATAACGGATACATTTTCCGAAACGATCTCGCCGGGCTTAATCTCACCACCATGCCGAAGATCCTGATCGAATGCGGCAACATGAACAACGCCGCCGACGCCCGGCTACTGACCTCGGCACGGATGCAGCGGCGGATCGCCTGGGCGTTGTCGCTGGCGATCGTCCGCTTCCTCGCCGGGCGCTGATCTGATCCCGGCTGTGATCCGCACCCAGGACGCGGCGGCGATGGTCCGTCGGGTCCGTACTAATGTCGCCGGATGGCGTCCGGGCACCGCCGGGTGGTCGGCCTTGGTGGCGATATGCGTGCTTGCTGGCTGCGGCTGTGCCGCGTCCGGCGGCGCATCGACGACTTCGGCGACGTCGCAGGTGACCAGAGCCGGGCCCGTCACAGCCACCGGCCGACCGTCGCCGCACCGGTCAGCCGTCCAGTCCGGTCCGCCCTCCGGCAAGCTACTCGCGGGAAAGATCGTCGGAATCGACCCAGGTCACAACGGCCTCAACCACGCCGACCCCGCCTTTCTCGGTCAGATTATCTGGAACGGCAGGGAAAAGGAAGGCTGTGATACCACAGGTACTCAGACCGCGAGCGGTTACTCCGAAGCGTTGTTCAACTTCGCGGTAGCTACCGATCTTGCCGCGCAGTTGCGTCAGCAAGGCGCGTCCGTGGTGCTGACCAGGAGGAACAACAACGGAGTCGGCCCGTGCGTAGACCGCCGCTCCCGGATCATCGACGCGGCGCACGCTAACGTCGCTATCGATATCCATGCCGATGGCGGCCCTACCTGGGGACGCGGGTTCACTGTCCTTGAGCCAATCGCCGACGGGTACAACAACAAGGTGATCGCCTCGTCGTTCCGGTTCGGCCGCTACGTCCACGCCGCATTCCTGAGCTATACGCCGATGCGGGTGGCCAACTACTACGGTCATGACGGGTACATCGCCCGCGACGACCTGGCCGGGCTGAATCTGACCACTGTCCCGAAAGTGCTGATCGAGTGCGGCAACATGCCGAACGCTGCGGATGCCGCGCTGCTCACCTCGCCGAGTGTTCAGCGGCAGATCGCGCGGGCACTTGACGCGGCGATCGTGCGCTTCCTGACCGGCCACTGGCCGCCGCGCGGCTGACCGCCTGCCCAGATCCTAGCTAGATGTCACCTGGCGACACTGCGGACTGCCCGTAACTTGGCGCGATCGGGTTCCACAGGCTGGCGAAGTCGCTCTTGGCCGCTGATGCCCTGGAGGAGTGCGCGTTCGCGGCGGCGTAAGCGCTCGACTGACTGGAGACAAAGCAGCCGGACTGCTCCTGCTGTGCCCAGGACAGGTAGTTGTTGTCTGCCTGGAGCGACGCGAACAGCGCCGTCATCAGGTCAGACTTGAGCGCGGCACCGCTGCGCAGAGCGCTCGTGTCCAAGCCTTGCGCCTGGTTGTACTCGGTCTGCCGCTGGTTGTCCGCGGACTGGATGGCAGCCACGTCAGCGGAGAACTGGCTGGCCGACAAGGATGTGCAATTGTCTTCGATGTCCAGCACGGCGGTCTGCAGCGCCCCATGGCTCTGCACGCTGGTACCCAGCAGCTTGCTGAGTTGTGCGGCCTGGGCACGGGCAGCGGACGAAACGGTCGCCGGCGCCAACGATGACGGAGGCGGACTCAGTGTCGAACCCGAATTGGTGTTGTTCTTGTCGTGCGAGGTGAGCACGACGGCGGTGGTGACAGCGGCAGCGGCGACGGCGAGCGCGGCAACCAGCACGCTGATCAGGGTGCCGTGGGAGCGGCGGCCTGGCGGCGGCGAGTACTGCGGCCAGCCGGGCGCGGGACTGCCGAAGCCACCGGGGTTGCCGGAGCCATCCCGGCTGCCGACGCCACCGGGGTTGCCGAAGCCATCCGGACCAGGCCGCTGCTGCTGCGGCAACGGTCCTGGCGATGCGCTCGTCGGTGCTCCGGCTGGACTTTGGCCGAACCGGTTCGTGTGCTGCTGGCCGGGTCCGGCCAGCTCGGTAGCAGGCCACGGCATCGCCCGGTCGTTGCTCCCGGCGCCGGGAGCAGCGGGCCCGTAGCCAGCGGCCTGCGGCCGTCCGGGCACCAGGCCCAGTGCCCTGCCGAGGTCCGCCGCGAACTGCGCGCAGGTCGGGTAACGTTGCGCGGGCTTCTTGGCCATTGCCTTGGCCAGCACCAGATCGACGGCGGCCGGAAGTTCCTGGCGCCTGGCTACCACGGCGGGAGGCGGCTCGGACAGGTGCGCGTTGATCAGGGCCAGTCCGTGCTCACGTCGGAACGGCGGCTCCCCGCAGAGCAACTCGAACGCCGCGCAGGCCAGCGAGTACTGGTCGGCCCGGCCGTCGACGGCCTGGCCTTCGATCTGTTCGGGCGCGATGTAGTCGAGCGTGCCGAGGAACTGCCCGGTGGAAGTGAGATGGCTGGCCAGCGCATGTTTGCTGATCCCAAAGTCCGATAGGTAGACGTGGTCACGCTGGCGGTGCCCCTGATTCTGGTGATTCGCGCTGGTGGCGCCCCCCGCGTCGAGCAGCATGTTGGCCGGCTTTACGTCGCGGTGGATCAGTTCGTGCGCGTGGGCCGCGTCCAGCGCGGCCGCGACCTGGCTGATGATGTCCCACACCTGCGCGGCGGGCAGCGCAGCGCCGCTGGAGTACAGCGAGCGTACGTCGCCGCCCTGCACGTAGCGCATGGCGATGAACAGGAATCCGCCAGCATCCCCGGCGTCATAAACCGGGATGATGTTGGGATGGTCTACGGCCGCGGCTGCCCGCGACTCGCGGATGAACCGGGTGCGGAAGGCGGCGTCGGCCGCCAGCCTCGGCGCGAGCAGTTTGAGCGCGACCCTGCGGTCGAGTCTTTCGTCGCGGGCGCGGAAGACGACGGCCATGCCACCCTGGCCGATCTGCTCCTCAAGTCGGTACCCGGCGATCTTGTCGCCGGGTTTGACGTCCCCCGCTGCCGGGGAAGTGCCGTCGCTCACCGTGCCTTCCTCCGACGAAGCTGAGGCGGCCTGGGCCGCTGATCGAATGCCGCAACTCCGCCGTGACAGGCGTTCGGCTCCCCGCCCGATAAACTGTAGCCCGAATTGCTGTCGCCGGAAATAGGATGGTTATTAAGGACTCGAAGGGTTGCGTTCTGCGTCGCTGCTGGGCTAGTCAGGCCCTGCTTGGCTATTAGCTGGCCAGCTGACGTCCGGTGCGGCCGGAATGGGAATGGTGTCACTGTCGCCCGCGTCCAGCGCGAGTTCGTCGGCGAGATCTGCCAGCAGCCGCCCGCTCGCCAGCCCGTCCAGCAGGTCTTCTTCCGGCCACGGAGTCGCGCCGAGTGCGGCAAGCGCGGACCGGGCCGCGGCCAGTTTCTCGAACACGAACAGCACTGCCGCGCCAGCGGAGAGCGCCACGGCATCGCGCAGCGCGTCGTGCGGACCTTCCGCGTGCGTGATATGAATGTCGGGTCGGGCATTCCGCATCGAACGGGTGATCATTTCCCGCATTTCGCCGGGTGCCCGGCCACGCAGGTCCTCGTCCTCGTAGATGACGACTCTGCTGAACCAGGTAGCGATCGCCACGGCTGACTCGGCGACTAGGTCGTCGCGCCGGTCGCCGGGCAGCGTGATGGCGGCCGCCGGCTCGCCGTCCCACACGGTGGCGACCGTCTCACCGGTGGCGTGCAGCGCCGCGGCGTTATGGCCATAGTCCAGGACCACCGGGCTAGCCGGTGTGGTCGCGGTCGGCCCGGCGGTGACCGCGTAGACGTTGCCGCGGCCGGGATTAGCTGTCGCGGGAGTGAACGTGCACAGGGCCTCCCTGATGTCCTTGACCGTGACGCCAGCCGCCCGGCACGCGGCGGCAGCGGCGAGTGCGTTGGCGACGACGTGCTTGGCCTGGCCGCCGAACGAACCGGGCAGTTCGGCGACGGTCATGATCGTTCGCCGGCTGCCGCCAGCGGTCTCGGTGAGCTGGCCTTCGGCTATCTCGTAGCAGATTCCGCCGGCCCGCTTGTGCCGCTCCAGGACGCTAGATCCTGGGATCACGCTGAAATACCTGATAACCGGAGAATTCTTGCGCACCCTGGGCCGGTCGGCGATCGACGCGGTGGCCAGGTCGTCGGCGTTCAGCACGACGCTGCCGCCCGGGCGAAGCTCCTCGGCCACCAGCGCCTTGACGTCGGCCAGTTCCTCGGTGTCCGTTATGCCGTCGTCGCCGAGATGGTCGGCGCTGATATTGGTGATGACCGCGACGTCGGCTGCGTCGTAGCCAAGCCCGCGCCGCACGATTCCCCCTCTGGCGGTCTCGAGCACCGCTGCCTCGACACAAGTGTCATCGAGCACTAGCTGCGCCGACCGCGGACCCGACGCGTCAGCCCGGAAGACGAGCCGGTCGCCGATGTACACGCCTTCGGTGCAGGACATGCCGGTCCGCAGGCCCGCCTGGCGGAGGATGTGCGCGATCATCCGGACTGTTGTCGTCTTGCCGTTGGTTCCTGTCACCGACACGATCGGGACTCTGGACAGCGCTCCCGGCGGGTAGAGCGTGTCGACGATGGCTTCGGCGACGTTCCGCGGCTGTCCTTCGGACGGAGCCAGATGCATCCTCAGCCCGGGGCACGCGTTGACTTCGATGACGGCTGCCGCCTGCTGCGCGACGGCGGCCTGTCCTGCCGTGCGGGACTCGTCGGCCCGGTTCAGCTGGGCACCGGCGTCGTCAGGCAGCCCGGCCTGCTCGGACGGCAGCAGCGGAGCGCCGATGTCCGCGAGGCGCACGTCGATGCCGCAGACGTCCAGGCTAGTCGCGCTGGCCACCCTGCGGCAGAGTTCCGCGATGTCCGGATGAACCAGGTCGGTGACGTCCTTGCTGGTGCCACCGGTGGAGAGGTTTCCGTTGCGCCGCAGGCTGACGTGCTGCCCAGCGGCCGGAACCGAGGCCAGATCCAGCCCGCTGACAGCGAGGTGTGCCCGGGCCGCGTCATCCACGGTGACCTTCGTCAGCGCTCTGGAATGACCGTGGCCGCGGCGGGGATCGGCATTGAGATCGTCGACAAGTTCGTCAATGGTGCGGCTACCGTCTCCGATGACCGATGGCGGCTCAAGCTCAGCGGCGGCGACCACCTGCCCGGCCACGACGAGCACCCGATAGTCCCTGCCCGGAATGTAGCGCTCGACAAGCACCGCACACGAACCCGAGCCGGCGGCCGCCCGCTGGTACGCCCGCTCGGCTTCGGAGCGGGCGCGGACCCCTACCGTGACGCACCGGCCGTGGTTGCCGTTCCTCGGCTTGATCACCACCGGGGCTCCTAGCTGGTCAAGCGCCTGAACCGCATGCGCCGCGCTGTACGCGACGGTCCCATCAGGCACCGGGATTCCGGCCTGGTCGAGCAACTGCTTGGCGAGCAGCTTGTCGCAAGCGATGTCCACGCCAAGGGCCGGGGTCCGCTCGGTCAGTGCCGCGCTGACTATTCGCCGGTGGCAGCCGTAGCCGAGCCGCAGCATCGAGGAGGCGCCGACCCGCCGGACCGGGATACCTCGGTCCCGGGCAGCCGCCGCGATCGCCGCGGTGCTCGGCCCCAGCCGTTCGCGTTCCACCGTCCTGGCGATCGCGGCCAGATGGGTGGCGAAGTCGGGCCGCTCCTTCGCCAGGAGGCCGGTCACGACGGTGAGCGCCAGCCGGTAAAGCTCGGAAGGGACAGCAGAGTCCTCCGGCTCGTCCCGCGGGCACTGTGTCATCACGTCGTAGCGTCCGTCGGCGCCCGCCCACATCGTGCGTCCGAGCCGCACCTCACGCCCGGCCATGGCGGAGAGCTCCAGCATGACGTGCTCGGTCACATGGCCGAAGTAGGTGCCACGGCTCATCGCCTCGGTGAAGCCGCCTGGCCGCCCCGCGGCGCAATGATGATCGCGCAACCCGGGGAGCGTCATGACCAGCCGTTCGGCGAAGCCGGGGTAGTCGACCGTTTCCCGGTAGGTCAGCTCGTCGAGTTCGATGCGCGCGATGCTCACCGGAGTTGTGGTAAAGACGTTAGGTCCGCCGAGATGACGTACGTATTCCAGATGCACATCCGCTCCTAGAGAGGCTTATTCATCCGAGGGCTCAGTCATCCGAGGGCTCAGTCATCCGAAGAACTCAGTACCTCGCGTGGGCGGGGCCGATGGCCGGTGACCGCCTGGGTATGTCGAACACGCAGCCCGCGGGGAGCAAGTGCAGGCGCACGTCGAACAAGGTGATCGGATCGCTGTCGGACTCCGCGTGCACCACTGTGGCCCGCTCGGCGTCGACGACGCTGACGACGCCAGTGCCGAGCACTTCGAAGCTGTCCTTGAACACGCAGATGGCAGTGTTCTCGTCGATGCCCACGCCGAGCCGGTCCGGGTCGAGCGTGATCGCGCTGAGCAGCCGCGGCAGCCTGCCGCGCTCCCCGCAGTGCATATCGATCAGCATCTTGGGCATCAGCCCCAGACCTGGCCCTGTCCGCACGGTTGCCGAGGACACTTCCGCGCCATTGCCGCCCAGGATCATCGTCCGGCCAAGCGCGGTGGCGCCGGCGCTCGTTCCAGCCACCACCAGCCCGGTGTTGAGCCCTTTGCTGAGCTGATCGTTGACTCGAGAGCCCACCAGGGTCCGCAGCCTGGACTGGTCACCGCCGCTGAAGAAGACCCCGGTGGCGCTGTCGAGCGCCGTGATCGTCTCAGGGCTGTCCGCGTCCGCCCGGCCGCTGATCGGCAACTCTCTGATATGCCGGACACCGAGCTTACGGAACACTTGCTGGTACTCGGCGAGCACCTGGCCAGGCAGGTCAGTGGCGGTGGTGATCACCACAATCCGCGCCTTGCCGCCGCCGCATAGCTCGGCGAACCGCTCGAGAACTCCGGCTCCACAGCGCCTGTCCTCGCCTCCGCCGATGATCAGCAGGCGACCTGGTTCTCCGCTGTCGTCCACCCTCTGGTCCTCGCTCTGGACCGCGGCGCGGTCTCTGAGCCGTTGCCTACCCTCCGTCACTATATGTCAACCAAGAGTAGCCAGTGGTGCGTCCCCGCCTCCCGGCGGAGGTGCCGTGGAGGGTGGCGTTCCGCGCTACCTTCCACGGGCGCAGGCGCCCCGCCCGGGGAAGGTAGCGCGGGTCAGGGGGCTACTCGCTGTGCAGGATTCCCCGGGTGTGACGGCCGTGCCGGGCTGATCGTGGCCTTGACAGCTCGTCGGGCAGCTGCAGCAACGGGTTGGAGGCGCTGGCCACGACATCGGTCGCGATGTCTATCACCCGCCTGCCGCGGTTACGCGCCGCGTCCCTGAGTTGCTCGAACGCCTGACGAGGCTGGATGCGGTGCCTTTCGGCCAGGACCCCGATGGCTTGCTCAACCCTGATCCGCGTGGTGAGCGCATGCTCAAGCTGCCCGATGGTGGCGCGGAGCCTGCTGGTCTCGCTGGCAGCTTGCTCCCTGGCCTGGCTGGTGCCTTCGGCAGTTACCGAGTCGGCTCCTGCTGCGCCCACGGCGGACGACGCCGCAGGGGACGCTTCGGCCGCGAGCAGGTCCGCGAGCACCATGGCACTGGTGAGGTCTGGCACTTCGGTGCCGCCGACCCGCCAGCCCTCCTTGGTCCGGTGGACAACCGCGGCCTCCTCCGCGCCGAGTGCGCGGGCGACGGGTACCTCGGGAGCTCGATCAGCCTGATTGCTGTCCGCGACCCCTTGGTTCTTCGCCATGCCGTGGGAATCTGTCATGGAATGACAGCCAGATCCGCCATCCGTTGCCTGACCTGACGCACGGATGGGTTCGTCAGCGTGCTGCCGTCGCCGAACAGCACGGTCGGCACAGTCTGGAAACCGCCGTTCACCGTCATGACGTACCCGGCGGCGGCTGGGTCACGCTCGATGTCGATCTCGGTGATTTCGATGCCCTCCCGAGCAAGCTGGCTCTTGAGCCGCCGGCAGTACCCGCACCAAGTGGTCGTGTACATCGTCAGTGGCTGAGTCATGCTGTTGTCCTCCCTGGCCGCCATTGTCGCACCTGAACACTACTAACGTCGGCATCGACGGCCTGCTTCCTTGCGGCCGGGATGATTTAGCTGACATTCGGCTGATTGTGCCACCGGGCCGCCGCGCATCGGCCGGCTCCGGCAGTCCAGGACCGTCGGCACCGTAGGGCAGGATTGCGCGGGAGGAGGTTCGGGCATGAACGCAATCCGCACTCGTGCCGCTGTCCCGCAGGTTGGCGCCGTGCCCGGGCAGGGCGCGAACCCGGAGCGGGCCCCGGTTACCGGGCCACCGGTGGACCAGGGACCTGATGCGGTGCTCGCGGCGCTCGATCCGGAGCAGCGAGAGGTAGCGCTGGCTGCGCGCGGGCCGGTCTGCGTGCTGGCCGGAGCGGGTACCGGCAAGACCAGGGCGGTCGCGCACCGGATCGCGTATGCGGTCGCCACAGGTGTGGTAAGACCGGACCGGGTGCTTGCCGTGACCTTCACGACCAGGGCAGCAGGGGAGTTGCGCGGCAGGCTCAGGCACCTGAACGCCGCGGTCCCGGGAGGCAGCCTGGGGCAGGTTCAGGCTAGGACGTTCCATGCGGCGGCGTTGCGTCAGCTCACGCACTTCTGGCCGACGACGGTAGGCGGTCCAGCACCGGCCGTTCTTGACTCCAAGGTCAGACTGCTGGCGGAAGCGGCGCGACGGCTTCGGATGCGGATGGATCAGGCCGAACTGCGTGACGCGGCAGCCGAGATCGAATGGGCAAAAGTGACCCAGATCCGGCCTGATGAGTACCCGGTGGCCAGCGAGAAGGCAGACCGCGCTGGATCGCTCCCGCCCGCTGGCCTGGCGTCGCTGTACGCCGGTTATGAAGAACTGCGCAGGGAACGCCATCTGGTCGACTTCGAGTCCGTGCTCGAGCTCACTGCTGCCATTCTGGCCGCGCATCCGGTCGCGGCCGCGGCCGTCAGGGAGCGGTACCGCTATTTCGTCGTGGACGAGTACCAGGACGTGAACCCGCTGCAGAAACTGCTGCTTGACCAGTGGCTGGGGGACCGCGATGACATTTGCGTAGTCGGCGATCCGCGGCAGACCATCTACTCCTTCACCGGCGCGACGCCTGCCTATCTGACCAGGTTCTCGTTGCAGTATCCCGGCGCCGCGATGATCAGGCTGGTGCGCAACTACCGGTCCACTCCCCAGGTGGTCGCACTGGCCAACCGGGTATTCGCCGGCTCGGGCAGGGCCCCGGAGCTGGTGGCTCAGCGCCCTGCGGGACCAGCACCGCAGCTGACCGAGTATCCCGACGAAACGGCTGAGGCCGCCGGTGTGGCAGGTCAGATCGCTGAGCTGGTGCGCTCGGGCATCTCGGCGCGTCAGATCGCTGTGCTGGTCAGGACGAACGCGATGACGGCCGGGTATGAGCAGGCGCTGGACGCCGCCGGAATTCCGTTCCAGCTGCGCGGGACTGAGCGGTTTTTCGACCGGGCAGAAGTGAAGCAGGCGGTCGGCTTGCTCAAGGTAGCCGCGCGAACGGCATCCGCCGACGAGGACCCGGCATCGCAGATCCGGCCCGTGCTGACCGGCCTCGGCCTGACCTCCGCTCCGCCAGCCGGGCGCGGGCGGGCGCGAGAGCGCTGGGAGTCGCTTGAGGCCCTGGCCCAGCTGGCGGCCGACTTCTTCGCCGCCAATCCGCAGCTGCGGCTGGCCGATCTCGTTGCCGAGCTTGACCAGCGGAACGCCATCGGGCACGCACCGGACGTCGACGGCGTCACGTTGGCTTCGCTGCATGCTGCCAAGGGCCTGGAGTGGGATGCGGTGTTCCTCCCGTGCCTTACCGACGGCGCGCTGCCGATCGTCTACGCGCGCAGCGCGGAGGCGATCGAGGAGGAACGGCGGCTGCTCTACGTGGGAGTCACCAGAGCCAGAGATCGGCTCTTCTTTTCCTGGTCGCTGGCGCGCGCACGGGAAGGCCGCAGGACGAGGAAGCCGTCCAGGTTCATCGACGAGTTGCGCGTGCCGGTCCGAAGGGCCGGGCAATGATCAACACGGCCTGGCCGCGGGTCCCGGGTTCGGCCCGGCCGGGCTTGACCGATACGGTGCGGTACTACTGGCAGCACGCGCGGGCTGGACAACGGCGCGGGCTGGACACGGCGCTGAGCAGGGCGCGGCGCTGAGCAGGGCGCGGCGCTGAGCAGGGCGTGGACTGAGCAGGAGGTGGCGGCGGGCGATGAGCAAGGCGCTGGACGCTGTCGTGGAACTGCTCGACCTTGAGCAGATCGAACTCGACATCTTTCGCGGCCGTAGTCCTGAAGGCGAACGGCGGCAGCGGGTCTTCGGCGGGCAGGTGGCCGGTCAGGCGCTTGTCGCGGCGGGCCGGACGGTGCCAGCGGACCGGCCGGTGCATTCGCTGCACGCCTATTTCATCAGGCCGGGCGATCCGGCTGTACCGCTGATCTACCTAGTGGACCGGGTCAGGGATGGCAGGTCCTTCACCACCCGCCGGGTCTCCGCGGTTCAGCACGGCAAGACGATCTTCGCCCTGTCGGCATCGTTCCACCACCCGGAGACCGGTGTCCTGCACCAGCGCCAGATGCCTGAGGCGACGCCACCGGAGGAACTGCCGTCCGCGCTCGAGCGGATGGAGCAGGTATTCGGTGAATCGGCCCGTGACTACATGGGCAACCATCCGTTCGACATCCGTCATCTGGGTCCACTGAGCTTCGAGGCAGCCAGGGAACCGTCGTTGCGGGTGACGCACAGCATAGCCTGGGTGCGTGCGGACGGCGAACTGCCCGACGACCCGCTGCTGCACGTCTGCATGATGACGTACGCCTCGGACATGACACTGCTCGACTCGGTACTGCTCGCCAACGGGCTCTCCTGGGCCGACGGCAAGACCGTCGGCTCGAGCCTCGATCACGCGATGTGGTTCCACCGGCCATTCCGTACCGACGAGTGGCTGCTGTACGTGCAGGAGTCGCCGGTGGCGGCCGGCGCGCGCGGACTGGCGCGTGGTGAGCTCTACACCCGTGGTGGTGATCTGGTGGTGTCCGTCATGCAAGAAGGCCTAATCCGCACGCAAGCTTGAACCGCCGGCCACCGTTCGATAACCGTCTGGACACGTCAGCGGAAAATCAGTTGCCTGCTTGCCGCCATCCTGCTTAAGGTCGGTCTAGTTACTTCTAGGCCCGGCGGTCAAGCAATGCTGCAAAGAAGGAGGTGCCCGCAATGAGTCTTATCTCCAACGATGACGTTCTAGCGCCCATGCGCATGCCGTCCTCCCCGGGTGCCTTGCTCACCTGCGGCAGCGTGGCCGTTCCTCGCGTCCGTACCCAAGAGTTCGCGATGACCGGAGCGACTGTTCCGGTTCTGGCTAGTGCGCGACCGCAGTCGAGCACTTTCTTTGGGAACGGCGCCCAGGCGGCTGGCCAGGTGGAGTTCGCCAGGCAGCAGCGCATCAGCCCCAAGTACGCCCACACGACCCGTATCGCCCCGATTGGTGGCGGTGCCATGGGTCCGCATCCGGCGAGGGATCCGGTCTAGCCAGACCGGCCTAGATCCCCAAAAGGCCGCGGACCCGATATCGGGTCCGCGGCCTTAGTCATGCGAGGCCACCGTTTGTCAGTCCAACGAAGGACTCTGCGACCAGCAGATGAGAGGGGATGACACCGATGTACCTGCCAGGAACCGCCGCGGTCATTGACGACCCAGCGGCGGCCGAGGCGGAATACGTGCGGGTGACCGCGATCGCCAGGACCGCGCCGGTAGCCGTGATGGTGCGCCCGGCCGGGCCGACCGGAACAGTAAGGGGAACTGCACTGCCGTGCTCAGCCGACCCAGACCTGTTCTTCGCCGAGTCACCCGATGACGTGGAACTAGCTAAGTCGCTGTGCGGCGACTGTCCGGTGCGTGCTGGCTGCCTGGCAGGCGCGATCGAGCGCCGCGAGCCGTGGGGAGTCTGGGGCGGCGAACTGTTCATCAGGGGCGAGATCGTGCCACGGAAGCGGGCGAGGGGACGCCCGCGCAAGGAGGAGGTCGCTGCCTGAGTGAGTCGCGGCCGCATCGATGGCCCGTTGGTGACGTTATAGCAGCACCAACGGGCCATCGATGCGAGTAGCTGCGGGGGTTACGGGCCTTGGTCCGGTGGGTCGGCGCTGGTGGCGTCCTGGTCCGGCGGGTCGGCGCTGACGTCGGCGGGACCGTAGCCGGGCATCCAGCGCAGCACTTCGGAGCGGAACTCACCGCTCGCCTCAAGCTGGCACAGGACGCCGACCCCGGCGGTAGAGACCCGGTGGATGAGAATGTAGGAGGGCGGCAGGTTCAGTAGCCTGCCGACGTTAGCGCCGCGCAGGTCGGTGACGCGAGCCGCCTCTGTCCGCATCCAGGCGCGGCTGAACTTGAACGATTCCTGCTTGGAGGGATCGGCCAGCGGTGACAGGAAGTCTTTGAGCGCATCCAGGTCTACGTTGACATCGGGGCGCAGGAAGCCGTGCTGACGGAGTTCGGCCTCGATGGCAGTGATGTCCCCGTCCGTATGCACCAGCCAGAGCAGGCGACCGAATAGCGGCGGCAAGCCGCTCGGCAGCCGGTCGACCGCGCCGAAGTCCAGTACCCCGAGCCGGCCATCGTCGAGCAGCCTGAAGTTGCCAGGATGCGGATCGGCGTGCAGCAGGCCAGCGCGCGCCGGGCTGGAAAACAGCAACCTGACCAGCAGCAGCCCAGCACGGTCGCGCTGTTCTTGGGTCCCGTCCGTGATGACCTTGGACAGCGGAGTGCCGTCCATCCACTCACTCACCAGGACATGGTCGGTCGCGTGCACTGTCCGCGGCACGAAGATGTCCGGGTCGCCGGCGAAGGCGTCGGCGAAGGCGTCCTGGGATACGGCTTCGAGCCGGTAATCGAGTTCCTCGGCTACCCGGTCGCGCAGTTCGTCCAGCAGAGGCTTCACCTCAAGACCAGGCATGAGCACCGAGAACAGTCGGCCCACTCGGCTGATCTGCGTGAAGTCACTGAGGAGCGCCTTGCCGGCACCGGGGTACTGGATCTTGACAGCCACCTGGCGCCCGTCCTGCCAGATGGCCCGGTGGACTTGGCCGATGGATGCCGCCGCCGCCGGGTGATCGTTGAACTCGGCGAAATTGTCACGCCAGTCCGTGCCGAGGTCCGCCGCCAGGACCCGGTGGACCGTGCTGGCTGGGAGCGGCGGCGCTGACTCCTGAAGTTTGGTTAGCGTCGCCCGGTACGGGCCGACCAGCTCCGGCGGCAGTGCCGCCTCGAAGACGGACAGTGCCTGGCCAAGCTTGAGCGCACCGCCTTTGAGCTCACCGAGAACCCGGAAGATCTGGTCGGCTGTCCGCTGCTGTATCTCGCGCGCTACTAGCTCGGCGGGCCGACCGCCCACGCGCTTGCCGAGTCCGATTACGGTCCGCCCGGCCAGGCCAGCCGGAAGAGCCGCCAGCTTCACTGTCCGGGTGACGGCACGTCGCGGCAAGTCACTCATGATATCTATTGTCGGCTACACCACGGTGTGACTGGCACATGGACATGCAGGGTGCTGTGACCAGCTACGGCGGCGCCACCTCCAGTCAGGCATTACTAGTTCCAGAGTTCCGTTGGCTGCGGCGCTCGCGGACGGCTCCTTGTCAAGCGCTGTCAGCACCTGAGCGGCCGCCTGGGAGGAGACTGCGGCTGTGAGGACCGCGTCGCAAGCGGGCGGATCCGGGCGCCTGGTCGCGATCTGTGCCAGGATGAGCGGCCACGCGGGGTCGTTGCCCGCCCGCGCGTAGTCCACGCAGCGCAGGCATGCGGTCTTGCCGGGAATGACAAGCGGGCCGACCACCCCGATCGCCTCGGTGGCGAGCACGGCAAGGTGGGGTATTCGGTCTGCGACCAGTCTGGCGGCCAGGTCCTGAGGAAATCGGCCCACCAGCACGACGAAGCCGGGTTTTGCCTGGTGGCAGGGGAGCCGGCCCCAGCCTGGCGGTGAGGCTGGCGGGCATTTCGGACGGCATAGGTCGGCGTGCGGCGCGCCGTTGGGACTTCCCGGGTCGGTATGCTGCGCGCCTTTGGGACGGCATAGGTCGGCGTGCGGCGCGCCGTTGGGACGTCCTGGGTCGGTATGCTGTGCGCCTTTGGGACGGCATGCGTCGGCGTGCGGCGCGCCCTTGGGACGGCATGCGTCGGCGTCCGGCGCGCAGGTCTGATCGCATGAGTCAGTGCCGGGCGGCCCGACCCGTACCTCGCCGACCCCGGAGGAGCACAGGATGCGGGCTACGGCATGGGCGACTCGCCGGTCGCCGTCGATCCGCACCGACGTCGCACGGCGCCTGGCGATGCACCGTGCACCGCCATCGTGGTCACCGTGCGCGAGTGACGCCGTAGCCAGCTCGCTGGCGAGCCGGGCGCGCTCCGGCGCCGGCAGTCCCCGTAACGTGCTCGCGGGAAAGTCATCGAGCACGCCTGCCGCGGCCAGGACGGTAAGTATCCGCTCGGTCGCGCGTACCGGGATACCGCGAGCAGCGGCCGCAGCGACTACCTGGTCACGATCCCGGCTTCCGTCCAGCAGGCCGACGACTAACGCCGCCTGGCTCATCCCGGAAAGTGCGATCGCTCGCCGCGGATCGATTCCGATCTGCAGGGTATCCCGGTCACGCCAGACCGGTAACAGTCCTGACTTGAGCGCTGGTCTCATAACCAAAGCCTGCCACCGGGGTCCGACAAACCGGGGGTCCGACAACCGGGGGTCCGGCAACCGGGGCCCGGCAACCGGGGTCCGGTTGCAGTGCGATGGCTAAGCCACCGCACTGCCGGACGGATCACGACGAGCTGTGCCAGGTGTCGCTGAACGCCTGACCGCCGTACAGCGCGGACGGCTGCGACATGACGGTGTTCGCTGTGTCCGCCATGACGACTTCGGTGGACTTCCACAGCGGTGACGTGCTCAGTGTTCCGTGCGTGCCGTTGCGGCTGGTCATCCGGACGCCGGTGCAGTTAGTCATGCCGTAATCAGCCAGGTCGATCACTGGTGCCCCGGCCCCAGGGTCTTGCGTAATCACCTCGGCGGAGGCGTTACGGCATGTAGAACCGGACGGACAGGGCAGGCCGGACTTGGCAACGAAGCCGCCGCTGGTGAGGTCGGTCAGCCCAAGGGAGTACGTAGCGGTAGAACTATCGAAGTAGATGCTGACCGCGACCGCGTCTCCCGGGTTCACCCCGGAGAATACGACCGGAGGCTGCGGATACATCTCGTACCAGGCGTCGTACTGAGCGACACCGGAGCTGTCGCAGAAGGCGTCGATGCCCGCCTGCTCGACCGTGTGCCCGTTAAAGCCGTCCAGCCCGACCCACGAGCTGGCATTGGCGTATCCCGAAGTGCCGAGCCTGGTCAGGCTGCAATCGACGCTGGGAATGGTGAAATCGGCCCGCACAAACCGGAGTTGCACCTTCGGGTCCGCCAGGACGGCGTAGCCGGACCAATTGCTGGTATAGGAAACGGCGCCTGGCGTAAGCCTGGGGAGGTGGGTGCGCGGCAGTTTGACATCAGCCAGCCGCAGCGCGTGCAGGCGGGTTGCCAGCGCAGGATTGTGGCTGCTAGTCGTGCCCGCTGGCGCGGCGCCGGACGGCGAGTTCGGTGCGAGAACGCCGAGTAGCGGCAACATGCTCGCGATGACGAACTTCCTCGTACTAAGAACACCCATCGCGTCTGGCCTTTCGTCCCCAACCGCATTCGAGGCTGCGTCCTAAAATAGTGTATAGCTTATATCTATCTGGGTTTATATCTGTCTGCGTTTCCATCTGTCTGCGTTTACCTCTATCTGGCATGCTCGTTTTGTGGCTGCTTCGGTTGTCGGCATGGCTAATGGGTGTGCGGGCGAGCCCGCCCGAATCTTGCCGGGCTGGCCGGAGCCCGGGCAGTTGGCGGGTGCTCAGGAGTTGCCGGCCGACCATCGCTGCCCTGTGGACAAGAATGTGCGAGGCATGGGGAGAGTCCGGGGTGTCGCTGTGGATATCTGTGGGAAACCCTGTGCATTACTGGCGGGATACCGCCAGACACCTTAGTCATGCAGGGTTTTCTTGCTCTCCGCGCTGTGGAAAACTACTTGTCGGGTGCACTGCCGTCGTCTGGCGGCGTGTCGTCGGCTGCTGGCTCGGCAGACGGCGGCTCGCCCGGTTCGCCCTCCGGTTTCGTCGGCTCGCCCGCCGCCGCACCGGTGAGACCGGACAGGTCAAGCTCCGGGCGTCCGCGAACGAAACCATCAGGATCGTCCAGGTCCTCTGCGGTCGGCAGCAGGTCAGGATGCGACCAGATCTGGTCCCGGCCGTCGACGCCTCGTGCGTCGGTCAGGCCCCGCCAGATGGCCGCGGCTTCGCGCAGCCGACGCGGCCGCAACTCCAGGCCGACTAGGGTCGCGAAGGTCCTTTCGGCGGGTCCGCCCGTCGCCCTGCGGCGCCTGATCGCCTCCGCCAGGGCGCCAGCCTGCGGCAGCCGGTCGCTGGTCGCATCAGCGACGACTGTGGCTACCCAGCCCTCGACCAGAGCGAGCAACGTCTCCAGCCTGGTGAGTGCGGCCTTCTGCGCATCGGTCTCCTCGGGATGGAACAGCATCGCGCCCGACAGCGCCTCGTTCATGGCCTCGGGGTTGGCCGGGTCGATCTGCGGCATGGCCTCCCGCAGCGCTTCCGGGTCTATCTTGATTCCCCTGGCATAGTCTTCGACCGCGCTGAGCAAGCGCGACCGGAGCCAAGGGACATGGCTGAACAGCCGGTGGTGTGCTGCCTCGCGCAACGCCAGGAAGAGTTGCACCTCGTCGGAGTTCACGGACAGTCCCGCTCCGAATGCGGCCACTCCGGCCGGGAGCAGCGCGGCAGTGCCTGGCGGGCCGATCGGCAGCCCGATATCGCTTGAGCTGATGATCTCCTCTGCCAGCGCGCCGACAGCCGCGCCCGCTTGGCCGCCGACCATCATCCCGCCGACACGGCGCATCATCTCGCCGAGGCCGCCGAGGCCGCCAGCGCCGCCGGTCAGCGCGGCCATCGCCGACCGCATCTCCGGCGGAAGGTTCTCCAGGTCATCCTGGCTGACCGAGAGCATGCTGCCCATCGTGTCTACCGCTCGTTCGGCGATCGGCTGACAGAGGGTGACCCACACCGGCATCGTCGCCTCGACCCACTCAGACCGGCTCCAGGCGGTGACGGAGCGTATTCCGCTAGGCAGCGTCGTGGCATCTTCGAGCCACAGGTCCGCGAGCCTGAGCGCTTCGATGACCGACGCCCGTTCTTTGTCCAGGACGCTGGGGTCGCCCTTGGCCGCGACCGTCTGCCTGGCGATATTCTTCGCCAGGTCCCAGTTGACCGGGCCGCCCTGGTAGGCCATGAGGTCGGCGAACTGGCGCAGCGCCTCGGCGAATTGCTGCGGATCTCCGAGCGGCCCGCCAGTACCGGAACCCCGGTCCGGCTCATCTCCAGGCTGTTGCGGCATGCCGAAGCCGAAGGGAGGCTCACTCATCACTCGGGCCTCTCGGGCAGGATGGAAGCATCACATTCGCCAAGCTATCTCAGGAGTGCTTCGCCGTGAGCGACCGAGTGGCCAAGGTTCGCCAAGGGCGGAGCAACGAGCGCGGCCGCAAGCAGGCGACGCGCTATGACCAGGAGCACCAGGCGAGCAGCCAGGAAGGACTGGTGGCTGACTACGCGAACCGGCCGGTCGTGGCCGTGACCGGAGCGGCTCACGGCCTCGGACTCGCCCTGACGGCCAGGTTTGCGCAGTCCGGCCGGTTTAGCCGGGTGATCGCGATCGACGACCAACGCGGCGATCTGACTGGCGTCGTCTGGCGGATCGCCGATGTCCGCGACCCGGTTCTCGCCGGGCGACTGCATGGCGTCGACGTCATCGTGCACGCCGATCTGGACCTGGCGGCAGATTCCGATTCCAGGACCAGGCGCGCCTACAACGTCCGTGGCGCGCAGACGGTCCTGACGGCCGCGGCGGCCGGCGGGGTCGGCCGCGTGGTGCTGCTCACCAGTGCGATGGTCTACGGGGCGAAACCGGACAATCCCGTGCCACTCGACGAAGACGCGCCGCTTGACGCAGACCCCGACGGCAGCGTGGTCGGGGACTTCATGGAAATCGAGCAGCTCGCCGAGCGGTCGCCGCGTACCAATCCGGGCATGGCGATCACCGTGGTGCGCCCGGCCGCGCTGGTCGGGGAAGGCATCGACACCCTGATCACGCGGCACTTCGAGGCGCCGCGGCTGCTGGCGGTGAAGGGCTGCGCGCCGCGTTGGCAGTTCTGCCACCTCGCGGATCTGCTGTCGGCGGTCGAACTCGCCGCGGCCGGCCTGGTGACCGGGGCCGTCGCCGTCGGCTGTGACGGCTGGCTAGAACAAGATCAAGTGGAGGAACTATCCGGGCTGCGCCGGATCGAACTGCCTGCCGGGGTGACCTTCGCGACGGCCCAGCGGTTGCACCGGGCCGGGATCACCCCGGCTCCGGTGGCCGACCTGCACTACGTGGTGTACCCGTGGGTCGTGGACTGCCGGCGGCTGCGGGAGGCCGGCTGGCAGCCTTCGGTCAGCAATACCGAAGCGCTTCAGGTCCTGCTCGGGCAGCGGGCGGGTCACCATGCGGTGGCCGGCCGGCGGCTGGCGAGGAAGGACGCGACCATCACCGCGGCCGGAGCGACGGTCGCGGTGATCGGCACGGCCGCCATCGTCAGGCAGGTGCGCAAGCGCCGTCGGGAGACCTGACCTGCTACCACACATCCCGCGGCGGTAGCGTGACCGGGTGAACGTGATCAGGCTCGCCGAACTGCGAGATACCCCGCTGTCCGTCGACGAGATCCGCGGTGCGATCGCCGACCCGGCCGCGGGAGGCATCGCGCTCTTCGCAGGGGCGGTCCGAGACCATGATCATGGCAGGGCGGTCACCGCCCTGTCGTACACCGCGCACCCGTCGGCTGCCGCCGAACTGCGCCGCGTAGCCGAACGGATCGCCGAGCGGTTCGACGTCATCGCCGTCGCCGCCGTGCACCGGGTTGGCGACCTGGCGATCGGTGACCTCGCCGTGGTGGTCGGCGTCTCGAGCGGTCACCGGGCCACTGCATTCGACGCATGTCGTGCGCTGATCGACGACCTGAAGGAGACCGTGCCGATCTGGAAGCACCAGCGGTTTCCCGGCGGCGACAGCGAATGGGTGAATAGCGCGTAGCCTTGCCCCATGTCACGTCGAGCGATAACCCTGCTGATCGCCGCGATCGGAGTGCTCGGCGCGCTAGTGGTAGCTGCCGCGCTGCCGGTGCCCTATGTCGCGCTGATCCCGGGACCGACTTACAACACGCTCGGCCCGCTGAACGGCAAGCCGATCATCTCGATCGCGGGCCACCGGACTTATCCAGCCGCCGGCCACCTGAACATGGTCACGGTGTCCTTTATCGGCGGTCCTGGTTCCGAGCCGCCGTTCAACATCTTCGCCGCTCTTCAGGCCTGGCTCAGCCCGAACGAGGCGGTCGTCCCGCAGCAGGAACTCTTCCCGCCCGGCCAGACGCAGCAGCAGGTGATCAAGCAGGACACCGAGCAGATGGCGAACTCTCAGCAGACGGCGACGGCGGCGGCGCTGTGCCAGCTCGGGGCCAAGTTCACCACGACCGACACGATCGCCAGCACGATCCGCGGCCTGCCCGCCGCCGGGGTGCTGCGCGCCGGGGACGTGATCGTCGCCGTCGACGGTAAGCCCGTGACCTGCCGGGCGAGCGCGGCCAGCTTGATCCGGGCACGGCCCGCAGGCCACGGGGTGCAGCTCACGATCCGGCGATCCGGACAGATTCGCCACATTTCCCTGACGACTGCCAGCTACCAGGGCCAGCCGGTGATCGGCGTCAACGTGAGCGAGTCGTTCGCGTTCCCGTTCAAGGTCAAGATCAGTGTCGGCGACATCGGCGGCCCGAGCGCCGGGATGATGTTCGCGCTGGCGATCATCGATAAGCTCACCCCGTCGAACCTGACCGGCGGCAAATTCGTCGCGGGCACGGGCGAGATCGAGGTCGGTGGCGCGGTGGACCCGATCGGCGGATTCCAGCAGAAGATGGCGGCCGCCCGCGCGGCTGGCGCGACGATCTTCCTGACCCCCGCCGCCAACTGTCCTGACACGGTCGGAGCTGTGCCGGCAGGCATGCGCCTGATCAAGGTCAGCACGCTGAACGGCGTGATCGTCGCGCTCGAGGCGCTCAAACTGGGCAAGCCCGTGCCGTCATGCTGAGCGGTTACGACGGCGGCGGGATTGTCCGGCAACTGTTAGGACGGGGATGGCCATGGAACTTCAGGGCTTGCGAGTAAGTTGCCGTCAAGGGTCAGCCGGCCCGCGAATCCGGCGGCCGCAGCACCTGCGGACCCCGAGGTGTTCAGGCACAGGCGCCTAGGCCGACGAAGGGAAGAAGTAGTGGCTTTCCGAGTACCTGGCCCGAACGCGGGCAGCGGCCGTCCGGTGGTGATGCCCCGGTGGCCCAGGTTCGTCGTCCCCGCGGTTCTCATCGTGGTGGCCGTCATCGTGCTGGTCTCGATCATCTCCGGGATCTGGACCGACTATCTGTGGTTCGCGTCCGTCGGCCAGACCAGGGTCTTCACGACGGCCTACAGCACCAAGTGGCTGCTCTTCGCGGTCACCGCGGTGCTTGAGATGGCCATCATCGGCGTGAACGTGGTGCTGGCCTACCGGCTGCGCCCGAAGTCGCCGCCGACCGGGCCTGACCACCAGGGAGTCGAGGCATACCGCCAGGCGATCGACCCGCACCGGCGCGGCGTGCTCATGGTCCTGCTGGGGATCATCGGCCTGGTCGCCGGGCTCAGCGCGGCGAGCAGCTGGCAGACCTGGCTGCTCTTCGTCGATCGGGTTTCGTTCCACGCTAAAGATCCTCAGTTCCACCTGGATATTTCGTTCTTCGTCAATGTCTATCCGTTCCTGCGAATGGCGTTGTCGTACCTGTTCGCGGCGGTTTTGCTGGCACTGGTCCTGGCTGCTGCCACGCATGTGCTCTACGGCGGGCTGCACCTGGCCAGGCACGCGCAGCCGACGCGCGCGGCGCGCGGCCACCTGTACGTGCTGGCCGCCGTCTTCGTGGCGCTCAAGGCGGTCGCCTACTGGGTGGACCGGTACGGCATCGACTTCTCGCAGCGCGGCGTGGTGCAGACCGGCGCCTCGTACGCCGACGTGCACGCCGTGCTGCCTGCCAAGACGGTGCTGGCTGCCATCGCCGTGATCTGTGCCGTGCTCTTCCTGGTCGGCGCGTTCCAGCGGAGCTCGCTGCTGCCGGCCATGGGGTTCGCCCTGCTCGTGCTGTCCGCGGTGATCATCGGCGGCATCTACCCGTTCATCATCCAGCAGTTCCGGGTCAAGCCGAACGAGCAGGTCAAGGAGCGCCCGTACATCGGGCGCGAGATCGGGGCCACCAGGACCGCGTACGGTGTGGCCGGCGCGCAGGTCACGCCGTACCCGGCCGCGCCCACGGAGCCGCGCTCAGTGCTCGCTGACCAGGCCGCGGCGATACCCGACTTCAGGCTCCAGGACCCGGACGTGATCTCCACCGCCTTCCAGCAGCTGCAGCAGGTGAAGGGCTACTACCAGTTCTCCGGCGTGCTGGCGATGGACCGGTACGTCGTCGGGTCGAACCCGATGGCCCAGGACACGATCGTCGGCGTCAGGGACATGGCAGGCCCGCCGGCGGGCCAGGGTAACTGGATCAACACGCACCTGATCTATACGCACGGATACGGGCTGGTCGCGGCTACGGCGGCGATGGCGCAAGCCAACGGGAACCCGAATTTCATCGAGGGCGACATCCCGCCCGCTGGTCAGCTTGGACACTTCCAGCCCAGGGTCTACTTCGGGCATGAAGGGGCCAGCTACGTCATCGCCGGTACCCGGCAGCAGGAACTCGACTATCCCAACGAGAGCACCGGCGGCCAGCAGAACAACTCCTACCACGGCGGCGGCGGCGTGCGGATCGGCTCGTTCATCAACCGGCTGCTGTTCGCCGTCAAGTTCCGCGAGCTGAACATCATGCTGTCGAGTGCGATCGACAGCCAGTCGCGAATCCTGTACGTCAGGGACCCGCTCGCCCGGGTCGAGAAGGTCGCGCCCTTCCTGACCCTGGACGGCGATCCGTACCCGGTGGTCGTGGACGGCCAGATCCTGTGGGTGGTCGACGGCTACACCACCACCGACAACTACCCTTACTCCAGGCGGATCAGCCTCAACTCGGCCACGTCGAACACCTACAGCCCGGGCGGGCTGGCGGTCGGCCCGGCCAACCAGGTCAACTACATCCGCAACTCGGTCAAGGCGACGGTGAACGCCTACACCGGCGCGGTGCACCTGTACCAGTGGGGTCAGGTCGGCCCGGTGCTGCGCTCGTGGATGAAGGCGTTCCCTGGCCTGGTGCTGCCGTCCAGGGACATACCGGAGCCGCTGCTGCCGCATTTGCGTTATCCGGAAGTCCTCTTCGACGCCCAGCGGCTGATCCTCGCGCAATTCCACGTCACGCAGCCCGCCGCCTTTTACGGTGGTCAGAACTTCTGGGCCATTCCGCAAGATCCGACCGCGCCGGAGATTGATCAAGTCAACCAGCCGCCGTACTACATGACCCTGGCGATGCCGGGTCAGGCCACCCCGCAGTTCTCGCTGACCACGCTGTTCACCCCGAGAAACAGGCCGAACCTGGCTGCTTACATGGCGGTGGACAGCAATCCGCTCAGCCCGCGGTACGGCACGATCTCGATCCTGCAGTTGCCGCAGGACACAGCGATCCCCGGTCCGCAGCAGGTACAAAGCAACTTCGAGTCCGACACGTTCGCCTCCAAGCAGCTCACCCTGCTGCGCGGCGGTGGTTCGAAAGTGACGCTCGGCAACCTGGTAACGGTGCCGCTCAGCGGCAGCCTGCTTGCGGTCGAGCCGGTCTATGTCTCGGCCTCGGCTGCGACCAACAGCGGCGCGTATCCGCAGCTGAAGGAGGTCTTCAGCTTCTACTACTTCGGCGGCCAGTCGGGTGGCCAGCCAGGATTCGCCTCGACGCTGGCGGGCTCGCTCGCCCAGGTCTTCGGTAACGTCAGCCCGGGTACCGGCAGCACTGGCGGCGGGACAGGAACTGGCCGCGTCAGCGCGGTCGTCCTGGCGAATCTCGCGCAGGCCGAGCAGTTCTACCAGCAGGCACAGGCCGCGCTGCGCAAGGGCGACCTCGGCCTGTACTACCAGGACATCCTGAAGATGAAGGCCGCGCTCGACCGGGCGAATAGCGCCGCTCGGCCGGCGCCTGGCCCTCAGGCTGGCAGCAGTCCTTCGCAGTCGCCCTCGCCCGCGCCGTCGCCGTGATCGCTGGACCAGGCGCCGCGCCAGGTCCAGCGAGGGGCAACGCGGCGATCACGCGGAGCAGATCGTGAGAAACGCATAACGAACGCTGCAAAGGCTGCGCTCGCCGTGCCACCTTGGCGGCTCGGAGGGCGTAGGCTCGGAACGACGGGGACATCCAAGAGCGCAGACCTTCACTGTGCAGTTCCCGGACGCCTTGCGGTGCCATCAGAAAGGAGCCTGACGCGTAGTGGGCCCCCGTGTTCTCGTTGACGCGACCGGCGTGCCGGCCGACCGCGGTGCGCTCGGCCGGTACGTGGACGGCCTGGTCAGTGCCCTGGCCGAGGCCGGAGCCGACCTGGCGCTTGCCTGCCAGCGCGCCGACGAGGAACGGTACTCAAGACTGCTGCCAGGTGCCAGGATCGTGCCGGGACCGCCGGCCATCGCGCACCGGCCCGCCAGGCTGGCCTGGGAGCAGAGCGGCCTGCCGCTCGCAGCGACTCAGGTCGGCGCCAACGTCATTCACTCGCCGCATTACTCGATGCCGCTGCGGCCCGGAGTGCCTACCGTAGTCACCATTCACGATCTGGCATTCTTCACCGCTCCTGACACCCACAGCCCGGTCACCGCCACCTTCTACAAGGCCGCGATCCGAACTTCGGCCAGGCGGGCCACCAGGCTGATCGTGCCGTCCAAGGCGACCCGCGACGAGGTGGAGCGGTTGCTGGAGGCGGACTCGACCAGGATCGACGTGGCCTATCACGGCGTGGACCACAACCTCTTCCGCCGTCCGGACTCCGCCCAGCTCGACCGGATGGCCGCACGGCTCGGCCTGCGGGGCAAGCCTTACGTCGCCTACCTGGGCACCCTGGAGCCGAGGAAGAACGTCCCCGCCCTGATCGCTGGCTGGGCCGAAGCCGTCGCCGACCTGGCCGACTCGCCGGCGCTCGTGCTGGCCGGCGGCACTGGCTGGAGTGACGAGGTCGATGCGGCCGTCGCCGCCGTCCCCGCGCACCTGCGGCTGGTACGGCCCGGTTACCTGCACTACACCGACCTGTCCGGCTTCTTCGGCGGCGCGCTGGTAGTCGCGTTCCCGAGCACTGGCGAGGGTTTCGGCCTGCCCGTGCTCGAGGCGATGGCCTGCGGCGCGCCGGTGCTGACCACGCACCGGACTTCGCTGCCGGAGGTCGGCGGCGACGCGGTCGCCTACACCGAACCTGACGCGGCCAGCATCAAGACCGCGCTGCGCGCGCTTATCGACGACCCGCACCAGCGCGAGGCGCTCGGCCGGGCCGGGTACGCCAGGTCACAGGAATTTACCTGGGCGGCATCAGCACAAGCACATATGGCCTGCTATGAACGCGCCGCATCGGCCGGGCCGGGGTAGTCTCGCTGGTCATGTCGAGTGATGCGGTCAGCAATAGTCAGCTGGAGCCGGCTGGAGCGCCCCTAGATGCCATCTTGCTGGTAGGTGGTCAGGGCACCAGGCTGCGCCCGCTGACGATCGGCACGCCGAAGCCGCTGCTGCCCACGGCGGGCGTACCGTTTCTCGCGCACCAGCTGGCCAGGGCGGCGCAGGCCGGCATCGGCCGGATCGTGATGGCGACCGCGTACCGGGCCGAGATGTTCGCCGAGGTCTTCGGTGACGGTGCTGATTTCGGCCTGGAGATCGTCTACGTGCACGAGGACCAGCCGCTGGGTACCGGCGGCGGCATCCGCAACGCCGCCGCGAGCCTGCGCGCCGGTCCCGACGACCCCGTCGTGGTGCTGAACGGGGATGTGCTGTCCGGCCACGACCTCGGCGCTCAGCTTGACTTGCATCGCAAGGCCGACGCCGCGGTGACGCTGCATCTGGTCGAAGTGCCCGACCCGGCCAGGTTCGGCTGCGTGCCTACCGACCTCGACGGCCGGGTGACGGCGTTCCTTGAGAAGGCGCCGGACCCCGTGACCAGCCAGATCAACGCCGGCTGCTATGTCTTCACCCGGCGGTACATCGACGCGATGCCGGCCGGCCGAGTGCTCTCGGTCGAGCGGGACACCTTCCCTGGCCTGATCGCGGCGGGCGAGACGGTGATGGGATACCTGGAATCCGCGTACTGGCTGGACGTGGGCACGCCGGAGGCGTTCGTCCGCGGATCGTGCGATCTGGTGCTCGGCGAGCTCACCTCGCCGGCCATGCCGGGGGAGTGCGGTGCGGCCCTGGTGCTTCCCGGGGCGACCACCGACCAGTCGGCGGCGCTCCGCGGCGGCTGTGTGGTCGGCGCGGGCAGCAGCGTCGGTGCCGGGGCGACCGTCGACGGCTCGGTGCTCTTCGACGGCGTGACGATCGGCGCGGGGGCGACGGTGACAGCGAGCGTGGTCGGCGCCGGCGCCCGGATCGGCGACGGCGCCGTCCTGGACGGCGTCGTCATCGGCTCCGGTGCCGACATCGCCGGCGGCAACGAGTTGCGTTATGGCATGCGGGTCTGGCCGGGTATACGGCTGGACAACACGGCGATCAGGTTCTCCGCGGATGCCTGATCAGCCAGCGGTGGCTGCCCCGCCCGGGGAGGTCGGGAGCCTGCCGCCGCTCGCGGTCGTACGCTGATGCCCTGAGCACGACTAACCGGGCAGGCAGTAATGAAACGTCAGTGGCGGGCACCGTTCGCTGTCGACGTGCCTGGCGTGCTGTCGGTGCACCGCAGGGGGCGGGGTGACCCGGCCTTCGTGACCGAGGAGTCCGGAGCGATCTGGCGGGCCTGCCGCACTCCGGACGGTCCTGGCACGCTCCGCGTGACCTGCACTACCGCTGCTCCTCGCGGCGCAGCCCAGGCCACCCAGGTCGACGCGCAGGCATGGGGGCCGGGGGCGGCCTGGTTGCTCGGCGCCCTGCCGGGGATGCTCGGCGAGCAGGACCGCCCTGAGGACTTCGTGCCTGACCATCCCGTGCTCCGCGCCGTGCTCAGGCGGCACGCGGCGATCAGGATCGGCCGGTCCGGGCTGGTCTTCGAGGCTCTGGTGCCTGCCGTGCTTGAGCAGAAGGTCGTCGGGATGGAGGCGGCCAGGGCGTGGCGGACCCTGCTGCGGAGGTTCGGCGAACCCGCCCCCGGACCCGGCCCGGCCGGGATGCGGGTGCCGCCGCCGGCCGCGGTCTGGGCCTCGATCCCGTCCTGGGAGTGGCACCGGGCCGGGGTCGAGGCGGTCAGGGCCCGCACGATCGCCGGGGCGGCGCGGGTGGCCAGCCGGATGGAGGAGATCAGCACGATGCGGCCGGACGAGGCGGACCGCAGGCTCCAGGCGCTGCCCGGGACCGGGCCGTGGACGTCGGCTGAAGTCAGGCAGCGTGCTTGCGGCGACGCCGACGCGGTCTCGGTCGGCGACTATCACCTGCCGTCCATTGTGGGCTGGGCGCTGGCCGGCCGGGTCGTGGACGACGCCGGCATGCTGGAGTTGCTGGCCCCCTACCAGGGCCACCGGCACCGGGCCGCGCTCGCGGCCAGCCTGAGCGGTGCCCGCCCGCCGCGCCGGGGCCCGCGCATGTCAGTACGCGACTACCGCGCGTTCTGACGCGCTAGCGCAGTTCCCAAGGGTTGATGAGCTGAACGCCAGTTCCGTCGAAATCTTTCGTGTTGCGGGTGGCCAGGACAGCGTCGAGGCTCCGGCAGATCGATCGGCGCCACGCAGCTAGCCGAGCTCGGGGTGATCGAGACGCCGATCGTGCTGACCGGCACGCTGTCAGCCTTCCGCGCTGCCGACGCACTGGTGACGTATCTGCTCGCGATGCCGGGCAACGAGCACCTGCTCTCGGTGAACCCGGTGGTGGGCGAGACCAACGACGGTTTCCTGTCGGACATCCGGGCCAGGCCCGTCACCGCCGCGCACGTGCTTGCGGCACTGTCGGGCGCGCGCGGCGGGCCGGTGGACGAGGGTGCGTGCTGAGCAGGCCCTGCCGGACCGGGTGCCCGCCGCCGAGGACGAGCCTGCGGGGAACTCCTGCATGATCGTCGTCGCGACCGACGGGGCGCTCGACGCGCGCCAGCTTGGCCGGGTCGCCAGGCGCGCTGTGTTCGCGATGGGCCGGACCGGCTCGGACTTCGCCGGAACGAGCGGCGACTACGCGATCGCGTTCGCTACCGGTGCTGGCGCGCTGGTGCCCGAATCGGCGCTCGACCCGGCCTTCTCGGCCGTGCGGGAGGCCGTCGACGAGGCCATCTTGAACTCGATCTTCATGGCCACGACAACGGCTGGCTACGCAGGTCACGTCAGGTACGCCGTTCCGCTGGACTACGTGGTCCGTGGTGGCCGGCAGGCTGCGCGGCAGTGAGCGGGGCGCTGCGCCGCCGCCGCGGTGGCGCAGCGGCCGGCTGGCCGGGAGAATTGCGTTGTCGGGTCAATTTCACGTTCGGGAGAATGCCGTGCTTTATGCCTTCGGATTCGAGCGGATCGGCGTGCTGGTCAGCGATCTTTACTTCGTCGACCCGAGGCCGAACCCAGGGCAAGAGGGCGCCGAGCACGGCGTTCGGCTGGAGCTGCGGCTGCTCGAGCAGGGCGAGCTGAAGGGCTCGATCTACTCGGCCAGGCCGATCGAGGTGGGTCGGCCGGTCTGGCGAGCGGACCTGCTCGAGGCCGTGGACGGGCCGGCGGGCAGCCTGAACCGCGCGCATCACCATCCGGCGTTCGACGGCTGGGAGCCGGGACGCCGGGTCTTCGACCGGGCGCTGTCCTCCGCACCGGTGGACTGGGTTGGTGACCAGCTCTCCGATCTCGGCGCGCTGCTGGAGCGGGCCGGAGTCGCTCGGGACGACGTGCCCGAGGCGGATGCCCAGAATCTGCGTGGCTGTGTCCCTGAGATCAAGGCAACCGTGCGCAGTCTGCTCGGCCGGATCGTGGCCGGGGAGCTCGCGGCGGCGCCGGCCGGCGACCAGCCGCGGAGCGCGCGAGTCGGCTGGCTGTAGCGCGGCCGAACCTGAACCGGATCAGGACCTGTCCGCGGCGCCGCCTAAGGTAGGGGGCATGCGAACCGCCGATTCCGGGCAGGCGCCGTCGGAGAGTGCGTTGCGCCGTGCGCTGGCGCGAGCCCGCGACGGCAAGCTGCTCGACCGCGCCGAAGCCGTCACGCTGCTGCACGCTCGCGGTGACCAGCTGACCGAACTCCTCGACCACGCCGCCAGGACCAGGGACGCGGGCCTGGCCGCGGCTGGCAGGCCGGGCGTGATCACGTACTCCCGCAAGGTGTTCATCCCGCTGACCCGGCTGTGCCGTGATCGCTGTGGGTACTGCACGTTCGTGACCGTGCCCGGCCGGCTGGACAGCGCGTTCCTGTCCCCGGACGAGGTGCTCGACATCGCCAGGCAGGGGGCGGCGCTCGGCTGCAAGGAGGCGCTGTTCACGCTCGGTGACCGGCCGGAGGCGCGGTGGCGGCAGGCACGGGAATGGCTGGACGCGCACGGCTATGACGACACGCTTTCCTATGTCAGGGCCATGGCGATCTTGGTACTCGAAGAGACCGGGTTGCTGCCGCACCTGAACCCTGGCGTGCTGACCTGGCAGGACTTCGCCAGGCTCAAGCCGGTCGCGCCGTCGATGGGGATGATGCTGGAGACCACGGCGGAGCGGCTGTACACCGAGCCGGGCGGCCCGCATTTCGGCAGCCCGGACAAGGACCCGAAGGTGCGGTTGCGGGTGCTTGAGGACGCGGGCCGGTCGGCGGTGCCGTTCACGACGGGCATCTTGATCGGGATCGGTGAGACGCTGGCCGAGCGGGTCGACTCGATCTTCGCGATCCGGGGCGTGGCCCGGGAGTACGGCGGCGTGCAGGAAGTCATCGTCCAGAACTTCCGCGCCAAGCCGGACACCAAGATGCGCCGGGTCGCCGATGCCGGGCTGGACGACCTGGCGGCGACAATCGCCGTGACGAGGCTCGTGCTCGGGCCGTCGATGCGGATCCAGGCGCCGCCGAACCTGATCGGCGACGAATACCAGCTCATCCTGGACGCCGGGATCGACGACTGGGGCGGGGTGTCGCCGCTGACCCCGGACCACGTCAACCCTGAGCGGCCCTGGCCGCAGATCGAGGTGCTCGCCGAGCACACGGCGGCGGCCGGACTCGAGTTGCGCGAGCGGCTGACGATCTACCCCGGCTACATCACCGAGCCGTGGCTGGACCCGCGTCTGGCGGCGCACGTCGCGGCGCTGGCCGATCCGGCGACCGGGCTGGCGGCCGAGGGTGCGATGCCTTCCGGGATGCCGTGGCAGGAGCCTGACGGCGGCTGGGGTGAGTCCGCGGGCCGGACGGACCTGCACGTCACGATCGACACGCAGGGCCGGACCACCGACCGGCGGACCGACTTCGAGGACGTCTACGGCGACTGGGACGAGATCGCCGGCCGGATCGACCCAGCGGCCCGCTCCGTGCACGAGTCCGGCAACGCATCGCGGCGGGCACAGTCCGCGCCTGAGCGGCTGCGGCCCGAGGTCAGCGCCGCGCTGCGCCGCGCCGAGCGCGACCCCGCTGGCCTCACCGACGCCCAGGCACTCGCGCTGCTCGACGCCGACGGACCCGAACTCGACGCCCTCGCCGGTCTCGCCGACGCGATCAGGCGCGACGTCAACGGGGACGACGTCACCTACGTCGTCAACAGGAACATCAACTTCACCAACGTCTGCTACGCCGGCTGCCGGTTCTGCGCGTTCGCGCAGCGCCGGACCGACGCCGACGCCTACACGCTCTCGCTCGGGCAGATCGGTGACCGGGCGCAGGAGGCGTGGGCCGCCGGGGCGACCGAGGTGTGCCTGCAAGGCGGCATTCATCCGGACCTGCCGGGGACGGCATACTTCGACATCGCCGCGGAAGTCAAGCGCCGCTGCCCGGACATGCACATCCACGCGTTCTCCCCGATGGAGGTGATGAACGGGTCGGCCCGTACCGGCCTGCCGGTCCGGGAATGGCTGCGACGGGCACGGGACGCCGGTCTCGGCTCGCTTCCCGGGACTGCGGCCGAAATACTCGACGACGACGTGCGCTGGGTGCTCACCAAGGGCAAACTCCCGACGTCGGCGTGGATCGAGGTGATCACGACCGCGCACGAACTCGGCATCCCGACGACGGCGACGATGATGTACGGCCACGTGGACACGCCGGCGCACTGGGTCGGGCACCTGCGGGTGATCCGGTCGATCGCCGAGCAGACCGGCGGGTTCACTGAGTTCGTGCTGCTCCCGTTCGTGCACGCGAGTTCGCCGATCTACCTTGCCGGACTCGCCCGGCCAGGTCCGACCCGGCGCGAGAACCGCGCCGTGCACGCGTTGTCGCGGTTGCTGCTGCACGGTGCGATCGGCTCGATCCAGTGTTCCTGGGTGAAGCTCGGGGATGAGCTGTGCCGCGACGTTCTGGCGGGCGGGGTCAACGATCTCGGCGGGACGCTGATGGAGGAGACGATCAGCCGGATGGCTGGGTCGGAGAATGGCTCGTTCAAGACGATCAGCGAGCTAGCCGATATGGTGGCGCCAGTAGACCGTCGGCTTCGCCAGCGGACGACGACCTATGGGCAGCCATCGGCCGAACGGCTCGCAGCCGCCGGGGCCAGCGACGGGGTGTGCTCTTCGGTCCGGGGTTACCCGCAGCGTCCGCTGCCCGTGATCTCGTCGCCGAGTGCTGGGTCATAAGCGAGGCAGGCCATGTGAACGGGGTGGGTCTCGCTCTGGCGCGGGCCGTCCGATCCGCCCCCGGCTCGTGTTCTGAGGAGGACTCAGGTGTCGATCGCGACTCGCAAGGTCAAGCTGACCGGTTGGGGGATGACCGAGCCCACCGTCGCGCAGGTGGCTGAGCCAAGATCGGCGCAGGAGATCGCGGCGCTGGTCAAGTCCGTGACCATTGCCGGGGTGATCGCGCGGGGACTGGGGCGGAGCTACAACAACGCGGCCCAGAACGAGGGCGGGCTGGTGGTGACGACGGCAGGCATGCGCGAGGTGCTGTCGTTCGACCCGGCGACCGGGGTAGTGGTCTGCGAGGCGGGAGTCAGCCTGGAGCAGCTGATGGTCACCTGCTTGCCTGCTGGCTGGTTCGTGCCGGTGTCGCCAGGAACCAGGAAAGTGACCGTCGGCGGGGCGATCGCAGCCGACGTGCATGGCAAGAACCACCACTCGGCGGGGAGCTTCGCCCGGCACGTGCTCTCGTTCGACCTGCTGACGGCCGACGGCGATGTGCGCACCGTGACGCCCGAGGCCGACCAGGACCTGTTCTGGGGAACGGCCGGGGGCATGGGCCTGACCGGGATCATCTTGCGCGCGACGCTCCGGCTGAAGAAGGTCGAGACGTCCAGGCTGATCGTCGACACGGTTCGGACCGCCGACATCGACGAGACGATGGCGTATCTGTCCGCGACCGACAAGGACTATGACTACACGGTTGCCTGGACCGACTGCCTGGCTACCGGCGGTAACCTCGGCCGCTCGGTGATCACTAGCGGTGACTTCGCGGTCATGGGGGAGATCCGCTACCGTAACCGGGCCAGGCCGCTGGACTTCAAGCCGTCGGCGCTGATCGGGGCGCCGCCCGTGTTCCCCTCCGGGTTGCTGAATAAGCACACGGTGGCGATGCTGAACGAGGCGTGGTTCCGTAAGGCGCCGCGACGCCGGACCGGGGAGATCCAGAGCATCGGCCAGTTCTTCCACCCGCTGGACGGGATCAGGAACTGGAACCGGGTCTACGGGCCGGCGGGCTTCCGGCAGTACCAGTACGTCGTGCCGTTCGGCGCGCAGGATGTGGTGATCCGCTCGCTGGAGCGGATCAGCGCACTTCGCGCGCCGTCGTTCGTGACCGTGCTCAAGCGTTTCGGCGAGAGCGACCCTGGCATGCTGTCCTTCCCCGCACCGGGCTGGACGCTGGCACTGGATTTCCCGGCTCGGACGCCGTGGCTCGGCCAGTTGCTTGGTGAGCTTGACGACATGGTGCTTGAGGCCGGCGGCCGGCTCTACCTGGCCAAGGACTCGCGGATTCCGGCTGAGCTGATGCCCAGGATGTATCCGCGGTTCGAGGACTTCAGGCAGTTGCGCGAGCAAGTGGACCCGGCCGGAGTCTTTACCTCAGACCTATCCCGCCGCCTCGGCATCTGACCGCGCGACAGGCCTGGCGGGTTCAGCGGGTGACGGTGAAGTCGGCTGCGTCACGGTGCGGGCGCGGTGCGGCCGGTGCGGCCGGGTGACCGACGCCGATAGCGCCCATCGGCTCCCAGCCAGCGGGCAGGTCGAGTGCCGCGGCCGCCACCGGACCGCAGAACAGCGTGCTCGACACCCAGCACGAGCCGAGTCCTTCGACTGCCAGCGCGACGAGCAGATTCTGCACGCCTGCGCCCATCGACACCAGGAACATGGCCCGCTCCGCGGCGTTGCGGCGCTGGTCTGGGTATTCGTGGGCGGCCTTCGCCAGCAGGCAGGGAACTATGATCAGCGGTGCGCGGCGCAAGGGCTCGCCGCGCCGGGTCCGCCGCACGATCTGTTCCTCGGTGAAGCCATCGCCGCGAAGGTCGCTGACCCAGGCGGTCAGCATGTCGTCGAGCAGCCGGGTGCGAGCCTGCGCCGACTCCAGCACGGCGAACCGCCAGGGCTGACTGTGATGCGGCGCCGGCGCGGTAACCGCGGCCTCGATCGCCCGGCGAACCGCGGCCGGATCCACCGGCTCGGAGCTAAACTCCCTGACTGTCCGGCGCTCCGGCAGGACGTCGGCGGAACCAAGCCGGAACATGTCGTCGGCGGCCGGCCTGACCAGCGCCGCGGCACCAGGGCCTTCATGGCTCGTCACGAGTTCGGCCAGGCCGCGCACGATCGCGACGGGTACCTGGCTGATCTTTCCCTTGACTAGTTCGCCGGCGGCCGCGATCTCGTCGGCGACCGCGGCGACTGTCACTTCAAGCAGGTTGCCGAACGTATCGGCCTGGCCTCTATGGTCACGCAGCGGCTGCACACCTGCGGCACCGATCGCGGTGTCGGTCTGACCGGTGCGCCACGGACGTCCCATGGTGTCGGTGATCAGGACTCCTACCGTGGCCCCGGTCAGGTTCGCGATCGCCGAGCGCAGCCGCCTGGCCGATCCGTCCGGGTCTTCTGGCAACAGGACAACCGTGCCGGGTGCGGTGTTGGACCGATCGACTCCGGCCGCGGCGAGAACGAGTCCGTGTCTCGTCTGGGCGATTGTGGTCTGGCCGCGGCGTGCCACCACCCTGACGGTCTCGGCGGCGATCGCGTCTTCCCGGTCGGCGCTGATCACCCGGCCCTCGGCTTTGCTGACGATCTTGGAGGTGACCACGAGGATGTCACCGTCGGCTAGTTCGGGAGCGGTCCTGACGATCAGGTCGGCCAGGTCGGTGCCCGGCGTGATCTCAGGTAGTCCCAGCACGCCAGCGACGGTAACGGTCGCGTAGCTGGCCGAGTTGTGGGCGGGCAGTGCGTGGGCGGCGGGTGTGGTTGGTGCTGTCGTGCGGGTCGGCCTCGTGTCGCTCATCGGGCTAGTTCCTTCGCCAGGTCGATCGCGGCCAGGGCGATCGCCGCGGTTGCCGCGGTGTCGGTCATGTACAGCGGCACTGACCGCACGGTGATCCCGGCAAGTTCCGGCGGGTCGGTCGCGGTTGCGTCGGCCGGGTCTACCAGCCAGCCGTTCAGCAGCGCCGAGCCGTAGTGCGCGGCGACAGCCGCGGCTGTTGTCCGTACGCCGATCGCGGTCAGGCAGGCATCTGCCATGCCCCGTACCGGGGCGCCGCCGATGACGGGAGAGACACCGACGACGGTCTTCGAGCTGACGGCCTCGGCGATCCCGGGGACAGCCAGGATGGCGCCTATGCTCACGACCGGGTTGGACGGCGGGAGCAGGACGAAGTCGGCGGCGCCGATCGCCTCAAGGACGCCGGGGGCCGGCCTGGCCTGTTCGGCTCCCGCCAGGATGAAGCTCAGGGCGGGAACTTCGGCGTGCAGCCGTACCCACCATTCCTGGAAATGGACGGTGCGGCTTCCTGCTTCGTCATCGATGACCACATGGGTCCGGACGTCGTCGTCGGTCATCGGCAGCAACGTCACGCCGGGCTGCCATCGTTCGCACAGTGCCCGGGTCACCGCGGACAGCGGCAGGCCGGCCCGGAGCATCGAGGTGCGCGCGATGTGGGTGCCGAAATCCTTGTCGCCGAGACTGAACCAGTCCGGGCCAGCGCCATAGGCCGCCAACTCGGCCCGCACGGTATGGCTCTCGTCGGCGCGGCCCCAGCCCTGGTCTTCGCGGATCCCGCCGCCGAGCGTGTACATCACCGTGTCGAGGTCGGGACTGACGTGCAGGCCGAACAGCGTGATGTCGTCGCCGGTGTTGCCAATCACCGTGATCTCGGCATCCGGGGCTGCCACTCGCAGCCCGCGCAGGAAGCGGGCACCGCCGACCCCTCCTGCGAGCAAGGTGATTCGCATGCGCCGAGTCTGCCAGCCAGAGAGGACGCGATGACGGCCGACCCGGCAGGCTGGGACCCCAGGATTCCTCGCAGACTTTCCCGGTCATCACGGGCAAGCGGGCGGGCTTTATCACGTATCCGCCTTGACTCCTGGCAAGACACGCGCGTGTAATTTCATCAGTGTAATTCTTCGGCGGGCATCGGGGCGTCGGAGAGCCGACGGGGTTCGAGGGGTGGAGGTGCGCTGTGGCTGACGCGATCGTCGCGCTTGTGCACGACGAGTTTGGTATCGGCGCTGATGAGGCGGCAGAGCCAGCGTGGCAGGATCGGGCGCTCTGCGCGCAGACCGATCCTGAAGCCTTCTTCCCGGAGAAGGGCGGCTCCACCAGGGAGGCTAAGCGGGTGTGCCGAAGTTGCGAGGTCAGGGCGGAGTGCCTGGAGTATGCGCTCGCGCACGACGAGCGGTTCGGGATCTGGGGCGGCCTGTCTGAGCGGGAGCGCAGGCGGCTCAAGCGCCAGGCTGGCTAACCTTGCATGCTCGACGTCGAGCCCGTCCTCGGTTGGATGCGCGAGGATGATGGTGGCTACATTTGGGATGGTTCGCGGGGTTCAGCGGGGATATGCGTTCCTCCGGTGGTTTCAGCTCCGGCCCGGCAAGGTTGTGGTCTGGCAGTGAGACTGCCCAACCTTCGCGTATCGTTCACAGGTAACCGGCCCGCTGGGAGGCCTTGGCAGATGCCGGCCCGGCAGGTAGACCCCCCTGAGCAGCAACCGGATCACCTTGTCGCCGAACGAGTCTTATCCGCAGCATGTCGTAACGGCGGTCATCGTCGCCCATGACGGTGCCGCGTGGTTGCCGCATGTCGCTGACGCCTTGCTTGACCAGACCCGCTCCGTGCAGCGGATCGTGGCCGTGGACACCGGGAGCAGGGATCGCAGCGGTGCCGTCCTCGCGTCGAAATTCGGCCAGCCGGTCGTATTCGGCATGGACCGGGGAACCAGCTACGGCGCGGCGATCGCGCGGGCACTTGGGCACCGGGCCGCCAACGTGCCGGTGCCTGGTGCTCCCGGAATGCCGCCAGGGGACCGGGTCGAGTGGATCTGGCTGCTGCACGACGACTGCGAGCCCGCGCCTGACGCGCTCGAGCAACTGCTGCGCGGTGCGGCGGAGACGAACGCCGCGGCGGTGCTCGGCCCCAAGCTCAGGGACTGGTTCAATCGCGAGGTTATCCTCGAGGCCGGGATCACCATTGACTCCGCGACCAGGCGAGTGACCGGTATCGAGCCGCGCGAAGTCGACCAGGGTCAGCACGACGGCGACCGCGACACGCTCGCGGTGAGCAGCGCGGGGATGCTGGTTCGCCGGGACGTGTGGGAGCAGGTCGGGGGCTTCGACGTCGGCATGGGCCTCTTCATGGAGGACATCGACTTCT
Source organism: Streptosporangiaceae bacterium (assembly GCA_035533915.1). Lineage (GTDB taxonomy): Bacteria > Actinomycetota > Actinomycetes > Streptosporangiales > Streptosporangiaceae > Chersky-822. Next base: position 77,510 of record DATLSX010000020.1, read on the forward strand.
GCTGGCGGGTGCACTCGGCCGGATACCGGGTCCGGGTCATCACCGACGCGGTCGCCTTCCACGCTCAGGCGGTGACGAAGCACCGCAGGGCAGTCTCCGTGGGCCGCAGGCCCCGGCTGCTTGACCGGCGCAACGGCCTGCTGACCTTGCTCGGCAACCTGCCGTTCGGCCAGATGCTCAGGGCAGCGGCAAGCAACGTGGTGGTCTCCGCGCTGCGAATCGCGTTCTTCCTGCTGGCGAAGCGGCTGACCGCGGCGCTGGACGAGGCGGCGGCTCTGGTGGCTGTGCTTTGCCACCCGATCCGGCTGATCGGCATGCGCCGCCGCCGGTCGCGTGGCCGCCGCGCGGCCTACAGCAGGGTCCGTACCGACCTGCCTCCCGGCCGGTCGGTACGGCGGCTGATGGAATTCACCGCTTCCGCGATGGCGAGATCCGCGCCTGCGGACACCGTGGGGGCACACCACGCGTCGGCGGATCCGACCGACGACGACTCGCTGCTGGTGGACAACGGTCTCGGCAGGCGGCTGCTGACCAGCCCGGCGCTGCTGACTTTCGTCGCGCTGCTCGTGGTGGCCATGACGGCCGGGTGGTCGCTGCTCGGATCGGGGCCGCTCGGCGGCGGGAGCCTGGTGCCGCAGTGGGGCGGCGCGTTCGATCTCTGGCGTGCATACGCGCAGGCGTTCCATCCCAGCGGGGTGGGCTCGGCAGGCACCGTCCCGCCGTACGTGGCGATAGTGGCCATCCTGGCCACGTTGCTCGGCGGCAAGCCCTGGCTGGCCATCGACGTTCTGCTGATCGGCTGCGTGCCGCTGGCCGGGATGACGGCAATGTTCGCCGTGCGGCGGGTCACTACTTCGGTTCCAGTCCGGGTCTGGGCATCGGTGTCCTACGCGCTGCTGCCTGTCGCCACCGGCGTCATCGCTTCCGGGCGCTTTGGCACCGCCGTGGCATTTGTGCTGCTACCGCTGATCGCCCTGCAGGTCGGCCGCGTGCTGACCCAGTCCGGCCGGCTCGCCGGCCGGGCCGCCTGGGCAGCCGCGGTGCTCGTCGCGGTCGGTGCGGCGTTCGTGCCACTGCTCTGGGTCATGGCACTGGTGGCGTGCTGCGTCGCCGCCGCGATGCTGCGGAACACGAGGCCTGGCGCACTGCGGAATCTCGCGGTGGTGGCAGCCACGGCGCCGGTCCTGCTGTTGCCGTGGTCGCTGACGGCGTTCACCCGGCCGGCCAGCCTGCTGCTTGAGGCTGGCTTGCCGCGGTCAGGGTCGCCCGTATCCGGCCTGCCCGCCAGATCGCTGATCCTGCTCAGTCCCGGTGGTCCCGGGCTGCCGCCGTACTGGGTCACCGGTGGCCTGCTCGCTGCCGCCCTCGCGGCCCTGTTCGCCGGGCGACGGCGCAAGCTGATCATGGTGGGCTGGGGTACGGCCCTCGCTGGCATGCTGGTCGCGGTCGCGGTCAGCCACCTGATCGTCAGGCCGGCCGACGGCGGTCCGGCAGTCGCCTGGGCGGGGCTTCCGCTCGCGCTCGCAGCGCTCGGTTTGCTGCTCTCCGCGTCAGTGGGAGCCGACGGGCTCGGCAGGCTGCTGGCCGGGCGAAAAGGCTGGCGCGCGATCGCGGGCGGCCGCGGGCCCTGGGCCGCCATCGTCAGCCTCATTGCCTGCTCCGCTCCGGTGCTTGCCGCGGCCTCGTGGCTGAGCACCGGCGTCACCGGTCCGGTGCATCCGGTGAGCGGCCAGGTAGTGCCCGAACTGGTCGCGGTTGCGGACGGGCAGAGCCGTCAGGTGCGGACGCTGGTACTGCGGTCCGTGCACGGTCACGTGTCCTACCTGCTGCTGCGCGGAGCCAGCCCGACGCTCGCCGATGTCTCGCTGATCATGCCATCGAGCGCGCAACAGGCGCTCGGCCAGGCTGTCGCCGCGCTGACCACTCCGGACGGCGGGATGGCGGCCAACCAGAGCCAGTTGCTTGCCGACTTCGACATCGGCTACGTCTTGCTCCAGGCACCGATCGACCAGCAACTGGCCGGCCTGCTGAACGACGTCAGCGGGCTGCGCCCGTACAGCACGACGTCCGGGTACGCGCTGTGGCAGCTGACCAGCCCTCCGGCCCGGGTGAGCGTGCTCGAACCGAACGGGACCATGGTGCCGATCGCCTCGGGTCAGGTAAGCGTCTCTGGTGCTTCGGTGCCGGCCGTCGGCGGGATCCTGATGCTGGCCGAGCCGGTCGGCGGCTGGAGCGCCGAGGTCAACGGGAGCTCGCTCACCCCGGTGTCCTCACCAGCCGGATCCTGGGCCCAGGCCTACAAGCTGCCGGCCGGAGGCGGAACTCTGCGGATCAGTCGCTCCGGCCTGCCCTATGATCTGTTCCTGCTGCTGGAACTGCTCGCGGCGATCGTCGTGATCGGGCTGGGGCTGCCAGGTATCCACGTCGCGGAAGACGACCATGCGGTGGTTGCGGGCGGGGCCGCGGACGGCCAGTCCGGGACCGGCGCCAGGCCAGCGGGCCAGGCCGCGGCAGGCTCGCGCACCGGTATCGCCCCTGGCGTGGTTGCGCGTGCCGCCACTGCGTCGACCGGGCGGGTCGGCCTTGCCGCTCCCGGCCGTGGCCTGCCTGACGCGCAGGACGAGGCCGGTGCCGGCGGGGAAGACGACGGCAAGGGTCGCCGGGCGGCTCTCGTCGCGGCGACCGGACTGGCCGGCTCCGTGCGGTCGAGGGGCTCAGCTGGCCGTGGCCGGGCCGGAAAGGCCGGCCGGGGCAAGGCAGGTAGGGACAGGTCGCGCCGCGACGGGCCAGGCAGCCGTGATCAGGCTGATCGGGACCGGGCGGGCCGCCGCGGGTTGCCAGGTCCCGCGACCGGTGACCGCCTTGACCGGGATCGCCAGGATGGCGGCCTGGCGGACCTGGATCTGGACCGCGTGAGTTCTGGCGGGCTCGGCAGGCCTGGCCAGGCGGGGCGCCGCAGGGAAGACGAGGACTGGCCAGGCGCGGCCCAGGACCCGCAGGAACGGCGTGCGGGCCGTGCCGTAGGACCGCAGGCGAGGGCCTGGCCGTATCTCGACGACGCAGATCCTGCCGGGCCGGTTCCTGGCAGGTCACCTGCTGGTAGTCCGGCCGAGGGAAGTGCTCCGTCGGTCCGGCCGCCGTCTGGCAGGTCGCCGTCGGGAATGCCACCGCCGGCGGCCTCCCCGCCGGGACGTCCGCTCGAGGGCGGCATGCCGCCCGCTGACAGGCCAGGTCCGGTCCGCGACGACAGAGGCCGGGGCGGCCGCGCTCCGGCCGGATCCTGGCTCTACGGAGACCCGCAAGAACGGCAGGAAAGACCGCCGCTCGGGCGGCAGGAACACCGAGCCGCCGACGAGGAAGATCAGCCGGGCAAAGGCCGTTTCGGCTGGCGCCTTGGTACGGGCCTTGGCAGCGGACGGGGCCGCCGTGCGGACGACGACCGCCGCGACCTGGACCGCACCGACCGGGACGGTTACGACCGGGACGGTGCGGACGAGGACCGAAGCGACGGCGGCCGTCATGGCCGGAGTCACCGGCAGGACGACCGGGACGGTTACGACCGGGGCCGTGCGGACCGTTTCGATGGCGATGTCGACCGCCCCGGCTATGACTCCTACGAGCAGGACCGGTATGACGGCGGCCGGAGGGACCGGGACCGGCCCGGGCGGCATGGCCGGAACTCTGCGGACGACGACCAGGCAGCTGGCATCCGGTCGCGAAGTGACTGGGACAGCGACCGGTCTGGTCGGCCAGCGGGCTCGGACCGGTGGCGGCGGCGAGGCCGGGAAGACCGATCCGCTGGATCCGGCCGGTCCGCCGGCTACCGGCCGGACAGCGGCCGGACCTCGGATTCGGCGGCATCCTGGCCCGGCGGCAGCGACGCACTTGAGCCGTTGCCGCCGATCGAAGGCCCCTCGCGCGAGTCCGGCCGGGCGAGCGCCTGGCGTCCGGGCACCGCGGACGCGGGCGCCGGATGGGACACCGGCGAATCCGGTTCTTCCTGGCAGCCATCGGGTGGCCGCGGCGGGGACCGGGGCAGGCCGTTCTCACGGGGGCGAAGCCGCGGTGAGCGTGACCAGGCGGCCGACGGGACGGGAGAGTGGGATCAGGTCGGTGACGTACGGCCGGGTGACCAGCGGTGGTCCGCACCGGAGCCCGACTACGAGGGAGAAACCTGGTGACGGCTCGCAAGGTTCGTCAGTCCAGAAGCCGGCTGCTGGCGAACCGGATCCTCCTCGCCGGTCTCGTGCTGCTGGCGATCGCGGCGGTCTACGGTGCGGCCGGGGTCAGCCACCCGATCGCGCTTGGCGCAGGAACGCCGGCCAGCCCGGCGGATCGGCTGGCTGTCACGTCGGCCCTGCTGGGATGCCCGGCTCCTGGCTCGGGCGGGGCGACCGGTGGCGGCCTCGCGGTGGCGACCTTGCCGGCCAGTGCCGGCCAGGGCCAGGTGGTGCTGACACCGGCCAGCCCTGCGGGCGGCTCGCTGACTGCTGGCTCGGTGACGACGTCGCCGCAGCCTGGTCAGCTGGTCGTGAGCAAGATCAAGACTGCGCCCGTCGTGCCGAAGAAGCTGGCCACGATGCCGGTCATGGCAGCTGGCCTCGCGCCGACCTACCTGGCCAGGGGCGGTCTCATCATCTCGGCCAGCCAGTCCAGCGCGCAGGGACTCGATGTCGAGCAACTCGGTACGGACGGACAGCCGACTGCGCGCTGTCAGGCGCCTGGCTCAGATTTCTGGTTTGTCGGCCCGGTGGCACCGGCGCTGCATATCCAGATGTTCCTGCTGAACACCGACAGCCAGCCCGCAGACGTCTCGGTCAGCGTGCAGACCGACAGCGGTCCGATGATCGGGGTGCAGGACTCGGGAATCGTGGTGCCGCCGCATGCGATGGTGGTGCAGCGGCTGGACAAGTTGCTGCATGCGGCTAAGGCAGTGGGATTGCACATCGTCACGAGCACCGGCCGGATAGTCGCGGCCGTCCGGGAGACCACCGACGTCGCCGGTCGGCCGGGCGCTTGGCTCCCGGCCGCCGAACAGCCGGCGACGACGCAGGTGCTCCCCGGGCTCCCGGCAACCGCGGGAACCCGTGAGCTCTTCCTTACCGTGCCAGGAAACGGCGCTGCCCAGGTCAAGGTGACGGCGGTGACCCCGCGCGGCTCCTACCAGCCGACTGGGGGAAACGGGATCAGCCTGCTCGGTCACCTGACGACGGGCATCGCGATTCCGGCACTCGGCGGATATCCCGGTTCGATCAAGGTCTCGGCCAACGTGCCGGTGACTGCCACGCTCGAGGTACCCGGCGGCGCATCGGGCGCCCCTGGCGCGTTCACCGTGGGCGCTGACGCGATCACCGAACAGGCGGTCATTGCGGCGAGCCCGGCCGGCAGAGCCGGGACGACCGAACTGGTGCTGTCCGCACCCGGGCGCGCTGCCAGCGTCAGGATCATGCGGGCGGCTCCAGGCTCGCTGCTGACCGGGTCGGCAGGAACCATCGTGAAGATCGCCGGAAAGTCGGCCACAGAGGTGCGCGTCAGCTTGCCCAAGCGCGCGGGCAAGGCCTCTCTCATCGGCATAGTCGTGACGCCGCTGCCTGGGTCGGGCCCGGTCTACGCCGCCCGGATCGCGATGGTCGGGGGGGCGGTGCAGGCGATCCTGCCCGTGGTCTCTTCGCCTACCTCGGTCCAGCTTTCTGACGCCAGCGAGTCGCTGCTCGCCATCCTCGGTTCGTTATCACCTCGCCCGGGCTAGTCCTCTTCTGGGTAGCCGGGATCGATTGCCTGGGGATCGATCCCCAGCAGCTTGGCGAACTCTTCGATCACGACGTCAAGCACGAGTTCGCTCAGCTCGTCGTCACCGTCAGCACGCGCGAGCAGCGGTCGCCGGTACAAGACGATCCTGGCCGGCCGCGCCGGATGGACGGGATCGCCGATGTCCGGCCTTGCTGGGTCGAGCCTGGCGAGCGGCACCGGGTCGTAGTCGTCGCCGAGCAGGCCGCCATAGGACAGTCCTGGCGGCGGCAGGTCCGCCGCCGGGACTTCCTCTACGGCAAACTCGACCCCGGAGAGCTCGGCTTCCCAGCGCGGCTCAAGCTGGGCAACGGCCTGGAGCACGAGATCGTCGAACCTTTCGGCGCGACTGCGGTACAACGGCGAGCTGGCCGGGGCGAGCGGTCCGCGAAGGCCGCGGCCATGCCGGTCGCGGCGCCTGATTTTGGCGGTCGCCGGAGGGCGGCCATCAGCCGGGCGCACAATTACCCAGCGTAGCTCACCCCGGCCGCACCATGCTCAGCTCATGGCCGGCGATGCGGTAGCTTCCAGGATCGCGACGCGCGGCGCGAGGTGCAAGCGTGTTTGGCGAGACACGATCGTGCAGAGTGCCCCGGGTGATGGCGTTACCGCCTGGCCTACCGATACCGTCAGCCGTGGTAGGCGAACGTACTTCGAACGGAGCTGTGAACGAGGTGGCTAGTTGAGTTCGCGGCGCTGCTCCCGGCCGGCGTGTAAGCGCGACGCGGTCTGCACGCTGACCTACGTGTACCGGGACTCGACAGCGGTGCTCGGGCCGCTGGCCGCCTACGTCGAGCCGCACTGCTACGACCTGTGCAGCGCGCATGCCGACCGGCTCACCGCCCCGAGAGGCTGGGACATTGTCAGGCTGCCGCTGGCGCCGAGCCAGGAAGCCGCAGCCGACGACCTGGAGGCGCTCGCGAATGCCGTGCGCGAAGCGGCGGCGCCGCGAGTGAAGACCGAACCCGTGGGGCAGGGGGTTGAGGTCGGCAGGCGAGGACATCTTCGGGTGCTGCGGTCGGCACCGCCGGATCGGGGCCGGCCGGGCTAGTAGTCTGGCCACTTGCAAAGGTACCGCGATCCGCCAGCCGGGCGGCACGCACCGGGGACGGCGGGAAGGGCAACTGCACGTGGCCGACTACGCGAAGATCTTCAAGGCATATGACATCCGCGGCCTCGTTCCCACCGAACTCGACGAGGACGTTGCCGAGTCCGTCGGCGCGTCGTTCGCTGCCCTGACCCAGGCGCCAGCCGTGGTCATCGTGCACGACATGCGGACCTCGTCCGGGCCGCTCGCCGAGGCGTTCGCCCGGGGAGTGACGTCGGCCGGTGCCGATGTCGTCGATGGCGGGCTGGGCTCGACCGACATGCTGTACTACGGCAGCGGCAGCCTCGGGATCCCCGGTGCGATGATCACCGCGAGCCACAACCCGGCCAGGTACAACGGGATCAAGCTCTGCCGGGCGGGCGCCAGGCCGGTCGGCCAGGACACCGGACTGGCGCAGTTGCGGGAAATGGCAGCTAACGGCGCGGGGACGGCCGCGCCGACGCCAGGAAAGGTAACCAAGGTAGACCTGCTCTCGGGCTATGCGGATTACCTCAAGACCCTGGTGGACCTGTCCGGCATCCGGCCGCTGAAGGTCGCCGTGGACGCGGGCAACGGCATGGCCGGGCATACCGTGCCCAAGGTCTTCGAAGGGCTGCCGATCCAGGCCGTGCCGCTCTACTTCGAGCTCGACGGGAACTTCCCCAATCACGAGGCCAACCCGATCGACCCCGCCAACCTGGTCGACCTGCAACGAGCCGTCCGGGAGTCCGGTGCCGACATCGGCCTGGCGTTCGACGGTGATGCCGATCGCTGCTTCGTCGTGGACGAGCGCGGCGAGGTGGTCTCGCCCTCGGTGCTGACCGCGCTGATCGCGGTGCGCGAACTCGGGCGCGAGCCAGGCGCGACGGTCATCTACAACCTGATCACGTCCAAGGCGGTACCTGAGATCGTGGCCGAACACGGCGGCACGCCGGTGCGGACCAGGGTCGGCCACTCGTTCATCAAGGCCGTGATGTCCGAGCGTGCCGCGATCTTCGGCGGCGAGCACTCCGGCCACTTCTATTTCAGGGACTTCTGGTTCGCCGACTCGGGAATGCTGGCCGCGTTGCACGTGCTCGCCGCGCTCGGCGGGCAGGGAAAGCCGCTGTCCGAGTTGCTCGGTGAGTACTCGCGGTACCTGGCCTCCGGGGAGATTAACAGCGCGGTCAGCGACCAGGTCGCGGCCACTGAGAAGGTGCGGCAGGCCTTCACCGCACTGCCTGACGTCACGGCCGACGAACTCGACGGCCTGACGATCAACGGTCCGGACTGGTGGTTCAACCTGCGGCCGTCCAACACCGAGCCGCTGCTACGGCTGAACGTCGAGGCGGCTGACCAGGCGACCCTGGCGAAGGTCACGGATGAGGTACTGCATATCGTGCGAGAAGATACCTAGGGTGCCGGCGAGCGCTCACCGGCCGGCTGCCGCCTGGCCGCGCCGGCCGTACCCCGACGAGTTGCTGCCACTAGGAGGTTCCGGTGAAAATCGACGACTGGCTGCTTGAGATTCTCGCCTGCCCGAAGTGCCACGCGCCGTTGCGCGCCGACGACGAGTCCGGCGAACTGGTCTGCACCGGTACGGACTGCGGGCTGGCCTATCCGGTGCGGGATGACATCCCGGTGCTCCTGGTGAGCGAGGCACGTGACCCAGCCGCGAGCTAGCCGTACTCGCGGCGTTCGGTGATGAATTCGGACACCCGTCAGGCCGCCGCCGGACACACCTCCAGCCCGCGCGCGGTACTCGCGGCGCTCGGCGCGAACCTGGGGATCGCTGTTTCCAAATTCGTCGCCTTTGTCGTCACCGGGTCCGCGTCGATGCTTGCCGAGGCGGTGCACTCGGTAGCGGACTCGGGCAATCAGCTACTGCTGCTGATCGGGAAAACGCGATCCCGGCGGGAAGAGACCGAGCAGCATCAGTTCGGTTTCGGGGCAGAACGCTACGTCTACGGGTTCGTCGTCGCCATCGTGATGTTCGTCGTCGGGTCGGCATTCTCGGTGTTCGAAGGCGTCCGCCGGCTCACGCATCCGGGCGAGGTGGTGTCACCGGTGGTCGCGTTCGCCGTGCTCGGCGTGGCCATGGTGCTGGAGGCGTACTCGTTCCGCACGGCGGTCAGGGAGTCAAACCGCTCCCGTGGCCAGTCGACCTGGCGCGCGTTCATCCGCACCGCGAAGGCTCCGGAACTTCCTACCGTGCTGCTCGAGGACCTGGCGGCGCTGATCGGCCTGGGCTTCGCGTTGCTCGGTGTGCTCTTGACGGAGATCACGGGGAACGACCGATGGGACGGCGCCGGGTCGGTCGCGATCGGGATCCTGCTGGGATGCGTTGCCGCCGTGCTGGCCGTAGAGATGAAGAGCCTGCTGATCGGGGAGTCCGCCAGTCCGGGCATGCAGCGCGCGATCGTGTCGGCCATCGAGGAGGTCCCGCGGATCGAACGGGTCATCCACCTGCGGACGCTGCACGTCGGCCCGGACTCGGTGCTGGTGGCCGCGAAGGTCGCGGTCAGCCGCGGTGATACGGCAGAGAGCATCGCGGCCGCCATCGACGACGCGGAACGCCGGGTACGGGCGGCAGCGCCGATGGCCGGGCTGATCTACCTGGAGCCTGACTTGTATTCCGAAGCCAAGCTGGATACCGCCGACCCGGCGGTTCGCGCGGCGCGCCGGGCAGAGTGAGCTGGCCGGCCCGGGGAGCCTGGATCGGATTCCCGCCAGCCAGCACGCCGCCCGTGTCCTTCTGTGACCGGGATCACCGGGGCGGCATCGCAGGACCGGGCGGTGCGGACGGTTTGCCCGGTGCCGCCGCGAGCAGGCGGAGTGCTCGTTCTTTCTCGAAGTCCATGGCCATCGCGGGCAGCGGCCTGATCCGGCCGATGCCGCGGCCGAATTCCGCGACTTCGGCGCGCGCCGCCGGGTTGGCGAGTACCTGCAGGGCGAAGGCGAGCGCGGCCGGGCTGACGTCGTAGCGCTGTTCGATGGCGAGCCCTAGGGCCACCGCGTCCAGCTCCGCGGCGCCGAACTTCCGGTGACCGGCCGCGCGCGGCCGGCCGCGTACCGCGGGCAGCAGGCCGAGTGACTCCCGGTAGCGGAGCATGCGGGCCGAGATTCCCAGGCGTTGTGCGGCTTCGGTGATGCGCATCCGTACGATCCTAACAAATTCTTGTTAAGAAGAGCCGGCAACTAATGCGGTCACGAGAGCTGTCCCGTACCTTCGGATGTATCGACTTACCGTCAAGGAACCGGTGTCAGCCCGCACTGACGCCTGACAGCGAGGAGTGCAGATGCCCGCGGAACACCCGCCGTTCAAGGTCGCCGACCTGGCACTGGCCGAGTTTGGCCGCAAGGAGATCAGGCTCGCTCAGCACGAGATGCCAGGGCTGATGGCGTTGCGGGCCGAATACGGCGATTCCAGGCCGCTGACCGGTGCGAAGATCACCGGTTCGCTGCACATGACGATCCAGACCGCCGTCCTGATCGAGACGCTGGTCGCCCTGGGCGCGCAGGTACGGTGGGCGAGCTGCAACATCTTCTCCACCCAGGATCACGCCGCGGCAGCGGTCGCGGTCGGCCCGGACGGCACGCCCGGCGACCCGCGCGGCATCCCGGTCTTCGCCTGGAAGGGCGAGACCCTGCACGAGTACTGGTGGTGCACGGAGCAGGCACTGACCTGGCCGGACGGCGACGGGCCGAACATGCTGCTCGACGACGGCGGTGACGCGACGCTGCTCGTGCATAAGGGCGCCGATTTCGAGGCCGCGGGCGAAGTGCCTGCCGGAAGCGACGACGACCCCGAGGAGTGGAGCGTCATCCTGGGCGTACTCCGCGCCAGCCTGGCCGCCGCGCCGGGCAAGTGGACCAAGACCGCCGAGCAGATTCTGGGCGTCACCGAGGAGACCACGACCGGCGTGCACCGGCTGTACGAAATGGCGAAGGCCGGCACCCTGCGGTTCACGGCGATCAATGTCAACGATTCGGTCACCAAGTCCAAGTTCGACAACAAGTACGGCTGCCGCCATTCGCTGGTCGACGGCATCAACCGGGCTACGGACACGCTCATCGGCGGTAAGGTCGCGGTGGTCTGCGGCTACGGGGACGTCGGGAAAGGCTGCGCCGAGTCGCTGCGCGGCCAGGGCGCCCGCGTGATCATCACCGAGATCGACCCGATCTGCGCGCTCCAGGCGGCCATGGATGGTTTCCAGGTCGCCACGCTCGACGACTTCCTCGCGACGGCCGACATTTTCGTGACCGCCACCGGCAATCTGCACATCATCACGGCCGAGCACATGACCCGGATGAAGCACCAGGCCATCGTCGGCAACATCGGGCACTTCGACAACGAGATCGACATGGCCGGCCTGGCCAAGCTGCCCGGCGTGCGCCGGATCAACATCAAGCCTCAGGTCGACGAGTGGGTCATCGCGGCTGGCCCGGACGGTGCGGAGCACTCGATTATCGTGCTGTCCGAAGGCCGGCTGCTCAACCTAGGCAACGCGACCGGGCATCCCAGCTTCGTGATGTCGTCCAGCTTCACCAACCAGGTGCTCGCCCAGATCGAGCTGTTCACCAAGACAGGCGAGTACCCGCTCGGGGTGCACGTGCTGCCCAAGCATCTCGACGAGCGGGTCGCCAGGCTGCACCTTGACGCGCTTGGCGTGAAGCTGACCGAGCTGAGCAAGGAGCAGGCGGCGTACCTCGGAGTACCGGTCGACGGCCCGTACAAGTCGGCGCATTATCGCTACTAACGGCTCGCGGGAGCTGCGGCTTCATGAGCGAGTGCGGCTCTTGGAGGACTTCGTGAACGTGGCCGGGGCAGACGGCGAGTCGCAGTCCGACATCGCCGACCCCGGCCTGGGCGTGAGCGGCGTGCCCAGGATCGCCTGGGCGCGCCGTGCCATGCCCGTCCTCGGGCTGCTGCGGCAGGAGTTCGCCAGTAGCCGCCCGTTCGCCGGGCGCAGGATCGCGGCCTGCCTGCACATCACGCCGGAGACCGCCGTTCTGGTCGGCCTGATCACGGCGGGCGGGGGTCAGGTCCACCTGGCGGCATCGAACCCGCTGTCCACGCAGGACGACATCGCGGCGGCGCTGGCGAGTCAGCCAGGGGTGTTCGTTCAGGCCAGGGCGGGAGTCGACCGCCAGACGTACTACTCCCACATCCACGGTGCCCTGGACGGCCTTCCCGAGCTTGTCATAGACGACGGCTGTGACCTGGTCAACACGCTGCACGCCGAACGCCCTGAGTTGCTGCCCGGCGTCATCGGCGGCTGCGAGTCGACGTCGACCGGGGTGGCCAGGCTGCGCCGGATGGCGGCGGCGGGCACGCTGGCTTTCCCGATCGTGGCTGCCGACGCCTCGGTGACCAGGCGGATGTTCGACAACGGGTACGGCACCAGCCAGTCAGTCATCGACGGGCTGCTGCGTGCCACGAACATCTTGCTGGCCGGCAAGACGGTCGTGATCGCCGGTTACGGCTCGTGCGGCACCGCGATCGCCGACCGGGCGGCCGGCCTGGGCGCCCAGGTAATCGTCACCGAAGTCGATCCGGTCCGGGCGCTGGACGCGCTGATGCACGGCTACCAGGTACTGCCGATGGCCGACGCCGCGCCGCGGGGCGAGATCTTCATCACCGCGACCGGATCTCGGGACGTGATTACCGGCTCCCATCTGCGGGCCATGCGGGACGGCGCGGTCCTGGCCAACGCCGGCCATTTCGACGTCGAGATCGACGTTCGTGCGCTGGCCGATCTCGCGATCGAGTTCAACCCCGGCGTCCGCCCGAACGCCGACGAGTACGTGCTCGGCAGCGGCCGGCGGCTGATCCTGCTCGCCGAGGGCCGGGTCGTGAACCTGATCGCGGCCGAGGGAAATCCGGCCGCCGTCATGGACCTCTTCTTCGCGGCGCAGGCGCTGGCGCTGATGTGGCTGATCAGCGGCGAGTCGGGGCTGGCCGCAGGGGTCCACCCGATGCCCGCGGCGATCGACAGCGAGATCGCCAGGCTCACCCTAGCCGCGCTCGGCACCCGGATCGACGGACTGACCGCAGCCCAGCAGGAGTACCTGGATTCCTGGCGCCAGGGCAGCTAGCCGAGCGCAACACATCCCGGCCACTCGCCAGAGGATGGCACCCTAGAAGAATGACCGAGAGTATGGCAGCCGATCCGCTACTGCCCGGGCTGCGAGCGCCGGGCAACCGGGTCAGCCGACGGGCGGTTACCTACTGGACGACCCGGGCAGCGCTCTCCGGAGCGATCGTAGTGCTTGCCGAACTCGGCCTGGCGGCTGCTAGCGGGTTCTCGCCGCTGTGGCAGGCGGTCGTCGCCGCGTCCGTGTTCGCGTTCGGCGCGCACGCGGTGATCATGCCGCGCTGGCGGTACCGGGTGCATCGCTGGGAGGTGACGGACCATGCCCTCTACACCAGGGCAGGGTGGTTCTCCGTGCACTGGCGGATCGCGCCGATCAGCCGGATCCAGACGATCGACAGCCATCGCTCGGTCGGCGAGCGAATCTTCGGGCTCGCCAACGTCACCGCCACGACGGCCTCGGCGGCCGGCCCGGTCCGGATCCACGGCCTGGACCGTGCGCTCGCCGACCGGTTGCTCGACCAGCTTGCCGTCGCGACCGGGCGGGCTTCCGGGGATGCGACATGACGGTGCCCGACATGACCGGGCCTGAGCTGGCGGGGCCTGAGCTGACGGTGCCTGAGCTGGCGGTGCCTGAGCTGGCGGTGCCCGACATGACGGGGCCTGAGCTAGCGGAGGCTGAGCTGGCGGGCGGGTTCGCTGACCCGAATGCTCGCTGGCGGCGGCTGAGCCCGCGCAGCATGGTGGTCCGGCCGCTGTCCGATCTGGCCAGGCTGCTGCCGCTGCTGATCGGGCTGCTGATCTTGCATGCCAGGACGGGCGCCGGCCTGATCCTGGGCATTGTCGCTGCCGTCTTCGCCGTCGTCCCCGGTCTGCTGCACTGGGTCACGACGCGCTACCTGATCACCGAAGAACGCGTCTACCTGCGGCACGGCCTGCTGAACATCAGGCGCCTGTCGGTCGCCAGGGACCGGATCCGCACCGTCGACATCACCGCGCACTTGCTGCACCGGTTGCTCGGTGTCTGCCGGGTTACCTTCGGAACGGGCCGCAACGACCTGCGCCCAGGCGAGACCTTCCATCTCGACGGCCTGGCCAAGTCCGATGCGGAGGCTCTGCGCGGCAGCCTGCTTGCACGGAGTCCTGGTGCCGCTGGCCCGGCTGGTGCCCCTGGCCCGGCTGGTGCCCCTGGCCCGGGCGGCACGGCAGGTTGCGGCGGTGCTCAGGATCTGGCGATGGTCCCCGACTCGGCCGACGGCCGCGATGTGGTCAAGCTGCGGCTGAGCTGGGTGCGTTTCGCTCCGCTGACCATGACCGGGCTGGTCGTGCTTGGCGTCTTGTTCGGGTCGGTGATCCAGATTACGAATGCCACCGACATCAACCTCGCCGCCACCGGGCCGGTCAGGAAGATCGTCGCCGACTACGCCGCGCTGTCACTCGGGCAGCGCGTCCTGGTCGGATCGGCGGTGGCCCTGGCCGGCTACGTGGTGATCGCCATGGCGGGCTACGTCGCGATCTTCTGGAAGTTCCGGCTCGCACGGCACGGCACGGACACGCTCAGAGTGACCCGAGGGCTGCTGTCACTCCGTGCGACGACCATCTCGCTGGCCCGGCTGCACGGTGTCGAGATCAGCGAGCCGTTGCTGCTGCGGGCCGCTCGCGGAGCACGGTGCATTGCGATCACGACCGGCTTGCGTGTCGGCCGTGGCGCCGAGCACGAAGGGTCGCTGCTGCTGCCTCCGGCTCCGCGACTGGTCGCCGAACGGGTGGCCGCGGAGTTGCTCGCCGTCCCTGCCGAACTGTGCGCCGGGCCGCTGAGCCGGCACGGACCCGGCGCACGGCGACGCCGTTACCTGCGTGCGCTGAGCGGCGCGGTCCTGATGATCGCGGCCATCGATCTCACCGCCTGGACACAACGCGGGCCAGCCTGGGTGTGGGTGGCATCACTCGGCCTGGTGCCGGCCGCCGCGGCGGTCGCGGCCGATCGGTACCGCAGCCTGGGGCATCGGCTGACCGGCGGGTGGCTGGTGACCAGGACGGGCACCTTCGCCCGCAGGCGCAACGTCCTCGGCACCGACGCGATCATCGGCTGGCGTATGCACCAGACGTGGTTCCAGCGCCGACGGGGCCTGATGACGCTCACCGCCACTACCGCTGCCGGGCAGCAGGGCTATTCGGTGCGCGACGTTCCGATCGCGCAGGGCCTGGCGATCGCGGCGACTGCCACCAGCGACCTGATGCGGCCTTTCCTGCTACCTCAGCCGGATGCGGTTGCCGACTAGCTGCCGGCCCGCGACCTGGTCACTCGGGCAGCAGGTCTCGCTCGGAAGGCTGCAGGCCAGCTCGCCGGAGCGCCCGTTCGACGAAGCTGGCCTTGGCGTTCGTATAGGCGTTGCGGAATGGCGCGGCGAAGCCGGCGACGCTAGAACGGCGCGGCGAAGCCGACGTCATTCGCAGGTGTAGCGGCGGGCGGTTCAGGCGCCTGCGTGCCCTGTGCCCGCGGGTTCTGTGCCGGCGCGCCCGGTCCCTGCGCGCCCGGTCCCTGCGCGGCCAGGGCAGCCTGCCGGGCCTCCAGCCGTGCCTGCTCCCTCGCCCTGCGGACGGCGAGAACGGCGGCGAGGTAGGCCGCTGGAGGCGTCCCCGCCGGGGGTGGCGGGCTGACCTGCGCTGCGACGGCAGCGGCGAGCTGATACCCGAGCTGTTCTCGCGCCGCCGGATGCAGGTCGTAGAACCGGCGCAGGTAGCTGCTCGCCGCGGCAGCCGTCTGGTCCGTGAGCCTGGCGAGCTCCAGATGTTCGGCCCACTCGCTCAGCTTCGGCGGGACGACGGTGAATACCGGTGCGAGCTCGGGCCGCCTGGGCACCCGCTCCTGGATCACGAACGTCCCTGCGAACATGTCGCCGAGGCGCTTGCCTTTCGCTGAGATCATCGAGGTAATCAGCCCGGCGGGCATCCCGATCAGGTTAATCGGGAAAAGCCAGATCTCGATAAATGCCGCGGCGAGCGCGCGGATCAGTGCCTGCCTGAATCGTTCCGGGCCCCCGTCGTCGCTCACTACCCGGAGACCGAGCGCGAGCTTGCCGAGCGTCTTGCCACGGCTCAGCGTCTCGAAGATGACCGGATAACTGACGACGACGAAGACCAGCCCCAGCACGCCGATGGCGGCGGCGGACGCCTGGTTCAAATGCCGCACGGCCTTTTGAAAGACGACAATATCGACGAACACGAGTACGGCAACCTGGACGAGCACATCGATCAATTGAGCGAGGACGCGACTCGGGAACCTGGCGATGGCAAGGTCGAGTACGACCGCCTCGCCGGTCACCACATCGGACATGGAGATTCCTCCGTATCTGACCCCATCGTCGCTATTTTCATTCGGCCTAAGAATATCCAGTTCCAGCATGTAGTCTCCAGGCGTGGATCTGGATGTCTTCGTCGCGGAGCACCGCGGAGAATGGGCCAGGCTCGACCGGCTCACCCGGCGCAGGCGCCGCCTGTCCGGTGTGCAGGTCGACGAGCTCGTCACCCTGTACACCAGGACGGCTACCCAGCTGTCGGCACTGCAGACCGCGGGACTCGATCCGGCGCTGGCTGCCCGGCTTTCCAGCCAGCTTGCCAGGTCGCGTGCCGTCATGTCCGGTGCCCAGTCGACTACCTGGCAGGCGATCGGCCGGTTCGCCGCCATCTCGTTTCCGGCCGCCGCCTACCGGGCGCGATGGTGGTGGCTGGCTTGCGCGGCCGGTTCCGCTGTCGTGGCGGTGCTGATCGGCTGGCGCGTGGCGGGCTCACCGGCGCTGCAGGCTAGCCTGCTGCCGCATTCGGCTGCGGAGAAGCTCGTCACGCATGATTTCCGGCACTATTACTCCACCTATGACGGCCGGTCGTTCGCCGCCCGAGTCTGGACGAACAACGCGCTCCTGGCCGCCGAGACCATTACGTTCGGCCTGCTGCTCGGCATCCCGGTACTGCTGCTGCTCCTGCAGAACGCCGCGAACGTCGGCGTCGACGGCGGCCTGATGTCGGCCTACGGACGGTCCGGGGAGTTCTGGTCGCTGATCTTGCCGCACGGGATGCTGGAACTGACCGCCGTGTTCCTGGCGGCCGGCGTGGGCTTGCGGCTGGGCTGGACAGTCGTCGATCCAGGGCACCGGAGCCGCGTCCAGGCGCTGGCCGAGGAAGGCCGTGCGATGTTCACGGCGGCGATCGGGCTCGTCTTCGTGCTGCTGGTGTCGGGGCTGATCGAGGCGTTCGTCACGCCGTCGCCATTGCCGGCCTGGGCGCGGATCGGCATTGGCGCCGTGGCTGAGGCGGCCTTCCTCGGTTACGTGGTCGTGCTCGGCCGCCGCGCGGTCGCGGCCGGTGACACCGGTGACGTCGTGGAGGCGCCGGACTCGCTGCCCGTAGTGGGCTAGCTGCCGCCCGCCCCGCCGCCCGGCCAGCCGCCGGACGCGCGAGATGAGTGTCCACCTTCATTGCGAATCACGGTCTGAGTGTCCGCACTCATCCGGGCGCTGGAGCGTCACAGTCGCCCGGCAGCCTTCAGGCTCAGGTAGGCGTCGGCCAGGGCCGGGGCTAGCCGGCCGGGCGGTGCATCGACGATCTCCAGGCCATACCGCCTGAGCAGGGCGCTGACCTGGGCTCGGCCTGCCTGAGCCCGGGCCGCTGCGGCCGCGTGATAGACCGCCGCCGAATCCCCGCGGCCAGCCGCCAGTTCCGCCACCTTCGGATCGGAGACTGCTGCGAGCAGTACCTTGTGCTTGGACGAAAGCAGCTGGACGTGCGGCAGCAGCCCTTGCTCGATAGCCGTCGGGTTGAGGTCGGTCAGCAGCACCACCAGGCAGCGCTGCCGCGCGGCAGCCAGGACCGTAGCGGTCATCAGTCCGATATCCGACTCGCTCAGGTCCGGCTCAAGCAACGCCATGGTGCTGGTGAATGCGGCGAGTACCTCGTTGCGTCCGGCACCGACGACTCGCGACCTGATCCGCCGGTCGACCGCGATCAGGTCGACCCGGTCACCCGCGTGGACGGCGAGCGCGGCCAGGAGCAGCGCGGCATCCATCGACACGTCGAGCCTGGGGACGTCGCCGACCCGGCCTGCCGACGTGCGGCCGGTGTCCAGCACGATGACGATCTTGCGATCGCGCTCCGGTCGCCAGGTACGGACGAGGACGTCCGCATGACGCGCCGAAGACCGCCAGTCGATCGACCGGACATCGTCACCGAGGACGTAGGCGCGGAGCGAGTCGAACTCGCTGCCTTGACCCCGGATCAGCGACTTGTGCTGCCCGTCGAGTTCGCGGAGCCTGGCCAGTTTTTCCGGCAGGTGCTTGCGGCTCAGGAAGGCCGGCAGTACCCGGACGGTCCACGGGGCGGACAGGCTGCGCTGGCGGCCGGCCAGCCCGAATGGTCCGAGGGAACGCACGGTGACCAGGCCAGCCGCGGCGTCCCCCCGCCGGGTCGGCGTGAGTGTCGTCCGCACCGCGACCCGCCGCCCGGCCGGGATCTTCACCGCGTTCCTGGCGGGCGTCGCGCCCGCACTCGGCCGCCAGGCGTCCCGCACCATGCCGCGGAGGGTCCGATGGCCGTTGTTTACGATCGTCAGCGTCACCATGCCCGGCTGGCCGAGGTGGATCTTGACGTCACCGGACCGGCTCAGCTCGAGCCCGCGCGGGCTCGCTGCCGCGATGACATCAATGACGACTGCCGCCAGCACCACGGCGTTGACGGCCAGCATCGCCGTCACGTTCGGGAACGCCAGCATGACGAGGCCGCCGGCCAGCGCGAGCAGCGCCGCCCGGCCGGTCAGTGTCATCGGGGCACGGGGACGGACGCGAGCAGGCCGGCCAGCACGCCGTCCGCGGTGGCACCGTCCAGCTCCAGCTCGGGCCGGAGCTGGATCCGGTGCCGCAGTGTCGGGCTGGCCAGTGCCTTCACGTCGTCTGGCGTGACATAGTCGCGGCCGGAGAGCCATGCCCAGGCCCGGCTGGTGAAAAGGAGCGCGGTGGCGCCGCGCGGGGACACACCGAGCCGCAGCGAAGGGGACGTCCTGGTCAGCCGGCAGAGGTCCACGATGTAGCCGGTCACCTCGGCTGACACATGTACCCCGCGAGTCTGTTCCCTGGCCTGAGCCAGGTCAGCGGGACCGGCCACGCGGTTGATTCCGGCGGCGTCGAGGTTTCGCGGATCGAAGCCGGCGGCGTGCCGGTCCAGGATCGAGATCTCGTCAGCGCGCTCGGGCAGCGGGACGGTCAGCTTGAGCAAGAACCGGTCGAGCTGCGCCTCGGGCAGCGGATAGGTGCCTTCGTACTCCACCGGGTTCTGGGTCGCCGCTACCAGGAACGGCACGGGCAACGGGCGCGGACTGCCGTCCACCGAGACCTGCCGTTCCTCCATGGCCTCGAGCAGCGCCGCCTGCGTCTTCGGAGGTGTCCTGTTGATCTCGTCAGCCAGCAGCAGGTTGGTGAAGACCGGCCCTGGCCGGAACTCGAACTGGGCCGTGCGGGCGTCGTAGATCAGCGATCCGGTCACGTCGCCCGGCATCAGGTCGGGAGTGAACTGCAGCCGCTTGCCTTCCAGCGACAGGGCGCTGGCCAGCGTCCGGACCAGCAGGGTCTTGGCCACGCCGGGAACGCCTTCGAGCAAGACGTGCCCTTCGCAGATCAGCGCGATCAGCAGGCCGCTGACCACCGAGTCCTGGCCGACGACGGCCTTGGCCACCTCGTCCCTGACAGCGGCCAGGGCGGCCCTGGGCCGGACCTGCCCGGCGTCCCAGCCATGCCCGGGCTGGCTGGCGGTCCAGGCGACCTGCTGCTGCAAGTCCTGCGTTCCGGCGGCGGCCGGGTCGTCGGCAATCACTACGAACGTACCTCTCTTTCGAGTTCGTCCAGGCTACGGGAGAGCGCGACGAGTTCGGTGTCGTTGGCAGGCGGCGGGCCGTTCAGCACTTCGCCGATTCGCTCCCTACTCAGCGCGGACCGGCTGGCGAGCGCGTCTACGACGGCACCGGCCGGCGTTCCGGTGGCCAGGCCGAGCGCCGGGACGATGCGGGCGATCGAGGCATCGCGCAGCGCGGCCGCGGCCCGGTCTCGTGCCCGGCGTGACTGATACAGCCTGGCGTGGCCCTCGACCGTCTCTGACGCTCGGACCACCACGGGCAGCCGCTCGGTGATGAGCGGGCCGAACCGGCGGCCGCGCCACAAGGCTGCCAAGATCAATGCGATGCCGAGCTGGAACACGACCAGCCAGGCTGGCCACGGGATCAGCGCCTGCGTCGGACCAGGCTGCGCTCCGCCGACCGGGATAGCGGGCGGATTTGCTGGCTCGGGCGTCAGCCAGACGATCCGGCGATGAGCGTTCATCAGGTTGAGGTCGAGCGCGGCGTTGCCCTGGTCGGCGAGGAGCAGGTTGCTCAGCGGCCGGCCGCTGCCGAGGATGGTGATGGTGCGGCCCGCGGTCACGTACCGAGCCAGCGCCGGGTCGCCACCGGCCGGGTAGCAGCCTGTCGCGTCGGCGGGTACGCGGTAGGTGATGCCGCCGAGGTCGGCGGAGCCTGCCAGCCGCGCCGCGGTCAGCACGCAGCCTGGCCGCAGCGCATAGCCAGACGCGGCGCTCGCGTTCGCGACTGTCACCGCGGCGGCCAGCCTGCGCAGTGACGCCGAGCCTGGTCCCACCAGGAAGAGGTCGGCGTCGGAGCGTGCGAGCCGCCGCTGCTGGGCCAGGGTGAGCAGGTCAGGCATGGTGACGACGAGTGTCGCCGAAGGCGGCCCAGAGCTCGGCTGTCCCGCGGCGGCGATCGCCGCCGCAGGACTGTAGACCGCGGTCACGTCGAACCCTCGCTCGCCGAGTATGTCGGCGAGCGCGTGGGCGCCGGCCGGCGCGGTGCTGGCCGGGTCGAGATAGCTATTGGGCCGCTGCGCGGGTGCCAGCACGGCGATCAGTATGCCGCCGAGCACGATCATGGCGATCAGCGCGAGCGGCAGCCGCCAGCGACGCCAGTGCGCTGGCGGTGCGGTCATCGCGGCACTCCGACTGCGGCGACAGCGGGTCGCGCTCCCCCGCCGTCTCGCCGCGCCGCCGACTGTACCTGGCCGTCAACCTTGGTGACCAGGTCATATCCGGCCTTCGTCCCATCCCTGTCACCGTAACGGACATCGTCGAAGAGCCGGGTCACTGCTCGCAGGTCGTCGGCCAGGGCGGGCAGTTCACGGCCGGCTTCGACGGCGAGCTCGTCGGCGGTCCGGGCAGGCCGCGGTGGCAGGATCGCTCGTTCCTCCAGTTCGGCAGCGATCGCGCGGACGCCTTCGACGATAGCGCGGGCGAAGTCGCTTTCCGAGGCGAGCCGTACGGCTGCTTTGCGGTAGTCCTGTGCGCTCCGCACCTGCCTGGTCAGTATCGAAGCCGCGGTGGACCGGCGGCTTCGGGCGGGCCGGATCCAGAAGACGACCACGGTGATCACCAGCACAGCCAGGACGGCGAGGACGATCAAGCCGAACCAGCCGGTCGGCACGGCGCTGCTGGTCGCCGACAGCAGGTGGCCCAGCCAGTTCAGTACCCGCTGAAAGAAGCTGACCTCGGCCAGTTCCTTACGGGCGAGCCGCTGTCCCTCGCGCCGTCCGATCAGCGGCCCGCCAGCAGTCGGATGGGCCGACGCAACGGCGACCAGGCCGAGCCAATGTCGCATCGGTTCGGCCGTCAGGACGCGGGCGGATAACTCGGGGAGGCTCCAGGCGCGCCAGCCGCGTAACCGCCGGGGTAGCCACCCGGATGACCCCCGGGCCCGGCGGTCATCCCCGGTCCGGTCGTGGCGAACTCGTCACCGGTGAGCTGGCCGCTCGCGGCGGCTTGCTGGAGTACCAAGTCCATGCCTTCCTTGCGCATCCTGCTGTCGGCATAAAGCAGCGCGATCACGCCCATCCACAGCGTGATCAGCAACGTCGCAAGCACGTAGTACAGCAGCCCGAAGGCGATCAGCGCGGCGATCACACCGCTCGCAGCGCCGCCGTTGCGCCCCCCGAACACGCTTATGCCGGTGAAGCCGACAACGCCGAGGATTATCGCGAGCACCAGGTAGAAGACCACCATGATCACGAAGATCAGCGCGAAGATCCCGAAGAATCGCCAGAAGCTGCCCTTCACGAGCTGCCAGGATCTGCTCATCGCGGCAAACGTTCGCCGGCGCTCAAGCACCACCACCGGGAACGAAAGACAGAACATGATGCCGAACAATGCACCCAGCGGAAAAGCGACCAGGAAGCCGTACAGATGCAGGACGGCGAGCGGCACGGTCCAGATCAGCGCGACGGGTATCCAGTAGCACAAGGCGGTGAGCACGAGCCAGCCCGCCCTGGACGAGCGAACCGCGGCGCCGAGGCCGATCTTGCTGCCGAGCAGTGCCCGGCCCATCGCGGCAAGGACACCGCCCAAGACGGCCGCCTGGATGAGCAGCGAGGGAATGGCCGGGATCTGGCTCACCAGGAACGCGCCGGAACCATGGCCCGCCAGGCTGGCCAGGAATACGAAGATGATCGACAGGACGGCACCGACGATGGTGCCGAGCGCGACCAGGCCGATGGTAGCTGCCGGATTCTGCCTGATCAGCGTCACTGAGCCGCTGAGGATGTCGCCGAGTCCGAGCGGGCGGAACGGGATGCCGCCAGGACCAGCGGAGACGACAGGCCAGCCACCAGGCTGCCCGGGGTAGGTCGGCAAGCCAGGCTGCGCGGCGTAACCGGGGTAACCAGGCTGGCTCGGGTAACCCGGCTGGGACGGGACGTCAGATGGTGGCTGGTAGCTGCCGCCGCTGCCAGGTGGCATATCCCCGGACGGGGTGTCGGTCACGGTAACCTCCTGGTCTGCCGAGAAGGGGCGCCGCGCAGTCCGAAACAGTATCCGTCGCCCTAGAGCGGCCACGCCCATACTCGCACAAACCATCGTCGTGCGGGGGCTGCCGACTTGGGTGCCCCGACTAGCCGGGGAGCGTCGGCTACCGCATGGGCGGATAACCGGTGCCTTGTCCCGGGCCCGGCTGTCTGGCCTGGGCGAGGTCGAAGGCAGGCACGCCCTGGGCCTGCGCGGCCTGCTGGAGCGCGAGGTCCAGCCCTTCCTTCCGCATCCGCAAGTCCGCATAGATCAGCACCGTCACGCCGGCGCTGATCGGGCGGGTGCAGGTCGCCGCGATGATACCGCCGATTCCGCCGATGACGAGGGCAAGCAGGCCAGGTGCGGCAGTCGTGTTGAGGGTGAACGGCGTCGAGCCGTGCGCCCCGGCCAGTAGCACCCGGGCCACGGAGAACGGCAGCGTCAGCACACTGCCGATGACGGCGGTGACCAGGCCTCCGAGCAGCGCGATGCCGAAAACGCGCCACCAGTGACCCCGCACGAGCCGCCAGGACCGGGCCAGCGCGGTGACCGGCCGAACGCCTTCGAGCACCACCGCCGGTACGGCGACGGCCAGGCGCACCGCCAGCCAGATCGTCACTATGATCGCTCCGGCGAGGCCGAACCCGCCGACCAGGGTCGCGACCGTCGTGAGCTTCGCCACGGCGAGTACGACCACGATGGCGATTAGTACCAGCCACATTCCGAGCAAGATCGCGAGAATGATGGACGTGATCGCGATCACGCCGAGCACCCTGGCCATTCGGAACGCTTCGCCGATGGTGATCTTCCTTCCGATCAGGCCCTCGCCAAGCGCGCCGGTCAGCATGCCGGTGAGCAGGTTCTGGACGAAGAACGAGAGGACCAGGGTCACTAGGAAATAAGGCACCGCAGAGCCGAGGTAGTGGATGACCGCTTGACCTACCTGTCCGGGCGTCGCGTAGGGGCCGAGGCTTGCCTTGAGCTGGCGACCGAGTGGCTGCTCCGCCCAGGAGAGCAACGTGACCAGGACGCCGGACAGGGTCTCGACAACTGCCGCCAGCCCGAGCGTGGCCACCGGGTTGCGGCGGATCAGGGTGAAGGTACCGCTCAGGATGTCCCCGGCGGACAACGGTCGCAGCGGTACTCCGCCTGGTGTCGGGGCCGGAGCGGGCCATCCGTGCGCAGTGAATTGCTGGCCGTAGCCCTGTGGCCCGTAGCCCTGTGGGCCGTAGCCGGGCGGGAATCCCTGCTGATTCCCGGGCTGACCTGCGGGCGGCAGGTCAGGTCCGTCCCCGAAAGGACTGCTGCTCATGCTGATCTCCTACGGGCCGGGAGCCTGCCCAGTGCGGGCAGTTCGGCCCGGGGGCATGCCTATGGTGGCATGAGATGCCGCACGGGTCGATCGCGAGCTTCGCCCGGTGCCCGCCCGGTGCCCGCCTGGTGCGCACCGGTGAGTCCGGGTCGTGCGTATTCGCCGGCCTGGCCATGCGAGAAGGCCGGCCAGCGCGCTGGCCCGGTAAGTTCACCGGGTGGTCGGCGCACGCTGGCCGGCCTCGGGGCAACTGCCGGTAACCGGGCTATCAGCCAACTGGACCCGGTACGGCCCGGTGCCCTAGTTCACGAAGATGTGCGGATGGCCGCGGACGCTGAAGTTCCTGAGCGGTCCGTACGTCGCGCTGAAATCACCCTTGGCCGGGCAGGCGCCCGAACCCGAGACCAGGTTGAAGGTCTGGTTGCTGAAGGCGTTCACCTGGCCGATGTTGGAAGCGTGCCCGCGGACGGCACCCTTGAAGTAGGTGCAGACGATCGCGCCGAGGATCGTACTCAGCGTGATCTTGGTGCGGGTACGGAAAATGGTGACCGGCTTACCCCTCGAGTCGCTGGTCGTGGTGTTGTACGGCAGTCGCTCGACCGAAACGCTCCGGACGCCGCGCGCGCCGGTGATCCCGGACACCGTGCAGCCGCGGAACCGTTCGGAGGTGAGCCGCAGCCGGGCCGTCCCCCGCCTGAACGGGTTCTTGGTGACCCTGTCGGTAAACGAGGAGAAGCGACAGGTTACGCCTCGCCTGCTGCCAGGTGAGAAGAACGTCGCCTTCGTGCCACGCTTCAGGTCGGCTTTGATGATCGCCCCGACCCGGACGTTTGACCCCCCGACTCTGCGGTTGGTCAGGACCGCGTGGCGGGCCGCAGCAGACCCCGTCGCCGCGGATGATGCCGTCAACGGCAACGAGCTCAGCAGCATAGCGGCGGCTGCCATCGCCAAGAGCAAACGCTTGACCATTTGTGTGTTCCCCCTCTGAATACGGTGGGTCGCCCCCAACCCACCGGACTTCCAGCGGCATCCGGGCGAGTTGCCCAGATCCCGATCCTGCGTCGGGCACCCGGGGCCCCGTGTCGGAACCCCAGGTCCCTGCCTGCGCCGCGCCCGCTAGCCGGCGCTCAGTCGCGAGCCGATGGCCTGTGATGACAGTGCCGCAGCGAACAGCTGATCGGCAGCGACCTTCGTCAGAGTCAGATCGGGACGCAACCCAGCCGGTGGCCGGTCCGGACTGTAGCTGACCCGGGTACCCGCCAGGCTGCCGGAGATCTTGGTCGTATACAGCTCAACGTGCCCGCTGAGCTCGAGGGACGAATCCCTCGTCGTACTCCAGTGCCCGGCTTCGGTCACGGTAAGCGTGATGCCGCCGGAAAGTGTCAGCGAGTTCATGCTGAACTTCAGCATCGGAAGGACACCGCTGCTGGTCCGCACCTCGGCTATGCCGTCGTAGGACAGGCCGGTGAAGGCGGCCGATCCGCTGGTCAGGCTGGACCGGTCGGCGGCTGCCCGGGCGAAGGTCGCGGCGACGGGCGGGTGGCCGCGGCGCTTGCCTACCGGACCCGGCCCGGTGGCACCCGGTGCGCTCGGTGCGGGGACCGGGCGCGCGGTCGGTCCCGGCCCCCGAGGGGCGAGCAGCCCGGCAGGTGCCGGGCCGGCGGCAGGTGACAACACGATCGGCACGAGCGGGATCGCCAGGATCGCCGCCGCGCCGCGTGCGGCTCTCGCCCGGCCGTCGTCCGGCCCGGAGACGTGCGGGTCGTTGGGCCGGTCAGCCTGGTCCGCACCGGATGCTGGCTCGCCGCGAATCAGGGCGAGCCCCGCCGACAACGTGTCGCGGCGGGGCTGCGGACGGCTGTGCCTGCCCTTGCCGCGCTGCTCGCGCTGCGCCCAGGCGAAGGCCAGTGAGCCACCCACCACGCCGAGCAGCATCCCGATCAGGAAGCCGCCGAGGTTCGAGGTGATCCAGGTACTCAGCGCGAGCAGCACCGCCAGCAGCGAGTAGAACGTCCGCTGCACCGGGTGGAAAAGCAGCAGCACCCCGAGAAGGATCATGATCACCGGGGTCAGGTAGCCGGCCAGGCCCTGAAACCCGATGTGGATGATGAGCGGAAGTGGTGCCCGCTCGGAGGCCAGGATTTCCCCGCCGCCGAGTATGACGAGCAGAGCGCCCCAGAACGGTCGGGTCTGCCGCCACCGGCGCCATCGGTGGGTCTGGCCTGGTTCGGCGCCTGGTTCGATGCCGGAGTGGTCAGGCCCGTTGCGTGCCTGGCCCGGTGGCCCGGTGCCCGACCGCGACGCGGGTTCGGTACTGCTGGACTCGCCGGAATCGGTCGCCACTAGCAGGCGCCTCCGAATTTCAGGCTGAAGCCGGGCAGGGTGAAGGTGCCCGCCGTCGTCGCGTAGGCGTGCTGCCGCAGATTGTCGATCACGACGGCCGTCGCTTGCTGGGCGAAGACGCCCGGCGGTCCCTTGATGCCGGGCACGGTGGTCAGCGTGCTGGCGTCCTGCCCGATGTGGATCTTCGTGAAGGTGACGTCACCGGAGAGCCTGTCGGCGTCGACCACGAGGTCAGTGGCAGAAACCGGCGTGCTGCCGTTGCCCGCGGTGATCCGGAGCGTGAGCCCGCCCAGGGTCACGCTCTGGCACAGGTGGCTGAGCTTGGCCGACCTGATCGCGTTGGCGGTCAGCACGATCTGGTTCGTGTTGCCCGGCAGCACCTTGAGTACGGAGGTGTCCAGGACGCCGAATTGCTCGAAGCCGCGGCCACGGAGTTGCTTGGCCGTGACAGTGAACGGAGTACCGGAGATGCTGAACGACACAGCGAGCACGCTCTGCGAGGTCAGCACGACAAGGACCACGGCGACCGCGAGGGCCGGCAGGAAGATCATCGCGAAACGGTGCCAGCTCACCCGCCCTCGCGTGACTGCCGCCGCATTACCGGACGAGGTCATCGCGGCTCCCCCCATGAACGCATCGTAGTTAGATCGTAGCGTTGTGTAGTTGCTTCGGCACCGGCATGACACTACTTAATGTCGCCAGTCCCGCCTGGCGGAAACCACCGAGTCCGAGCAGACTCTTATAGATGAGCATCGTCGCCCTGCGCTGGCTCGGCCCGCCTGCCGGGCCCGCTGTCGAACTGCTTGACCAGACCAGGCTGCCGGCCGTCGAGACGGTCGTGACCTGCTCTGACGTGCCGTCGCTCGTCGATGCGATCCGCCGCCTGGTGGTGCGGGGCGCCCCGCTGCTCGGCATCGTCGGCGCGTTCGGCGTGGCGCTGGCGGCGTTCCGAGGCGACGATGTGGCGGCGGCGGCGGCCGCCCTGGAGCGGGCCCGGCCTACCGCGGTCAACCTGCGGTGGGGCGTTCGCCAGGCGCTCGGCGCCTATCAGGCGGCGCTGCGGAGCCAAGATCCCCAGGCGCAACGGAGCGCCCAGCGTGCTGCCTTGCTCCAGGCCCAGTCGATCGCGGACGCGGACGCCAGGGCGTGCGGCGAGATGGCCGCCCACGGACTGGCGCTGGTGCCCGCGGGGGCCAGGATCCTGACCCACTGCAACACCGGCTCGCTGGTCACCGCCGGTGACGGCACCGCGTTCGGCCTTGTCCTTGCCGCTCATCGCACGGGCAGGCTGGCGATGCTGTGGATCGACGAGACCCGGCCGTTGCTGCAGGGTTCCAGGCTGACGGCCTACGAGGCGGTCAGGGCGGGACTTCCGCACCGGGTGCTCGCGGACTCGGCGGCCGCGTCGCTGATGGCGGCGGGACAAGTCGACCTGGTCGTCGTCGGCGCCGACCGGATCGCGGCCGACGGCAGCGTGGCCAACAAGGTGGGCACCTACGGACTGGCAGTCCTCGCGAAGCACCACAAAGTGCCCTTCGTCGTCGTCGCTCCCGTCTCCACGGTTGACCTCCAGACCGCCGACGGCGCAGCGATCGCGATCGAGCAGCGCTCGCCCGACGAAGTGACGCATCTCGCAGGTCAGCCGGTAGCTCCGGCCGGCAGTGACGCATACAACCCGGCCTTCGACGTGACCCCGCCCGAGCTGGTGACCGCGATCGTGACCGAGCGCGGGGTCATCCATCCCGTTACAGGGGGTAATCTGCGTGTTCTGGGACCGGATCCGTGATCATGCGGTCTTCCGTGCCGCCGTTTCCATGGAACGATGGGGATTATGAAAGGTCGCGTGCTAGTCGTCGATGACGACGCCGCCCTCGCTGAGATGCTCGGGATCGTCCTGCGTGGCGAGGGATTCGAGCCGACGTTCGTCGCCGACGGCGACAGGGCACTTGAGGCATTCAGGGACACCAGGCCTGATCTGATCTTGCTTGACCTGATGCTGCCGGGTATGGACGGCATCGATGTCTGCCGTCAGATCAGGGCGGAGTCAGGCGTCCCGATCGTGATGCTGACCGCCAAGAGCGATACCGTCGATGTCGTGCTCGGCCTGGAGTCAGGGGCTGACGACTATATCGTCAAGCCGTTTCAGGCCAAGGTGCTGATCGCCCGGGTCCGCGCGAGGCTGCGGCGGACTGACGAGCCCGCGCCGGAGATGCTGTCGATCGGTGACGTCACGATCGACGTAGCCGGCCACTCGGTGAAGCGGGACGGTGAGCCGATTAGCCTGACACCGCTCGAGTTCGACCTGCTGGTGGCACTGGCCCGCAAACCACGGCAGGTATTCACCAGGGAAGTGCTGCTCGAACAGGTGTGGGGCTACCGGCACGCGGCCGATACCCGGCTAGTCAACGTGCACGTCCAGCGGTTGCGTGCCAAGATCGAACGAGATCCCGAGCGCCCGGAGATCGTGGTCACGGTCCGGGGCGTCGGGTACAAGGCGGGGCCAGGCTGACCAGGACAAGCCGGGCCGCGCGCAGACCGGCCTGGCTGGCCGACGGTGCTCGGCCAGGTCGGCGGTGCGGGATGCGGACGCAACCATGACCAGGTTCGTGCCAGACAGTGCGGCGGCCCGGGCGGCGAGACCCCGCCCGAGCTGGCTAAGCACGCGCTCTGGCTGGCTGGGCACGCGGCCGGGCCGGCCAAGGGGGCAGGGCGCTGGCGTCGGTGTCGTCGCGGCCGCGGCCGTCGGCCTGCTGCGGACGTTCCGGTGGCGCTGGCGCAGTTCGCTGCAACTTCGCGTCGTCAGCACGACCCTTGTCGTCTCCGCCGCCGCGGTCTCGCTGCTCGGCTTCTTCCTGATCCAGCAGTTCGCGGAGAACTTGCTGCAGCACGCCGAAGCAGCCGCCTATACCCAGGCCGCGGACGGCCTGTCGTTCGTCCAGACCAAGCTCCCGGCGCCCGGAGAGTCGGCTCAGTTCATGTACACCATCGTCACCGACCTGAAGTCGAGCGACGAGAACCCTGGTGCGGACTACGGCATCGCCGTCACGCCGCCGCCCGGATCGCCGGCTCAGCCGAACTTCGTGGCCGGAGCCGCGGACGGCCTGCCGTTCCAGTCGTTCCCGGTCTGGCTGGACCGGATGATCGCGCAGTACCGCAGCAGGGGAATGCCGGTCAGCACGCTGATCAGCTTGCAGTACTCCGCCGCGAAGAGCGGCAAGACGCCCGGTGTGCTGTACGCGGCGCCGTTCGGCGGCGGCTACGAGCTGTACTACTTCTTCCCGCTGACCCAGCTTCAGAACGAACTAGGACTGGCGATGCGTACCATGGCGCTGGTCGGGCTCGCGCTGGTGTTCTTGCTGGCCGGGATCGCCTGGCTGGTCACCCGGTGGGTGGTGGTGCCGGTCGCGCGGGCCGCCCAGGGCGCCCAGTTGCTGTCGAAGGGCAACCTAGACGAGCGGCTTGTCGTCCGGGGCAACGACGAGGTGGCCGCGCTCGCGACCTCCTTCAACGAGATGGCCGCCAGCCTGCAAGACAAGATGCGCGAGCTCGAAGACCTCTCTCAGGTGCAGCGGCAGTTCGTCTCCGACGTGTCGCACGAACTGCGCACGCCGCTGACGACCATCCGGATGGCCGCGGATCTGCTGTTCGAGGCGAGAGAGCAGCTGGCAAGCTCGGCAGCGCGGTCAGCCGAGCTGCTGCAGAGCCAGCTCGGACGGTTCGAGTCGCTGCTTTCGGATTTGCTGGAGATCAGCCGGTACGACGCGAACGCGGCGACCCTGGACGCGGAGTTCGTCGACGTGGGGGACCTGGTCAGGGACTCGGCCGAGGTCGCACAGCACCTCGCCGAGCGGCGCGGCGCCCGGGTCGAGTTCCGGCTGCCAGCCGAGCCGTGCATGGCCGAACTGGACCGGCGCCGGGTGGAGCGGATCCTGCGCAACCTGCTGGTGAACGCGGTAGAGCACGGGGAGGGGCGGGACGTCGTGGTCACGGTGGCTGACGACCGGGACGCGGTGGCCGTGGCGGTGCGCGATTATGGCGTCGGGCTGGCATCGGGCGAAGAGCACATGGTGTTCGACAGGTTCTGGCGGGCCGACCCGGCCAGGGCCAGGACGACCGGTGGCACGGGCCTCGGCCTGGCGATCGCGCTCGAGGACGCCCGGCTGCACCGCGGCTGGCTGGAAGCCTGGGGCGAGCCTGGCCGCGGCTCGGTGTTCCGGCTGACGCTGCCGCGCGAGGTCGGCATCGAGCTAGTCGGCTCGCCGCTTCCGCTCGGACCTGACGGCACCGACCTGGATGGCCTTCTGGCACCGCGGCATCTGGAACTCCCGGCTCCCGATGGCCGGACCGGTCATGCCGCGCGGATCGTCAGTGAGGACCGGGCGTGAACGAGTACCTGCGCCGCCCTGCTGCCGGGAGACCTGCCGCCGCTGCGATCGCCGCCGCGCTGGCCGCCGTCCTGCTCGGCGGCTGCGTCAGCCTGCCGACGAGCGGTCCGGTGCGCGTCACGAACGGGCTGAACGGCGCGGCCGGACCGGCACAACCGGGCGTCCACCTCGTGCCGGTGCCACCGGGGACCGGATGGTCCGCGGCCCAGGTGGTCCAAGGGTTCCTGGCCGCCAGCGGCGCCGCCTGGACCGGGACGAAGGCCTCGCTCGGCATAGCACAGAAGTACTTGAGCGGGAACGGCGAGTCCTGGCATCCGAGCTGGTCGGCGACGGTGCTCGACCCTGGCTGGACGGTCAGGTCTCAATACGTGTCGTCGAAGATCGCGGGCGGCGGCCCGCCGATTGCCCAGGTCAGCGTCGTGAGCCAGCATTTCCAGACGCTGATCTCGGCCGGACAGTACCAGGCGGGCACAATCGTGGTCTCGCCTCGGCCGCGTGTCTTTCAGTTCGGTCTGATCAAGGTCGCTGGCCAGTGGCGGATCTACAGCATGCCGAGCAGGACGCGGCTGCTGCTGAGCGAGGCGGATTTTCTGCGCGACTACCAGTCGCGCAACCTGTACTTCTTCCCGGCCGGATCGGCGGCGCAAGTCCTCATCCCTGACCCGGTGTTCATCCCGCAGCAAGCCGGAACCCAGGCGGCGGCTCAGGGTCTGGTCAACGCGCTGCTCCCGCCAGGGCGATCGCTGACCAGCTCGGCCGGGTGGCTGAGCGACGCCACGACCACCGCGTTCCCCCGCGGCACCCGGATCGACGTCCAGGTCTCCGGCATCAAGGCCATCGTCGATCTCACCGGAGCGGCCGCGAAGGCAAGTCAGTGGCAGCTCCGGCGGATGGCGGCGCAACTGGCCTGGACTCTTACGAGCACCTCCTACTCGGCGTCCCCTGGTATCCAGTCGGTCGTGATCATGGTCAATCAGCACCAGTGGTCACCTGACGGCCCGGGAGCCGCGGCGTCCGGTGCCGACCAGCCACTGCTGCTCAAGGACTACACCGGGTGGGTGCCTACCGGAGCGGGCAGTCCGTACCCGCTGTACTTCCAGGCCGCACGTCCGGCCGGCCCGGAGATCAGCGAGTGGCAGGGCCGCACTTCGCCAGCGCCGCTTCCCAGCACCCTCGCGGACGTGCCGTATACGGCGACGGCGGTTTCGTCTGGCCCTGGCCAGGCCTTCTTCGCCGGCTGCCGGGGCAAGAAGGTCTACATCGCGGCACTGCGGCGACACGCTCGCACGATCACCCAGACGCTGCCCGCGGCGGCTGGCTGCACCGAGCGGACCGCACTGAGCTGGGATCAGAAGGGGGACCTCTGGGTTCCTGCGGGCCATGGGGTGCTGATCATGCCCGCCGCCGGACCCGGCCAGACGGTTGTCGCGGCGCCTGACTCCCTGACCGCGGGGACGGTGACGTCGGTGCAGGTCGCGCCGGACGGGGTCCGGGTCGCCATGATCGTCCACCCGGACACGGGCGGAAAGCACAGCGTGCAGATCGTTGTCGCCGCGATCAGCCGGACGTCGTCGAACACCTACCTGGCGCAGAGCGGCCAGACGGTGACGGTCGGGTCCGGCATCGCAGACCCGATCGCGCTGAGCTGGTGGGACCCCGATCATCTCCTCGTGCTGGGTGAGTCACGCAACGCGAATCTCGCGCTGAGCGAGGTACCACTGAACGGCAATGCTCCGGCGCAAGTCCCGATCTTGCTGCCGCCGGGGGTGACCTCGCTGACGGCGCGGCAGCCGTACCTGGTGGTGGGCACCGCAGGCGAGTTCGGGCCACCTCAGATCGAGATATCCAGGCTCGAGGCGGGCGGGCCTTGGCGGCTGATCGCTGCCGGTACCTCGCCCGTCTACCCTGGTTAGCGGACGGCACCACCCCCGTACCTGACATCTGATCCGGACAGGACTACCGTCGGTGTCGTGGCACCCGCCCGGGTCCGTGGTTGCGCTGGGCAGTCCGCCCCGTCAGGGGGTGGACCGCTCCGGCAAGCCGATGCCAGCCGCAGGCGAAACGGCCCACGTAAGGCGACTTATCGTCGACCGATCACGGTGCGGCTTAGGAGTAAGTCCTGCCTCGTCCCGGGGATCAGATATCCCCGGGACCGGGAGAAGAGCAGTAGTGGCACAAGCGAGCCGCGAGACTCTCAGCAGGCGAATGTGGGGTCGAAGACCAGGTCGGCCGGGCGGGTGTCATTTCCACACCGGATGGAAGGGGGCTCGGGTCATGGAAATTACCTTCAAGGGCCGGCAGACGGACGTGCCCGCTCGGTTCCGCGAGCATGCGACAGCCAAGCTAGAGCGACTGGAGAAGCTGGACTCCAGGGCCGTCAGGGTTGACGTGGAGGTGTCGGTCGAGCGCAATCCCCGGCAGGCGAGCCAGCGGGAGCGAGTGGAGCTGACGGTAAGGTCACGCGGGCCGGCGATCCGTGCGGAAGCCGCCGCCGAGGACCGTTTCGCCGCGCTCGACATCGCGCTCGGGAAGCTGGACTCGCGGGTGCGCCGTGCACTTGACCGCAGGAAGAGCCATCACGGCGGGCACGGGCCTGAGCGGCCGGCCGAGCGGTCGCATGGCGATGCGCACCTGCTGCCCGAGGGCGTGCCCCTGCCCGAGCAGGTCCAGCCAGAAACCGGCCAGGCGCCGCCAGGCACGTCGTCGCCCGGCGAGCTAACTCAGGCTCCTTCGGCTCGTTCCGAGAGCACCAGTGCCGAGAACGCGCGTTCCGACGGCCGTGCGGCTGATGGCGCTTCTTCGGATAGTGCTCCATCCGACAGCGTGGTACCGATCGAGATGGAGGGCGACGGGCCACTGGTTGTCAGGCAGAAGCTTCATCATGCCGTTCCGATCTCTATTGACCAGGCGCTGCTCGAAATGGAGCTGGTCGGACATGACTTCTACCTGTTCCATGACATCGACGAAGACATGCCAAGCGTCGTCTACCGGCGGCGCGGCTACCAGTACGGCGTGATCAGGCTGGTGGAGAACTCGGCGGCTGAGGGCCGGGCTGCCCCGGTGGCGGCCAGCGTGCCTGGTCGGCGCCGCCCCGAGAGCCCCCGAGTGGGCGAGCCTGATCTCACCGGGCGAAGCGGTAATCCGGTGCGGCCGCAGATGACAGGACGGAGCAGGTGAGCATAGCAGTTCGGTTATGGCCTGTGAACGGTGATCGTTCAGGTACCAGCCGATTCTCACCGTCCTGCATGGATCTTCCTGCCGGGGATCGTCCGGTGCGGCGTGGCGCCTGGCAGTGTGCTGCCCGATCGGCTGTGCTTGCGTGCCGGCGGTTGGTCCGCGAGAGTTGAGTTCCGGGGCTATCACGATGCCGCGGCACGGTGTGGCGGCCCGCGGTCAGGGTCGCCGCGCCGCACCGCGGCAGCCGGGCGGTGACCGGGCGAGGGGTAGGACGAGGGGTACAGAACATGGCAGTGAGCGCGGAAGGTGACGCGGCGCCGGAGGGCGGGCGGAGCGCTGAGCCCATACGCACGCTGATCGTCGACGACCACGCGCTCTTCCGCCGCGGCTTGGAGATCGTGCTGGTCAGCGAGCCAGATATCGAGGTCGTCGGGGAGGCGAGTGACGGGACCGAGGCGGTCGAGAAAGCTGGCGAGTCGCTGCCCGATGTGGTGCTTATGGACGTTCGGATGCCGCGGAGCAGCGGTCTGGAGGCCTGCCGTGCGATCAAGGAGACCGCGCCGAGCGCCAAGATCGTCATTTTGACGATGAGCGACGAGGAAGAGGATCTCTTCGAGGCCATCAGGGCCGGTGCCAGCGGGTACCTGCTGAAGGACATCCCGCTGGACGAGGTCGCCGAGGCGGTCCGGGCCGTCCACGGCGGCCAGTCGCTGATCAGCCCCTCGATGGCCGGGAAGCTCCTTACCGAGTTCGCGACCCTGGCCAAGCGGGAAGCCGAAGAACCTCCGCAGGAGATCCCGGCGCCGAAGCTGACCGGTCGGGAAATGCAGGTCCTGCGCCTGGTAGCTCGCGGCATGAACAACCGTGACATAGCCAAGGAGCTGTTCATCTCCGACAACACGGTCAAGAACCATGTCAGGAACATCCTGGAGAAGCTGCAGATCCACTCAAGGATGGAAGCCGTGATGATCGCCGTGCGGGAGAAGCTGATCGAGCTGGGCTGAGTCCGGCGTCAGCCGCCCGCTTGCGCCAGCGCGGCTCGGAGTCGGGGTTCGAGTCCGGCTGGGCTTACCTGGCCGAGCCGCACGTTGTCACAGCCGACCCAGGTCGCCGCTTCCACGAGCGCACGTGCCATCGGCCGGGCCGCGCGCGGAGTGTCCAGCGTGAGCTGGCGGGCGACGAGCGTCCGGCCGTCTCGTACCGGATCTACCCGGCCGACCAGCTTGCCGCCCGCGAGCAGCGGCATGACGAAATACCCATGCACGCGCTTCTCACGCGGTACATATGCCTCGAGACTGTGCTGGAAGCCGAACATGCGCAGCGTCCGCTTCCTGTCCCAGATCAGCGAGTCGAACGGCGAAAGCAGCGTCACCCGGTGACGTCCTCCGGCCGCGACCGTGGCCGCTGAGCTGGCCAGACTCGCCACCGACGCCGGGTCAGCCCAGGCGGGAGTGGCGGCGCCGGCGCCGCGCTCGATCGCGACCGGAACGAGCCCGGCGGCAAGCGCCGCCTCGTCGGCGGAGATCCCGGCTGGGTTCTTGGTCGTGCCGAGCCTGCTGATCCGGTGGTAATCGCTCAGGTCAGCCTTGGTGACGACGCCAAGCGCGCGGGCCGCGACGCCGGCCAGGTGGATCAGGCACTCGGCGTCGGTCGGGTCCGTGCGCAGCAGCTCGGCCGGAAGCACTCGCTCAGGCAGGTCGTAGACGCGGCGCCAGCCTACTCGCCGGGCGCAGATGACCTCACCGGTGTCGAGCAGCCACTCGACGGCGATCTTCGTGTC
This sequence comes from Streptosporangiaceae bacterium, assembly GCA_035533915.1. Lineage (GTDB taxonomy): Bacteria > Actinomycetota > Actinomycetes > Streptosporangiales > Streptosporangiaceae > Chersky-822. The sequence goes on from DATLSX010000020.1 coordinate 113,316, forward strand.
TGACCAGTCCCACCAGGCGCCGCCGTTCTTCGCGCCGCCTAGCTGGGTGGCGGTGAGCGGCCCGTCAGATCGCAGCCGGGCGAGCACCTGCGCGCAGACGCTCTCGTGGCTGCGGTGCCAGCGCATTCCGCGCTCGCGGAACCAGCGCCGCCGGAACGAGTAGTAGGGCCACTCCTCTACGGGCAGCACGCACGCCGCATGTGACCAGTACTCGAACGCCCCGGCGGCACGCGGATGCCAGTAGGCGCGCTCGATCACGGACCGGGGTATGGCCCCGAGCCTGGCGTAAGCGACCAGTTCATGGGACCGGGCCAGGACGCTGATCGTGTCGAGTTGCACCGCACCTAGCCTGCGCAGCATGCGCGGGACGCCGCCGCTGCGCGCGGCCGCACCGACTAGCCCCTGCGCCTGCAAGGTGATGAGCCTGACGTCGTCTGGAGTGAGCTTCAGCTCTGGAGAAGAAACGCTGGAACCGGCCACGAGGCGAGCGTAACCGGCGAACGTCTGTTTTATCGGTTTAGTACCAGTCCTCGAATGTGTTGGTGGCGACCGAGACCAATAGCCCAAGGGCGGCCAGACCGGTACCCACCCAGAACAACCACCAGATCGGGCCGTGGTGGCCGAAGATCAGCGCGAGCCCGCCGACGAGGAAGCCGACCATCATGATCGCTACGGCTATCCAGGAGACCGTGCGGCCGTGGAAGGACGGATGCGGGCCGGCGTGGGCCGCGGGTCGCCCGTGCGCCACCGTGCCGGCCGACGCTGGTCCGCCGTGTGTGGCGACAGCACCCTGGTCTGTCGCGCCTTCGGCTGCCGCGCCCCCGATCGTGCCGGGTTCCACCTGGTTCGCCATGGCGCTGCTCCTCCCGCTTCCCTGGCCCTGCGTGGCCGGGACCGTTACCCGCGGGCCTGTCATTGTGCGCAGGCCCGCGCGGCCCGCGTTCCTAATATTGTGGCGAGGGCGGCCCGCCTGTTCGCGATCGCCCCCGGCACTTGTCGCAGATCATGTTATGCGGGTAGGTCAACCGGGTTCATTGCGAGCCTCAGATCGTCCCGTCGGCTCGGCATTACCCGCTATCTCGCCTACCATGGCAGTCAGAGAGTGGTAGTGGTACTGGCTGACTGCGCTGCCCGCTCAGTCCGCGCAAGTGCGTCCGACGGTCGGCAGAATGCACCCGTCGGCTGGTCAAACGATCCGCGAGGAGCCGACAAGACGTGCCAGCAATTATCGATAAGGTCCTGCGCGCTGGCGAGGGCAAGATCCTGCGGAAGCTGCATCGCGTCGTCGAGCAGGTCAACTCGATCGAACAGGACTACGAGGCGCTCAGCGACGCCGAACTGGCCGCGCTGACCGTCGAGTTCAAGCAGCGCTATGCCGACGGTGCGTCGCTGGACGAATTGCTGCCTGAGGCGTTCGCTGCTGCCCGCGAGGCGGCCAAGCGCACGCTCGGCCAGCGTGCCTTCGACGTCCAGCTGATGGGCGGTGCCGCCTTGCACCTCGGCAACATCGCCGAGATGAAGACCGGAGAGGGTAAGACGCTCACCGGCGTCTTCGCGGCCTACCTCAACGCGCTGGCCGGCGAGGGCGTCCACATCGTCACCGTCAACGACTACCTGGCCAAGCGCGACGCCGAATGGATGGGCCGGATTCATCGTCTCCTCGGCCTCGACGTCGGTGTCATCCTCGCCGAGATGGAGCCTGACGAGCGCCGCAAACAGTACGCGGCCGATGTCACTTACGGGACGAACAACGAGTTCGGCTTCGACTACCTGCGTGACAACATGGCCTGGGGCCTCGAGGAGTGCGTGCAGCGCGGGCACCATTTCGCGATCGTCGACGAGGTCGACTCGATCCTGATCGACGAAGCCAGGACTCCGCTGATCATCAGCGGCCCGGCCGACCAGAACAGCATCTGGTACAGCGAGTTCGCCAAGATCGTGCCTCGGCTGCGCCGGGGCGAGGACGGCGAGGGCGACTACGAAGTCGACGAGAAGAAGCGGACCGTCGGCATCCTGGAGTCCGGTGTCGCCAAGGTCGAGGACTGGCTCGGAATCGACAACCTGTACGACTCTTCGAACACGCACCTGGTCGGCTTCCTGAACAACGCGATCAAAGCCAAGGAGCTGTTCAAGAAGGACAAGGACTACGTGGTGTCGAGCGGCGAGGTGCTCATCGTCGACGATTTCACCGGACGCATCCTGCACGGCCGCCGCTACAGCGAGGGCATGCACCAGGCCATCGAGGCCAAAGAAGGTGTCAAGATCATGGACGAGAACCAGACCCTCGCCACGATCACCTTGCAGAACTACTTCCGGCTCTACGCCAAGCTGGCCGGCATGACCGGTACGGCCATGACCGAGGCGAACGAGTTCCACCAGACTTACAAGCTGGGCGTGGTCCCGATCCCGACGAACAAGCCGATGATCAGGATCGACCAGGCCGACGTCGTCTACACGACGGAGCAGGCCAAGTTCGACGCGCTGGTCAAGGACATCGCCGAGCGGCATGAGGCCGGCCAGCCGGTGCTGGTGGGCACGGTCAGCGTCGAGAAGTCCGAAGTGGTGTCTCGGATGCTCAAGCGGCAGGGCGTGCCGCACGAGGTCCTGAATGCCAAGTACCACGAGCGTGAGGCCACTATCGTGGCTCAGGCCGGTCGTAAGGGCGCCGTCACGGTCGCGACCAACATGGCTGGCCGGGGCACGGACATCATGCTCGGCGGCAACCCTGAGTTCGTCGCCGACCTGGAACTGCACGCGCGCGGCCTGTCCCCGATGGAAACGCCGGAAGACTTCGAAGCCGCCTGGCCCGAGGCGGTCGAGAAGGCAAAGCGCGCGGTAGCCGAGGAGCACGAGGAGGTCGTCAGCCTCGGCGGGCTCTACGTGCTCGGCACGGAACGGCACGAATCACGCCGGATCGACAACCAGCTGCGCGGCCGGTCCGGCCGGCAGGGCGACCCTGGAAAATCCAGGTTCTACCTGTCGTTCGAGGACGAGCTGATGCGCAGGTTCAACGGGGACCGGGTCGCGCAGTTCCTTGAGTGGGCTCAGTCCTCTCCGGACATCCCGATCGAGTCCAGGACAGTCAGCCGGTCCATCAGGTCAGCTCAGACGCAGGTCGAGCAGCTGAACTTCGAGATGCGCAAGGACCTGCTCAAGTACGACGACGTGATGAACAGGCAGCGCCACGTCATCTACGCCGAGCGGCACCGGGTGCTGGCCGGCGAGGACCTGCACGAGCAGGTCCGCGGCATGATCGACGAGGTCATCGCGGACTACGTCGCCAGGGCGACCTCGGAGGGTTTCGCCGAGGAATGGGACCTCGCCGAGCTCTGGCGCGCGTTCAGCCGGCTGTACCCCGTCGGACTGTCGTTTGACACGCTGGTCGAGGAGGAAGGCGGCGAGCGCTCGTTCCTGACGCAGGAGAGCGTCACCGAGCGATTGCAGGCAGACGCGCAGGCCGCCTATGACCGCAGGGAAGAAGAGCTCACCCCGGAGCGGATGCGCGACTTCGAGCGGCAGGTAGTCCTCTCGGTACTCGACGTGAAATGGCGCGAGCACCTGTACGAGATGGACTACCTGCGCGAGGGCATCTCACTGCGGGCCATGGCACAGCGCGACCCGCTGGTGGAGTACCAGCGTGAGGGCTACGAGCTGTTCCGCGCGATGATGGACGCGATCAAGGAAGAGTCGGTCGGCAACCTGTTCCACCTGCAGGTCGTCACACCGGACAGCCCGATCGTGGGCGAGGCGGGCCCGGACGGCGAGTGGATAGGCCAGCCGGTGAACGCGCTTGGCGGCCAGCTGACCGACGCGGTGCCGTTGCCAGCCGTGGGCGGCGCCGCGGCCCCGGCTGAACAGCCCGCGGTGCCTGCCGCCTTCGCTCGCGGTCTTGCCCAGCCCAAGCGGCCAAGTCAGCTCAGTTACAGCGCGCCGAGTGACGACGCGACCGGCCAGGTCGCGCAGAGCACCGGCCCGGCCAGCGACGGCGACTACTCCAAGGTCGGCAGGAACGAGCCGTGCCCGTGCGGGTCCGGCAAGAAGTTCAAGCTGTGCCATGGGGACCCGAGGAAGCGATAGCCCGGCGGCTGGTCAGGCTGCTTCTATGGCCGTGCAGTACCAGCCGGCCGCTTCCGGTGGCCGCCTCGTGGTCTGGGTGGCTGGCCGGCCTGGCGGGCGCCCGGCCGCTGGCGGCGGGCGGAAGGTCCGGTCGTGCCGTTCGGGCGGCGGCATTCGTTCCAGCCGCACCGCCAGCGCCCGGACACGCGCTCCGAGAGCCAAGATCACCGTCATCTCCAGCACGCCGCGGGCTGGAGAGGTGATGATCACCCGTCGAACCCTGGGTCGATGCGAGGTGGCGAGGAGCGGGCCGAGCTGACTGATGCGCTTGCGGGCCTGCTCGGTCGTCCACGGGACGATCTGCTCGGCTGGCCGTGATCCGACCAGGGTCTCGGCGAGAACCTGCGCGAACTGCCCGGGCCAAGGACTAGGCACCGGCGGCGGGAGCGTCCGCCGCGCTGGTGCCGGCGCGGGGCCGTGCCCCGCGGCCGCGGCGTCCCTGAGCGAGTCGGCAGTACGGGCGGATACCAGCGAGGGCCTGGTCTTGCCGCGCTGAGCCGACCGGCGGACAGCAGCCTTCGGGCGGGCCGCGCAGGATGCGCGCAGCGCATCGTCATGCGGCGCATCGTCATAGGGCGGTGCGCTCTGGGGGACCGCGACGGCGCGGATCGCTGCGACTGGAGGTGTGATCGAATCCGGCATGGTTGAGTTGTACAGCTAGCCAGTGACAGTTTCGGTCCCGCCCTGCCTGACCTGGAATGCGTCGAGGGCCTGCGTGGTTCACAGTAGGTGGTTCAGTGACCCGCGATCCAGGAGAGTAACCGTGCCATTGCCCCCGCTCGTCGAGCCGGCCCCAGAGCTCAGCGTCCACGAGGTCAAGCGCTACTCCCGGCATCTGATCATTCCCGATGTCGGGATGACCGGACAGAAGCGGCTGAAGAACGCGAAGGTGCTGTGCGTCGGTGCGGGCGGACTAGGCTCGCCGGCGCTGATGTACCTGGCCGCCGCGGGCGTCGGCACCCTGGGCGTAATCGACTTCGACGTGGTCGACGAGTCGAACCTGCAGCGGCAGATCATTCACGGCCAGTCTGACGTCGGCAGGCCTAAGGCGCTGTCGGCGCGCGACAGTATCAAGGAGATCAATCCCTACGTCACCGTCGTGGTACACGAGGAAGCTCTGAGCACCGACAACGTGATGGAGATCTTCTCCGGCTACGACCTCATCGTCGACGGCACCGACAACTTCGCGACCAGGTACCTGGTCAACGATGCGTGCGTGCTGCTCGGCAAGCCGTACGTATGGGGCTCGATCTACCGTTTCGACGGTCAGGCGAGTGTGTTCTGGTCCGAGCACGGCCCGTGCTACCGCTGCCTTTACCCCGAGCCGCCGCCGCCTGGGATGGTCCCCTCCTGCGCCGAGGGCGGCGTCCTCGGCGTGCTGTGCGCTTCGATCGGGTCGATTCAGGTGACCGAGGCACTCAAGGTCCTGACCGGCGTGGGCGAACCGCTGGTAGGTCGGCTGATGATCTACGACGCGCTCGAGATGAGCTACCGGTCGCTGAACATCAAGAAGGACCCGGACTGCGCCATCTGCGGCGTGAACCCGTCCATCACCGAGCTGATCGACTACGACGCCTTCTGCGGTGCCGTGTCTGAGGACGCGCAGGTGGCCGCTGCGGGGTCGACGATCACCGCGGCCGACCTGAAGGCCATGCTGGACAGGAAGGATGACATCTTCCTCGTCGACGTCAGGGAGCCGAACGAGTACGAGATCGTCTCCATCCCCGGTGCCGTGCTGATTCCCAAGGACCAGTTCCTCACCGGAGCCGCGCTTGAGCGCCTGCCGCAGGATCGCCGGATAGTCTTGCACTGCAAGTCGGGAGTCCGGAGTGCGGAGTGCCTCGCCATAGTCAAGAATGCCGGATTCTCTGACGCGGTACACGTGGGCGGCGGAGTCATTTCGTGGGTGAACACAGTAGATCCTTCATTGCCTTCCTACTGACGTTGCGGTACGCGGCGCCAGTCCCTTCCGGCTCGGCGCGGATGAAGATCACCGAGGACATCCGCGGTCTGGCAGGCGTGGGCTATTGATGGCCTTAACATCGTCAGGTGGCGATTCACCCAGAGTGGGGGAGCGAACGCGCCGGCTCCGCGCAAGCCGAGACGGCAGGGGTGCCTGCGGTGCGTAGTCCAAGGAAACATCGGCCGGCGCTCGCGGCGTTCTGCGCGCTGCTTGGCCTGACCGGGCTCGTTGCCGCCGGAATCGGCTTGTCCGGCCAGCTCATGCCGCGGACTTTTACTGCCGCGCAGCGTGCGCGCATCGGGGCGTGGGAAGTAGCGGAACGCTGGCGCATGACCCCGAAGACCCAGATGTTCCCGATGGTGGTTTACTACCGTCTGGCGGGCGAGCAGGCCGGGACGCCTGGTTCGCTCCGGCTCAGCGCCCGGCGGCTGGCTATCGCCAGGCAAGCCACCTGCCGGAACGCAAGCGGCGGCGCCCCGGCGCTCGCACCTATGCTGACCGGGGCTGGTTGTCAGGTGATCTTGCGCGCCAGCTACACGGATGCGAGCAACAGCCTGGTACTGACGGTCGGAATCGCGGTGCTGCGAAGCGAGGCGAGCGCGATCAACCTTGCTCGCGACCTGACCCAAGGGGCGGCCGACGGGCAAGGCGGCGTTTCCGACCGGTTCCTGCCGCGGCCGTTTTCCGTGTCAGGCACCGCGGCTGCCAGGTTCGGCCTCCGGCAGCGCCAGCTTTCGTGGGTAGTGGGGGCCGGTTCCTACCTCGTCATGGCGACGGTGGGATTCGCGGACGCGCGGCCACGGGTGCCGGTCACCACCGACCCGTATACCTACCTGGAGATGACCAGCCTGGCGCGCAGCGTGGCCGATGCCGTCGCGGTGCCGTTGGCGGCGCCTCCGGCTATCCCGCGTTGCCCGCAGATCGGGACACCGCCTTGCTAGCCCGCGGGCCGTCGCTCCGTCTCGTCGCGACCGCGGTGGCGCTGCTCTTCGCGGTGGTGCTGCCGGTGGCCGCAGCGGCCCCGGCCGGCGCCGACCAGGTCCGACAGCAGCAAATGTGGGTGCTCGACGCGATGCACGTCCCTGCCGCGTGGCAGGTCTCGCAGGGCAGGGGCGTGCTCGTAGCCGTCATCGACAGCGGTGTCGATCCTAGGGCGTCTGATCTGACTGGCTCGGTAATCTCCGGGCCTGACCTGACCGGGGTAGGCACCTCGCCGACCAATCCGAACTGGGGCGCGCACGGCACCTGGATGGCATCGCTGATCGCTGGCCACGGGCATGGCCACGGCGCCCAGGACGGCATCATGGGAGTCGCGCCGCAGTCGCGGATCCTGTCCATCAGGATCATCACCGAGCGCCGCGATCCCGGGTATGCCGCGTACGAGGCTCAGCCCCCCAACCGTAGCCAGCGTGAACTGGCGAAAGCCATCAGGTACGCGGTCGCCCGCGGCGCCAAGGTGATCAGCATGTCGCTCGGCTACGACGCGCCGAGCCAGGTCGTCCGCGCCGCGCTGGAGTACGCACAGGCGCATAACGTCGTGGTCGTCGCGTCATCGGGGAACGCCGGCACGGCGCAGGACTCGCAGGGGCGAGGCCATGCTCCCTATTCATTCCCGGCCGACTATCCGGGCGTAGTGGGCGTCGCCGCTACCAACCGGTTCGGTGAACCCGCATACTTTTCCAGCGAGAATCTGTCGGTGGAAGTTGCCGCACCTGGTGTCAACGTCCCAGCCGAAGGCAGAGACAGCCGGTACTGGATAGTAAGCGGGACCAGCCCGGCATGCGCCCTGACCGCGGGCGTCGCGGCGCTGATCAGGTCCAGGTATCCGGCACTGCTGGCCGCGCAAGTGCGGCGCGCGATCACGTCATCGACCGTGAACCGGCCGCCAGGTGGTTACAGCGACCAGGTCGGATTCGGGACTGTGGACGCGATGGCGGCGCTCCGAACCGCCGGGCGCCTGGTCAGGCAATCGCCTTACGGACGGTCAGCGTCGGCTCGTACGATCGCCGCCGGGTATTTCGGCGGCGGGGCCGCCGGCGTGCCGGCCGTGCCGCTCGCACCCCGGGGCAGGAAGGTCCTCTTCGCGCTGTCCGCGGTGGCGGCGTTCTGCCTGCTGCTCGTCGTCGTGTCAGGCTGGCGGCTGGTGACCGGCATCCGTGACCGCGGCTCCGCTCTGTTTCAGCCGCAGCCCAGTCCAGGCGGGTCAGGCTGGAATGATGCGGGCCAGTACCTGCCTGGCTCCGCGACTGCCCCGTCCCACGGCCAGCCCGACCAGCAGGCCGCGATCTCACCTGGCCAAACCGCGGCGCCGGCGGCTGAGCCGCCAGCGGTTCAGCCGCCAGCGGTTCAGCCGCCGGCGGACTACCACGCCGGGGCCGGCTCGGAGGCAGACAAGCCACCCGAGCCGACGTCTGGCTCGGTGTGGGACATCTGGTCGCCGCAGTGGGACGATGCCAGCTAAGACCCGCCCGGCGCGGTCAGCCGTGCCTGACTTCGCCGGCCGGGTGCTTGACGTCGCAGAGTCGATTCCGGCTGGCCGGGTGATGTCCTACGGTGACATCGCCGAGTTCGTGGGAGAAGGCGGTCCCCGGCAGGTCGGCCGGGTGATGGCCTTGTGGGGCGGGGGCGTGCCGTGGTGGCGGGTCGTGCGTGCGGACGGTCGGCTGCTGCCCGGCCACGAACACGAGGCCCTGCGCCACTACCGGTACGAGGGAACTCCGCTGCGGACCGGGACGGCCGGCCCGCGGCCGCGGCTCGACATGCGCAAGGCACGCTGGTCCGGAGAACCCAACTCCTCCTGATCGCCGCAAGATCGTCGCCGGATTCCGCTCCGGCTGTCGGTGCTCTCTGCTGGAATGCCTTACACCATGGATAGGCAACCGCCCGCATACCGACTGGTTCGCCGGCCGGTTCGAACTGCCGAGCGGCCGGCACTCGACGAGGCACAGGCGCAGGTCGTCGGCCACGCTGCTGGTCCGCTTCTGGTGCTCGCCGGGCCAGGAACCGGCAAGACGACCGCCATCGTGGAGACGGTCGTGCACCGGATCACCGGTCGCGGCGTCGATCCCAGCCGGGTGCTCGTGCTCACTTTCAGCCGCAAGGCGGCGACCGAACTCAGGGAACGGATCACGCTGCGGCTTGACCGCACCACGACCGAGCCGCTGGCGCTGACCTTCCACAGCTATGCGTACGCCCTCGTGCGGCGGGAGTTCGCGCTCACCGGTGACGAGCCGCCGATCTTGCTGTCCGGTCCCGAGCAATTGCAGGAGGTCCGGCGGATGCTGCGCGGCGAGGCATCCGACGGCGGCACGCACTGGCCGGAGCGGTTCGCGCCGTTGCTCTCGACCCGGGGGTTCGCCGCGGAACTGCGTGATTTCCTGCTCCGTGCGGCAGAACGCGGCCTGGACGGCAAGGCACTGAGCAAGCTCGGCAGTTCAACCGGCCGTGACGACTGGATCGCGGCGGGCGAATTCCTGGCCAGGTACGCGGCGCGGTTCGACCTCGCGCCCGTCCCGGCCTACGACTACCCGGAGATCGTCAGGATCGCTGGCCAGCTGCTCAGCCGGCCAGCCGTGCGGCAGCGTGAGCGTCAGGCCTACGACGTGGTCCTGGTTGACGAGTACCAGGACACCGACCCGGCGCAGGAAGAGCTGCTGCACGCGCTGGCGGGCGATGGCCGGGAACTGATCGCGGTGGGTGATCCTGATCAGTCGATCTACGCGTTCCGTGGCGCGGACGCGGACGCGATCGGGCGGTTTCCTGCCAGGTTTCTCGCGCCTGACGGCAAGCCGGCGAAGGTGGTCGCACTGCGCACCTGCCGGCGCAGCGGCCCGGTGCTGCTGGACGCGTCGCGCCGCGTCGCCGCGCGGCTTCCCGCCGCCGTCGGCGTGCCGCGGGCGAATCCTGGCCAGCCGGGTTCGCAACGAAATCATCGGGCCCTCATCCCGCTCAGTTCCGCCAGTCCCGGCGCGGTGCGGGTAGCCGTAGCCGCGAGCGCACGACAGGAGGCCGCGCTCATCGCGGACGCGTTGCGACGAGCCCATCTGGTCGACCATGTGGCCTGGTCCTCGATGGCGGTGCTGGTGCGTTCGGCGGTGCGGCAGGTGCCTGCGCTCGCCCGGGCGCTCTCCGGTGCGGGCGTTCCTGTCGCGATCGCGGGCGACGAACTGCCGCTGGCGCAGGATCCAGGGACCCGGCCCTTGCTGTCCCTGATCGGATGTGCCCTGGACCCCAGGCTGCTCACCGAAGAGGCGGCCGCGGACTTGCTGACCGGCCCGCTCGGCGGGACCGATGCGCTCGGCTTGCGCCGACTGCGTCGCCTCCTCAGGCAGGATCCGGCCGGCGGGGCCGGTGTCCCTGCTGCCGATGGGGCTGGCGTCACCGCTGCTGACCCGGCAGGCCATCCCGCTGTCGGCCCGGCCGATGCCAGCCCGGGGCCGCTGGCGGCCGCGCTGCTCGATTCCAGGCAACTCGTGGCGGCGAACTGGCCGCCAGGTCACGACCTCGTCGTTGCGGGCCAGGCACTCGATGCGGCGCGGCAGGTCGCCGGCCTGCTCGCGCTGGTACGGGATGCCGCGCCCTCGGGGAGCACGCAAGAAGTGCTCTGGGCGGTCTGGAACGCCAGCCGCCTAGCCGACCAGTGGCGGGCGGCGAGCATGGCCGGCGGCACGCGGGGTGCCGCGGCCGATGCCGACCTCGACGCGGTGATGACGCTGTTCGATGCCGCGGCCCGGTTCGACGCGCGGACGCCACCGGGATCTACTTCGCTGTTCCTGGACAGCCTGACCGGCCAGGAGATCGCTGGTGACACTCTGGCCGAACGCGCGCAGCCCGGCGATGCCGTCGTCATCTGCACCGCGCACCGTGCGAAGGGCCTGGAGTGGGACCTCGTGGTGGTAGCCGGCGTTCAGGAAGGAACCTGGCCGGATCTGAGGCTGCGTGGCTCGCTCCTCGGAATGGACGAACTCGTCGAGGTGGCCGCGCACGGCGTGCACGGCGATCGGCCGCGCCGGACGGGTCCGCCGGACCCGGTAGCTGCTGGCCGTGATGCGGCGGCAGCCGCGCTCACCTCGAAGCTGCTGGACTCCGAACGCAGGCTGTTCTACGTCGCGGTGACTCGTGCGAGGCGCTCGCTGCTAGTGACGGCGGTCGGGGGAGAGGACAGCGAGGATCGCCCGTCCAGGTTCCTGACCGAACTGGCGGGCGACGAGATCCCGATCGAGCAGGCGGCCGGATCGGGCCGGCGCTGGCTGACGCTTGCCGCCCTGACCGCGGACCTGCGCCGGGCAGCGGCCGACCGCGGACTGCCGGAGTCAGTCCGGCTGGCTGCCGCCGCGCAGCTCGCCAGGCTCGCCGGTGCCGGAGTGAGCGGCGCGAGCCCGATGCAGTGGTACGCGCTGACGCCCTGGTCGTCCGCGGGGGCCATCAGCGATGGTGTGGTGCGCGTCTCGCCTTCGCAGATCGACAAGTTCGTCACCTGCGGTTTGCGCTGGCTGCTCGAATCGGCGGTTGGCGCCAGCCCGCCGTCGACCGCCGGTCACCTGGGGACGGTGATTCATGCCGCCGCGGCCCTCGTGGCCGAGGGCGCCGACAGCGCCGACATCTCCCGCCGGATCGATGAGATCTGGCATCAGCTCGATTTCGGCAGCGTCTGGTACAGCACCAGGCAGCGCGAGACCGCCGAGCAGATGGTCGCCAGGTTCCTGGACTGGCACCGGCAGAACAGCCGTGAGCTCATCGCCGTGGAGCGGAAGCTGCGGGTGCGGATAGCCGACGTCCTCGTGTCCGGGCAGGTGGACCGGCTGGAGCGTGACTGCGACGGGAACGCCGTCGTCGTCGACCTCAAGACCGGGTCGAGCAAGCCGACGGCGGCGGACCTGGAGCGCAACCCGCAGCTTGGCGTCTACCAGCTGGCTGTGCTGGTCGGCGCGTTCACCGAGCTCGGCGCGACGACGCCGGGCGGTGCCGAGCTCGTCCAGCTGGGCAAGGCTGGCGGAACCCGGCGGGCGGCGGTGCAGAACCAGCGTGCACTGGCCGACGATCCGGACCCTGGCTGGGCGCATGCGCTGGTCAAGGAGGTCGCCGCCGCGATGGCCGGACCCGGGTTCACCGCTACGGCGAACGACGGGTGCCGCCGGTGCCCGGCGGCGCCGAGCTGCCCGGTCGACGAACGAGGCAGCCAGGTGACGCCGTGAGCCAGCAGCCGCTCTGGCAGCCCGGTTCGGCCGAAGAAGCCGTCTTGCTCGGCGATGGCGGCGCGGCGGGCCGCGATGACCGCAAGCCGAGGTTCAGCCCGGCTCAGCTGGCGCGGATGCTCGGGATCGACGAACCGACCGCGGAACAGTCCGCGGTCATCGGCGCTCCGCTCGCGCCGATGGCGGTCATCGCAGGAGCGGGCTCGGGCAAGAGCGAGACCATGGCGGCCAGGCTGGTCTGGCTGGTCGCGAACGGCTACGTCCGGCCGGAACGCGTCCTCGGGCTTACCTTCACCCGCAAGGCCGCCGGCGAGCTTGCCAGCAGGGTCAGGGTCCGGCTGGACGGGCTGCGCCGGGTCGGGCTGACCGACTCCGGGCCGGGTGCTGGCGGGCCGGGTGCTGGCGAGTCCGAGCTTGACGGCGAGCCCGTGATCGCGACCTACCACTCCTACGCGGGCCGGCTAATCGCGGACCATGCCCTGCGAGCGGCGCTCGAGCCGAGCATGCGGCTGATCACGCCAGCGGTGGCATGGCAGCTCGCGGCCAAGGTGGTCGCGGCCTACGACGGACCGATGGACGCGATCGACTGGGCGCCGGTTACCGTAACGGCGGCGGTGCTTGATCTGGCCGGGGAACTGGCCGAGCACCTGCGCGGACCGGAGGACGTAGCGGCGGCCGGCCAGTGGCTGCGGCGCAAGTACCTCCAGGTTCCGGCAGGCAAGACCAGGCTCGCCGACGCGGCGATGCGCGGCCAGCGGGTCCGCGAGCAGCTGATGCCGCTGGTCAGGGCCTATGCCGCGGCTAAGGCCGAGCGCGAGGTCATCGACTACGGTGACCAGATGACGATCGCGGCCCAGATCGCGCTGCGGCACCGCGAGGTCGGCGGCATCGAGCGGGCCCGCTACCAGGTTGTCCTGCTCGACGAATTCCAGGACACCAGCCACGCTCAGCTCGAGTTGCTGAGAGCCCTGTTCGGCGGCGGGCACCCGGTCACCGCCGTGGGCGATCCTTGCCAGTCGATCTACGGCTGGCGTGGAGCAAGCGCGGGCAACATGAAACGGTTCGCTGACTACTTCCCCCCGGCTGGGCAGAGACCGGGCAGGCAGAGACCGGGCAGGCAGGGACCGGGCGCCGAAGTCCGGCTGCTGTCCACGAGCTTCCGTAACACCGGAAAGGTCCTTGACGTCGCTGCGGCGATCCAGCGGGACCTGCGGGTGGCCGCGCCCGAAGTGCCGCGACTGATCGCGCCAGCGGACCGGGCCGAGCGCGGCACGGTCGTGTGCGCCTTGCTCCAGACCAGCGCGGCAGAGGCGGCCTGGGCGGCCGAGCAGGTCACGGCGCTGCTCGGCTTGCCGGCCGGAACCGCGCCCGACGGGCGGCCGTGGCCGGATGGCCGGACGACCGCGGTGCGGCCGTCGGACATCGCCGTGCTCTGCCGCAAGCGGACTCAGTTCGCTGCCCTGCGGACCGCACTCGAGGCGGCGGGTATTCCGGTGGAGGTAGTCGGCCTGGGCGGACTGCTGACCGTGCCGGAGGTTGCTGACATCGTCGCGACGCTCCGGGTACTGCACAGCCCGGCCGCCTCCGACGCCCTGGCCAGAACGCTGACCTCACCGCGGTGGCGGATCGGCCCGCAGGACCTGGTCGCGCTCGGGGCCAGGGCCAGGAAGCTCGCCCGCGGCGAGGCAGCGGGCTCCGATGACGCTGGCCCTGGCAGCCGGGCTGGCGGGGATGGTCCTGTCGCGGATGATGACTTTCTGACTCGGGCGGTGGCTGACTTCACGGCCGAGACCGGCAGTCTCGTGGAGGCGCTGGACGACCTGGGCGGCCCGGCCGCGTATTCAGCCGACGGACATTCGCGGCTGTCCGCGCTGGCCGCGGAACTGCGGGCGTTGCGCAGGCACACGGGCAGGCCGCTGCCCGAACTCGTCACCGAGGTCGAGCGCGTACTGGGCCTGGACGTGGAGGTCGCTGCCCGGCCGCGGACCGACCCGGTGGCCGCACGGGCCGATCTCGACGCGTTCGCTGACGCGGCCGCGGCCTTCGCCGGCGACGCGCGGGAGCCGACGCTCGGGGCGTTCCTCGCCTACCTGACGGCCGCCGAGACCGAGGAGTTCGGCCTGGAAGCTGGTCAGGTGAGCGACACCGACTCGGTGAAGCTGGCGACCGTGCACTCGGCTAAGGGATTGCAGTGGCCCGCTGTCCTGGTGCCCGGGCTGTCCGCCGGAAGCAGGGCGCAGAACTTCCCGGCAAGGCCGAGGCTGACGACGCGCTGGACGGACAATCCGCGGCTGCTGCCGTTCTGGCTGCGCGGTGATGCCGCTGACCTGCCGGCGCTGGCCGGCCTGGACCCCGAGTCGCTGGCCGCGTTCAGCGGGGACTGCGCGGACCGGAACCTGGCGGAGGAACGCAGGCTGGCGTACGTGGCGGTGACCAGGTCCGCGTACTGGCTGGCCTGCAGTGGCTACTGGTGGGGAGCGGGCAAGCTGCCGCTTGGCCCGTCGCCGTTCCTCGCCGAAGTCAGGGCCAGTTGTGAGGCCGGCGCTGGCCGGGTCGAATCCTGGGCGGACGAACCTGGCGAAGGAGCAGAGAATCCGGCGCTGGCCGAGCCGCTGACCGCGTCGTGGCCGGTGCCGCCGGATGCCGCGGGCGCGCGGTACGAGGCGATCCGCGAGGCGGGCGACATGGTGCTGGCTGCCACGCCGGCCGGCGGTCAGAACCCGGGTGCGGTCCGGGCCGTGGTGCCAGCCAGGTACGCCGACCTCGTCGCCGGCTGGGCGGCCGACGCTGACCTGCTGCTTGCCGAGCGCGCCAGGCGCAGGCCGGACGGCCCGGTCCCGGTCGAGTTGCCGCACCGGATCGATGTGTCCGCGCTCGTCGCCATGGCGCAGGACCCGGCCGGGCTGGCGGCCAGGATCAGGCGGCCGATGCCCGCGCCGCCTGCGCCGCGGGCGCGGCGCGGCACGGCATTCCACCGCTGGCTGGAAGAGCGGTTCGGGCCGACACGGCTGATCGACCGGGACGAGATCACCGGCGCCTTCGACGCGGACCTGGTCACCGGGGACGACGACTTGGCCGAGCTGAAGTCGCGGTTCGAGGCCAGCGAGTGGGGGCGGCGCTGGCCGGCCGAGGTGGAGGTGCCGTTCGAGACCAAGGTCGGCGACCGGCTGGTCCGCGGCCGGATCGACGCGGTCTTCGCCGACGCGGCGCAGGGCGGGTTCGACATCGTGGACTGGAAGACCGGACGGCCGCCGCCGCCCGGCTCGGCGGAGCGTGCCGTGGCTGTCCAGCTCGCCGCCTACCGGCTGGCCTGGGCCTCGCTGGCCGGAGTGCCGGTGGGCCAGGTGCGGGCCGCGTTCTACTACGTGCGCGACGACCTGACTGTGCGGCCGGCCGATCTGCTCGATGCCGCTGGCCTGGCCGCTTTGCTGGAGGACGTCCCGGCTGACACCTAGCGACGCGGACCTGGCTCGCGCCGGTACCGCTTCCGTCCAGGTGATGCCGAGTTGCCCGGCTAACGGCATGAGCGCGATAAGGTCGTCCAGATCAGCAGGCATAGCCCTGGGCTGACCCAGCCCAGCCTGGCCGGGCCGGGCCGGTGCGGTGCTCGTGGTATGCCCCGAACCCGATCAACCTGAGGGGAACGCGCATGGATGCGGCAGTCCGCGGTTACATCGACGAACATGCCGGCGACTTCTTCGCCGCTCTGAAGCAGTGGCTGACCATCCCGTCGATCTCGGCCGACCCGGCCCGGGCCGGCGACGTGCGCGGGTCGGCGCAGTGGCTAGCTGACTACCTGCGGCAGACGGGATTCACCACGGCCGAGGTCTGGGAAACCGGTACGCCGGGTGACCCTGGAATGCCGGCCGTGTTCGCGCAGTGGCGCGCCGCCGACCCGGCGGCGCTGACGGTGCTCGTCTACGGCCACCACGATGTCCAGCCGGCAGAGCCCCTCGCCGAGTGGGACTCGCCTCCGTTCGAGCCGGTCGAGCGGGACGGTCGGCTGCTGGCCCGCGGTGCCTCCGACGACAAGGGCCAGGTCCTGTTTCACACGCTCGGCACGAGTGCGTGGCTGGCCGCGCATGGCGCGAGCGCCCCGCCGGTCACCATCAAGCTGCTCGTCGAAGGCGAAGAGGAGTCAGGCTCGCCGCACTTCGCGGACTTGCTGCGGCGCGAGCGCGACCGGCTGGCTTGCGACGTCATCGTGATCTCCGACACGACTATGTGGGCCGCCGACGTGCCGTCGATGTGCACCGGGATGCGCGGGGTGATCGATGCGCAGATCGATGTCTACGGCCCGGAGTCCGACCTGCATTCCGGTTCGTTCGGCGGTGCCGTGCCGAATCCGCTGCACGCCCTGGCCGGGCTGCTCGCTGGCCTGCATGACGCCGACGGGCGGGTGATGCTGCCCGGGTTCTACGACAAGGTCGTCGAACTGACCGCGGCCGAGCGGGAACTGTTCGCGAAGCTGCCGTTCGACGAGAAAAGCTGGCTGGTCACTGCGGGTAACAGCGGGGCGGCGGCTGGCGAGGCCGGCTACAGCACGATCGAGCGGACCTGGGCAAGGCCGACGGCCGAAGTCAACGGGATGTGGGGCGGTCACACCGGCCCTGGCGGCAAGACCATCGTTCCGCGCGAGGCTCATGCGAAGCTGTCGTTCCGGCTGGTCGCGCACCAGGACCCGGCTGACGTGGCCGGAATGCTCCGCGAGTATGTCGCGCAACGCACCCCGCCGGGGATAGCCGCCGTTGTCACCGTGGACGGGCCTGGGGTGCGACCCTCGTTCTCCCCGATCGACTCGCCTGCGGTCGCGGCGGGGCGGCGGGCGATGGAACGTGCCTTCGGCCGCGAAGTGCTCTTCACCCGCGAGGGCGGTAGCGGGCCGGAGGCCGACCTGGCCGAGATCCTGGACGCACCGTTGGTCTTTATCGCGGTCGGCCTGGACGAGGACCGGATCCACGCACCGAACGAGCGGGTCGACATGGAACTGCTGCTCAAGGGCGCCCAGACGGCCGCCTACCTGTGGGACGAACTGGCCGGGCCGCAGGCGTAGCGCCAAGCCGCTGGCCGGGGAAGCTCGCTGGCCGGGGAAGCTCGCTGGCCGGGGAAGCCAGCTACCGGCCGGGCTTGCTACCGGCCGGGCCCCCGCCGCCCGGTAACCGCAACAGGGCTGGCGCGAGCCTGCTGCTCAGCCACTCAAGCGATTGCGGCAGCTCGCGCCGCCAGGTGTGGTAGTTGTGGCCGCCCTGAGGCAAGATCAACGAATAGCCGTGCATCGGCGGGCGGACCAGGTGCAGGAACACCAGCGAACCCGGCAGGCTTGGTTCGCCGCTGGCGCTGGAAGCGACGAGCACGCTGACGGGCGGCGCGGGCAAGTGCGTCAGCCGCCAGTCAAGGTTGTTCTCGTTGCGGTATGCCGGGCTGCCGCCATAGATGTTTCCGGTGGTGTGATCCTTCAGCGCGACGAAGTAGCCGGACATCGCCACCGCGGCGGAGAACTGGCCAGGATAGAGCATCGCCATTTTTGTCGCACAGTAGGCGCCCGTGGAGTAACCGAGCGTGGACCAGCCTGACCTGGTGGTCTGGGTGTGGAAGGCCTGTTCGACGGCCAGCGGGACGTCGCGGCCGAAGAAAGTGGCTACCTGCAATCCGGCCGGGATATTGGTGCACTCGGTGTCCTGCGGCAGGGCAACAGACGGATTGAGCATCAGGTAGATGGCCGGCTGGAGGTGTCCGGCCGCGGTCAGGCGGCTGACGGTGGCCGGGAGTTTGAGCAGTCGCATCAGGTTCAGCGGGTCATTGGGGTATCCGGTGAACGTCATGATCACCGGGAAACGTGCTCCGGCGTAGCCGGGCTGGAAGTACTGAGGCGGCAGGTAGACGTAGTCGTTGGCGGCCGTGATCCCGGTGTACTCGCCGTGGATCGTCACCCGCAAGACCGCTCCTGACGATGCGGCTACCCGGGCGATTCCGTTCGGTGCGCGCAAGCCGAGCGCGCTCGGCGTGGTGCCGGCAGCCAGCCCCCCGGCGGCTTGCCGCAGCGCCGAATCACCGCGGAACAGGGTTCCGTCGCTTATCCCGGTGATGGTGATGGGCCGCGCGTGGTCGACGGCCGCCACCGCCGCCGGCGGTGGCGCTTGCGGATACCGGGTACTGGAGTTGCCGAGCATGGCTGACCAGGACGCGAAGAAGCCGAACGTGTCGTTCACATAGGTCGTCGCCGCTGCGAGCACGGTCGCCTGGCAGGCGAGAATGAGTCCGACCCGGGCGGCGATCTGTCCTGTGCGCTGTCGCGCCAGCCTCGGCCAGGCCAGCGCGGTGCCGAGGACGCAAGCTGTGGCGGCGGTGATTTCCAGCCAGAGCAGCGCTCCGCTGGTTAGTCCCATCGGCTCCATCCCATTCGTCAGGTTCTTTCAGGTTGCTCGTTATCTGGCGGGACCGGCCCGGTCATGGCTCCGGACTGGCTGGCTGAGTATGCGGCTCAGCCAGCCGAGAACCGGCATGAGCGGCCAGCGTCCATGGCCCAGCGAAGTCGTCGTCACGTGCATCGGAGGGTGTACCAGCGCGAGAAACGGCAAGGCAGTGCCCGGTCCGGTGAACAGCACCGAGATCGGCTGCATGGGCTGATGGCCGAGCAGCCAGGGCAAGTTGTCCTGAGCACGCAGTTGCGGGCTGTTGCCCCAGAGCGGGGGTCCAGGCGGTGACTGGTAGGCACCCGCCGGAGCCGCGACCGCGGAAAATGCCTGGGCGTTGGTCAGCGCTAGCTGCAGCGCGCAGTATCCGCCGGAGGCGTCGGCGAGCAGCGCCCAGCTGCCTGGCTGGGTGCTGACCCGGTAGCCGGAGCTGAGCACCGACGACAGGTCCTGGGTGAAGAAGGTCGCTGCCTGCGCACGGCGCGGAACGTCCAGGCAGGACGGGTCCGAACGGGGTCCTGGCGGCAGTGTCAGCACGATCAGCGGCTGGATCCGGTGCGCGGCGATCTCGATAGCGGCCGCCTGCGCCAGCCGCGGAGCGCCGTAGGGTGAACCGCGGCTGTCCTGGTACCTGGAGACCGCGACGACGACCGGATACCCCTGGCCGCCCCGGCCGGAGCGCGGGTATCCGGGCGGCAGGTAGACGTGCCCGCGGAGCCTGAGCCCGGACAGCGCGCCCCGGATGGCGACGGTCTGCAGCACCCCGGCATCGCCAGGCCGGCCCGGGATGGTCACCGGCGCCTGCGCCAGTACGGACAGCAGCGCCGACTGCCGCACGCTGCTCTCATGCACGCTCACCAGCGTCCCGCCGCCCTTATAGCGGCCGAGCAGGTCCGACCAGGATGAGTAGAACTGACCTGACCGGTTGACCAGTACGAGCGCCAGGCTGAGCATGCTTGCCTGCAGCGCGCACAAGGCGACCAGCCGGAGCGCGAACTGCCGTCCCCCTCGGCTGGCGAGCCGCGGCCAGCCCCAGACGACACCACCGAGCAACGCCGCCGTCAGCCCGGCCAGCAGGAAAACGAGGGGCAGGCTGGTGAGGCCAAGCACGCGCACCTCCACATCGACCGGCTCGGGGCAGACGCTCCATCACGACCAACGCACTAGGCCGGCGTGAAGTGCCACGCCAGCTACTGGCCTTCGCCGTGACGCACGTCACTCCCGTAGCCGCCGGTCACCGGTGAGAACGTATTCTGATGCCGTGGCAGGACTCCAGCCGACATCCCCCGCGCTCGCGCCGGCCGGGATCGCGCTATCCGGAACGGCGCCTTCTGAGCGTACGCCGTCGGGCATCATCGTGACGACGACTCACCTGGAGCGATCGTCGGCCAAGCGCGCCGACCAGGAATGGCTGGACGCGGCCTGGGCCGATCCGCGTACCAGGGTGCTGGTCGTGCACCAGGGAAAGGCCCTTGCCAGGGTCGGCGGCGGTGCGGCTGAGCTTGTCTACCTGCCGCCGGAACGAGCGCCCGAGGGGGTCAGGTTCCTGCTCGGAACCGACGCCGACGGCGTCGCCTACTTCGGCGTCGGGGCGCCGCTGACCGCTGCTGGCGCCGGGGGCGCCAGGCCTGCCGGATTGCGCGAGGCCGGGCTGCTGCTGAGCGGGCAGGAGGCCGGGCTGCTGACGCACGCGACGGCACTCGCGAACTGGCACGCGACCGCGGCGTTCTGCCCGCGCTGCGGGTCGGCTACCGAGATAGCGATGGCCGGCCATTCCCGCCGCTGCCCGGCCGACGGCAGCGAGCATTTCCCGCGAAGCGACCCGGCGGTCATCATGCTGGTAACCGACTCCGACGACCGGTGCCTGCTGGCCAGGAACGTGGAATGGCCGCAGCGCCGATTCTCGGTGCTTGCCGGGTTCGTCGAGCCAGGCGAGTCAGCCGAGCGGGCAGTGGCTCGCGAGGTGCTGGAGGAGACCGGCGTCCTCGTGAGCACGGTCAGTTATGCGGGCAGCCAGCCCTGGCCGATGCCGCACAGCCTGATGCTCGGATTCCGTGCCCAGGCGACCGGCACGCAGATCAAGGTCGACGCTGACGAGATCGCGGAAGCTTACTGGTATTCCAGGGCCGACCTGAAGTCGGCGGTCGAGTCCGGCGAGGTGCTGATGTCGCCGTCGCTGTCGATCTCGCGGTGGCTGATCGAGACCTGGTACGGTCCCGGCCTCCCAGGGAGCTGAGCAGCAGCAGGCCGCTATCTGAGCAGCAGCCGGCCGCTACTTGAGCAGCGGCCCGGCCGCTACCTGAGCAGCAGCCGGGCCGCTACCTCAAGGTGATTGGCGACATCGGTCGCCGAGGCCCGGCGGGTGACCCAGGCGACCAGGTTGGATAGCCACACGTCGCCGATCACCCTGGCGATCGCGCGCTCGTCGCCGGTCGGCTCGCCTTCGTGCATCGCGTCGGTGAGGATCTGCTCCATCAGCGCGGCGACGGTATTGACCTCGCTCGCGGCGCTCGGGTCGGCGAACATGAACGCCCGGGTCATCGCCTCGATGAGCTGCGGATCGCGCTGCATGCTCTTGGTCACCTTGTGCAGGACGAAGACGATCCGGTCATACTCGGAGTCACCGGGAATCGGCCGCCGGTCCAGGTTGTCCTTGGTCCGCTGGAACTCCCTGGCCAGGGCCGAGACCAGCAGATGGATCTTGGAGGGGAAGTACCGGTACAGCGTGCCGAGCGCGACGTCGGCCTTCTCGGCTACCTCGCGCATCTGCACGGCGTCGTAGCCGCCCTTGGATGCCAGCGCCAGGGTGACGTCCAGTATCCGCTTGCGACGCTCGCGCTGGGCAGCCGAGCCGAGGTCGGCCTCGGCCGGACCGCTAGTGGCCGCGGCCGGGCCAGGATTTTTCACAGCTGGTACCTGAGCCTCTCGATGTGAAGCCGGCCGGCTTCGGCGGGCTTCGCAGTAGCCGTTATAAGTATAACGTGTTCTAATTTTGTCTGCCCCGCACCAGCAGGAGGACCAGTGCCCATCGCTGTCACTACCGAGCAGCTGGCGATCGCTGAGTCGGTCGGCCAGTGGGCTAAGCGAGCGGCGACGATCACCGCGGTCCGCGGGCTCGAAACCCGGGGCGAACGGATCGAGAGTACCGACGAGAGCTGGACGCGGCTAGCTGAGCTTGGCATCTTCTCGATCGGACTGCCTGAGGACCTGGGCGGGGCCGGCGGCAGCGCCGCCGACGTGGCCGTCGTGGTCGAGCAACTTGCCGCGGACCTGGTACCCGGCCCGGTCATGCCGACGCTGCTGGCCGGCCTGGTGCTCGCCGCCGCGCTGAAGTCCGGCGGCGACCAGCCAGCCGCCGCGGCGCTGCTCGCCGAGATCGCCTCTGGTGCGGCTTCCGTCGGCGTGGCCACGTCGGCCAGCGGGCTGACCGCCAGCGCCGACGGCTGCGGGCTGCGAGTCAGCGGTACGGCTGGCCTGGTGCTCGGCGCCGGCGATGCCTCGTATCTGCTGCTCGGCACGGTGGCCGATTCCGGCGAGACCTGGTTCTGGATCCGGGCCGGCGACGCCGGCGATCCTGCGGTGCGCCTTACTCCGAGGGAGCCGGTGGACTTCTCCCGCGCGCTGGCCGACCTGACGCTCACCGATGCGCAGGTCCCGGCCGGCCAGGTGCTCGGCGGCCTGGCGCCCGGGCTGGTGCGCGACCTCCTCGCGACGCTGGCCGCGGCCGAAGCCAGCGGAGTCGCCACCTGGTGCGGTCAGACAGCGACCGAATACGCACGGACCAGGCAGCAGTTCGGCCGCCCGATCGGCTCGTTCCAGGCGATCAAGCATCTGTGCGCGCAGATGCTGTGCCGCTCCGAACTCGCCACCGCGGCGGCGGCGGACGCCGCCAGCGCGATCGACCAGGCACCCGGGGAACTGCCGCTTGCGGCTGCCGCCGCTGCTGCCCTGGCGCTGGATGCGGCGGTGGACAATGCCAAGGACTGCATACAGGTGCTCGGCGGTATCGGCTTCACCTGGGAACACGACGCGCATCTTTACCTGCGCCGCGCGGTGGCGCTGCGTCAGTTGCTCGGCGGCAGCGCCGCGTGGCGGGCGCGCGCGGCCGAACTCGCGCTCGCTGGTCTGCGCAGGCGTCCGGCCGACCGCGCGATTTCGGACGGCAGCGAAGAGTCGGGCGTCGACCAGGTCCGCCGGGCGGCGCGGCTGGTGGCCAATGCCGTGTCCGCGCTTGCGCCTGCGCGGCAGCGCAACGCGCTCGCCGAGGTCGGGTACATCGCCCCCGACTGGCCGCCGCCGTATGGCTTGTCGGCTGGCCCCGCGGCGCAGCTAGTCATCGACGATGAGCTGGCGAGCGCCGGGCTGACCAGGCCGGACCTGGGGATAGGCGGCTGGGCGATCCCGGCCATCCTGGGCCATGGCACGCCGCGGCAGCTCGAGCGGTTCGCCGGACCGACCCTGCGCGGCGAGATCGTCTGGTGCCAGCTGTTCAGCGAGCCGGAGGCCGGCTCGGACCTGGCGTCGCTGCGGACCACGGCGGTCCGCAGCGACGGTGGCTGGCGGCTGACCGGGCAGAAGGTGTGGACCTCGCTGGCGGCCGACGCCGACTGGGCGATCTGCCTGGCCCGGTCGGACCCGCAGGCACCCAAGCACCGGGGCATCACGTACTTCCTGGTGTCGATGCGCGACCCCGGGATCGAGGTGCGGCCGCTACGCGAGATCACCGGCCGGGCAATGTTCAACGAGGTCTTCATCGACGACGTCTTCGTGCCGGACGACTGCGTGGTCGGCGAGCCAGGCGACGGCTGGCGGGTCGCGCGGACGACGCTGGCGACCGAGCGGGTCGCCATGGTACGCGGCGCGCGGCTGAGCGAAGACGTCGAGCGGTTGCTCGCGGCGGCGCGATCCGTCGGCCAGGCCGCGGGTCCGATGATGACCGACCAGGTCGGGGCGCGGCTGGCCGAGGGCCTCGCGTTGTCGGTGATGGACGACCGGCTGGCCGATGCCGTCGCCCGCGGCGGCGAGCCGGGCAAGACAGCCGCGGTGCGCAAGCTGCTCGGAGTGGCGCACCGGCAGTCGGTGGCGGAGACCGCGCTGTCGCTGTGCGGCACTGCGGGCGCGGCCGCCGACGGGCTGGCGGCGCACGCGGTGGACGAGTTCCTGATGACCAGGTGCCTGAGCATCGCCGGCGGCACCAGCCAGATCTTGCTCTCGCTCGTGGCCGAACGCGTGCTAGGGCTGCCCAGGGAGGAGGCTCGCTGAGTGGACTTCGACCTTGACGAGGCGCAGCAGGTGATCGCGGCGTCCGTCGCCGACGTGCTGGGCAGCGCGGCGCGGGGGAGTGAGCCGCCGGACGGCGCGGCTGACTGGCTCGCGACCTGGCAGGCTCTGGCGAAGGCCGGGCTCCTGGCGCTGACGCTGCCGGAGTGGATGGATGGTGACGGGCTCGGCGTGCTCGACACCGCCGTGCTGCTCACCGAAGTCGGGCGGCGGGCGGTGGTCGTGCCGGCCCTGGCGACCCTGATGCTCGGGACGCTGCCTGTCGTCCGGTGGGGCAGCAGGGACCTGCAGGAACGGGTGCTCACCGGAGTCGGCACCGGCGAGGTGATCCTGACCGCCGGGGTCCGCGAGCCGTCGACCGGGATGCCGGCCTGGCCCGCCACGACAGCCGACCTCGCGGCCGGTCCGGCTGGCGGCGAGGACCCGGCCGGCTCCGGGCTCGCAGGGACCGTCACCGGCCTGAAGATCGGCGTCCCGTTCGCCGCCGATGCGCGGTGGATGCTGGTCCCCGCGGCGCTCGCCGCAGGCGGCCGGGCCGTCGTCGTGGTGGACGCCAGCGCCGAGGGCGTCAGCGTCGCGGCGACCCCGGCGTCTAGTGCCGTTCCTGAGTACACGGTCAGGCTGGATGCCGCCCCAGTCGCTGGCGTGCTCGGCACTGGGTCGGCGACTGGCACGACCAGCGCCGCCGTCGACGACTTGTACCTGCTGGCCGCGTGCGGCGCGGCCGCCTTGGCCGACGGGGCGATGGCCGGCGCGCTCGCCCTGACGGCTGGCTACGTGGCCGGCCGGGAGCAGTTCGGCCGCCCGCTGGCCACGTTCCAGGCGGTGGCCGGGCAGATCGCCGACGTCTACATCGCCAGCCGGACGCTGCACCTGGCGGCGCTTTCGGCCTGCTGGCGGCTGGCGTCCGGCCGCGACGCCGCGCAGGACGCCGGCATCGCGGCGTACTGGCTGGCCCAGGAGGGACCGGTCGCGCTGCGCACCTGCCATCAGCTGCACGGCGGGATCGGGATGGACGTCGGCTATCCGCTGCACCGGTACTCCTCGATGGTGAGCGACCTGGCCAGGTTCGTCGGCGGCGCCGACTACCGCCTCGAGCTGCTCGCGGACCACACCGATCTGGGGGCGCAGTGTTCATAGAGCTGACCGATTCACAGCGTGCGCTGCGGGACGAGCTGCGCTCCTATTTCGCCGGGCTCGTCACGTCCGCCGAGCACGAGGCCATGCGCACCGACCGGCACGGCGAGGCCTATCAGCGGCTGATCCGCCGGATGGGCAGCGACGGCTGGCTGGGCGTCGGCTGGCCGACCGAGTACGGGGGGCGCGGTTTCGGCCCGGTGGAGCAGCAGATCTTCGTGAGCGAGGCGGCCCGGGCCGACGTGCCGCTGCCGGCCGTGACACTGCAGACGGTCGGCCCGACGCTGCAGGCTTTCGGCACCGCCGAGCAGAAGAAGTTCTTCCTGCCGAAGATCCTGGCGGGCGAGGTGCACTTCGCGATCGGCTACACCGAACCCGGCGCGGGCACCGATCTGGCCGCCCTGACGACCAGGGCGGTGCGGGACGGCGACGTCTACGTCGTCAACGGCCAGAAGATCTTCACCACCGGGGCGCACGACGCCGACTACATCTGGCTGGCCTGCCGCACCGATCCGGACGCGCCTAAGCACAAGGGGATCTCGATCCTGATCGTGGACACGACCGACCCGGGCTTCTCCTGGACGCCGATCATCACCTGCGACGGGGCACACCACGTCAACGCGACGTACTTCTCCGACGTGGCTGTCCCGGTGACCATGCGGGTCGGCGAGGAGAACCAGGGCTGGCGGCTGGTCACCGCCCAGCTCAATCACGAGCGGGTCATGCTCGGCCCGGCCGGCCGGCTCGGCGCGCTTTACGACCAGGTGCTGACCTGGGCCAGCGGTCATGCCGGGCCGACCGGGCGGCCGGTCGCCGAACTGCCGGACGTCCGCCGGGTGCTCGCCGAGGTCCGCGCCAGCCTGCGCGTGAACGAGCTGCTGAACTGGCAGGTCGCGGTCGCCGACACCGTGGAGATAGCCGACGCGTCGGCGACCAAGGTGTTCGCTTCCGAGCGAATCCAGCGGCTCGGCCAGCGGCTTGTCGACGTCGTGGGCCGGCACGGCGACCCGGCCCAGAAGTCCACCGCCGAACTCATGCGCTGGCTGGACGTGCAAGGCAAGCGGAACCTGGTGCTGACCTTCGGCGGCGGGGTGAACGAAGTGCAGCGCGAACTGATCGCGACAGCCGGGCTGAAGTTGCCGAGGGTGCCGCGCTGAGGTTTCCCGGCACCGCGCCGGTGTGGTCGGACAGGAGTCAGGCAGCAATGGAGGGCGAGGAGCATGCTGACAGCGCAGGTCGGGCAGGATGCCGCCGAGCAGATCCGGGCCGCGGCGGAACGGATCAAGGCGGCCGGGGAGAGCAGCCCTCGCCTGGCCAGAGACTCGGTGAACCTGCCGATCATCGAGAACTGGGTCGAGGCGATCGGCGACGCGAACCCGGTCTATACCGATCCGGAGTTCGCCGCGGCGTCGGTGCACGGCGGCCTGGTCGCGCCGCCGGCCATGGCCCAGGTGTGGACGATGCCCGGGCAGCGCAGGGTCCGCGACGCCAGCGACCCGCTCGGCCAGATCGTGACTGTGCTCGACGATGCGGGCTACACCTCGGTCGTCGCCACCAACTCCGACCAGGTCTACCACCGGTACCTGCGGCCCGGTGAGCGGCTGTCGATCAGGGTCGCGCTGATCGACCTGATCGGCCCGAAGCGCACCGCGCTCGGCGAGGGCTGGTTCTTCACCACGCGCAGCACCTGGTACAGCGGCGACGAGGTCGTCGCGACGATGGACTTTCGGATCCTGAAGTTCCGGCCTCCGGCTAAGGCCGCGGCGGCCGGCGGGCCGGCTGCGCAGGGGGCGAGGCCGGCCGTCGGTGCCGGACCGGCCGGTGCCGGACCGGCCGCCGGCGGATTCGTGCCGCGTCCGGTGGTCTCGCCGGACACCGCGTTCTTCTGGGCGGGGACGGCCGCTGGCGAGTTGCGGATCCAGCGCTGCGCCGACTGCGGTGCGCTGCGGCACCCGCCTGGCCCGATGTGCCCGCGGTGCGGCTCACCGAACCCGACGTACCAGGTCGCGGCCGGGACCGGCGAGGTCTACAGCTACGTCGTGCATCACCATCCGCCGGTGCCCGGCAAGCAGTTGCCGCTGGTGATCGCCCTGGTGCGGCTCGACGAGGGGGTGCGGGTACTCGGCGAGCTGGTCGGCGTGCGGCCGGACGAGGTCAGCGTCGGGATGGCTGTCCAGGCGGACTACATCAAAATCGACGACGAGCTGACGCTGCCCGCCTGGCGCCCAGCCCGGCCGGCCGGGACGCGGCCGGCCGGGCTGCCCGAGCTCGTCATCGACGTGACCCCGACCTTCGTAGTCGCCGCCGCGCTGGCGACCCGCGACTTCACCGAGGTCCACCATGACAGGGACCGGGCCGTCGCCAACGGCAGCAAAGACATCTTCCTCAATATCCTGACCGACACCGGGCTGGTCCAGCGGTTCGTGACCGACTGGGCAGGCCCGCAAGCCACCGTGCGCGAGATCTCGATCCGGCTGGGCGTGCCGTGTTACGCCGGCGACACGCTCACCTTCTCGGGGCGGGTCGCCGAGCACACGCCGGGTCCGGACGGTGATCTGTTCCAGGTGCGGGTCACCGGCCGGTGCGGCCTGGGCGACCACGTCATCGCGACCGCGCTCGTCGACGTCCCCGCGCCCGGTCCGGCCGCACCGCAGTCCCGCGAGGCCGGGCTCGCCACCAAGGAAGGTCAGGCATGACCGGCTCGGGAACCCGCCAGCCAGCCACGGCGATCGCGGGGATCGGCGCGACCGAGTTCTCCAAGGACTCCGGCCGCAGCGAGCTGCGGCTGGCCGCGCAGGCGGTGCGGGCCGCGCTGGCTGACGCGGGCCTGGCACCGTCGGACGTGACCGGGCTGGTCACCTTCACGATGGACAGCAACGCCGAGGTCGCGGTGGCCCGCGAGCTCGGCATCGGCGAGCTGACTTTCTTCAGCCAGATCGGCTACGGCGGCGGCGCGGCCTGCGCGACGGTGCACCAGGCCGCCATGGCGGTCGCGACCGGAGCGGCCGACGTGGTGGTGTGCTACCGGGCGCTGAACGAACGTTCGGGGCGGCGGTTCGGACAGGTCTCCGTCGCCGCCGC
This sequence comes from Streptosporangiaceae bacterium, assembly GCA_035533915.1. Classification (GTDB taxonomy): domain Bacteria; phylum Actinomycetota; class Actinomycetes; order Streptosporangiales; family Streptosporangiaceae; genus Chersky-822. Next base: position 141,500 of record DATLSX010000020.1, read on the forward strand.
GGCGATGGCGACGTCGTCAGGGATCGACAACGGCTGGCACTACCCGATGGGGCTGTCCACGCCCGCGGCAACGGTGGCGATGATGGCGCGCAGGTACATGCACGCCTACGGCGCGACGAGCGCCGACTTCGGAACGGTGACCGTAGCCGACCGGCGGCACGCGGCCACGAATCCGCACGCGTGGTTCTACGGCAAGCCGGTCACGCTGGCCGAGCACCAGGCGTCCCGGTGGATCGCCGAGCCGCTGCGGCTGCTCGACTGCTGCCAGGAGAGCGACGGTGCGGTCGCGATCGTGGTCACCAGCCTGGACCGGGCACGGGACCTCCGGTCCGGTCCGGTGGTGATCCGCGCCGCCGCCCAGGGAGCCGGGCCGGATCAGTTCACCATGACCAGCTACTACCGGGACGACATGACCGGACTGCCGGAGATGGGCGTGGTCGCCAGGCAGCTCTGGCAGCAGGCCGGGGTCGGCCCGGCCGATATCAGGACTGCCGTCTTGTACGACCACTTCACGCCGTACGTGCTCATGCAGCTTGAGGAACTCGGCTTCTGCCCGCGCGGTGCGGCGCGGCACTTCATCGCCGGCGGGGCGATCGAGATCGGCGGCCGGCTGCCGCTGAATACGCACGGCGGCCAGCTTGGCGAGGCTTACATCCACGGCATGAACGGAATCGCCGAAGCGGTCAGGCAGGTGCGCGGTACCGCGGTGAATCAGGTGCCCGGTGACGGGCCGGTCCTGGTCACGGCCGGGACCGGCGTCCCGACCAGTGGCCTCGTCCTGGGGAATGCCTGATCCTGGAGAGTGACCGACGTGCTCAGCGGTAGGAAAGCTAGTGCGCGACCCCAAGCTTACTTCGATGGCGAATTCGGTCCCTATTCCGCCAGCTATTCTATTGATGCCGTCGAACCTGTTCCGCTGACATGCGACGCATCTGAGTCGTGGCTCCATGGCGCGGGTCTTTCGAGAGTGTCCGACGGCGCTCATCCTCCGCGAGCGCTCGGCTGTACTCTTCGTCTACGACTTGTGCGAAACGTCGCTGTCGGCGGTCTGTCCGTGGCTCACCCAGCCAGCCGTCCCTGGCCGAGGCCCACCAGAGACGGAGCGGTGCGCCCGCGAATCCTGCGAGTATGTCTTTACGCAAAACTTCCTCGGTGAGGACTCCCATCTGGAATCCGAGCCGGGCATAATTAATCCACATGGTGGCAAATAGGAATTTCTTTAAGTCAGGCCCGTTCTGGGTGCCGATCACCTCGGCATATTCTTCAGGTGAATCTAAGACCATCCGCAGTAATTCGAAGTGACGCTCTCGAACCAAGCGAAATCTCTCTGCTTTGGCTTGTCTGGCCTGGACTAGCAACGAAACTGCTATGGCTATAAGGGCGATCACTGACAGAATTGCCGAAGCGGCGCCGTAAGTCTGCCCGATCTGGCTAAGCTGATTCCAGTCAGCGCTGCGCAGGTGCCCAAGGTTTCTTAAGAAGAAAGGCGATGCCAACACGATAAATATCGTACTGGCGAAGATGCCTAATAGAATTAATAAATATGCGATTCGTATTACAACTTGCATATTACGGCTGATCATGGAACTAGTCGAACGAAATAACTCCCCTGTCATGGTGGCCATGATGTCATAAGAGCGATGCCAAGGGAATACCGCTGCTGCATTAGGAGTTCATGGGCAGGCCGACTGTGCTTTGAACATGCCGAGCGAGCCCGCACAGGCACCCAGGCGGTTCCGGGGTGGTGGTGGAGCGGATCTAGGCCTCGTGGCACTACTCAGTAAGGGAGCCAGCCATGTCGAGCGCGGCGATGTAGCCGAACGTCATCGCCGGGCCGATCGTCGCTCCGGCGCCCGCGTAGCTGTGCCCCATCACCGCGGCACTGGCGTTCCCGGCCGCGTACAGGCCGGGGATCGGGCTGCCGTCCTGCCGCAGCACCCGGGCGCGGGCGTCGGTCCGCAGGCCGCCCTTGGTGCCCAGGTCCCCTGGCACGATCTTGATCGCGTAGAACGGCGGCTTGTCGAGCGGTGCCAGGTTCGGGTTCGGGCGGCAGCGCGGATCGCCGTAGTACCTGTCGTACGCCGAGTCACCGCGGCCGAACTCCTCGTCCTTGCCTGACCTGGCGAATTCGTTGAACCGGCGCACGGTATCGGCCAGCGCGCCGGCCGGGATGCCGATCTGGGCGCCGAGGTCGGCGAGGCTGTCGGCACGGAAGACCGCGCCCGCCTTGTACCAGCGGCGGGGGAGCGGCTTGCGCGGCGGCAGCCCGGCGAACACGTAGTTGTTCCGGTACCGCTGGTCGGTGATCAGCCAGGCCGGGATGTGCGGCTTGTCGTCGGTGTGCCCGTCGTACATCGCGTGCACGGCGTCGACGTAGGGTGCCGCCTCGTTGACGAACCGCTGGCCCGCGGCGTTCACCATGATGCAGCCGGGGAGCGACCGCTCGGCGAGGCAGAAGAACGGGCCGCCGGTGAGCGGGATCGACGGACCCCACCACGCGTCGTCCATCAGGTCGAGCGCCGCTCCGGCCGCCTGGCCGGCCACGATTCCGTCGCCGGTATTGCCAGGGGAGCCGACGGTCCAGTCGGTGCCGATCGGCTGCCGCTGGTACTGCGCCCGCATGGCCGCGTTCCGCTCGAAACCGCCGGTCGCCAGCAGTACGCCCTTGCGTGCCCTGATCGTCACCGGCTCGCCGCCGGAGACCGCGCGCACTCCGGTCACCCGGCCGTCTTCGATGACCAGGCCGGTGAGCGGAGTGTCGAGCCAGACAGGGACGTCGCTGGAGGTCAGGCCGGCCCGCAGCCCGGCCGCGAGCGCCTGGCCAAGGCTCAGCGTGCGCCGGCCGAGCAGCTTGGTCCTGACCAGCCGGGCAGTCACCTTGACGGTGGTCCAGATCGCGCGGGGGTGCCTGGTGCCCAGGCTGAGCCACCGGTAATCGGCTGCCGTGATCGCCATGCCGTCGGGCGCGGGCAGGTAGGGCGGGTTCAGCCGGGCGAGCTCGGCACCGAGTACCCGGCCGTCGAACGGCACAGGCTCGATCGTCCTGCCGCTGGCGAGGCCGCCGGGAGCCTCCGGATAGTAGTCGGAGTAGTTCGGCACCCAGGCAAAGTCGACCGGGGTGGCCTCGCGGACCAGAGCCAGCATCGCCGGCCCGTGTTCGAGCACGGCGCGCTGCCGGTCGGGCTCGACGCCGTCCCCGGCCACGTGCGCCAGGTACTGCCTGGCCTGCTCGGGCGTGTCCCTGACGCCGGCCCGGGCCAGCACCGCGTTGCCTGGCACCCAGACGCCGCCGCCCGATCGCGCGGTGGAACCGCCGTAGTGGCCAGTCTTCTCGATCACGAGCACGTTCAGGCCATGGCGGGCCGCGGCCAGCGCCGCGGTCATCCCGGCCGCCCCGCTGCCGGCGACGACGACGTCGACGTCGACCTCGGTCTGTTCCGCTGCCATGGCGCCTCCTCGGTGATACTAGAACAGGTTACAGTTTTGACCGGGAAGCGCCAGATGCCGGGCGACACGAGAGCCGGCCAGGGCGCCCCAGCGTCCCTGGCCGGCTCTCGGCGGCTGGCTATGGTCAGGGGTTCGGGCAGGACCGGAACGTGAGCGCCGCGGTCACGGTCAGCCGGGCACCGCCGCGGACGAAGGTCACGCTGCCGCGCAGGGTGTAGCGGGCACCTGGCACCAGGTTCCCGCCGTGCAGGATGGTGGAGTTCAGCCGCCTGCCGTTGAGCCGCAGCACCTTGCCGACCACGCGCCAGAACCTGGCCGGGGAGCCCTTGACCGCGACCGCGATGTCCGCCGGCGGCAGGCAGGAGGCCGGGCCGAAGACCACGACGCGGTTGCGGCTGACTGTCCTGCTGGCGGTGACGACGCGTCCGGGCAGCAGCACCCGTGCGACCAGCAGCCGGTCACCGGTGCTGCCTGATTCGACCGACCAGGCCACCCAGGCCAGGCCGCTCGGGCTGGTGGTCAGCTGAGGCGGGCCGCCCGCGAAAGTGCCGTGTACGTTGAACCGGACAACGGCGGCGTGCAGGGAGTCGGTCAGGTTCGCCACGGCCACGTCACCGCACTCCATCGACGCGTCGGCCAGCCTGCCGCTCGCGTCGGCCACGGTGTCATGGCTGGCGGGCGAGCAGTTGTTGCGATCCCCGGTCAGGGCAGGGCGGGAGAAAGCGGTCCCCAGCCAGCGCGAGACGACCGGAAAGTAGTTGGCATTGTTCACGGTGGCGATCAGCCGGATCCCGGAGCGCGCGGTCGCCAGGCCCAGGTTCGCGTCCGAGGTCCAGGTGCGGGCCACCGTGCGGAAACCGGACCATGCGCCGTTGCGCTCGAATGCGTAGGCGACCGGCATCGTGATCGCGCCGTCCTTCTGAATCGCCAGCACGGCGGTGGACCCGCTGAAAGCCAGCCGGGCCGCTCCGGCTACGTAGGGCCCATGTACCTTGACAAAGGAGTTGCCCAGGCCCGGCGTGACCTGGAGGGTAGGGCCGAAGGACGGGCCGGTAACGGTCCAGATGCCGTGGTTCGGGGCCAGCGCCGCGTCGAGCAGCGAGCCGAAGCTCTGCGCTGGAGCGACGTCGTGGGCCGCGGTGAGCGGCCCGCCGGACACCGAAGTGGCGATGGCGACCCTGCCGCCCTCTGGCCCGCTGACCGAGGCAACCGTGTCGTGGAACCAGACCAGGGTCACCTGGCCGGCCGGGGTCACCAGGACGCGCAGGCCCTGCGCGGACGACGCGCCGAGCGAGCCGATCGACTGGATGCCGCCGAGGCAGCGCGTCGCACGGCGCGGCAGCGTGCACAGGTACACCCGGCGCCCGCTGCCCGAGTCGCCGATCCAGCCGACATAGGCGCGGCCGGACCGGTCCGTGGCCGCGTCGTACCCGCTGAGCTGTACGTGGTTTGCCAGCGTGATGGGTACCCCGGCCAGGCCCGCCCGGGCGGACGGGCCGGCCGGCCCGGACCTGACCGCGATACCCGGGGCCGGCGCCGCTACGGCCTGGGTCAGAGTCGTCGGCCACAACGTCGCGGCACCCGCGACGGCGGTCGCGGCCATGATGCGATAAGAAACTGGCACTAGTGCCTCCCGGCAGTCGGCATGGAGCGGATCGTCCTCTTCGGAACGGCTATTGCGCGGATGTCGTGGTCGAAGTACAGCGCACCGGCGTAACGTCTGTGTAATGCCTGGTAGGCATGGGGGCGGAGCTGTGCGTATCGCGGTGTTCGGTGCCGTTACGGTGTCGGGTAATGGCCGGTCGGTCACCGGGCATGCGCTCGGCGGCCGGCGCGCCAGGGTGGCGCTGGTCGCGCTCGCGCTAGCCGGCCGTCCGGTATCGGCCGACTCGCTTGCCGCGGTGATCTGGGCACAGCAGCCGCCGCCGACCTGGCCGGCCGCACTCCGGGGCATCATCCGTGGACTGCGGGAGTGCCTGGCGGCAATCGGCGCGGACGGGCGGCAACTCGTCGTCACCGTGCCGTCGGGCTACGCGCTGGCGCCGGGCGTCGAGGTCGACCTGCGCCAAGCGGAGGACATCCTGCGCGAGGTGGCGGCACTGGCCGGGTGGGGCAGGCACGATGCGGCAGTCGAAGCTGCCGAGCCGGTCACCAGGTTCAGCGGCGAGCAACTGCTGCCTGGCGAGGACGCGGACTGGCTGGCGCCGTACCGGGCGGAGGCCGACGCGGCGGCGTTGCGGGCGCTTGAACTCCTCGCCGCGTCCGCCAGCGCACTCGGTGACCACCATCGCGCCGTGGCGGCCGGCCGCCAGGCGGTCGCCGTCAGCCCGCTGGACGAGCGATCGCACCGGATCTTGCTCCGGGCGCTGCACCTGGGCGGCGACCGGGCGGCCGTGGTACGGGCGTATGAGTCGTGCCGGCGCGTGCTTGCCGACCAGCTGGGCGTCGACCCCGCCGCCGAGACCGTCGAGGTCTACCTGACGGCTCTGGCGGACGCCGGCGGGGTGGACCCGATGGCCGCAGGCCGGCTGCCGCAGGTGGCGTCGGCCTTCTTCGGCCGCGACGCCGAGACCGCGCTGCTAGCCGCGGCGATCGCACGACCTGGCCTGGTGACGGTGACCGGGAAGGGCGGCGTCGGCAAGACCAGGCTCGCGCTCCAGGTCGTGAACCCGGCGGCCTTTCCCGGTGCCAAGCTCTGGGTGTCGCTCGCCTCGGTGGCTCACGACGCGCTCGTCGCCGGGGCGGTGGCCATGTCGGCTGGCCTGCCGGTCGGAACCGACGATCCTGCCGAGCTGCTGGCGGCCCGGCTGGCCCCGGTCGGCCGGGCAGTGCTGATTCTGGACGGCTGCGAGGCCGTGATCGACGGCACGGCCTCGCTGGTCGTCGGCTTGCTCGCGGCATGTCCGATGCTGTCCGTGCTGGCCACCAGCCGGCTCCCGCTCGCGATCGACGCTGAACAGGTGATCACTGTCGAACCGCTGCCGCGGCGCGTTCAGGTCCGGCTGCTCGCCGACCGGGTCGCAGGCGGCGGCGGGCGGCTCGCTGTCCACGACGCGACCGCCCCGCTGATCGCCGAGCTGTGCCGGCGCTGCGGCGGGCTGCCGCTGGCGCTGGAGCTCGCCGCGGCCCAGCTCGCCGTGACGTCCGTCCCTGACCTGCTCGACCACCTGCCCGAGGTACTGGCCGGCGGCGGAGACTGGCTGCGGGCCGTCGCCATGAGCAGCTATGCGCTGCTCGATGACGACGAGGCAACGGTCTTCCGGCGATTCGGCGTGCTCGACGGGCCGGTGCCGCTGCCGCTGATCCGCGAGGTCGTCTCTGGCGGGGCGATCACGCCGGTCCGGGTCGTCCGCATCCTGCGCGAACTGACCGAGCGCGGACTGCTAATTGTCGACCGCTCGGATCCGCGCTGGCGCTATCGCCAGGACGACGACCTGCACCGCCTGGCCTGCGAGCTGCTGGCGGACACCGGCGAGGCTGGGCTGGTCACGCACCGGCTAGCCGATACGATTTCCGCTATCGTCCCGTCCGATCCCAGGGCCGCGCCGGAGCCGTACCTGGCGGCGATCGGCGAGGTGCTGCCCAGCATCCGGTCGCTGCTCGCGGCGGCTCTCGACGGCCGGCTCGCCGGCGACCTGGGCCTCGACCTGGCCTTCAGGCTGCACCGCTACTGGGCGGCGACGAACCTGGCCGAGGGCAGGTTCTGGTTGTCCAGGCTGCTGGCTGACGTGCCGCGGACGGCGCGGACGGCGCACTGCGCCTACGCGCTCGGCTATCTGAGCTACTGGTCGGGCGATACCGCCGCCGCTGTCACCGAGCTCAAGGCGGCCGTGCGGCTGATGCGCGGCGAGCCCGATGCCTACGCCGCCAGGGCACTGATCTACCTGGGTGGCCTCGCGGACGACCTGGACCACGGCGAGGAAGCACTTGGCTTCGTGCGCCAGGCGATCGCGGCGGCGGCGCCGTTCGGAGCGGATCTCCAGGTCGGCGCGGCGATCGGGATGGGATGCGTGCTGGCGGAGCGTGCCGACGAGGGTGCGTCCCGCTATGCGGTCGAGGCGATCGAGCTCTGCCGGCGGGCCGGCTCGGCCGAGCAGCTCGCGGCTACCTTGCCCACGGCCGCTATGGTGTGCTGGCAGGTCGGTGACCTGGACGCCGCGCGCCGGTACGTGGCCGAGGCGATGCCGCTGCTCGGCGAGTCCCGGCGGATCGCGCGCGTGGTGCTGCTGTCGGCAGCCGCCGGGATCGCGCTGGCCGACGGTGACCGCGACGCTGCCATCGAACTGGCCAGCGTCGCGGACACGGAGGCGACCGACCTCGGGGTCGAACGCGAGCTCCCGCTTATCCGTACCTTCGCTGCCCGGGCGCTGCTCGGCCGCGGCGACATCGCCGCCGCGGCCTGCGCTGCGCTGCGCGCGATCGACGCGGCCAGGGCGCTGGCCTACTCCTTCCCGCTGGCGACCTGCCTGGAGACGGCGGCGCTGGTGTGCCTGCACGGCGCGTCCGGAGCCGACGCCGGCCGCCTGCTCGGCGTGGCAGCCGCGATCCGGCAGCGCGGTGACCGGCCAGGGCCGCCCGCGCTGCGTGCCGCCGCCACCGTGGTGCGGGCCGCGTCAGGCATCGCGGCTGACCCGGCCGGGGCGGCACCCGCGGATCTTCCGGCGGCGGTCACCGCGGCGGTGGCCACCGCGGTCACCGCGCTCCGGGCGGTCGCCGAATCGTCGCCGCCGATCGGTCAGCGCTCGGGCTGGTCCGGGCTGAAGTAGCCGATCAGCACATTGACCGGCACGATCGTCGGGTCCTGGTCGTCGTCCCCGGTGATTCCAGCGGCGTAGCCAGACAGATCCTCCACGATCTGCTGCAGGCGCTCCCTGATCTCGGCCGCCTTCGCGGCCGGAACCCAGGCCTCGTGCACCGCGATGATGACCCGGCGATGCGACTCGAGCTCGGGGGTGGCGGTGGCGGTGATCAGGCCGCCGCGGCGGGCGGCGAAATACCGGCCGCGGTACATGTCCAGGGCGGCGGCGATCGCCGCCTCGGCCTCCGCGCTGACCTTTTCCGCGTCGGTCAGGCTGGGACCGAACACGAGGTCGGACTGGCAGGCCTGGTACCGCTGCTCGACGATGCCGGAGACGACCCGGCTGGCAGCGACCCGGATGAGGCCGGCTGCCTCAAGTTGCTTGACGTGCCGGTACAACTTCGTCTGCGGCTCGCCGAGCGCTGCTGCCAGTTCCTTCACCGACATCACGGGAAGGGTGCCGGTCGGGTTGTTCATCAGTTCGGAAAGGATGCCGAGCCGGATCGGGTCGGCGAGCACCTTGAGGGTCTCGACATCGGAGACCGCCCGGATCGTCTCGCTGGTTCCCTGACCGGCCGGGGCGGGAGTGCTGGCCTTAGTCACGGTTCTATCTTGCCAGAGGTTCACGCCTATGTCATCATTCACCTATACGTGAACGATGATTGGAACGGAAATATTGTTCCGGTCGTGAACTTGGGAGCCGACATGGCCGAGATGACGATGCCGCAGGAAGCCGAGCACACCGCGACCGCGCCGCGACCGCAACCCGCCGGGCACCTGCCGCTGCGGCGCAACCTGTCCTTCCAGACTCTCTGGGCCGGTTCGGCGGCCTCGACCCTCGGGCTGTCGGTCGCCGACATCGCGTATCCGCTGACCATCCTGGCCCTGACCGGCTCGCCGGCGGAGGCGGGCCTGTTCGCCGCCGGGCAGACCGCCGGCATGATCCTGGCCGGGCTGCCCGCCGGGCACCTGGCCGACCGCAAGAGCCCGCGAGCCCTGCTGATCGGGGCCGAGGCTGGCCGGGCGCTGATCACGGCGGCCGTGGTCGCCGCACTGGTGATGGGATGGCTCACCTTCCCGATGCTGCTGGTGGCGGCGGTGCTACTCGGTGCTGGCCAGCCGGTCGTCAGCGCGACGCGGATCTTGCTGGTGCGCGCCGTGGTGCCGGCCGAGCAGTTGACCAGCGCGCTGGCTCAGGACGAGATCAGGATCAACGGCGCCGAACTGGCCGGCCCACCGCTCGGTGGCGCGCTGTACGGGCTCCGGGTGCTCGCGCACGCGGTCCCGTTCCTGTTAACCGCGGCCTCCTTCGTGCTCTCGCTGGTCAGTGCCTTGCTGGTGCGGGCGGGCGGGGCAGGCGACCCGGCCGGACGGTCGGCTGACCAGGCGGCCGCCCAGCCAGCGGGCAACGGCGCGGCGAGCCGGCCCGGCATGCTGGCCGGGATCACGGCGATCTGGGGGAATACCTTGTTCCGGTCAGCCACCATGCTGCTGGCCCTGCTCAACACCGTCGGCGCCGGCCTCAACCTGATCGCCGTGGTGATCTTGCGCTCGCAGTCGGTGTCGCCGGCGATGATCGGCGTGGCGCTGGCGGGCGCCGCGGTCGGCGGACTGGCCGGCGCGCCGCTGATCCGCCCGCTGCACCGGCTCCGTCCTGGCGTCCTGCTGATCGCCGTCGCGGTGCTCGAGATTCCGCTGATCGCCTTGCTCGCGCTGCCCTTCGGGCCGTGGTGGATGGCTGGCCTGCTCTTCGCAGCCATGCTCGCCGTTCCCTCGTTGCGGGTGCTCCTCGACGTGCTGATCTTGCGGCAAGCCCCGGCTGATCAGCGCGGGCGCATTATCAGCGCGGTCATGACGCTGATGACCATCGGGATGCCGGCCGGGATCGCGGCCAGCGGCCTGCTGCTGCAGTACCTGCCGGCCAGGACCGCCGTGCTGATCCTGGCCGGCGTGCTGGCGGCCGGCGTGCTGTATGCCGCCACCAGGCGGCAACTGTGGCGGGCGCGCTGGCCCGAGTGAGCGCTTGCCTGGTCAGGCCGCGGCGGCACGGCGCCAGGCAGCCAGGGCCTCCTGGATGCCCGCCGCGCCGACGTCGCGGTGCGTCACCATCCTGATCTTGCCCGCGGTCATGGTGACCAGCAGTCCCTCGGCGGTGAGCCTGGCCTGCCAGTCCCGCGGGCTGCGGCCCGTCCCGGCCACGTCCACGAAGACGATGTTGGTGGGCACGGCCTGCGGGTCCACCGAGCCGGGCAGCAGCTCGGCGACTCCCTCGGCCAGTACCCTGGCGTTCGCGTGGTCCTCGTGCAGTCGCTTAGGGCCTTCTTCCAGGGCCAGCAGGCCAGCCGCGGCCATGATGCCCGCCTGCCGCCAGGCCGCGCCGAACAGGACCCTCAGCCGCCTGGCCTCCTTGATGAACTCGACGTCACCGGCCAGCACCGAGCCGATCGGCGCCCCGAGGCCTTTGGACAGGCAGAACATCATCGCGGTGACCTCTGCGGCATAGTCGGCGACGGTGGCTCCGGAGACGGCGCACGCGTTGAAGATCCGGGCACCGTCCAGGTAGAGCGGCACGGCTGCCGCCTGACAGGACTTCGCGATCGCGCGCACGCCGGCTACCGGCTGCACCGAGCCGCCGCCTACCTGATGGGTGTTCTCGATCGTGACCAGGTCGACCACGGTGACGTCGTACGGGTCGGGCTCCAGGGCCTGTGCGACCTGGTCGGCCGTGAGCAGGCCGGCGGCCGCCGGCACCCTGCGGAAGGTGACGCCGGACAGCACGGCCGCGGCGCCGAGTTCCATTCCGCAGACGTGCGCCGACGCCTCGCACAGGACCAGGTGCCCGGACCTGACGAACGCGTGCAGCGCGATCTGCGTGCACAACGTCCCGGTCGGCAGGTACAGGGCGGCGGGTTTGCCGGTCAGTTCGGCCGCGCGGTCCTGCAACCGGTTGACCGTGGGGTCGTCGCCGAACCAGTCGTCGCCGACTTCGGCCGCGGCCATGGCCTCGCGCATGGCCCGCGTCGGCCGGGTGACCGTGTCAGAGCGAAGATCAAGGGGAGCTGTCATAGCCGGTATGTCCTTGCCGTCACGGGGGCTTCTGCTTGGCAGTATCCGCTATCACCGAGCCGGTGCGGCGGCTGCGGTACAGTCAACCGGACCCGTGCGGCGGCCGGACCGCAAGGGGAAAAGCGGTAGCGGGAAGCGAGCGGCGGATGAAGGCCCTGGTGAAGGTCAGCGCGGAGCCCGGACTATGGATCGAGGACGTGCCGGTCCCCGCGGTCGGCAGGGACGACGTGCTCATCCGCGTCCTTCGGACCGGTGTCTGCGGTACCGACCTGCACATCTACGACTGGGACGGGTGGGCGCAGGCGCACGTGACGCCCCCGCTGGTGATCGGCCACGAATTCGTCGGCGAGGTGGTGGAACTCGGCGAGGACGTGCGCGACCTGGCCGCCGGCGACCTGGTCAGCGGTGAGGGCCACCTGATCTGCGGGCGCTGCCGCAACTGCCGTGCTGGCCGCCGGGTCCAGTGCGCCAATACCAGGGGCATCGGCGTCAACTACCAGGGCGCGTTCGCCGAATTCATCGTGCTGCCCGCGACGAACATCTGGAAGCACCAGCCCGACATCGATCTCGACGTCGCCGCTATTTTCGACCCGTTCGGTAACGCGGTGCACACCGCGCTGACGTTCCCGGTGATGGGCGAGGACGTGCTGATCACCGGGGCCGGCCCGATCGGGCTGATGGCGGCACTGGTAGTCAGGCATGCCGGCGCCCGCCACATCGTGATCACCGACGTGTCGCCGTACCGGCTTGACCTGGCCAGGCGGGTCGGCGTCACGGTCGCCGCCGACACCCGGCAGACCCCGCTCGCCCAGATCATGCATGATCTCGGCATGCGCGAAGGCTTCGACGTGGGCATGGAGATGTCCGGCAAGCCCGCCGCGATGCGGGAGATGCTCGCGTCCATGACGCACGGCGGCAAGATCGCCATGCTCGGGCTGCCGACGCAGGAGTTCCCGATCGACTGGGCGCGCCTGGTGCTCAACATGATCACGATCAAGGGGATCTACGGCCGGGAGATGTTCGAGACCTGGTACTGGATGTCGGTCCTGACGCAGGCCGGCGTCGACATCAGCCCCGTCATCACGCACCGGTTCGATGCCGCCGACTACGCCGTCGCCTTCGACACCTTGCGGGCGGGCGAATGCGGCAAAGTGGTGCTGAACTGGGCGAGCCGCTAGTCAGACCCGAGCAGGAGTACAGGAGGCCGATGATGTTCTCGACCGTTGCGCCGCAGCTCGCGGGCGAGCTAGGCCAGATCCGCGCCGACGGGCTGTTCAAGAACGAGCGGGTGATCACCAGCCCGCAGCGGGCGAGCATCACGGTCTCCGGCGGCGCCGGCGTGCTGAACCTGTGCGCGAACAACTACCTCGGGCTGGCCGACGACCCGCGCATCATCGAGGCGGCCAAGGAAGCGCTCGACCGGTGGGGCTTCGGCATGGCGAGCGTCAGGTTCATCTGCGGGACCCAGGACGTGCACAAGCAGCTCGAGCGCAAGATCTCTGAGTTCCTCGGCACCGCGGACACGATCTTGTACCCGTCGTGCTTCGACGCCAACGGCGGCCTGTTCGAGACCATACTCGGCGAGCAGGACGCGGTGATCAGCGACGAGCTGAACCACGCGTCGATCATCGACGGCATCAGGCTCTGCCGGGCGCGCAGGCTGCGGTACCGCAACAGGGACATGGCCGACCTCGAAGCTCAGCTGGCCGCGGTCGCGGGCGCCAGGCGCCGGCTGATCGCAACCGACGGCGTGTTCTCGATGGACGGCTACGTGGCACCGCTGCGGGAGATCTGCGACCTGGCCGAGCGGTACGACGCGATGGTCATGGTCGACGACTCGCATGCGGTGGGCTTCGTCGGCGCCACCGGGCGCGGGACACCGGAACTGCATGGCGTCAGCGACCGGGTCGACATCCTGACCGGCACCCTCGGCAAGGCACTGGGCGGCGCGAGCGGCGGCTACACCAGCGGGCGCCAGGAGATCGTCGACCTGCTGCGGCAGCGGTCCCGGCCTTACCTGTTCTCCAACTCCGTCGCTCCCTCGGTCGTAGGCGCCTCGCTGAAAGTGCTCGACCTGCTGGCGTCCGGTGACGGCCTGCGCAGCCGGCTGCGCGAGAACACGGCCTGGTTCCGGGAGCGGATGACCGGGCTGGGCTTCGACATCCTGCCCGGCGACCACCCGATCGTCCCGGTGATGATCGGCGACGCCGCCCGTGCGGCCAGGCTCGCCGACCGGCTGCTGGACAAGGGCATCTACGTGATCGGGTTCAGCTACCCGGTGGTCCCGGTCGGCAAGGCCAGGATCAGGACCCAGATCTCGGCCGCGCACTCCAGAGCCGACCTGGAACTGGCCGCGGCCGCGTTCGCCCAGGCCCGCGACGAGCTGGGCTGAGGACCATCCGCGCTGGCCCGATGCCGCGGTCAGGCTAGCCGGAGCCCGGCGCTACCGGCGGGTCCGGACCTTGTCGACGGTGCAGCCGCGCGCGTGGCCGACCCGGTAGGTCCGGACGGCCAGCGAAGGCGTGTTCCCGTTCGGAGCGCTGAGCGAGATACGTGCCGGGATCAGCCGGTGCGCGGTGTTATGGTGCCCGTACCTGACGTTGAGCCGGAAGCGCGTGACGAACGTGGTGCTGTTGTTACCGAAGCCGTTCTGGAAAATGACGATGGCATAGCGGTGCCGGACCGTGCACGTCGTCGTCGCGGCCGCGCAGGCCGTCAGCCCGAGGATGGCCGCGGTCGCGGCGAGTGCCGGAGCGAGCGCTATGGCCTTCATCGACTTCTTCATCGACTTCATCTGCTTCTTGGTCGCTGAGGTAGCTGTCAGGAACGAGACCGACACGAAGTGTCATACCCTCGCGCTGGCGCATCGCTACCTGGGGACGGGCGGGTCGTTCCCGGCCGCCGGGGACAGGGCGCTCTTGACCTGATCAGAAACAGTTGGGCGTGTCGCTCGATGGGGGCCGGCTATCGGCGAATAATGTCCCCTCGTGCCCGGCTCCCCGACTGCTGCCACGGATTGAGTGACATGTGCCTCGGACATACCCACGCCCTCTCTGGCCTGGTGACCGGACTCGCGGCCGGCCTGTACGGCGCGCATGCGCTCGGCCCGTCAGCCATCCACCTGGCGGGCCTGCCCGCCGCCCCGCTGCCGCCAGCGCAGCTCGCGCTCTTCACCGGGCTTACCGCCGGGGCGGCTGTCCTGCCCGACATTGACCATCCGAATTCCAGCCTGGCCCATTCGTTCGGCTTCCTGACCAAGGGCTTCGCCTGGCTGGTCGGCAGGATCTCGGGCGGGCACCGGCACCTGACCCATGCGGTACTCGGAGTCGCCGGGTTCACCGGGCTCGCGTGGCTGGCCGTCCGGTACCGCCAGGACGTCGGCGGCAAGATCGGCCTGGCCGTGCTCCTCGCGCTGATCATCGCCAGCGGGCTCTACGCGCTCCGGGTCGACGGTCACGGCGCCGACCTGCTCGCCATCCTCGGCGCGATCGAGATGACGCTCACGGGCACCGGGCTGCCGCTGGTCGCGCTGGCGGTGCTCGTGGGGTCCGCCACCCACGTGGTGGGGGACATGCTGACCGATCAGGGCTGCCCGTTGCTCTACCCGTTCAGCGAATACCATTTCCGGCTGCTGCCCGACCCGCTCGCCTTCACCACCGGCACCCGGCCCGAGCTGTGGATTCTTGACCCCGCCCTGGTGGGCGGCCTCGGCTACCTGATCTACCGGGCAGCACTGCTGGGAGGTATCAAGATCAAGTTCTGAGGCCCGGGCAGGACTGACTGGCCGGCAAAAAAGCTTGCGATAACTCGGCCGGACTTCGATGATGAGCCGATGACTTGGACCGCACCTGAGGTAGCCAGGACCGAACCGGCCGACGTGGCCGGCGAGCGAGATGCCCTGCAAGGCTGGCTCGACTATCACCGGGCGACGCTGCTCTTCAAATGCCAGGGCCTGACCGGTGAGCAGCTCGTCGCCCGCGCCGTCGCCCCGTCGTCGCTGTCGCTGCTCGGCCTGGTCCGGCACATGGCCGAGGTAGAACGCGGGTGGTTCCGGCGCAGCTTCGGCGGCCAGGACCTGCCGCCGCTGTACTACAGCGACGAGTACCCGGACGACGACTTCGACCGCACCGACCCGGCCGCCGCCGAGCAGGACCTGGCGGCCTTCACCGCCGAGTGCGCGCTGGCCGACGATGCGGCCCAAGGCCGGTCGCTGGATGACACTTTTGTCTCGCGCCGCGGCACTACGCTGGACCTGCGCTGGATCTACCTCCACATGATCGAGGAGTACGCACGGCACAACGGCCACGCCGACATCCTGCGCGAGCAGATCGACGGCGTCACCGGGGATTAGACCGGGTGCCGCGACGCCGCCCTGGCGGGCGGCGTCAGTTGTAGGTGACGCTGACCTCGGGGGTTACGGCGGTGGACTGGCAGGCCAGGACGTAGCCGCCGGCGAGATCCTGCTCTTCGAGCACCTCGTTGTGCGCCATCTCCACCTCGCCGCTGACGAGGCGGCAGGCACAGGCACCGCAGATGCCTTCCCGGCAGGAATACGACGCGTCCAGGCCGGCGTCGATCATGACGTCGAGCATCCGCTGCCCGGCCGGCCAGTCCAGCTCATGCACCTTGTCGTCGAGCTCTACCGCCAGTCGTGCGGCCACACCGCCGTCCGCGGTCCGCGTTGCCTCGAATGGATTGTCCGCCAGCGACAGGAACCGTTCGACGTGCACCCGCTGCGCCGGGACGCCCAGGCCGCGCAGCGCCTCGCGGGCGACCGCCATATACGGGTCGGGTCCGCAGACGTAGGCGTCGTAGCCGGCGAACGGCCTGGCGAGCTCACGCAGCGTGGTCGCGTCCGGTGCGCCCTGCAAGACGTCGAGCCAGTGCAGGACGAGCAGCCGGTCCGGCGCCGCCGCCTGAAGCTCGCGCAGCCTGGCGGCGAAGATGACCGATCGCTCGTCGGCGTTCGCGTAGACCAGCGCGATCTTGCCGCGTCCGGCGCGCAGGGCGGACTTCAGTATGGACATGACCGGCGTGATGCCGCTGCCGCCGGCGAAGAGCAGGAAATCCGCGTCCAGCGAGCTCGGGGTGAAGGTACCGGCCGGCGGCAGCAGGTCGAGCAGGCTGCCGGCGGTCACCTTGTCGGCGATCCAGTTCGAGGCGATTCCCGCCGGCATCCGCTTCACGGTGAAGGCCGGCCGGTCGCCGGCCTGCGGTGAGCTGGACAGCGAGTAGCACCGGGCGAGCGAGCCGCCCGGCACCGGGATCCGGACGGTGATGAACTGGCCTGGCCGGTAGGCGAAGCGCTCCGCGAACTCGGCCGGGACGTCGAGGACGACCGAGCAGGCCCGATCGGTCTCGCTGACCACCTCGGCGACCGGCACCTGGTAGTAGGTGCGCGCGGTGCTCACGGAGGCAGGATCTCCACCCGGCCGCCGCCGACCGCCGCCTCGATGCTGGCCCGCATGCTGGCGCAGGTCGGGATCAGGGCGGAGGCGCCGCCAGCGGCGACGGCCGCGGCGAACTCGGCGCAGGCCAGCACCGCTTCGCTGGTCCACTGCACGCTGGTGTGCCGCATGCTGAACTTGGCGACCGCGGCCGCCGCCCCGCACCGCTCGCAGTCGACCGTCGTGTACCGCCAGGCCCGCTCGTCGGTGCGAACCGCTGCCTGGCTTTTCGTCATCATCGGACCTGATCGGCTCTGGCGGCCAGGTTCGCGGCCACCTCGGCTTCCCAGGTCGCCACGGCGCGGGACGTGTCGATCTCGTACTCGTGCCTGGCCACCATGTCGGGCGTGATGTCGGCCACGTCGACGTAGAACTGCTCATACCACCGGCGCAACTGGTAGACCGGCCCGTCCTCGGCGCACAGCAGCGGGTTGTCGATCCTGGTCTTGTGCGTCCAGATGTCCACGTCCTGCCGGAAGCCGAGCCCGACGAAATCGGCGAACTTCGCCGCGATCTTGTCGGCCTGCTCGCCGGTGACGCCGGCCGGCTTCTTCACGATCGCGCCCCACTGGAGCAGGAACGAGTCGGGCGTCACCGGGTAGTGGCAGTTGATCAGCGCGCTCTCCATGGTCATGCCGTGGTAGTCGTGCCACAGGTAGTCGATCATGTAGGACGGCCCGTAATACGCCGCCTCGGACCGCAGCGTCGTCTCGCCGCCGGCCGAGTAGCCGGTCCCGGAGTCGACATCAGGCCGCGACTTCGTGTTGAGGTACTGCGCGGCGACGTGACCCTCGAAGACGTTCTTAAAGAACGTGGGGAACGCGAAGTGAATGTAGAAGAAGTGCGCCATGTCGACGACGTTGTCGATGACCTCGCGGCAGTTCGAGTTCGTGACCAGGATCGAGTCCCAGGTCCAGTTCGACCACTCGGGCGAGAACGCGCCGTCGATCCGCGGGATCGTGACATGCTCGGGTGGCGGGTTGCCCTGCGGGTCGTGCCAGACGAACAGCTGCCTGTTCTGCTCGGAGGTCAGCCAGGTCCTGGTCCGCGCGGCAGGCGGTACCCGCCTGGCGTACGGTATGTGGGCGCACTTGCCGTCGCCGCCCCAGCGCCAGTCGTGGAACGGGCAGGCGACCTGGTCGCCCTTGATGGTGCCCATGGTCAGGTCGCCGCCCATGTGCCTGCAGAACGCGTCGAGCACGTGCGGCTTTCCTGCCGAGTCGGCGAACACGACGAGCTTGGTGCCGAACGCCCGCACCGCGTGCGGTCCGCCGGTGCGGAACCTCTCGGCCAGGCCGAGGCAGTGCCAGCCGCGGGCATACCTGGCCGGCAGGGGCGCTGCGTCGATGCCGCGGACCCCGTCCCGGTCATTCATTGAGCCCTCCCAGGGTGATAGCCCTAGACTAGAACATGTTCTAGTCTAGGGGCCAGTAGGAGCAGGGGAGGAGCGTCGCGTGGGCGATAAGGTCGGGCAGTCGGTGCTTGCCGATGTCGGCGAGCTGCTGCCGGTGCTGCGGGAGCGCGCACAGGAGACAGAAGACGCGCGGGTCGTCCCGGCCGAGTCGATCAAGGCGCTGGAACAGGCCGGATTCTTCCGGCTGCTCCAGCCTGCCAGGTACGGCGGCCTGGAAGCCGACCCGGTGACGTTCTACACCGCGGTCCGGATGATCGCGAGCGCGTGCGGGTCGACCGGCTGGGTCGCGTCGGTGATCGGCGTGCACGCCTGGCAGCTGGCACTCTTCCCGCCGGCCGGGCAGGAGGATGTCTGGGGCGCCGACACCAGTACCCGGATGTCCTCGTCCTACGCGCCCACCGGGCGGGCGCAGCTCACCGAGGGCGGCCACCGGCTCACCGGCCGGTGGAGCTTCTCCTCCGGCTGTAACCACGCGACCTGGGTGCTGCTCGGCGGGATCGTGACCGACGACGCGGGTAACCCGGTGGATTTCAGGACCTTCCTGGTGCCCGCCAGCGACTACCAGATCGACGACGTCTGGGACACGGTCGGCCTGCGCGGCACCGGCAGCAACGACATCGTGGTGAACGGGGCGTTCGTACCCGAGCACCACTCGCTCAGCTTCGCCGACGTCACCAAGTGCGCCTGCCCTGGCCATGCCGTCAACGGGGCGCCGCTGTACCGGATACCGTTCGGCTCGATCTTCTCCTACACGATCACCACGCCGATCATCGGCATGGCCACGGGTGCGTACCAGGCGCACGTCGCGTACCAGCAAGAACGGGTGCGGGTGTCCTACTCTGGCCAGAAGGTATCCGAGGACCCGTTCGCCCAGGCGAGGATCGCTGAGGCCGCCGCCGAGATCGACGCCGCCTGGCTCGCGCTGGAACGCGACATGACCGAGCTGATGGCGCACGCCAGGGCCGGGGAGCCGATCCCGATGCCGCTTCGGTTGCGGATCAGGCGGGACCAGGTACTCGGGACCGGCCGGGCGATCAGCGCGGTGGACCTGCTATTCGAGAACTCGGGCGGCCATGCGCTGAAGTCGGGCACCCCGATCCAGCGGTTCTGGCGGGACGCGCATGCCGGCCGGGTGCACGCGATCAACGACCCGGAGCGGGCGCTGACGATGTTCGGCCGCGGCGAGTTCGGCCTGCCGCCCGCCGCCGACGCGATGCTGTGACGGCGGCAGCGATGACCGAATCCGAGGTCGGCGGCGCCGCTGCCACGGCTCTGATCGATGCCGACGCGACCAGCCGGTTCGCGGATACGGCGATGATGGCGCTGCATTACCACGAGGCGGGACCGGCTGGCGCGGGCGCGGCGCTGCCGGTGGTGCTGCTGCACGGCGGCGGCCCCGGCGCGTCGGCGTGGTCGAACTTCGGCCGCAACCTGCCCGTCTTCGCGGCCTCCTTCCGTACCCTGATGCCGGACCAGCCCGGCTTCGGCCGGTCGGCGGCGCCGCCGGTGGAAGGCAACTACTTCACCTTCTCGGCCCGGGCGCTGGCCAGCCTGCTCGACCAGCTCGGCATCGAGAAGGTGCACCTGGTCGGCAACTCGCTCGGCGGCGGCACGGCGGTGAGGTTCGCGCTGAACTACCCGGACCGGGCCGGCAAGCTGGTGCTGATGGGACCCGGCGGGCTGAGCCTCAACGTGTTCGCGCCCGACCCGACCGAAGGGGTCAAGCGGCTGGCGGAGTTCGCCGCGCCGCCCGGGCCGAGCAAGGAGAAGCTGGCGACGTTCCTGCGCACGCTGGTCTTCAACGCCAGGCTGATCACCGACGAGCTCGTCGACGAGCGGTACGCCTCCGCGAGCAGGCCGGAGTCGATCGCCGCCATGGCGGCGCTCGGGATGTCGTTCTACGACCCGGCGACCGCGGAGGACGGGATGCTCTGGCGCGAGGTACACCGGCTGCGGAACCAGGTGCTGCTGATCTGGGGCCGGGAGGACCGGGTCAACCCGCTGGACGGCGCCCTGGTCGCGGTCAAGCAGATCCGCAAGGCTCAGCTGCATGTCTTCGGCGGCTGCGGGCACTGGGCGCAACTGGAGAAGTTCGAGGAGTTCAACCGGCTGGTGCTGGACTTCCTGGGAGATGGCTCATGATCAGGTCACTGGGGTACCTGCGGATCGAGGCGGCCGACCCTGCCGCCTGGCTGGAGTTCGGCACCAAGCTGCTCGGAATGGTGGCGGGCCGCGGCCCCGAGCCCGGCGCGGTCTACCTGCGGATGGACGGCTTCCCTGCCAGGTTCGTCATCGTGCCAGGCGACACCGACCGGCTGCTCGCCTCCGGGTGGGAGGTCGCGACCGAGGCGGACCTGGCGCGGCTGCGCCAGGCGCTCGACCGGGCAGGGGTACCAGCCAAGGCAGGCACGCCGGCCGAACTCGCCCAGCGGCGGGTCGCCGGGATGCTCAGGGTGGACGACCCGTCCGGGCACCCGCTCGAGGTGTTCTGGGGTGCCTGCCTGGACAACCGGCCCGCGTTCTGCGGGTACGGCACCCGGTTCGTGACGGGGGACCTGGGGATGGGCCACGTCGTGATCCCGGCCGCCGACGACGACGCGGCGATGGCCTTCTATACGCAGGTCCTGGGTTTCCGGCTGCGGGACACGATGGCGATGCCGCCCGAGCTGTTCGGCCGCCCGGCTGACGGGCCGCCGGCGATGATGCGGTTCCTCGGCTGCAACGCCAGGCACCACTCACTCGCCCTCGCCCCGATGACCAGCCCGACCGGCGTGATCCACGTGATGACCGAGGTCGCGACGCTGGACGACGTGGGCCGGGCACTCGACCGGTGCACCAGGCGCGGCGGTTCGCTCAGCGCGAGCCTCGGCCGGCACGCGAACGACCAGATGGTGTCCTTCTATGTCAAGACCCCCGGCGGGTTCGACATCGAGTACGGGACCGACGGGCTGCTGGTGGACGACGCGACCTGGGTGAGCAGGCAGACCACGGCGGTCAGCCAGTGGGGTCACGTCTTCGCGGCCGGCGCGGCGGGCGTATAGGCGTCGTGCGGTACCGGCCGCTAAACTTGCCGTCGAAAGGCCGAGTCCGTTCAGGCTCGCCGCGATCACCGGCATCCGCCGGGAATGAAGCGCGGACCTGCGGTGCTCGCGATGATCGTGAAGCACGTCGGCGCGGCAGCGAGGCTCAAGCCCGATCCTGAGCGGTTCCGCCAGGTGCTCGGTCACTTCTGCACGGGCATCACGATTATCACGGCGATCGACGACGGCGCGCCGGTCGGATTCTCCTGCCAGGCGTTCGCCGCGCTCTCGCTGGACCCGCCGCTCGTGCTGTTCTGTCCCGCGAGCACGTCGTCGACCTGGCCCAAGATCGAGCGGGCCGGCGTGTTCTGTGCCAACGTGCTGGCGGCCGACCAGGGAAACCTGGCGACGCTGTTCGGCCGTAGCAACCCGGACCGGTTCACCCAGGTGGCCTGGCAGCCGGACTCAGCCGGCTCGCCCGTGCTCGACGGCGTGCTGACCTGGGTTGGCTGCGAGGTGCAGGCCGTGCACGAGGTCGGCGATCACTACGTCGTGATCGGCTCGGTGCGCGAACTCGGCGACTGCGGTCCGCAGCGACCGCTGCTGTTCTACCGGGGCCGCTATTCCACCTCCGCGGTGCCGGCCGCCGAGGGCCCGCCCGAGGTGGTGGAGACCTTGCTGGCCTGGCCCAAGTACGCCGACTGGATGTGAGCTGACACCTGAGGTGAGCTGACAGCAGGCGCGGTACGCGGCGGGACCGGGTTATCCGTCGATGACGGCGCTCGCGATCCTGGCGAGGTGGGCGGACGGAGAGCCGAAGAGCTGCCCGGAGCTGTGCGCGCGCTTGAAATACCGGTGCGCGTCGTATTCCCAGGTCACGCCGATCGCGCCGTGGAGCTGCACCATCTCGGCGGCCACCTGCGCCAGCGCTTGCGAGCAGTAGGCCTTGGCTGCGGCGGCCAGCACCGGGACTTGCGCCGCGGGCTCGGGCAGGCTGGCGCGCGCCGCCCTGCTCGCGGTCGTCCGCTGCGGGAAGCTGGCGATCGGCCGGCCGAACTGGATCCGGCTGCCCGTGTAGCTGACCGTCAGCTCGAGTGCTCTCGCGGCGGCGCCGGCCTGTTCCGCGGCCAGGGCGATGCAGGCCAGATCCCGGGCACGCGCCAGTGCCTGCGACCCCGGGCCGAGCAGCCGGTCGGTCGACGTGGCGAGCCTGGCCACCGCGAGCCGCCTGGTCTGGTCCATCGCCGCCGCGGCGTGCCGGACGACGCCGGACTGGCTGGGGTCCACCTCGAACAGCCCGATGCTGCCGTCGGGCAGCCGGGCGGCGGTGATGAGAACCTCGGCGAGGTCGCCGTCGAGCACATAGTGCGCGGCACCGGTGATCGTCCAGCCGCCGCCGCTGCGCTCGGTCGCATGGCAGGCCGTCTCGGCCGGATCCCAGCCGCCAGACCGCCCGGTCCAGGCCAGCGCGGCGATCGCGGCGCCCGAGGCGATCGGGGGCAGCAGCCGCTCGCACGCCCGCCGGTCACCGGCCGCCAGGATCGCCTGCGCGGTCAGGACCGCCGAGCCGGGCAGGGGAGTCGGGGCGAGCGCGCGGCCGAGCGCCTCCGCCGCGATGCACACCTCGACCGGTCCGGCCCCGGTGCCGCCGAACCGCTCGGGAACGGCCAGGCCGGTGATGCCGATATCGCCGAGCAGCCGCCACAGCCGCTGGTCATAGCCGGGTTCGGGATCGAGCACGGGCGGATGCCGCCGGAGCAGGTCAGCCACGGTCTCCGCCAGCGCGCGCTGCTCGCCGGTCAGTTCCACGGGCCCGCCCCGTCCTGGCCGAGGGCCGCAAGGACGACAGCGCGGTGCTCGCTCTGGCTGCCCCAGGTGCAGGACAGCGACCGGATCTTGGCGAGCCAGAGCGAGATGTCGCATTCCAGCGTGTAGCCGATCGCGCCGTGCACCTGCAGCGCGACCCGCGCCGCGTGCCGCGCGGCCTGCGCGCAGGCGACCCTGGCGGCGGAGATGTCCCTGGCGGTGCTCGTAGCGCCGGCGCCGAGCGCGATCGCGGCCGCGTACAGCAGCGGCCTGGCGAACTCCAGGCCGATCGCGGTGTCGGCCAGGGCGTGCTTGACCGCCTGGAACGCCCCGACCGGCCGGCCGAACTGCTCCCTGGTCTTCGCGTAGCCGGTGCTCGCTTCGAGCAGCCCGCGCCCGGCACCCAGCAGCAGCGCGGCGCTCGCGAGAGTGCCGTAACCGGCCGCCTGGCGCAGGGCAGGTTCCGTATCGGCCCAGGGCGCCAGCGGCTGGTCTGGCCGGACCTCGAACAGCCGCCTGGCCCGGTCCGCGGACTCAAGCCTGGCCTGCGGCGTCGCCTGCCAGAGCGCAGTGCCGTCGGCCAGCAGCACCAGCCCGGCCGCGTCGGCGTCCAGCGCATAGGGCAGTAGCGGCGGCAGCGCGAGCGTCGCGACCAGGTCGCCCGACGCGAGCGCGGCCAGCCAGTCCGCCGCGAGCCCGGCGGCGGATCCGGTGGCGCCAGCGGACCCGGCGGTCGCAACGGTGGTCAGCACGTGCGGTACGGCGGCGATCGACTCGGCGATCGGGCCTGGCAGCGGGTGGTGACCGAGTTCCTCGCAGGCCACCACCAGGTCGACCGGCTCCGCGCCGAGGCCGCCGAAGGACTCAGGCACGGTCAGCGCGGTCACCCCCAGCTTGGCCAGCTCTCGCCAGATCGCCAGCCCCGGTTCGTGGTCACCGGTTGCCCACGCCCGTGCCGCGGCGGCGACGTCGGCGTCGGCCAGCAGTCCGTGCAGGGCGGCACCGAACTGCCGCTGCTCGGCGGTAACGGCGAATCTCATCGCGGCAGCCCAAGCAACCGCTCGGCGATCACCGACCGCTGGATCTCGTTGGTACCGGCGTAGATGGGTCCGGCGAGTGAGAACAAGTAGCTGCCAGCCCAGTCGCCGTCCGGTACGGGACGGCCGAGCACCTCGGCCCGCGGCCCGAGCAGGTCCAGTGCCGTCTCGCAGATGCTGACATCGAGTTGCGACCAGAACACCTTGCCCAGGCTGGACTCGGCCCCGAGCGTACCGCCGTCCGCCAGGACCGCGACGGTGCCGAAGGTGTGCAGCTGATAAGCGCGCGCCCCGATCCAGGCGTCGGCAACCCGCTCACCGAGCGCGGAACCGCTGTGCGAGCCGGAGGCCGCCGCGGTCCGCTGCCAGAGCCGGAACAGCCGGTCGGCCGCCGCGAGGAACCGTCCAGGACTGCGCAACGACAGCCCTCGCTCATGGCTCGCCGTCGACATCGCGACCCGCCAGCCGTCACCAGGAGCGCCGATCACGTCGGTGTCCGGCACGAAGACGTCGTCCAGGAAGATCTCAGCGAACCCGGGTTCCCCGTCGAGCTGAGCGATCGGCCGGACGGTGACCCCGGGTGCCCGCAGGTCGAACATCAGGTAGGTCAGGCCGCGATGCCGTTCGGCTCCCGGCTCGGACCGGAACAGGCCGAAGGCCCGGTCAGCGAAGGCCGCACGGGAACTCCAGGTCTTCTGTCCGCGGAGCAGCCATCCGCCGTCGGTCCGGACCGCCGCTGACCTGATCGCGGCCAGGTCACTGCCGGCGCCAGGTTCGGACCAGGCCTGCGCCCATACCTGCTCGGCGGTAGCCATCGGCGGCAGGATCGCGTCCCGCTGCTCGTCAGTCCCGTGCGCGAACAGCGTCGGCGCGAGCAGGAACAGCCCGTTCTGGCCGACCCTGACCGGGCCGCCCGCACGGTAGTACTCCTCCTCGAAGACCAGCCACTGCGCCAGCGGGGCATCCCGGCCGCCGTAGCGCCGCGGCCAGGAGACCGCGGCCAGCCTGGCGCCGGCGAGCTTGCGCTCCCAGTCGCGGTGGGCGGCGAATCCCGCTGCCGTGTTCACCGAAGGCAGCGGCGGATCGGGCAGGTTGGTGTCAAGCCAGGCCCTGACCTCGGCCCGGAACTCCTCGGCCCGCGGGTCGGGGTCGAGATTCACCGCGCGCCCGGCGTGCTGGCCGCGGACTTCATCGATCGCGCGTTCATCCCGGCCAGCGAGTCCGCGCCGGTCTCGGCGTTATGCGCGTGCGCGACGTGGTGCAGGCCGAATACCGAGTCCATTCCCGGCCGCATTCCCATCAGGTCCTCGCACTGATTCACGGCGCGCTTGACCAGCGACAGGCCGAACGGCGGCATCGCGGCAATCTCGTCCGCCAGGGCGAACGCCGTCCGCGCCAGGTCGGAGCGCGGCACGACCCGGTTGACCATGCCAAGCTCGTAGGCTCGCTGTGCGCTGAACCTGCCCCCGGTGAACAGCGCTTCCTTGGCGAACCTGGGTCCGAGCACCCACGGGTGCGCGAAGTACTCCACGCCGGGGATGCCCATCCGCACCACCGGGTCGGCGAAGAACGCGTCGTCCGACGCGATGATCAGGTCGCAGACCCAGGCCAGCATCAGGCCGCCCGCGATGCAGGCGCCGTGCACCATCGCGATCGCCGGCTTGGGCATCTCTCGCCAGCGCCGGCACATGCCCAGGTAGACCTCCATCTCCCTGGCATACCGGGCGTCGGCGCCGTCCTTGTCGGTGTGGTCCCACCACAGCACGGCCTTGCGGTCGTAGGACACGTGCACGTCCCGGCCCGGAGTGCCGATGTCATGCCCTGCGCTGAAGTGATCGCCCGCGCCCGCGAGCACGATCACGCGGACGTCGGTGTCGTTCACGGCTCGTTCGAACGCGGCGTCGAGCGCGTAGGTCAGCACCGAGTTCTGCGCGTTCCGGTACTCGGGCCGGTTCATCGTGACCAGGGCGGTGCTACCGCGCCGCTCGTACAGCACTACCGGCGTCGGGTCGCGGTCGGTCATCGGGACTCCTGTCTGAGCAGTCGCTTGAGCGGCTTTCCCGCTGGATTCCTTGGCAAGTCGGCGCGGAACTCGACCTGGCGCGGCACCTTGTAGTTGGCGAGCCGTGCCCGGCAGAACTCGATCAGCTCGTCGGCCGCCGGCTCCGCGCCAGGCCTGGTCACCACGAATGCCTTGCCGACCTCGCCGAGCCTTCCGTCCGGCACGCCGATCACCACGGACTCGGCAACGCCAGGGTGCCTGGCCAGTGCCTGTTCCACCTCGGCCGGATAGACGTTGAAGCCGCCGCAGATGTACATGTCCTTCAGCCGGTCGGTGATCGTGAGGTAGCCGCGGTCGTCCAGGCAGCCGACGTCGCCGGTGTGCAGCCAGCCGCCGGAGTCGATCGCCTCGGCGGTCGCTGCCTGGTCGTCGAGATAGCCGAGCATCACGTTCGGCCCGCGCAGCAGGATCTCGCCAGCCGCGTCGGCTTCGCTCGCCGCCTTGGCGATCTTGATCTCGAAGCCCGCGGTCGCCCGGCCCGACGTCGTCGCGACGGTCCGCGGGTCGTCACCAGGGCGGCACATGGTCACGACGACAGCCTCGGTCAGCCCGTACGCGGTAAGTACCGTGTGCAAGCTCAGTTCGGCGCGCATCCGCTCGACCAGCGCGACCGGGACGACCGCTGCCCCGGTGACGGCCAGCCGCAAGCTGGACAAGTCGTATCGGGCACGTTCCGGGTGATCCAGGATCGAGGTATAGATCGTCGGCGCACCGGGAACCACGGTGATCCGCTCGGACTCGATCAGTGCCATCGCCGCGCCGACGTCGAAGATCCGTTGCGGAACCATCGCCGCACCCGTGAGCAGGCAGGCCAATATTCCGGCCTTGTAGCCGAAGCTGTGGAAGAACGGATTGACGATCAGGTAACGGTCCGCGGCGCTGAGCTCCGCGCAGTCTGCCCACGCTCTGGCCACGTCCAGCGCTTGCCGGTGCGCCGATCTGGCACCCTTGCTCCGGCCCGTGGTGCCCGAGGTGAACAGGATGTCGCTGACGTGCTCCGGTCCGACGCTCCGGGCACGCTCGTCCGCGACGGCCTCGGATACCGCTGCCGCGCGGCCGACCAACTCGTCCCAGGCCACGGTTCCGGCGGGGGCGGGCGGGTGTCCGCCGGAGCCGGAGGTGCCGGCTAGCTCCCCGAGCGGAATCCGCACGATCAGCTCAGGCAATCCGGCCGCGGCCGCGTCCGCTGCGACGACGAGCAGGGCCAGCCGGTCGGTTCCGAGAAAGCGATCAGCGACCAGCAGCGCCCGCGCCTGGCTGCGCGTGATCACGTCGAGCGCTTCTGGACCGGTGAACCTGGTGTTGACCGGCACCAGAGTCGCCCCCGCGTAGAGCGTCCCGAGCGCGCCGAGTACCCAGTGGTGCGTGTTCGGCGACCAGATGGCGATCCGATCGCCCGGCTCGATCCCGCTCGCGATCAGAGCCTTGGCTACTTCGCGCACGCCCGCGTGGAGCTGGCGGTAGGTCAGGGTGGGGCCACCGGGCTCGACCACCGCGACAGCATCAGCGAACTGGCTGGCCGCAGTGCGTACGGCCGCCGGAATCGTGCTGTCCACCGCATCCTCCAGGCAAGCAAGTGCTTGGTAGGGGGCCCCTCACTTGGTAGCGAGCCTACGCTGGCCCGCGCGCCGCTGACTACCTTGCCGGCCGGTACGGATGGCGCAGCTTACTGAGCCGTCGAGTTAGCCGGCTGTCCGGTTCAGCCAAGCAAGTGCTTGGTAGCCTGAGCGAGCCGCAGGGCATCACGCCGGGTTCGGGAGGCTGCCGTGGAGCTGGACCGCTCTCCGCGAGACGGTCTGGCGGGCCTGCCCGACGCTGAGTTCCGCTCCCTGGTTCGCGACTGGCTCGCCGAGAGCCTGACCGGCGAGTTCGCCGCGCTTCGCGGCGCCGGAGGTCCCGGCAGGGAGCATGAGGCGTTCGGCGAGCGGCTGGCCTGGGACCGGCACCTGCACCAGGCTGGATGGACTCCGCTCGGCTGGCCGCGTGAGTACGGCGGGCGCGGCGCCACCATCAGCCAGCAGCTGATCTTTCACGAGGAGTACGCCAGGGCGGCGGCGCCCGCCCGGGTCAGCCATATGGGCGAGCAATTGCTCGGCCCGACGCTGATCGAGTTCGGCACTCCGCCGCAGCAGGCGCGTTTCCTGCCAGCGATCGCGTCGGTGGCCGAGCTTTGGTGCCAGGGATTCTCCGAGCCTGGCGCGGGCTCGGACCTGGCATCGGTGGCGACAGCGGGCGCGCGCGCGGGCGACCACTGGGAAATCACCGGCCAGAAGGTCTGGACCTCGCTGGCACATGTGGCGGACTGGTGTTTCGTCCTGGCCAGGACCGAGCCTGGATCCCGGCGCAGTGCCGGGCTGTCGATGCTGCTTGTGCCGATGCGCCAGCCGGGTGTCACGGTGCGGCCGATCCGCCAGCTGACCGGCACAAGCGAGTTCAACGAGGTGTTCTTCGATGGCGCCCGCACCGAAGCGGGCCTGGTGCTTGGCGAGCCAGGAGACGGCTGGCGGGTGGCGAGGTTCCTGCTCGGAGTGGAGCGCGGCGCGGCTACGTTCGGCCAGCAGATCCAGTTCCGCCGGGAATTCGATGACCTGGTGGCGCAGGCGAGAAGGAGCGGCGCAAGTGCCGATCCGGTGCTGCGTGACAAGATCGTCCGGGCCTGGGTAGGGCTCGAGACGCTCCGAGCCTACGCTCTTGACACGATCGGCCGGGGCGACGGGACCGGCGCGGAGGCCTCGGTGATGAAACTGCTGTGGGCACGCTGGCACAAGGCACTCGGAGAGCTGGCAATGGATGTGGCAGGAGCAGCCGGCCTGGCGGCCGTGGCGGCGCCGTACGAACTCGATGCCTGGCAGCGGCTGTACCTATTCAGCCGCGCCGACACCATCTACGGCGGGTCGGATGAGATCCAGCTCGGCATTATCGCGAACCGGGCGCTCGGCCTCTCGCGCGAACCTTCGCGGGAGCGGGCATGACGCCCGGGGCCCCGCTCGCCCCGAGGGTTCCGGCCGGCCGGAACCTGCTGGCGGGCAAGATCGTCGTGCTGACGGCGGCCGCCGGGACCGGGATCGGCGGCGCGGTGGCTCACAGGTGCCTGGACGAAGGCGCCAGCCTCGCGCTGAGCGACGCGCACGCCGCCCGCCTCGCCGCTACTCATTCCGGGCTCGCTGACAGTTTCGGAAGCGACCGGGTCTGGTCCGTGCCCTGCGACGTGACGAGCGAGCAGCAGGTGCAGGCGCTGATCGACGGCGCGGTCCAGCGGTTCGGCCGCATCGACGTGATGATCAACAATGCCGGTCTCGGCGGCACCGCTTCCGTGCTGGAGATGACCGACGATCAGTGGGCGCGGGTCCTTGACGTCACCTTGACCGGGACATTCCGCTGTACCAGGGCCGCGCTGCGGCAGATGACCGCGCAGGGCGGCGGCGGCGCCGTCGTGAACAACTCATCGGTCCTCGGCTGGCGTGCCCAGCCCGGGCAGGCGCACTACGCCGCGGCCAAGGCCGGCGTCATGGCGCTGACCAGGTGCGCCGCGATGGACGTGGCCGAGCATGGCATCAGGGTGAATGCTGTGGCACCCAGCCTGGTGATGCACCCGTTCCTGGCGAAGGTGATGAGCGAGGACGCGCTGGACGAACTCGTGACCCGCGAGGCATTCGGCCGGTCCGCCGAGCCCTTCGAAGTCGCCAACGTGATGGTCTTCCTCGCCAGCGACTACGCGTCGTACCTGACCGGGGAAGTCATCTCGGTGAGCGGCCAGCATCCCTGAGCCGCGAGCGGCGGTGCCGCGACCGCCGCCATTGACCCGATTGCGACTGCCAGCGGCCCGGCAAGTTGTCGAACGCTACGTAGTTGAGCGACTACATGACGTAACATTCTGACTTCGCTGCGGATGGCGGCCACCGGAATGGTTCTGGCGGGGACGCGCCTTTCCGCAAGCGCGATGAACTCACGGGGACGGGGATGTATTCGGGGACGGGGATGTACTCCAAGCGTGCGCTGCCCGGACGGGCCGCGCTGGCCGGACGGGCCGCGGTGGCCGGATTGACTGTGGTGGCCGGCCTGACCGCGGTAACGGGACCGGCTGCGGCTGCGAGACCGGCCGTGACTGCGGTGACGACAACCGCCAGTGCCGGGGGGTGTCAGGAAATCCGGCTTCCCGTGGCGCTGGCGCCAGGTCGGCCCGCGAGCCAGACGGTCGCGGCAACCTACTGCCGGCCGGCCTCCTGGGCCGCCGGGCCGCACGAGATCGACGTCCTGACACCGGGCGCCAGCTACGACAGGCTGTACTGGGACTGGCCGCAAGATCCCGCGCTCTACTCCTACGTCGCCAAGACGCTCGGCGCCGGCCGGGCGACCTTGGACTACGACCGGGTAGGGACGGGTGACAGCAGCCATCCGGTCAGCACCGACCTGACGATCAGCGCCGAGACGTACGTGCTGCACCAGCTCGTCGGCTGGGCGCGCGGCAGCCTTGGCTTCCGCGAAGTGAACCTCGTCGGGCATTCGCTCGGCTCGGTGATATCGGTGGCCGAGGCCGGCACCTACCAGGACGTCAGCCGCCTGGTGGTCACCGGGCTCCTGCACCTCCCCAACGTGGGGACCGGGTTCGCGACCACGCTGCTGTCGTTGCTGTATCCGGCCGCATTCGATCCCCAGTTCCTGGGACAGCGGCTCGACCTTGGGTACCTGACGACCCTGCCAGGTGACCGGGCCGCGGACTTCTATTCGGCGTCGGCCGACCCGGCGGTGATCAGCTACGACGAGGAACACAAGGACGTCGTCTCCGCGACCGACCTGGCCACGCTGGCTACCACCTGGGGGCTGCCGCCCGGGTCCAACGCGTCAGCGCGGGTGTCCGCTCCGGTCCTGGTGATGGTCGGTCAGCGGGATGCGATCTTCTGCACTAATCCGCTTGTGCTTGACTGCTCGCAGCCCGCCGAACTGCGCGCGACGGAAGGGCCGTACTACGCGTCAGCGGCCAGCCTGACCATCAGCGTGATCCCGGCGACCGGTCACGACCTCGCGCTGCATCCGTCGGCCGACCAGTCGTTCGCGCAGATCAGTCAGTGGATCACGAGCCACTAGGGATCACGAGCCACTAGGAGGGCTTGGCGAAACGGTTTCCGCAGGTCAGTGGTAGCGGTGCAGCCTGAATTGGGACGCCCTGTGGTGGCCGTGCGGTCGCTGTCAGTCACGACGGTGCCATTACGGACGCGGCTTCGCGCCCGTAATGGCACTCGCGCGGCCGACAGCCGAAGTGCCACTGGCTCCTATACGGGTACGCGCAGGAAATCGGCCATGTCGCGCATGTCGCTGGTCAGAGTGCGCCGGCGGGCTATCACCTTGGCGAGGATGTCGCCCGCGTACCGCTGCAGCGCCAGCCACTCGGGAGCCACTGAGCGGATCGAGGTCATCACCCCGACGGCCTCATCGTGCTTGCGGGTGGTGGCCAGGGCGTGGGCCACGTCGAGCCTGTGCCGGTAGACGTTCTCGGCCACCGGGTAACCGTGCCCGGTCATCTGGCGACCGACCCTGAGTGTCACGTCGGGCTTGCCCTGGATCATCGCGTGCTCGGCCTGGATCATGGCGACCGTGACCGGTCCGAACGCGCCCCACGGCCGGGACGGGGGGATGTAGTCCCGGCCCGCCCCGGCAGCCGCCATCCTCGCGAGCCGCAGCGCCTCCCGCGCATCATCGGGCCGGTTGTCGCGGACGGCGGCGGTGGACGCCGTGATGAGCATGCGCCCCCACGCGGCGAGGTCGTCCGGGGTCGCCTCCGATATCCTGCCCGGCTCGGCCTCCCTCGCCCAGCGGGCCGCGAGATGCGATGTCTCGGCCAGCAAGCCCTGCCGCAACAGGGCGGAGCACCGGGCGTCCACCGACGCCATCATGGTCAGGTCGTCGTCGGCGTCGGCCATCGCCAGGTCAGCGGCATCGGCTGCCGCGCCGAACAGCCGGACCTTAGACAGCGTGATGGCGGCAAGCTGGCGGGCCTGCGCCCGGACCTGCCGCGCCCGCGCCCGCTCGTTCCCGTCCGTCGCGCCCGCGAGCGCGTCGGCGTCCCGCAGCACGAAGTGCAGCGTCCGGCTCAGGTCCGCGAAACGGCTGTCAAGGTAGATGGCCGTCGCGTCGTTCAGCGCGTCCCGGACGCCGCCGATTGTCGGCGGCTCGTCACCCGCCGGGACGTGATCACCGCGCAGCGCGGCGCAGGTCTCGTCCCACGCCGCCGCGCTGCCGGGCTCGGCTTCGGGCGCGTCCGGCTCGCTCATCAGCGCCGACGTGGTCACGTCCAGGGCAACCGCGAGCCTGTGCACCGTCTCCAGCCGCAGCCCGTTGCCGTAATCGCCCTGCTCAAGCTTGCGGACCAGCGACAGCGACACGCCGGCTGAGCGGGCAAGCTCGCGCTGGAGCAGCCCGCGCCGCCTGCGGGCGTCGCGGATGCGCGCCCCGATGATCACCATGTCCATAACCGCAGGATACGCGCATGGGCGGTATCCCTGCTGGTCACCGCCCTTAGGGTAACGATCATGAAATCCCGACTGGCTAAGATAGACCAGGCCAGGTCACCATGCCTGACCTGCGGCAATCGTTTCGCCAAGCCCTCCTAGGGATCACGAGCCACTAGCCGCCAGCTCACACCAGACCACCTTGCCGTGCGCGTCCGGCTGCCATCCGCACGCCGCCGCCAGGGCGGTGACGACGGACAGGCCGCGCCCGCTTTCGGCTTCATCGTCACGGTGGCAGGATTGCGGCAGCGGCGCGCAGGCGCTGTCGTGCACGGCGATCCGCACGAGTTGCGGCGATGCCGTGATGACCATCCAGACCCTGCCCTGGCCAGGCAGCAACGCTCCGGGCAGCACCGTGCCAGGCAGCACGGTTCCTACCAGGAAGGTGTCCGACAGGAAGTCACCTGCCACCGGCTTGCCTGGTAGTTGACGCAGGAGTCCGTGCGACAGCGCCAGATCGCGCGGCGCGGCGGCTTTGGCGACCGCGGTGATGGCGTTGGTGACGAGTTCGGATACGACCAGCACGGCGGCGTCGACAAGTTCCGCGCTGTACCGCGGCCTGGCCTGGGCCAGCTGATCTGCTGCCCAGTGCCTGGCGATGCGGACCGCGGAGGGCACGATGGCGAGTTCGAGGTAGCTACGGCGCGACGCGGATCGCACGGGGCAGGGGATCCCGGTGGTGCTGCGGGACGTGTACATCCTGGTCCTTCCAGAATCGGGTCACGAGCGGCTGGCGTGCGCCCGCCGCGAAGTGGTGTTCGCGTTGATCTCGTCGGCCCGGTGACGGCGGCACGCCCCATTGCGTGGTCGGCTTTGCCGAGTTCCTTCCGCCATAGTTGGGGCAATCCCGCTTCCCGCAAGGTCCGAAATCAGATCCTCCCGGCGCGGCAGGGAGAAACGGTCGGCCCGTGGCTCCGGGGGCCTTCTCCAGGCGCTACCTTTTTAACCAACGAGGTGAAATTCAATCTCGCATCCGAGGGATACCAGGCGTGAGCGGGAAACCACGTAGTGTGCGGAAGACGCAGGCCTTGCACTCGGCGCAGCTGCGGCGCCAGGGACGTAGCTGGGCTGAGGTCGGTGCCGTGTTCGAGGTCGCGTACCGGGTCAATCCGAGAGTTGCGATGCGGCAGGCACACGGCTGGAGCCAGCCGCAGGCCGCAGAGCGCTGGACCGCGCTGTGGCCCGAGGATCCCAAGACATTCAAGAACTTCTCCTACTGGGAGCAGTGGCCGGGGCAGACCGGGCACGCGCCTTCGCTGGACACGCTGGACCGGCTCGCGCGGATGTACGAGTGCAGGATCATCGACCTGCTGACCGACTGTGCCGACTACGGCGCCAGGCCGGCGCCGCGTCCGGCTCATCTCGTCCGCGACCGCGCGCCCGAGCCGGCCCGCAAGCCGGACCACGGCCAGGCGCACCGGGACTGGGCGGATGCCGTGCCCGGCCGGCCGGAGTCCGGCCAGAGTCCGACGGTCTCCGGGGCGATGCTCAGGGCAGCGCTTGAGACCATCAGGCAGGCTGAGATCGGGCAGCTAATCCAGGCCAGCGGCCAGGCCGAGGAGATGGGCAACCGGCTGCGGCGCCGGACCGTGCTGCTCGAGGCAAGCAGCGCCCTGGCGGTCATCGCGGCCGCGCCAGTGCTCGAGGTGCCCAGGCTGGTCGGCGGCTCCAAGGCGGGCCAGTTCAACCCCGATCGCGCCATCGTCGGCTATGCGGGCGAGGTCGTGGCCGGATTGCGCCGGATGGGCGGAGCCGTGGGCCCGCGGATCACCTTGCAGCCGGCCATGGCACTCCGCTCGGCCATGGCCGCGATGGCCAGGAGCGTGCCGGAGGTCGTCACCAGCCAGGCGCTGACCGCGTACGGCGACCTGACTCAGCTTGTCGGCTGGCTGATGTTCAACTTCGGTGACCACAAGGCCGCGCGCTACTACTACGAGGACGCCAGGGCGGTGGCCTACCGTGCGGGCAACAGCGATCTGGCCGCCTACACGCTCTGTGCGGCGAGCCAGCTCGCCGGCACCCAGCAGCACTGGCGCCATGCCGTCGACCATGCCCAGGCTGCCGTGGTCGCGGCCAGGGCGAGCGGCAGCCCGTACGCGATCGCCTATGCGGCCGATATCGCCGCGCGGGCTCATGCGGCGGCTGGCCAGGTCGGGCGATGCCAGGCAGCGCTGGACAGAGAACAGGAAGCGCTGAGCGGGATCGGTGACGATACGCCGCGGTCGCCATGGTGGTATTTCTACGACCGGTCTTTCTACTGGGGCACCGAGAGCGAATGCGCACTTCGGCTTGGCATGCCAGTCGATGCGTCGGTCGCCGCGCGCCGGGCGCTCACCCAGCTTGGCCCGCTCAACTTGCATAACAGCGCGCTCACCCTGTCCTTCCGGTCGGAAGCGCTGGTCAAGCAGGGCGAGATCACCGAGGCGTGCGAGACGCTGGCCGATTGCGCCAGGCTGACGACCCTGAACAGCTCCCGCCGGATCGCGGCCAGGATCAAGGAAGTGCGAGCGCAGCTCGCGATAGCCGACGAGACGGCGGCGGTGTCCGAGCTTGACGAGAAGCTCGCCGAGTACCGCAGGGCGAGGGTTGCGGGTGATGCGACCGGGGGGACACGGTCCGCCAGTCAAGACCGCCCAGGAGGCTGAACGCTGATGCCCGAAGCAGATCTGGTTCCCGACGCGGATGATCGTCCGAGCGTGGCGCGGCTCTACGACTTCTTGCTCGGCGGTCATCACAACTACGCCGCCGACCGGGAACTAGGCCGCAGGCTGCTGCGGGCCGAGCCCAATGCCAGGCGCATAGTGGCGGAGAATCGCGCCTTCCTGGGCCGCGCCGTTCGGTTCCTGCTCGAGTGCGGTGTGTACCAGTTCGTCGACCTCGGGTCAGGCATTCCCACCCAGGAAAACGTGCATGAGATAGCGCGCCGCTTCGATCCGGAAGCACGGGTCGTCTACGTGGACAACGACCAGGTGGCCGTGGCGCACAGCAAGCACATCCTGAGCGGCGACCCGCTGGCGAGCGTGATCAACGCGGACCTGCGCGACCCCGCCAAGGTACTTGACCATGCTGAGGTGCGGCGGCTGATCGACTTCAGCCGGCCAGTCGGCGTGCTCATGGTCGCCGTACTGCACTTCGTCCCTGACGAGGACGACCCGGCCGGGCTGGTGCGCAGGTTCGCGCAGCGGCTCGCCGCGGGAAGTTATGTCGTGATCTCGCATGTCACCCACGAATCGCAGCCCGACACCGCGTCGCAGGTTCAGGACCTGTACAAGAGCACCAGTGCCGCGGCCAGTACCAGGTCCAAGGACGAGATCGCGGGCTTCTTCACCGGCCTGGACCTGGTAGAACCAGGCCTGGTCTACGTGCCGAGGTGGCGCCCTGAAGGTGCGGCGGCACAGGACGCGGAGAAGGTCTGGTTCTACGCGGGAGTCGGCCGCAAGCCTTAGGCCGCGAAGAGGCACCTAATCGGGCGGCGGAATGACTCCCGGATGGTGTTCGGCACTGTCGTTACCATGGGCACGTGACAGGCCGTCAGGAACGCCCGAAGAAGGTGCGTCAGCCCGCTGCCCCGGACATCCCGGCTGACCTCGGTCCCGCGTCGCTGCCCGGCGACGACATTACGGACGAGAGCCTGCACCTGAGCCTGTCGTTCGAGGACCTGGACCTGTCCGGGCGTGCGGCAGCGGGCGCTGAGTTCGAGCAGTGCAGGTACGGCAATGTCAACCTGAGCCAGCTCACGCTGCGCCGCGCCGTGATCCGCGACGTGACATTCGACCGCTGCGACCTGGCGAACCTGCGGGCGCGCGAAAGCTCGATGTGCCGGACGGCCGTGTCAGCGAGCCGGATGACCGGCCTGTCCTGGCTCGGCGGCGACCTGCGCGACGTCACCTTCACCGATTGCCGCATCGACCTGGCATCGTTCCGGGCGACTAAGTTCAGCGACGTCGTGTTCGCTGGCTGCCGCCTGGATAATGCCGACTTCGAGGACGCGGACCTGAGCGGCGCGCGCTTCGAGCGATGTGACCTGTCCGGCACGCAGTTCTCCGGAGCCAGGATGACCGGGACGAGGTTGTCCGGCTGCGACCTGACCCAGATCAGCGGTGTCACCAGCCTGCGCGGCGCGATCGTCACCAGCGGTGACGCTGTCGCGCTGGCCTTCACCCTGGCCAGCGCACTCGGCATCACGGTCGCGGACGGCTGACGCTGCCGGTCAGATCCGCTCGATGATGGTGGCGGTGGCCATCGCGCCGCCGGCGCACATCGAGACCAGCGCCGTGCTCGCGTCCCGCCGCTCCAGCTCGTGCAGGGCGGTCGTGAGGAGCCGGGAGCCGGTGCTGCCGACCGGGTGACCCAGCGCGATAGCGCCGCCGTTGACGTTGACCCGGTCCGGATCAGGCTGGTGCACGCTCATCCACGAGAGCACGACCGACGCGAAGGCTTCGTTGACCTCGAACAAGTCGATGTCCCCCATCGACATGCCGCTGCGCCGCAGCACCCGCTCGGTGGCGGCGACCGGGCCGTCGAGGTGGTAGTAAGGCTCGTCGCCGATCAGGCACTGCGCCACGATCCTGGCCCGCGGCCGCAGGCCGAGCTCACGAGCGCGGCCCTGCTCGACCAGCAGCAGCGCGGCCGCGCCGTCGGAGATCTGCGAGGAGGTGCCCGCCGTGTGCAGCCCGCCCGCCACCACCGGCTTGAGCGCGGCCAGCCCCTCGGCCGTGGTCTCCCGCAGGCCCTGGTCGCGGTCGACGGTCGCCAGCTGCCCGGCCGGCTGCCGGTCGGCGCCGAGCACCGGTGCCTTGACCGCGATCAGCTCGCGGTCGAAGTACCCGCCTGCCCAGGCGCGGGCCGCGTTCTGCTGCGAGCGCAGGCCGAACGCGTCCAGGTCGGCTCGGGTGATGCCGCGGCGCTTGGCGATCCGCTCGGCCGCCTCGAACTGGTCAGGCATGTCGATGCTCCACGACGCCGGGCGCGGGCTGGAGCCGCCAGCCATCGCGGCGGTCCCGAGCGGTATCCGGCTCATCGCCTCCACGCCGCAGGCGATGCCGACGTCGATAGCGTCCGCGGCGATCAGGCCGGCGATCAGGTGCGCCGCCTGCTGGGCCGAGCCGCACTGCGCGTCCAGGGTGAGGCAGCCGGCCTGGTGCGGGAGGCCGGCGGCTAGCCAGGCGGTGCGGGTCACGTTGTTGGACTGCTCGCCGGCCTGGGTCACGCAGCCGCCGGCCAGTTGCTCGACCAGCACGGGGTCGATCCCGGCACGCTCCACCAGCCCGCGCTGGGCCGCGCCGAGTATCTCGGCCGCATGCAGGCCCGACAGGCTGCCGTTGCGCTTGCCGATCGGGGTCCTTACCGCTTCGACGATCACGGCTGTGCCCACTGTGCCTCCCTGTTCTTAGTGATCCGGCTCAGGTCAGCGTCCGGCTGACGCGGCCGAGTCAGTCACATAGTAGAACGTGTTCTCATTTTCGTCCTGTCAGAGGTTCACCGGCACGGCCCGGCGTGGTTCAATCAGCTAGAACGCGTTACAGTCTGGGAGGTTCTATGACCGGGCCGCGGATACCAGCAGGTTTCGACTTCACTGACCCCGACCTGTATGCGAGCCGGGTGCCTGCCAGGGAACTCGCCGAGCTGCGGCTAGCGGCTCCGATCTGGTGGAACGCTCAGCCGCGCGGCGCGGCCGGCTTCGACGACGAGGGCTTCTGGGCTGTCACCAGGCACGCCGAGATCGTGGAGATATCGCGGAACAGCGAACTCTTCGGCAGCTGGGAGAACACCGCGATCATCAGGCTCGGCCAGCCGCAGACCGAGGAGAGCCTGGCGATGCAGCGGCTGATCCTGCTCAACATCGACCCGCCCGAGCACACCAAGCTGCGCGGCATCATCTCCCGCGGGTTCACCCCGCGCGCGATCGGCAACCTGCGCGAGGCGCTGACCGCCCGGGCGGAGCGGATCGTGCGGACCGCGATCGAGGAAGGCACCGGCGATTTCGTCACCGACATCGCGTGCGAGCTGCCGTTGCAGGCCATCGCCGAGCTGCTGGGCGTGCCGCAGGAGGATAGGAAGAAGATCTTCGACTGGTCGAACGCGATGGTCGGTTACGACGACCCTGAGTTCGCCGACGACAGCACGGCGGCGGCGGCCGAGCTCGTCGGCTACGCCATGACGATGGCGGAAGACCGCAGGCAGTGCCCGCGCGACGACATCGTCACCAAGCTGGTCCATGCCGAGATAGGCGGTACTCACCTGTCCACCGACGAGTTCGGGTTCTTCATGATCCTGCTGTCCGTGGCCGGCAACGAGACCACCAGGAACGCGATCTCGCACGGCATGCTCGCCTTCTTCGACCATCCAGAGCAGTGGGACCTGTACGTGGCGCAGCGGCCGGAGACCACCGCGGACGAGATCGTCAGGTGGGCCACCCCGGTGACGGTGTTCCAGCGGACGGTCAAGGCCGACACCGTGCTCGGCGGCCAGGAGATCAAGAAGGGCCAGCGGGTCGGCATGTTCTACCGGTCGGCCAATTTCGACGAGGACGTGTTCGAGGCCCCGGAGCGGTTCGACATCACCCGCAGCCCCAATCCGCACCTGGGCTTCGGCGGCACCGGCGCGCACTATTGCGTGGGCGCCAACCTGGCCAGGCTGGAGATCGACCTGATCTTCAACGCGATCGCGGACGCCCTGCCGGCCATCCGCAAGACCGGCGACGCGGAACGGCTGCGTTCCGGGTGGCTGAACGGCATCAAGCGGCTCCCGGTCAGCTACAGCTAGCCAGTCCGCGCCGCCGAATGCGTCGTCGCTCCTGCCCCGCACAGCGGCACTCGGCCGGCGCCGCACTACGCACGGGACGGCTGGCCGTGGGTGGACCGCGCGGTGCCGCCGCCCGCTCAGTCCGGCGTGTCCGCGACCACCCACATCGAGAAGTACTGCGAGCCGCCGCCGTAGGCATGGCCGAGCGCCGTCCTGGCCCCTGGCACCTGGTGCTCGCCGGCCTTGCCCATCACCTGCATCGCCGACTCGGCGAACCGGAGCAGGCCGGACGCGCCGATCGGGTTGGAACTGAGCACCCCGCCCGAGGCGTTGACCGGGATCGAGCCGGTGATCTCGGTCTCTCCGGCCTCGGTCAGCCGCCAGCCCTGGCCCGGCTCGGCGAAACCGAGGTTCTCCAGCCACATCGGCTCGAACCAGGAGAACGGCACGTAGATCTCCGCCGCGTCGATCGCCTCGATCGGACTGGTGATCCCGGCCGCCTGCCACAGCGCGGCGGCGGCGTCGGCCCCGGCCCTCGGGTTCACATGATCCTTGCCGGAGAACATGGTCGGCTCGGTCCGCATCGACGTCGCCCTGATCCAGGCGACCGGCCCGCCAGCTGCCTCGGCGGCCGCCTGGTCGCCGAGCACGACGGCACACGCCCCGTCCGACGACGGGCACGTCTCGTCGTAGCGGACCGGGTCCCACAGCATCGGCGAGGCGAGCACCTTCTCCATTGTCATGTCGGGCTGCCGCAAGTGCGCATACGGGTTCCGCGCGCCGTTGCGCCGGTCCTTGGCCGCCACCATCGCGCCGATGTACGTCGGGGCACCGGACCGCCGGATGTAGGACCGGATGTGCGGTGCGAAGTACCCGCCGGCACCGGCCAGGACCGGTGTCGCGAACGGTGGCGTGATGGACAGTGCCCACATGGCATTGGACTCGGATTGCTTCTCAAATGCCACGGCGAGTACCCGGCGGTGTACGCCCGCCTGGATCAGGCTGGTCGCCACCAGCCCAGTCGCCCCGCCGACCGAGCCCGCGGTGTGGACTCGCAGCAGCGGCTTGCCCACGGCGCCGAGCGCGTCGGCCAGGTACAGCTCCGGCATCATGACGCCTTCGAAAAGGTCCGGCGCCTTGCCGACCACGACCGCGTCGATCTGGTCGGCCGTCATTCCGGCGTCGGCCAGCGCCCGGTCGACCGCCTCGCGGCACAGCCCGGCCATCGACACGTCGGTGCGCTTGCTGCGATGATACGTCTGCCCGGTCCCGAGGACCGCCGCGCGCTGCTTCCGGCTCACTGCGCCTCCTCGTCCGCGGTGCCGTTCACTGCGTTTCCTCGTTCACTGCGTTTCCTCGTTCACGATGCCCCTCCAGGACGCAGACGAGGTTCTGCTGCAAGGCAGGTCCGCTGGTCGCGTGGCCGAGTGCCACGTCGGCCCGGCCGGACATGATCTCGGTCGCGGCCCAGCCGATCCGCGCGAGGCCAGCGGCGAACATCGGGTTTGCGCACAAGGCGCCGCCGGACGGATTGACGGTCACGCCGTCGCCCAGGCCGAGTTCGCGCCGCAGGATGATCTCCTGGTGGGTGAACGGCGCGTGCAGCTCGGCCACCTGAGCCCGGCCAGCGCCGGCCGCCAGGCCAGCCGTCGCCGCCGAGGGCGACCTGGTCAGGTCTCGCGCTCCCAGCGAAGCTGAGTCGATCCGGTGCTCGAACCCGGTGATCCAGGCCGGCCGCTCGCACAGGTCACTGGCGCGGTCCCCGGCGGCCAGGATGACCACAGCGGCACCGTCGGTCACCGGCGCGCAGTCGTGCGCGCGCAGCGGATCGGCGACGCAGGGCTGGTCCAGCAGGTCCCGCACCGAAACCTGGCCGGAGAGCAGTGCCCGCGGGTTGGCCGTTGCCGCCGCCCTGGACCGCACGGCGACCTGAGCCATCTGCTCCGACGTCCAGGTGCCGGCTTCCAGCCCGAGCCGGGCCTGCAGCGCGGCGACGGAGACCGAGTCCGGCCACAGCGGCCCGACCAGGTACGGGTCGAGCTGCAGGGCCAGCACCTGGCGCAGGTTGCCGGCCGACGACTTGCCGAACCCGTACGCCAGGGCGACCCGCGCCTCTCCGGTCAGCACCTTGAGCCAGGCCTCGTACAGTGCCCAGGCGCCGTCCATCTCCACGTGCGACTCCATCACCGGCGGGACCGCGCCGATCGCGTCCACCGCGGAGACGAAGGAGAAGGCGCGCCCGGCGAGGTAGTCCGAGGAGCCGGAGCACCAGAAGCCGACGTCGTCCTTGGTCAGGCCGGTAGCGGTGAACACTTCCTGGAAGATCGGGACCAGCATCTCCACGCCGTTGGTGGTGGCGGCGGTATGCCGCTCGTTCGGTGCCTCGGCGAAGCCGACCACGGCCACGTCGGTCATGTCGCGCATCCTCGTTTCACAGGTGATGGGCGTAGGAGTCGTAGGGCGCGTCAGGCTCGCCGGTCGGCTCGAAGTGGTCGATGTTGTGGCCGACGGCCCACTCCTCGCGCGGCTTCCAGACGGCCTTGACCCGCATCCCCATCCGGACGTCCGGTGGCTCGCAGCCGAGAATCAGGTGCTGAATCGGGATGTCCGCGCCGTCGAGCAGCACCGCCGCCGCCACGTAGGGACAAGGGAACTTCTGCCCGATGAACGGTACGTTCACCACGCAGAACGTGGTCACCGTGCCGGTGTCGGGAAGCTCGACCTCGTCTCGCGTCGGCACGCCGTCGACCGGGCAGGCGCCCCTGGGGGGAACGTAGACCTTGCCGCACGCCGGGCAGCGCTGGCCGATGAGCCGGCCCTCCGCCATGGCCAGCAGGGCGCTGCTCTCACCTGGTGAGACGGTGTGGTCGTAGGTCAGCTGGACCGGCGTCGTGATCATGGTGATCGGCTCGCTGGCGTCGCCCGGCCGGCCCGCGCTCCCAGGCTCGGCCGCGCCTCCCGCGTCGCCAGGCTCGCCGGCCTCGCCGGGCTCGAAGCACGCGATGTCGGTGATGCCGCCGCCCGCCTGGTCTGCCCAGCGCGGCCGCACTCGCATCCCGGTCCGCAGCTGGCCGACCGAGCCCGCGTCCACCGCATGCAGCATCGCCGTGTCCGCGCCGTCGAGCCGGATCAGCGCCCAGCCGAACGGGCGATCCAGCGGCTGGCCTTGCAGCGGCCGGTCGATCCAGGTCCAGCTCAGCACAGTGCCGCCTGGTCCGACCGGCACCAGTTCGGCTGGCGGCGCGCCGGTGACCGGGTCGTACTCGAAGGGCGGCGCGTGCACCCGGCCGTCTGACGCGGTCGCGCCGAGAATACGCCGGCCCGCGAGCGCGGTGACGAACTCGCTCAGCGTCGGGCCGAGCGAGCGGGTGTAGTCGAACGAGATCTCCAGCGGAGCATGCAGGGGCTGGCTCACGGACGAAAGTGAAACATGTTTCTGTTGCGCCGGGCAAGACTGAACTTAGAACACGTTCTATTTCGGCTGCGCCGGCGAGCCGGCCAGGTCGCGGGTATTATGCCGTCATGCGGCGGATCTCGGTCGTCGGCAACAGCGGCTCCGGAAAGACGACGCTTGCCCGTCAGCTCGCCACCGCGATCGGGGTGCCGCATCTGGAACTCGACTCGGTATTCCATCAGCCCGGCTGGCAGCCGCTGGACGCGGTCTCCTTCCGGCAGCGGGTGGCGGCGTTCACCGCGGGCCGGTCCTGGGTCGTCGACGGGAATTACAGCACGGTCCAGGACATCGTCTGGGCCCGTGCGGATACGGTGCTCTGGCTGGATCCGCCGAGGCACCGGGTCATGCGCCAGGTGATCTGGCGCACGCTGCGCCGGACCGCCACCCGGGCGGAACTGTGGAACGGGAACAGGGAGCCGTGGAGCAACCTGCTCCGGTTCAAGCCCGAGGAGTCGATCATCGCCTGGGCCTGGACCCGCGACCGGGTGTACCGGGAGCGTTACGCCACCGCGCAGGCTGATCCGGCAAACGGTCACCTGACCTTCGTCCGGCTGCGAACGCCGCGGGACGCGGCTGAGGCTGTCGGCGCTGACCTTGCGGGCTTGCCGGAAGCTGGCAGACTGAACGGATGGCGACCGCACAGCTAGACCTGGCGGATTCGGTTTCG
Source organism: Streptosporangiaceae bacterium (assembly GCA_035533915.1). Taxonomy (GTDB): domain Bacteria; phylum Actinomycetota; class Actinomycetes; order Streptosporangiales; family Streptosporangiaceae; genus Chersky-822. Next base: position 184,968 of record DATLSX010000020.1, read on the forward strand.
CGCTATGCGCGTACCTACCACGACCTGATCGGGGAGTGCCATCACGTGGCCTCGCCGCTCGGGGCGTGGCTGCTGCTCGCCTTGTGCGCCCCGGCGGCCACCGGGGACGAACTGAGCTGGGTGCTCGGCTGCGACGCCGCGCAGGCGGCTGACCTGGCCGGCGGCCTGCTCGCCGACCCGCATCCGCTGGTCGCCGCGGCTGCCGCTGTCTGGTACCGGCCGGGCAAAGCCGACCCGCGCTGGCTGGCCGGGCTGCCGGCCAGCGTCGAACAAGGCCCCGTTCCCGGCCAGGCCGGACTCGACGACTGGGTGCGGCGCCACACGTTCGGCCTGGTCGACAGGTTCCCGGTCCGCGCCGACCGTCTTAGCTACCTGCTGCTGGCCTCCGCGCTGGCGACCAAGGTCTCCTGGGACTGCCCGTTCGAACTGGCCCCTGGCTCCGCGCTGGGCGGATCAAGTCCCTGGGCGCAACGACTGACGCACGTGCTCCGAGCGCCAGGACATCCAGGTCACCGGGCCTTCGTCGCCGTCACCCCGCAGGCGGGTGACGTCGCGGTCCACATCGGCCGCGCCCGGGGCGGCCTGCTCGTGGCGTCCGTGGCGGCGGCGCCCGAGGTGGCGCAGGGCGACGTGCTGGCTGCCGCGCACGGCGTGGCCATCGCGCAGGCGCTGGGACACCCGGTGCCCGCGCGCTCGCTGTTCGACCTCCCGCTGGGCGACGGGCCGCTGTGGTCGGTCGCGGAAGAGATGTCAGCCGACGGCGGCGGCGAACGGTGCGTCGCCTACTTGCCGGCCTGGTCGGCGCAGAGCGAGCACGACCTGACCGACCCGCGGCTCGGGTTCGCCGCCGCGGCCGCGGCCCTGGGGCACGGCGATCCGTGGCAGGCGAGGCAGGCAGTGACGGCCCGGTACACCAGGGTGGGCTTCGAGGCCGCCGCGGTCACGGCTATGGCGACGATGCTGAGCATGCGGCGGTCGCGACGGGCCCTGCTGCGTACCGCCGAACTGCGGTTCGGCCACCCTTATGCGGTAGTCGCCGTGACCGCGGACGAAGACAGCGGGCCGCGTCGCCCGGTCGCGACGCCAAGTCCGTGGCACGGCATCCCGGTGTTCTCCGCCTGGGTCGCCGAGCCGCGGGAGGCCGGCTAAGGCCCAACACCAGGCGCATCCTCCTTCCTTACGGATATCGGGCTGGTCAGCGGCTATCCCGTGCCGGGCTGGAAGCGGGTCACCTCCGGGATGCCCGTGACGGTTCTCTTGGTGGCCGCGGTGTGCGGGAAGCGGGGCAGGGCTTCTCGCACGGACCTTTCTTGACCAGATCGCCTGACGCCTCTAGAAGCCTTATCGTCACGATGTGACCAAAAACGTTGCGCGGCGATCGTGGTTGCGGAAGCAGCGGCCGAATGATCCAGGCCGGCTAAAGCTGTGGCCTATTCTCGTTGTTCTGCCACTGTCCTTCGTGGTGACGGCACTCGGCCTCCTCGGGCTGACTTTGGCCGCCCGGGCGCTGTTGCATTTCCCTGCGATGTCGCATCCGCGAAGCATTTCGCTCCGCGACTGGATCGGTGTCCTTCAGCTCGTGTTCGCGTCGGTGGCTGGCGCCGGCGCCCTTGTCGCGCTGATCGTGGCGTACCGGCGACAGCGGGTGGCCGAGGCCGATTCGGCCCATGACATGACCCGCGTGTTCAACGAGCGGTTCATAGCGATTGCCGGGCAGCTCGGCGACCTACAGCCTGCGGTGCGGTTCGCCGGGGTTCATGCCCTGGCTGGACTGGCTGATGATTGGCCAGAGCACAGGCAAACCTGCGTTGATGTCCTGTGCGCCTATCTGCGCATGCCCTCTGCGGCGTCGGCAGCGGAATGGGAAGTGCGGCACACCGTTATCCGCGTGCTGGCCGCGCATCTCCGGGCCAGCGTGCTGGTGTCGTGGCAAGGCCTGAACTTCGACTTCACCGGCGTGATCTTTGACGGCGCGGAATTCAGCCAAGCCGAGTTTTCCGGCGGCACGGTCGACTTCAAAGACGCCAAATTCCGCAGCGGCGTGACCGGCTTCGACCGTGCGGTGTTCTCCGGCGCCGCGGTCAGCTTCGCCCGAGCCGAGTTCTCCGGCGGCACGGTCGACTTCAATGGCGCTCAGTTCACTGGCGGCGAGGTGGACTTCAATGGCGCCCAGTTCACCGGCGCCGAGGTCATCTTCAGCCGAGAGTTCCCTGATAGCGCTCAATCCCCCGGCCGCGCGGAGTTCTCCGGCGCCACCGTCAGCTTCGCCCGAGCCGAGTTCATCAAGGGCACTGTCAGGTTCGGCTGCTCCGGGTTCTCCGGCGGCTTCGTGAGTTTCGACCGCGCGGTGTTCTCCGGCGCCGCGGTTAGCTTCGCCAGAGCCGAGCTGTCCGGCACCGCCCAACTCTACTTTGGCCGGGCCAAGTGTGCGGGCAGCGAGATCAGCTTCGTTGAAGCCGAGTTCTCCAGCGGCACGGTCGACTTCAATGGCGCCCAGTTCACTGGCGGCGACGTCAGTTTCTACCGAACCCGGTTCAACGGCACTACGGTCAGCTTCGACGAAGCCCAGTTCTCAAGGGCACAGTCACCCGGCGGACAGGTCTCCGAATGCGAGGTCCTCTTTACATCGGAATTCCTCAGAAGCAATATCAGCTTCACCCATACCGTATTCTCCGCGGGCACGACCAATTTCATTAATGCCACTTTCAAAGGCGGTACGGTCTCCTTCGGCGCCGAGTTCCTTACCGGGAGCCAAGTTAATTTCGACCTTTCCTATTTCTCAGGCGCCATGGTCAGCTTTGCCGGCGCGGAGTTCTCGGGCGGCACGGTAACCTTCAGGGACCCTCAGGAATCGTCACATCCGCCAGTATTTAGCTTCGCTGGGCCGCCGCCATCGGGAGTGCTTCTGCCACAGGGTTGGACGCAACACTCAGGACTTTAGGCATTAATGCCCGTATGGGATGTCCGGGTATTTGGGTTCCGTGTCTGTCATCCTGAGCGGCTTGCGGTTGGGAGGTTTATCGCGGCTTTCACCCGCATGATCAGGTTCCCGCCCGCGTCCAGGATCGCGGTGATCAGGTGATAGCCGAGGAACTTGCGGTCCATCAGGAAAACCCGCCCGGCGAACGGCTCCGGCCGCTCCCGGGCCAGCCGGGCCACCAGCGGCCCGGCGACCCGCCAGAACAGCGGCTCCGGCAGCCACCCGTCCGCGAGCACCGCCCCCGACCTGCCGACCTTCACCGGGGCCGTGACCACCGGCACCGCGAACGTCATCACCTGCCCCGTCACCGGCCCGGCCGCCCGGCCACCAGCAGCGCGCCGTCCCGGCAGCGGCCAGCGGAAGGATCAGCCAGGTCAGTGGCCCCGACCTGCGGCCAAGGCGGGCGGGTGGTCCTCGGCAATATCGCATTGTGTTAGCGACCGGCTAATATCGGCCCTTATTGCTACGCGCCGCTAATGTGCGCGACCGATAATGCCTATGAATTTCGGCGAAAGTCAGGCGCGATAGACCAAGGGCATGCTAAAAAATGCTCTGATACTGGCTGACCGTAATGCCCAGCGAGGGCCGCAGCTATGCTAATAATGCCAAAACTGGTCAATAATGCAGGTGGGGACGGCGGGCCGTTCCCCGCAGGCGGCGGTCGCGTCACCGCACGCAGAAGCCGCCGCCCGCTGCGGGCGGCCTTTCCCGGACAGATCATCACCCTTGCCGCGCTTGCCGCGGTACCGCACACCGTGAGAACGGAGATTGTTAATGAAAGTGGGCGAGTTTGTATTCCGGTGTTTCCTAACTGTCTGCACCTCGTTGCTGTGCCTGCTGGCGGTGACCGGCCCGGCCTCGGCCGCGGTGCAGGAAACGGGCTGGCTCAGGCTCGCGCACTTGTCGCCGGACACCCGGGCGGTCGATTTCTACCTGTATTCCGTCGGTAAGGCGCAGGCCGGACTGGTGCTGCGGCACGTGAGCTACGGCACGGTCTCGCCGTATGTGCCGGTCGCGGCAGGCTTTTACACCGTGGCGCTGCGCCTCGCCGGAGCCGGAGCGAGCACCCGGCCGGTCCTGTCCACCGCCGTCCTGGTCGAGCCTGGCGCCGCGTACACGGTGACCGGAACGGGGCCGGGCTTGCGACTGGCCGTCCTTTCCGACCGACTGGCCGCGCCGTCCGGTCAGGCCCTGGTCCGGGTGATCCAGGCGTCCATGCGGCAGTCGCTGGTCACGGTACGGGCGGGCGCGGTCGTGCTCTGCCGCGCGCTGCGCTTCGGCCAGGTGAGTGCCTATCAGGAACTGCCCAGCGGCGGGTACCGGCTGCAGGCCGCAGGCCCGGCCGGTGCGGGCAGCGGGCAGTTCACGCCGCAGGTCGGCAGCGTCCATACCCTGGTCATGCTCGACGTCGCCGGTCACCTGAAGATCGTCGATCTGGTCGACGCCGCTGGCAGTCCTGTCGTGCGGGCGGCGGTGCCGGTGCTCAGCCTGGGCGGCACCGCCGAACCTGCGGGGCCGTCGATCGCCGGATGGCTGACGCTAGCCGTCACAGGTCCGCTGCTGCTGCTGGCCGGCCTGGCCAAGTTCCGCCGCAGCCAGCCAGCGAGTCAGGGTGAGGTGACATGCTGAGGCGCGCTGGACGGCATGCGGTACCAGAGAGTCGGCCGGTCGCCGTCGTCCTGCTGACGGTCGGCACGCTGCTCACCGTGACGGGACTCTGCGGAGTCATGCTCGGCAGTTCAGTGCTGGCCGGCCGGACCAGTCAGGTGCCCATGGTGACCGTTCCGCGTGGGCATGCCATCGCGCCGCCTGGATCGTCCCTGGATGACGTCGCGTCCGTGCCGGTGTCTCTGGTGATCCCGGCGATCGGCGTACGGGCCAGGCTGGTCCGGCTGGGGAGCCAGCGCAAACTCCGGGTGCCGGCCGGCGCGAGCGTGGCCGGCTGGTACGCCACGGGTCCGTGGCCAGGCCAGATCGGGCCGTCGGTCATCGACGGTCCGGCCGATTCGGCGGACGGACCTGGTGTCTTCTACCGGCTGGCGCTGCTGCGGCCCGGAGACGAGGTTTACGTCCTGCGGACCGACGGCACCCTAGCCGCGTTCGTGATCTCGGCGGTGCGTACCTATCCGGTGACAGCGCTCCCGGTCGCCGCGGTCTACGGGGCCGTGCCGTACGCGGCTCTTCGCCTGATCACGGCGCATGGCCCGCGCAGCGAAGTGGTGGCCTACGGCTACCAGGTCGGCGGGCAGTCGCTCGGGCACCCGGAGGCCGACGCACGCCACGGACAGCCAGACAACTCGACCGGGCAGGATAACTCGCCAGGGCGGGATAACTCGGCCGGGCACCGCGGCGAACAAGGAAGCGGCGGGCAAGGAAGCGGCGGGCAACGGAACGGCGGGCAACGGAACGGCGATCAAGGGGGCGGCGGATAAGGAAACTCGGCCAGGGCACCGGGCGAGCAGTCGTCGGCTAGGCGCCGCGGAACTGGGGCGAGCGCTTTTCCGCGAACGCGCGCGGACCCTCCTTAGCATCGGCGGACTTGAACACTTCCATGCCGATGCGGGATTCGACTGCGAACGCCTCGTTCTCCGGCATGCCCTCGGTCTCCCTGATCGTGCGCAGGATGGCCTGGACGGCAAGCGGGCCGTTCGCCGCGATCAGGGCGGCCACTTCCAGCGCCCGGCTCAGCGCCTGCCCGTCCGGGACCACCTCGCCGATCAGCCCGATCTGCTGCGCCTGTGCCGCTGTGATGTGGCGCCCGGTGAGCAGCAGGTCGGCTGCGATCGCGTAGGGAATCTGCCGGACCAGCCGGACCGCTGACCCGCCGAGCGGGAACAGGCCCCAGCGTGCCTCGGAGATGCCGAACTTCGCGCCCGCGCCCGCGATCCTGATGTCGGTCGCCTGCAAGATCTCGGTGCCGCCGGCGATCGCGGCGCCCTCGACCGCTGCGATGAGCGGCTTGGTGAGGCGGCGGCCTTTGAGCAGCGCGTCGATCACCGACAGGTCCATGCCGGGGTCCTTGAACGAGTCCCCGGGGTGCGACGCGGTCATCGCCTTCAGGTCGGCTCCCGCACAGAACGCGCCGCCCGCGCCGGTCAGCACCGCGACCCTGATGTCCGGATTCGCGTCGACCTCGTCCCAGGCCTCGCGCATCAGGGCCATCATGGGACCGCTGAGCGCGTTACGGGCCTGCGGCCGGTTCATCGTCACGATCAGAACGTGGTCCCGGCGCTCGATCAGCGCGTGCGGCTGTTCGGTCACCTGCGCGTGCGACTGCTCGGTCATCTGTGGGCATCTCCTGTCCGGCCTAGGCTTGCCGAAAACAGTAACAGGTTCTAGTTTCGTCCCATGGCACTCAACATCGCCGATCTCTTCGAGCACGCGGCCGATGCCTTCCCCGATCGGATGGCAGTCGCCTGCGGCGATCGGCACGTGACGTACCGCGAGCTAGACGAGCGCACCAACCAGCTCGCGCATCACTTGGCTAGCATCGGGGTCGGGCCGCACGACCACGTCGGGCTGTACGCGCGCAACTCCATCGAGGCGGTCGAGACGCTGATCGCCACCTACAAGCTTCGTGCCAGGACCGTCAACATCAACTACCGGTACGTGCAAGACGAGCTCCGGTACATGGTGAACGACGCCGATCTGGTCGCACTTGTCTATGACAGGCAGTACGCGCGGCTGGTCGACACCGTGCTGCCGGACGCGTCAGCGCTGCGGGGAGCCGTCGCTATCGACGACGGTTCCGTGGTCGAAGGACACGTTCCGGGCGACCCGTACGACGCCGCGCTCGCCGGGGCATCGGCTGACCGGGATTTCGGACCGCGCAGCGGTGACGACATCTACCTGCTCTATACCGGCGGGACTACCGGATATCCCAAGGGCGTGATGTGGCGGCAGGAGGACGTCTGGCGGACCCTTGGCGGTGGCATCGACTTCGTGACCGGCGAGCCGCTGCCCGATGAGTGGGAGCAGTCCAGGCGCGGCGCGGCCGGCGGCCTGGTGAAGCTCTGCACGGCGCCGCTGATCCACGGCAACGCGCAGTGGGCCGCGCTCATGGGTCTGTTCGCCGGCGAGACCACAGTGCTGCGGCCGAAGTTCGATCCGCACGAGATCTGGCAGTCGGTGCAGCGGTACAAGGTCAACGTGCTGGTCATCATCGGCGACGCGATGGCGAGGCCGCTGATCGAGGCTTACCTTGAGGGCGGGTACGACGCCTCGTCGCTGCTGGCCATGTCGTCGAGCGCGGCCTTGTTCTCCCCGGTAGTACGGCAGGCCTGCCTGGCGGCGCTGCCGAACGTGGTGTTCACCGACGCCATCGGCTCGTCGGAGACCGGATTCACCGGCATCAGCTTCGTGAGCGCGGGCGGCGAGCAGCGCGGCGGGCCAACCGTCAAGCCAGGACCGGGCACGATCGTGATCGACGAGGCCGGGCAGCGGGTGGTGCCCGGGGAAATCGGACGCATCGCCAGAGGCGGGCACATCCCGCTCGGCTACTACAAGGACCCGGTCAAGACCGCGGCGATGTTCGTGGACGTCGACGGTGAGCGGTACGTAGTACCTGGCGACCTGGCCAGGGTCGAGGATGACGGCACGATCACGCTGCTGGGCCGGGGTAACACGTCGGTGAACACAGGCGGCGAGAAGGTCTTCCCCGAGGAGGTCGAAGGTGCCATCAAGGAGCATCGCGATGTCCTGGACGCGCTCGTGATCGGTATCCCCGACGAGCGCCTCGGCCAGCGGGTCGCCGCTATCGTGCAGCCACGCGACGGCGCTGACCTGGACCTCGCGGAGCTTGAGGCCGTGGTGCGCACGCACGTCGCCGGCTACAAAGTGCCGCGAACGGTCTGGGTGACTGACCACATCGGCCGCACGCCGGCCGGGAAGGCCGATTACCGGTGGGCACGCGAATTCGCGGACGAGCGGCTCGCCTCCGACGCCGCCCAGCCGACAACCTCGCAGACGGGAGCCTGATCTCATGGCGTTGCGGACATCGGTGTGCGACCGGTTCGGAATCGAGTACCCGATCTTCGGCTTCACCCCGTCCGAGCACGTTGCCGCGGCGATCAGCCGGGCTGGCGGCCTGGGCGTGCTTGGCTGCGTACGCTACAACGACGCCGACGAGCTCCAGACGGCGCTGCGATGGATGGACGCCAATACCGACGGCCGGCCGTACGGGGTGGACGTCGTGATGCCGGCCAAGATCCCGACCGAAGGCACGCAGGTCGACCTTGACCAGCTGATCCCGGCCGGTCACCGGGAGTTCGTCGATAAGACTCTGCTCAGTCTCGGCGTGCCGCCGCTGGCCGCCGGCGGCCCGGCTCGTGACGGAGTGCTCGGCTGGCTGCATTCGGTAGCCCGGGCGCACGTGGAGGTCGCGCTTGAGCACCCGGTCAAGCTCATCGCCAACGCGCTCGGCTCGCCGCCCGACGACGTGATAGCCGCCGCGCACGACCGCGGGATCGCAGTCGCCGCACTGGCCGGCAAGGCCGAGCACGCGGTCAGGCACGTAGCCCGCGGCGTCGACATCGTGGTCGCCCAGGGGTACGAGGCCGGCGGCCACACCGGGGAGATCGCCTCCATGGTGCTGGTGCCCGAAATCGTCGATGCGGTCGGGCCGGACGTTCCGGTGCTCGCTGCGGGAGGCATCGGCTCAGGCCGCCAGATCGTGGCTGGCCTGGCGCTCGGCGCGGCCGGAGTCTGGATGGGGTCGTTCTGGCTGACGACGCAGGAGTACGCCCTGGGTTCGGGAGTCTCCGGAGTGCGGGACGCGCTGCTGGCGGCTACGTCGTCGGACACCGTGCGCTCGCGGATCTACAGCGGCAAGCCAGCCAGGCTGCTGAAGAACAAGTGGACGCAGGCCTGGGATGAGCCGGGCGCACCCGAGGCACTTCCGATGCCGCTGCAGAACCTGCTGGTCAGCGAGGCGCACCAGCGGCTGATGGACTCCGGCAACCCGGACGTGGTGCCAATGCCGGTCGGGCAGATCGTGGGCCGGATGAACACCGTGCGGCCGGTCGCCGAGGTCATGGCTAGCCTGCTCGCCGAAGCGGACGAGACGCTGCGGCGGCTTGCCTGCTCTCCCCGCTTATCACCGGACTGATCAGCGCGCCAGGGCGAGGCGACCGCGACGGGATAGGGTCCGGGTATGCCGGTGTTCCGCGATGACCTCGGCAACCCGGTGGGGTTGCCTGACCGGGTGCGCACGGTCGTCTCGCTCGTGCCGTCGCTGACCGAGGCGGTGGCGTCCTGCGATGCCGGCTTGCTCATCGGCGCAACGCGATGGTGCTCGTATCCGCCGGGCCTGGCGGTGCAGCGGATCGGCGGAACGAAGAACCCGGATGTTCCCAGGATCATCGCGCTCGCTCCTGACCTGGTGCTCGCCAACGAAGAAGAGAACCGTGAGCCGGACCTGGCCGCGCTGCGGGCGGCCGGCCTTGGCGTGTGGGTGACCAGGATCCGCGGTCTGCCCGAGGCACTCGACTCGCTTGACCGGATGCTCGCGCGCGGCTGCGGGCTGGCCAGGCCGCTCTGGCTTGATGCCGCCGCCGAAGCGTGGGGAAGGCTAGCGCAGCCGCCGGAGGGTTCGCGCCTGGCGATCATCCCGATCTGGCGGCGGCCCTGGATGGTGATCGGAAGCGACACGTTCGCCGGTGACCTGCTGGCCAGGCTCGGCGTGGCCAACGTGTACGCGAACCACCCGCAGCGGTATCCCAAGATCGGCCTGGCGGAATTGCGGGAGTCGGGCGCCGACCTTGTCGTGCTGCCCGACGAGCCGTACCGGTTCACCGCCACCGACGGGCCAGAAGCCTTTCCCGTGCTGCCCGCCGCGCTCGTGAGCGGCCGGCACCTCACCTGGTACGGGCCGTCGCTGGCGGAGGCTCCCGCTGTCCTAGCCGATCAGTTGCGGTCGCCCGGCACGCTCTGACGGGCCGGCCAGCCGGCTAGTCGGTGTCGCGCTTCCAGCGCGGCTTGCCGAACAACCGCCTGATGACGTCGTGCAGGCTGCTTCCGGAGTCGGCCAGCGCGTCGACGGAGTAGACCGGCGGTCCGTCCGGCGGTGGCAACTGGGCGGCCTGCTCGTCGGTGAGGCTGCACTGGATGCGCGTCGTCGTGATCTGCGTGATGTGCTCGGCGTCGATGAAGCGGAGCCCGTGCCTGGTCGCTATGGTCATGCCTTCGAACAGGTCGAGGTCGGATACCTCAAGAACGTGCTCAAGCGTGCCGATCCGCGCGCCTGAACTGCTCAGCACGGGCGTGCCGCGGACAGCCGCCTCGTACGAGATTGGTGTTCCGTCAGTCATGTCCCCGCCCTCCGGCCGCATCCGCCACCTAGGACCGTACCACCGCATCCGATCGCTCTTCCGGCCACCGGGATTGCTGCACCTGAACCGCGAATGCCTATCGCATGACCTTTCTGGGATCCTCATCGAGAATGGCTCGCGGCGTGCTGGCAACGGCCCTGGTCTCGGGGCTGGCCGCCGGTACCGCGGCCACGGTGCCGGCCAGTGCCGCCACTCGCGTGCCTGGCTACACCGTGCTGCTCCACCACTGGACGATCGTGTCGCACAAGATGATCAATAGCGGCCACAAGGTATGGCGGGTCTGGTCAAACGCTCCCGGGATCGACTACCGCGTCCAGCGCGTCAAGTACATCACCGACGAGGAGTGCGCCGGGACGGACAACTCGATATCTGGCTCACTCGAAGTATCCTTCCCGGTCCTGGAGGGCTCCCTGGGACTGTCGGTGGAGCGAAGCTTCGGCTGGAACAACAGCCACCGCATCTCCGAGACGATCTACTTGCCGAGAAGGGCGATCGGCTGGCCCGAGTGGCGCTGGACCTGGCAGATCTACAAGGTCGTCCAGAAGCCCTGGGTATGTACGGAGCGGGCCAACACCACGCGGTGCAGCCATTTTCCGAAGAACTGGGAGCCTGGTTCGTTCATCGGGATGAAGAAATCAAGGTGCACATCCAGTCGCATCCGCAGTTCCGCTTCGGGCGCTGCAAGCGCATCCCGAAGAAGGGACAGACCTGCCCGTTCCCGCAGTGAGCCGCGAGGGCTCAGCATCAGCCGGTCGCCGCGAGGGCTCAGCCGGTCGCCGCGAGGGCGGCGCCTAGCCGTCGTAGCTGCGTGGTCGCGCCGCCGAGGGCGAATTCGTTCCGTTTGGCGGCGGTGAAGTACCGGTGCAGCGGGTGACTGATGTCGATGCCGACGCCACCGTGGACGTGCACAGCCGTGTGCGCGACCCGGTGGCCGGCGTCGGCGGCCCAGAACTTGGCCGTGGCGATCTCGGCGTCGCACGGCAACCCGGCCGCCAGCCGCCAGGCGGCCTGCCACATGGTCAGCCTGATCGCCTCGACGTCGATGTAGGCGTCGGCGAGGCGCTGCGCGACCGCCTGGAAGGCGCCGATCGGCCGCCCGAACTGCTGGCGGTTCCGCGCGTACTCAGCGGTCAGCTCCAGCGCCCGCTCGGCGACGCCAAGTTGCAGCGCGCACAGCCCGACGGTCGCCCGTGCGAGTAGCCAGTCGACGACCTCGGCGCCCGATCCTGATCCGGACCCCGGCCGGCCGAGCAGCCGGTCGTCGTCGAGTCCGACCGAGTCGAATTCCAGCTCGGCCGCCCCGGCGCCGTCGATCAGCCGCTGCGGCGCGATGCTCACCCCTGGATCGGCAGGCTCGACGCAGAACACGGCCACTCCGGGCCCGGTCGTCGCCGGGACGAGGAACAGGCCGGCTGACGCGCCGAACGGCACGGTGGTCTTGGTCCCGCGCAGTAGCCAGCGGCCGTTCACGTAGTCGGCTCGCGTCACGGGCGTCCGCGGGTCCTCGCTGCCAGCCTCGGACAGGGCGCCGGTCAGCACGAGGTCTCCGGCAGCGGCCGGCCCGGCCCACCGCTTGAGCTGCTCGTCCATTCCGAACCTGGCGATCGCGCCTGCCCCGAGCACGATCGACTCCAGGTACGGCGCCAGCGCTACGGCGCGCCCGATCTCGACCAGGATCGAGCATTGCTCGGCCAGCCCGTAACCGTCACCGCCTAGCTGGGCGGGCAGCGCCGCGCCGAGGATGTCGGCGATGGCGAGATCGGCCCACAGCTCCTGGTCGAAGCCCAGCCCGGCCTGCTCAAGCTCGGTCAGCCGGTCGGGCGTCGCGCGGTCGGCCAGGATCTGCCGTCCGAGAGCCGACAGTTCCTCCTGGGCTTGCGTTACCGAAAAGTCCACAGCTACTCCCGAGTCGTCATCGCCGGTAGGGCAGGCCGAGCGCGAGCATGGCGATCATGTCCCGCTGGATCTCGTTGGTGCCGCCGCCGAAGGTCAGGATCAGCGCCGAACGGTGCAGCCGCTCGATCCGGCCCGCCAGCAGCGCACCCGGGGAGCCCTGCGAGACCGGCGCGTTCGCGCCGAGCACTTCCATGAGCAGTCGGCAGGCCTCGATGGTCAGCTCGGTGCCGTACACCTTGGTCGCCGACGCCGCGGCCGGGCCGAGCGCCTGCCCGCTATCCGCCTGGGCCGCGACCTGCCAGTTCAGCAGCTTGAGTACCTCGGTCTTGGCGTGCACCCTGGCCAGGTTGAGCTGCACCCACTCGGCGTCGACCACTCGCCTGCCGTCCGCTGTCGTGGTCTGCGCGGCCCAGTCCCGCACCTCGCGCAACGCGGTCTGCAACGGCGCGGCCGACGTCAGCGCCACGCGCTCGTGGTTGAGCTGGTTGGTGATCAGCGACCAGCCCTGGTTCTCCGTGCCGACCAGGCTGGCGGCGGGGACCCGGACGTCGGAGTAGTACGTCGCGCTCGTCGAGATGCCGGCCACGGTGGGTACCGGCGTCCACGAGAATCCGGGGGAGTCGGTCGGCACGATGATGATCGACAGGCCCTTGTGCCGCGGCGCGTCCGGATCGGTACGGCAGGCGAGCCAGACGTAGTCCGCGTAGCCGATCAGCGAGGTCCACATCTTCTGCCCGTTGATGACGTACTCGTCGCCGTCACGGACCGCACGGGTACGCAGTCCGGCCAGGTCGGTTCCCGCCTCGGGCTCGGAGTAGCCGATCGAGAAGTGCAGCTCCCCTGCGGCGATCTTGGGCAGGAAGAACGACTTCTGCTCGTCGGTCCCGAACCGCATGATCGTCGGGCCGACGGTGTTGATCGTCAGGAACGGCACCGGGACCCCGGCCACGGCGGCTTCGTCGGTGAAAATCAGCTGGTCGGTCATGGTCGCGTCGCGTCCGCCGTACTCGGCGGGCCAGCTCAGCGTGAGCCAGCCGTCCGCGCCGAGCTGGCGGACGACTTCCTTGTAGGCGTCCCCGTCTCCGTAGTCGCCCCCGGTCCTGGTCAGCGACTCCCGGCGCTGCGGAGTCATGAGGGTCGCGAAGTACTCGCGCAGTTCGTCGCGGAGATTGTCCTGCTCCGGCGTGTAAGTCAGGTGCAATCCGCCCTCCGCTGCGCTGAGCCAGGTCTCGGTGTCACTCCTAGTAGAACGTGTTCTAGTCTAGCCGGGACGAGGGCGCCGCCGAAAGGTCGGGATCCGGCTGATGTCGGGCGGTCGTGCCACTCTGGCCGCGCCGCTCCCGGTGTCGCCCGCGCCGCTCCCGGTGTCGCCCGCGCCGCTCCCGGCATCGCCCGCGCCGCTCCCGGCATCTCCTCATGATCGTGGTGAGTTGTCCGTGCTATTCGCCGGAAACTCACCACGAACATGGTGCTGGCCGGGCTGGCCGGGCTGGCCGGGGGGTTGGAGGGAGGAGGAGGCGGCGGCTATCGCCAAACTCATGTCCCAGATAGTCGCTTTTGTCGGCTTCGATGTACGCTGACCTCACCAGCCGCGGCCCGGCGACTGCCTCAAGAAGCGCCAGGTGCGAGGCTTCCGGGTCGTGCCAGCCGGTGATCAGCCCACTGATCACTCGCGCTGGCTGGTCGGGGCCGAGCACCAGATCGGTCCAGCCCTGGCTGGGCCGGACGGCGCCGGCCGAGTCGGCGGCGCTCTCCAGTGCGCGGGTCACAGTGGTGCCGACCGCGATCACCCGCCGCCCGGCGGAGCGAGTGAGGTTGACCAGTTGCGCGGTAGGTTCAGGCACGGTGAAGCGCTCCGGCAGTGGCGGCTCGGCTGCCTCCAGTGACCGCCGGGCGTCGACGATCAGCGACCAGCCGCGTTCGGCGAGCGCACTGGCGATGGCGCGACCGAATCCTTCGGATGCGCCGGTGATGAGAGCGGTGGGCATAGCCCCTCCTCGCTGTTGGTCTCCCTCGATGGCTGGTGTCTCGTGTCATACTGATAGTTGAAGTCAACTTGAAGCCAAATCGGTACGCGGATGTGGCACGGCCGCGCGCTTGCACGCGTGCGCGCGCGCACGCGGCCTTGCCGCCTCGCCGCCTCGCCGACTCGCGGACCTGCCGGGGAGGCAACTGATGCGCAGTACGGACTTGCTCACGGTCGGGGAGATCGCGCGCCGCAGTGGCTTCGCCGAGTCGGCGGTTCGGTACTACGAAGGGCTTGGCCTGCTGCCTGCGACCAGGACCTCCGGCGGGCAGCGCCGGTTCGAGCGCGGCACGCTGCGCAGGCTCGCCTTCATCCGGGCGGCGCGCAACATCGGGCTCAGCCTGGACGAGGTCGCCGCCGCGCTCGCGTCGCTGCCTGCCGGGCGTACGCCCAACCGGACAGACTGGTCCCGGCTGTCCCGTGGCTGGCGAAAGCGCCTCGACGCGCAGATCGACGCACTGGTGGCGTTGCGTGACGGACTCGACTCCTGCATCGGATGCGGCTGCCTGTCGCTGAGCCGGTGCGCCATCTCCAATCCGGCCGACTCCGCCAGAACCCGCGGGCCCGGTGCGGCCTTCCTGCCGACCGGTCTGCGCCGTGAGCCGGCAGGCACCGCCGGATAAGGTAGAACGTGTTCTAATGACCTGCGGCGAGAGCCGCGTGACGCCAGGTCGTGGCGGCGGGTAGTGGCGAGAGGACGGCCGGGATGGCTGAGGCGTTCATAGTCGACGCGGTCAGGACGCCGGTGGGCCGGCGTGGCGGCAGCCTGGCCAGCGCGCACCCGGCCGACCTGGGCGCGCACGTCATCGCCGCGGTGCTCGCGCGCACCGGCGTCGACCCCGGTGCCGTGGACGACGTGATCTTCGGCTGCGTGGACACGATCGGCCCGCAGGCCGGCGACATCGCGCGGACGGCCTGGCTGGCTGCCGGACTGCCCGAGGCGGTCCCCGGCGTTACGGTCGACCGGCAGTGCGGCTCCTCGCAGCAGGCCGTGCACTTCGCGGCGCAGGCGGTACTGAGCGGGACCGCGGACCTGGTGGTCGCGGGCGGGGTGCAGAACATGAGCCAGATCCCGATCGCCGCCGCGATGACCGCGGGTCAGGCATTCGGCCATGACGATCCGTTCGGCGGGTCGGAAGGCTGGCGGTCCAGGTACGGTGATCAGGAGGTCTCGCAGTTCCGGGCGGCCGACATGATCGCCGCGAAGTGGAAGATCAGCCGGGCCGAGATGGAGCAGTTCGCGCTGGCCAGCCACCAGCGTGCGATCGCAGCGATCGACGCCGGTCAGTTCGCTGCCGAGATCGAGCCCTACGGCGACGTAGCCGTAGACGAGTGCCCGCGCCGGGACACTTCGCTGGAGCGGATGGCCGGGCTGGCGGCGCTACGGCCGGCCGCGGACGGCGGGGTGATTACGGCCGCGCTGTCCAGCCAGATCGCCGACGCGTCGGCCGCGTTGCTGATCGCCTCCGAGCGGGCGGTCGCCCAGCACGGACTACGGCCGCGGGCGCGAATTTGCCATCTGTCGGCGCGCGGCGACGACCCGGTCATGATGCTGACCGCGCCGATCGTCGCGACCGAGCACGCGCTGCGCCGGGCGGGCCTGACGCTCGCCGGCATCGACCTGGTCGAGATCAACGAGGCCTTCGCTTCGGTGGTGCTCGCCTGGCAGCGGGAGACCGGCGCCGACCTGGCCAAGGTGAACGTCAGCGGCGGTGCGATCGCGCTCGGCCATCCGCTGGGTGCGACCGGCGCGCGGCTGATGACGACCTTGCTGCACGGCCTGGAGCGCACCGGCGGCCGGTACGGCCTGCAGACCATGTGCGAGGGCGGCGGCCAGGCCAACGTGACGATCATCGAGCGACTGGGCGCAGACCTCGGTTACTCGCCGGTCGGGCCTCGGTTACTCGCCGGTCGGGCCGCCGGCCAGCTCGCAGACGATGTCCAGCTGACCGAGATGCCTCGCGTACTCCTGGACCAGGTGGAACAGGATTCGCTCCAGAGTGGCCGGCTCCGCTCCGTCCCACCGCTCCCCGGGCCGGCCGACCTCGGCAAGGTCGTGCTGTTCGATGATGTCCCGGCTCCGCTCGGCCTGAGCGCGCAGTTGCGCTACCAGGTCAGCGAGTGTCTCGTCGTTGCCGACGTGCCAGCGGTCGTTCAGGCCGTCGGCCCACGGATCGGCGAAGGCGCGGCCTTCGAAGCCCCATTCGAGCCAGCGAAGCTCGACGTAGCGCAGGTGCTTGAGCAATTCGATCGGTGTCCAGCCTGAGGGCAGCCTGCTGGACCGCAGGTCGGACTCGGGCAGTCCGTCGAGCTTACTGACCACTCGGGAGCGGAAGAAATCCAGGTACGTCAGGAAGACCTCGGTACGCGAGCGCGCGGGAATGGTGGGCGAGGGGAATTCGGGTGTCATAACCGAAGGCTGCCGCACCGTGCGGCGGCTGACTACAGATTTCCGTCGCCGCGCCGGATTTCCGTCGCCGCGCCGGTCTTCGGTCCCGGCTAGTCGGTGAGCCGGCGCAGGCAGTCCCCGGCCTCCGCCATGATCCGCTCGATCAGCTCGGCGCACGACGGCAGGTCGTCGATCAGCCCGGCGACCTGCCCGGACGACATCAGCCCGAGGTCGGGACGGCCGTCTACCATGGCTGCCTTCAGCAGCATCGGGGTGTTGGCCGCCATCAGGACCTGCCCCCAGGTCAGCTCGGAGTTGTGTCGCATCGCACGGCCCTGCCCGATCAGTTCCGGCCAGCCCAGTCCCGACACGCCGCGGAACGCCGCCGCCGCCCGCACCGAGCGCATCAGCCCGGTCAGCCGCCCGGCCCGGTCGAGCCGCTGCGTCAGCGGCGTGCGGAGCACCCGGTGCGGCACCCCGTCCACCTTGCTGGTGACCAGCGTCCCAGTGAGGTCACTGGCCAGGTAGACCCGTTTCACCTCGTCGGCGACCGGGCTGTCGGAGGTCAGCAGGAACCTGGTGCCCATCGCGATGCCGGCCGCGCCGTAGGCGAGAGCCGACACCAGGCCCCGGCCGTCGAAGTACCCGCCCGCCGCGATCACCGGGATGTCGACCGCGTCGACCACCTGCGGGATCAGCAGGCTGGTCGGCACCGAGCCGGTATGCCCGCCGCCTTCGCCGCCGGTCGCGATGACCGCGTCGATTCCCCAGGCCGCGACCTTCTCCGCGTGTCGGCGCGCGCCGACCGAGGCGATCGTGACGACCCCGGCATCCCGCAATCTCGCGATCAGTTCCGGCCGGGGCGCCAACGCGAACGAGGCCACCGGGACCTGCTCGGCGATGATCAGGTCGATCCGCGCCGCGGCGTCCGGCGCGTCGGCGCGCAGGTTCACGCCGAAAGGTGCCGCCGTCCGTTCCTTGACCGCCTTGATGGCATTACGCAACGCCTCCGGGCTCATCGTGGCTGACGCGATGAGGCCGAGCCCGCCGGCGGCCGAGGTCGCGGCGGTCAGCCGGGCGCCGGCCACGTAGCCCATCGCGGCCTGGACGACGGGGTACCTGATCCCGAGCAGGCCGGTCAGCGGCGTCTTCACCGCAGCTCCGCCTCGCGCGATCCGGCCGGATCGAGCCGCTGCCTGATCAGTGCCAGTTCTGCCTCGGTCGGCACCGGGGTGACCGGCACGTCGTCGGCGATGGCGAGCTCGAACCCGGTCAGTGCCTGCACCTGCTCGGCGCTGACCCCCGGATGCACCGAGCGCAGCCGCATCCGGTGGTCCGGGGTGCCGAAGTCCAGTACCGCCTTGTCGGTGACGACGAGCCGGATCTCGTGGAACTCGTCATGCCCGGCCGCCCGGTCGTAGCCGACGCCGCTGACCAGGTCGACCCGCTCGACGAGTACCCGCGGCGAATGTCTTGGTATCCAGTAGCTCACCGGGTGGTTGACCGTGTTGCCCGGGGCGCCGCGGACACCGAGCAGCTGGGCCTTGGGGCGATTCCAGTCGCCGATCGCCGAGATGTTCTGGTTGCCGTAGCGGTCGAGCTGAGCCGCGCCCATCATCATGTGCCGCCGGCCCGTCGCGACCAGCCGGAGCACGTCCCGGTACGGCATCCAGCCCTCGACCACCTCGTCGGCGCTGACCAGCATCGCCTCGCCGTCGGTGACCAGCAACTCGGGCGCGAAGGTGAGCCTGGCCAGCCGGGCGCCGAGCGAGGGGATCAGGCCCATCGGGCTGGCCAGGATCACGCCGTCGCCGCGCCAGGCCTGGGCACACGCGACCACGCAGAGCTCGGCGAGCGAGGCCGGCGTCGGCTCGTGGCCGGTCATGCCGCACCTGCCGCGTCCGCGCGGTCGGCCCGGTGCGGCGCGAAGGCGCGCACCGCCTCCTGGTAGCTGTCCTCGTCACCGTCCAGGTACCTGGCGCGGAACGCATCCCAGGTCTCGGCGCCGGCCGCCGCCTTGGCGTACTCGGCCTGGAACGCCTCGTCCCTGCCGTAGTCCGGCACGCAACTGGTAAAGTGCGCGCCGCCCGGCGTCTGTACCACGCCGTGCACCATCGCCCGGTTGACCAGCATGGCCTGCGGCGGCACCGCACTGGCCAGTTCGCCGGTCGGCACGATCTGCTCGCAGGAGACGAAGGCCCGCTCCGCCGCCAGGCAGAACAGGTCGTCGAAGTAGGGGTCGGGTCCGAGATAGCAGCCGTTACCGCCAGGGTCCGCCCGGTTCAGGTGCACCAGCGCGACGTCCAGCGCCAGCGCGGGCACGGCGACGAACTCGGAGTTGTCGTCGTAGGGGGAGCGGACGGTGCGCAGGCCAGGGTTGACCCGCAGCACGTCAGAACCCAGGCCGGCCCGGATCGGCAGGAACGGCAGCCGCTGCGTGGCGGCGAGCAGCCCCCAGTGCATCATGCCCTCGTCGAGTTCGGTCAGCTCGATCTCGCCTGCCTGCCTGGCCCGGCGGAAATGCGGCTCGAGCGGAATCGAGTCCAGCGAGACGAACCCGGTCACGACCCGGCGCACCGCGCCTGCCGCGATCAGCAGCCCGACATCGGGCCCGCCGAACGACACCACGGTGAGGTCCGTCAGGCCGGCCCTGGCGAGAGCGCGGACCAGCGCCATCGGCTTGCGCCGCGAACCCCAGCCGCCGATCCCGATCGTCATGCCGGGCCGGATTTCCCGCACCACGTCGTCGATGCCGAGCACGCGGCCGGTCGACGTCGCCGTCATCGTTCCTTCCGGTCCACGAAGGCCTGCCTGGCCGCGTCGGAGACGCCGGTCAGGTTGAGCTCGTAGGTGAAGCCCTGCTCGTACCGGTACGAACGCCGCACGTCGACCGGGTCGATGCCGTTCAGCGACTGTTTGGCCAGCCGGATGATCTCGCCGTTCTTGGCGGCGATCTCGGCGGCGACGGCGCGGGCAGCGGTCCGCAGCTCGCCGGGCGGCACCACCTCGAGCACGGTCCCGAACGCGTGCAGTCGCGCCGCGGGAACGCTCCGGCAGGTGTACACCATCGTCCGCATGAGCTGCTGCGGCACCAGCCTGGACAGGTGCGTCGCCGCGCCAAGCGCGCCCCGGTCGACCTCCGGCAGGCCGAACGTCGCGTCGTCGGCCGCGATCACGATGTCGGCGTTCCCCGCCAGGCCCACGCCGCCGCCGAGGCAGAACCCCTGGACCGCGGCGATCACGGGGACGGCGCACTCGTAGACCGCGGCGAACGCCGCGAAGCAGCCGCGGTTCGCGCCGACCAGTGCCGTGTGGCCGACGGTGCGCTGCATCTCCTTGATGTCGACGCCCGCGCAGAAACCGCGTCCGGTGGCCGCCAGGATGACCGCCCGCACGGCCGGGTCTTCGCCCGCCGTCGTGATCGCGGCGGCCAGGTCGAACCAGCCTTGCGCGGGCAGCGCGTTCACCGGCGGATAGTCGATCACCACCTCGGCGATGCCGTCGCCCGTACCGACCTCGATGCCCATCGGCTGCCACCCGCCTCGCTCATACCACCGTGCGATTCGCCCGGGTGGCCAACCTAGCGTTTGCTTGGCAGGTTAACACGCGGCTAGCCGACGACGATCGCGAACGTCACCCGGCCCGTCCTGCCGGTGCGGGAGTCGGTCGCGGTCACCGTGACCGTGAAAGTCGACAGCGTGAGCGGGAGCGTGCCGGAGATGACCGCGTTGGTGGAGTGCGGGACCGGCGCGATCGACAGGCCAGCCGGCAGCCCGGTCGCGTGGTAGGCCAGCGTGCTGGCGCGGCTGTCGGTGTCCAGGCCGGTGATCGGCAGCGAGAAGGCCGTGGCCGCGGTGACGTTCAGCGTGCCCGGATCGAGCAGCGTGACCCGCTGGCCGCCGCCGGAGAAGGCCGCGTATCCCGCCGGCGTGCCCAGGCCGGTCGGGCCGTCATAGCGGGGCTTGGCGTTGCACAGGTAGGCGCGGGTGACGGTGCAGTTGCCGTTGGTGCCGGTGACGACGTCGAACAGGCGGCCGGCGTTCAGGTAGGGGTACTCGGCCGGGTAGGTGTTCCGGCTGGGCGTGCCCGCCAGCGCGTAGACCGCCGCGACGATCGGCGTGGCCACGCTGGTGCCGCCGATCTGCAGCCAGGTGCCGCCGGTGAACCAGGTCGCGTAGCTGTCGTAGACCGACACCCCGGTGCTCAGGCTCGCGTCGGCGGCGACGTCGTTGCCGGTCCGGTTCAGGCAGCCGGTCCCCTGGTGGTAGTCGGCGGTCTGCCAGGACGCCTTGGCCGCGAGCTGCGAGCAGCCGGAGCCGGTACCTGACCAGGCGGTCTCTGCCCAGCCCCGGCGGTTATGCGCGCGGACCAGCCTGGTACCGCCGACCGCGGTGACGTACTGGATGTCGGTGGGGTAGGCGGTCCCGTAGCCGGAGTCGCCGGCGGCGAAGGTGATCGCTACTCCGGGGTGGTTGAAATACCGGTTGAACGAACTCTCGCCGAAGAACTCTGCGCCGTTCCAGCTATTGGAGACGAACTTCGCGCCCTTGTGCACCGCGGTGTCCTCGGCGATGGCCAGGTCCGAGGTGGAGTTGCTGCGTGCCTCCACCAGCAGGATGTGGCAGCGCGGGCAGATCGCGGAGACCATGTCCAGGTCGAGCGACTCCTCCAGCGCCCAGCCGGCGTTCGCGCGAGGTAGCGGGCCGGGCCTGCCGAACTGGTTCACGATCCGCAGGCACCGGCCGGCGGTGCTGCACGCGGGCAGCCGGTAGTGCTTGCGGTACACCGCCAGGTCGTGCGCCGCCCGCGGATCGCGGAAGGCGTCGACGATCGCTACGGTCTCGCCGCGTCCCCGGCGGACCGAGGCCCGGGTGAGCCGGTAGGCGCTGCGGAGCGTGGCCGGCGAGTAGCCCGGCGGCCGGAACAGCGGCGACGCCTGGCTCAGCGCGGACGCGGGCGCCGGCGCGCCGACGACGGACATGCACTGCATCAGCCCCGGCCTGGTCGGCGCGGCGCAGACTTCGTGGCCGCCGGCCGGCGAGGCCGACGCCTGGCGGTGCTGTTGTCCCGCCGCGAGGGCGGCGGGCAGGACGGCTGCTGTCAGGCCAGCCGCGGCTAGTGCCGCCACGACGATCATGCTCCGGCTGGCGCGCTGAACTGAGCGCATCGACTCTCCGTTCCTGCTGCTGAGTGTTGATATCTGCCGCGTAAAAAATATCAGTACCGATATGGCACAAGGGTTAAATATCACCAGGTCGGCAATTTAAATGCCGCTCAGTTCGCGGGACGAAAGCGCATCCGGCCGCGGTCGATGACCACCGTCCCGTCGCTGGTCGCGGTCTGGAACAGCGCGTCCCCGGAGTCCGGCAGCCAGATCGAGACCACCAGGGAATCGCCGGGCAGCACCGGGTGGGTGAACCGGCCGGACATGGCGGCGAACCTGGCCGGGTCCGAACCGCACAGCGTGTGCAGCAGCGCGCGGCCGGTCACGCCGTAGCTGCACAGGCCGTGCAGGATCGGCCGGGCGAAGCCGCCGCGCGCGGCGAACTTGGGGTCGGCGTGCAACGGGTTCCTGTCGCCGGACAGCCGGTACAGCAGCGCCTGCTCCGGCCTGGTCTGGTAGGTGACCTCGTGGTCGGCCGCCCGGTCCGGGCGCTGCCACGGCTCGCTGGCACCGCGCTCGCCGCCGAAACCGCCCTCGCCCCGGATGAAGGCGCCGCTGCGGGTGGTGACCAGCGGCCGCCCGGTGGCCGCGTCGACGGCGACATTCTCGCTGACCACGAGGGCGCCTGATCCCTTGTCGTACATCCCGGTGACCGTCGTGACGGTGCGCGCCGTGCCGGCGACCGGGATCGGCTGGTGCAGTTCGATGGACTGCTCGGCATGTACCAGCAGCGCCCGGTCGAAGTCGCCGATGTTCCGCGTCGTCCTGCCCTGCGCGATCAGCACGCCGAACGTCGGCAGCACCTGCTGGCTGACGCCCTGGGAGTTCTCCGTGGTGAACTCGAGCTCGGCCAGCGGGTCGCCGAGCCCGGCCCCGACTCCCACCGCGTACAGCAGGGCGTCGGTCGAGGTCCACGACCGCTCCTGCGGCTCACCTGCCACCCCGACGAGACTGTGATCGAGGGACATGACGACCTCCGGGGTTTTCGTTCTGGCTGTAATTAGAATTTGGTTCTAGAATTCATTGTGGTAAAGCGATCGAGGCGGTGTCAACCTGTCAGGTCGCGCTGTCAGGTCGCGCTGTCAGGTCGCGGCGGAGGGAGCGAGGCGGATGGGCATGCTGGACGGGCGGGTCGCGATCGTCACCGGCGCCAGCCGGGGCATCGGTGCGGAGATCGCCAGGCGGCTGGCGGCCGAAGGCGCGGCGGTCGCCGTCGCGGCGCGCACCACAGCCGCGGGAAGTTCTCCGCTGGCCGGAACGATTGGCGAGACGGTGCGCGAGATCGAGGCGGCCGGAGGCACGGCCGTGGCCATCGCGGCCGACCTGTCCAAGCCGGAGGACCGCGAGCGGCTGGCCGGGCAGGCGGCGCGGCAGCTAGGCACGCCGGACATCCTGGTGAACAACGCGGCGGTCACGTACTTCACTCCGGTGCAGGACTTCAGCCCGCGCCGGTACGCGCTCATGTTCGAGGTGCAGGTGACCGCCTCGGTGCACCTGGCCACGCTGGTGCTGCCAGGGATGCGCGAGCGCGGCCGCGGCTGGATACTCAACATCTCCTCGGGCGCGGCCAGGCACCCCGTCATGCCGCCGACGGAGCGGGCGCGCCGGGGCGGCACGGTCTACGGGATGTGCAAGGCGGCGGTCGAGCGGTTCTCCACCGGGCTGGCCGCCGAGCTCTACGCGGACAACATCGCGGTCAACGCGCTGTCGCCGAGCAAGGTCGTGCCCACGCCAGGAACGATCTTCCACCACCTGACCACGGCCGGTGATCGCAACGCGGAACCGGCCGCGGTCATGGCGCAGGCCGCGCTGATGCTGTGCCAGGCCGAGCCGCGGACCATGACGGGCCGGATCGCCTACTCCCAGGAACTGCTGGCCGAGCTCGGAGTGCCCGTGCCGACCTGGTAGCGGGCGCATCCGCTGCCTGGCCCGCACGGGCACGTTCTCACACGCCGATCGCGGTGGCGAGCCGCTCGCGGTGGTAGCTGGCGTCCCCCAGGAACAGTTCGCTGGCCTTGGCCCGCTTGAAGAACAGGTGCGCGTCGTGCTCCCAGGTGAACCCGATGCCGCCGTGGATCTGGATGTTCTCGGCGGCGACGTGGAAGTAAGTGTCGGATGCCAGCGCCTTGACCAGCGGAGCCACCGTCGGCACCTCGGGGGAGTCCTCGGCGACCGCGGCCGCCGCGTACAGCACGGCCGAGCGCAGTGACTCCACCTCAAGCAGCATGTCGGCGCACTTGTGCTTGATCGCCTGGAAGCTGCCGATCGGCTTGCCGAACTGGTGCCGGATCTTGGCGTACCCGACCGCCATGTCGAGAGCTCGCTGGGCGCCGCCAAGCTGTTCGGCGGCGAGGGCGATCGCGGTGACGTCGAGGGTCCGGCGCAGGATCGCCGCGCCGTCACCCGGTGCGCCGATCAGCCGCCCCGGGGTGGCGTGCAACTCGCACCTGGCCATCTTCCGCGTCTGGTCGAGCGTGGGCAGCACGGCCCGGCTCAGCCCGGCCGCGGCCGGGTCCACCGCGAACAGCGACAGCCCGGCGTGGGCCGCCGCTACCACCAGGAGCAGGCCGGCGGTGTGCCCGTCGAGCACGAAGCTCTTGTGCCCGTCGAGCAGCCAGCCGTGGCCGTTGTTGGTCGCGGTGAGCGCGATCGCGTCCGGCTCCCAGGAGCCGTCGTCTTCGGTGAACGCCAGCGTCGCGACGGTCTCGCCGGAGGCGATGCCGGGGAGCAAGTCAGCCTTGGCTGCCTCGTCGGAGCTGGTGAGCAGCGCGGTGGCGGCCAGGACGGCGCTGGCCAGGTAAGGACCCGGGTACAGCGCGGCGCCGAGTTCCTCGCAGATGATCGCCTGCTCGGTGAACGAGAAGCCGGAGCCGCCGTACTCCTCGGGGATGGCGATGCCCTGCAGGCCGATGCTGCCCGCGTGCCGCCAGGTCTTCTCGTCGGTCGCGTCGTCGGTGTCCATGAGCTCGCGGACCCGCGGCAGCGGAATCTGGTCCGCCAGGAACCGCCGCACCGACTCGCGCAGCTCCTGCTGCTCCGCACTGAAAGCCAGTTTCATCGTGATTCCGTTCTCGATGGGGTAACGATCAGGATGTCGAGTGCCTCGATCTGGTCCGCGCCGACTCGCAGCGGGTTGACTTCGAGCGAGT
Source organism: Streptosporangiaceae bacterium (assembly GCA_035533915.1). Classification (GTDB taxonomy): domain Bacteria; phylum Actinomycetota; class Actinomycetes; order Streptosporangiales; family Streptosporangiaceae; genus Chersky-822. The sequence goes on from DATLSX010000020.1 coordinate 209,900, forward strand.
GCAGCGCGCTGCCGCTGGCCCGCAGTTGCCCGTCGAGCAGCACGGCCGCGTCGCCGATCTCGGTGATGACACGCGCCAGGGCGTCGAGGTCGGTGCCGCGCAGCAGCGGCGCACCGCGCAGTTCGCCGAGCATCCGCGCTACCTCGGCCACGTCGACCGGCAGCAGGCGCAGGCTGACGTCGGCCAGTACCTCGACCCAGATGCCACCGAGACCGACGGCGAGCACCGGGCCGAACGCGGGATCGACGGTGACCCCGGCCAGCAGTTCGATCCCGCCGGTGCGCATCGGCGCCACCAGGACCCCGTCGATGCTGGCTCCGGCGACCGGCTCGGCCGCGGCCCGTACCGCCTGGTACCCGGTGCGCACCTGGTCCGCGGTGGCCAGGCCGAGCGCGACGCCGCCCGCCTGCGACTTGTGCGGGATCTGGGCCGAGCAGATCTTCAGCGCGACGGGGAAGCCGAGCCGGCTGGCCGCTTCGACGGCGGCATCGGCCGAAGTCACGAGTTCGGCGGGGACCATCGGTAGTCCGAGCGCCGCGAGCAACTCCCGTGCCTTGGTCTCCGGCCACGGCCCGGCGCCCGGCGCCGTCCGTACCAGGTCGCGGATCGTGGCGGCGGTCGCCGCGGCGGTGGTCGCCGTGGCGGCGGGGCGGGCCGCCGTGGCCCTGGCGCGGCCCCTGCCTTCGTGCCAGCGCAGCGCGTTGCCGATGGCCCGCAGGCCGAGGTCCAGGCCGGCCAGCGGGTGCAGGCCGCGGTGCGTCAGCAGGCTCCGGCCGTACTCGGTCACGTCCACGCAGGTGGAGTTCACGCAGATGACCGGGATCGGCGCGGCGGCGACGCGCTCGCCGAGCCAGCCAATGCGCTCGTCGATGAGGTCGGCCAGGCGGTGCTCCGGCGGCCGGGTGTCGGGCAGCGCCGGGCCAGCGAAGAGCACGAAGTCGAGCCCGGGATCGGACACGGCGGCATCGAGCGCGTGGTCGATGGCGGTCAGCGCTGAGGTACGCCGGTTGGCCAGGAAGTAGCCAGTCACGTCGAGCGGATTAGCCACGCGCGCGAACGGCGGCACGTATGGCGCGATCGCCGTGACCGTGGCCGGATCGAAGGGCGGGATCTCGATGCCTTCCGCGCTGGCCCGGTCGGCGATGATGTCGCAGGCACCGCCAGAGGACGTGAGCACGCCCATCCTGCGCCCGCGCGGTCGCCGCGCGTAGCCGAGCAGTGCCGTCGTGCACAGCATTTCCTCGATACCGCGCACCCGGATCACGTTCCAGCGGCGCAGCGCCGTGTCCACGACCGCGTCGTCCCCGGCGACCGCCCCGGTGTGGGCCAGTGCCGCCTGCTGGCCGGCCGGGCTGGATCCGACCTTGATCGCGACGATCGGCTTGCCCGCCAGGTCGGCCTGCCGCGCCGCGGCGGCGAACCGCACCGGGTCGCTGATCTCCTCAAGGAACAGGCAGATCACGCGGGTGCTTTCGTCCTCGACCAGGTACTCGATCACGTCGGCCGCGGTGATCATCGCCTCGTTGCCCAGCGTCACCAGCGTGCTCACGCCGATGGCATGCGAGCGGGCGAAGGCGAGCACGACGCTGGCCAGCGCGCCACTCTGCAGCGCGATGCCGACCGGGCCGGGCAGCAGCGGCAGCGGCACGGTCAAGGCGAACGGACCCGCGCAGGCGTGCGCGTTCAGGAAGCCCAGGCAGTTCGGTCCGAGCAAGGTGATCCCGTGCGCCGCCGCCCGGTCCGACAGGCGTTGCTCCAGCGCCCGGCCTTCCTGCCCGGATTCGGCGTATCCGGAGGCGAGCACGATCGCGCCGCGCACTCCGGCCGCGGCCGCGTCGTCGAGCACGCACTCCACCGCCTGCGCCGGCGCCATGATGAACGCGAGGTCCACCGGGGCCGCCAGGTCACGCAGGCTGGGAACGGCCGGCCGGCCGAACACCGTCTCGTGCGCCGGGTGGACCGGGACCAGCGGCCCGGAGAACCGCGTCGCCGCCGCGGCGGCGAATACGTACCGTGCCCAGCCCGAGGTGTCCGATGCCCCGACGACGGCGATGCTCCTGGGTGCGAAGAACTCGGTCAGCCGCCGCGGTGACACGAGTGAGCGCACCTGGGTCAGGGCGGTGCTACTCACCTCGGCAGGCCGAGAGCGCGTTCGCTGACGATGTTGCGCTGGATCTCGCTGGTGCCCGAGTAGATGGTGCCGGCCCGGCTGCTCAGGAAGACGTTCTGCCAGTCGGTCGTCGGGTAGCCGGGGCCGTCCGGGCGGATCAGCGCGTCGGAGCCGACGATGCCGACGGCGATCTCGCCAAGCCGCTTGTGATACTCGCTCCACAGCAGCTTCGCGACCGAGGCCTCCGGGCCTGGCTCCTTGCCCTGCGCGGCCAGCGCGAGCGCGCGCAGCCCGCTGAACCGCATCACCTGGACGCCGGTGTAGGCCCAGGCGAGCTGCTGGCGCACCAGTGGGTCGGTGTCCTTGCCGTACTTGCGCGCGGTCTCGGCTAGCTCCCAGAACTCTCGCTCGAAGCCCAGGTGCTGGACGGTCGCCGCGCCGCCGCGCTCGTGGCCGAGCGTGGTCATCGCCACCTTCCAGCCGTTGTTCAGCCCGCCGATCACGTTGAACAGCGGGACCCTGACCCCGTCGATGAAGTCCTCGCAGAACTCCGAGGCACCGGAGATCTGCCTGATCGGCCGGTAGCTCACCCCGGGATCGTCGAACGGGAAGAGGACGTAGGACAGGCCGGCGTGCTTGGGCGCGTCCGGGTCGCTGCGGCACAGGGCGAACATCATGTTCGCCCGCGCGGCGCCTGAGGTCCACACCTTGGTGCCGGTGACGACGATCTCGTCGCCGTCCACCTCGGCCTTGGTCCGCACTCCGCCGAGGTCGGACCCGTGGTCCGGCTCGGAGAATCCCTGGCAGTAGGTGTCCTCGCCGGAGATGATGCGCGGCAGGAAGTGCGCCTGCTGCTCCGGCGTGCCATGCACGATGATCGACGGCCCGACCAGGCTCTCGCCCATGCCGCGCCGTACCCGGGGCAGGCCGGCCCGGTGGAACTCCTCGTTCAGCACGGCCAGCCGGACCGCGTCCAGGCCCTGACCGCCGAACCGCTCCGGCCACTGGGGGCAGATCAGCCGGGCAGCCGCGAGCCGTTCCTCCCACTGGACGTAGGCAGGATGCTCGGCCGCGGCCGCGAGCTCACCGCCCCGGTAGCCGCCGGCCGTGACTGCCATGTTCCAGTCAGCGAGCTCGGCGAGCCGGCCGGGAGCGTTTGCCGCGATCCACTCCCTGGTCTGGTCGCGGAACCGCGCGATCTCCGGGCCGAGGTCAAGATCCATCGCGAGCCTCCCTGGCTGGTCGCGGCTCAGGGCCGGACCTGGACCTGGACCTGGACCGCAATCCTAGAATCGCATTCTAGATCCGATCAGACCCCAGCCAGCGGGCTGTTGTCAAGGGCGCGCGCACCGGGGGCACCTCGCACTTACCCCCGGTTGGAACCACTTTCGTGCCACGATTTGCCTGGTTTCGGGTGAACTAACTCGAGTGAAGTCAGGTCGCGGGCGGGCGGGCGGGCGTCGGCGGCGTCGGCGGCGGCGTCGGCGGGCAGGCGGGCGGCGTCGGCGGGCGGCGTCGGCGGGCGGCGCCACCACGGGTACTACGATCGCCTGGGCTTCCAGGGGCCGCCGGCCATGGTACGGCGGGCGTACTCGATGACCGCGTCGATGACGGTGTCGGCCTGCCTACGGGTCTTCGCGGCGGCTACCTCGCGGCCGCCTTCGCCGATCAGTGAGGTCAAGATGGCCGCGTAGAGCCGGTCAAGCGCGGTGTCGGCGAGCCGGAGCAGGGCGTCATTCTGGCTGATCCACTCGTGTACCCGGCGGCGGCGCATCACCTCGAACCCGGGCGGGCCGTCGCCATCGAGGAACAGCATCGCCAGGTCCCGGCGCAGCCAACTGCCTTCGAGGAACGCCCGCGCGCCGACGCAGAACAACTCCGTCGGGTCGGTCTGGCCGGCCGCACGGGCGCCGGCGACCGCCTTGCTCGCGGCCGTCTCGTGGGCGACCTGGTGCTCCTGCCACAGGGCGAGGAACAGTTCGCTCTTGCCGCCGAAGTGGTGATACAGGCTGCCCACGCTGGACCCGGCCCGCTCGACCACGTCGGCGATGCTGGCGTTGGAGAAGCCCTGCTCGGCGAAGACGTGGCGAGCCGCGTCCAGCAAGTCGCGCTGCGTTTGCTTGGTGCGGCCCCACTGCCACGCGGCGCCGGCCGTCCGGCCCGTCGCCTCGCCCGGCATTCCGCTCATCAGATTCGTTCTCCCGCGCCTTGCCCGACCCCCGGTCCACCCGGCATCATCGTGTCACGCCGGCGCGGACTTGACAGCGTGCGCCCGCTGACCAGAAGCTAATTCCAGAAGACAATTCTAATAATTAACAATGAATCCAGCCAGGGCGGGAGCTGCCATATGGGGCGTCTGGACGGGCGCGTCGCGATAGTGACAGGAGCCGGGCGCGGCATCGGCAGGTCGGTCGCGATCTTGCTGGCCAGGGAAGGCGCGTCGGTCGTGGTCAACGACCTCGGCGCCGCCGTGGACGGTTCTGGCCAGGACGCCGGCCCGGCCAGGGCGGTCGCCGACGAGGTCGCCGCCTCGGGCGGCACGGCCGTGGTGAGCGGGGCGGACATCTCCGACCACGCGGCGGCGCGGGGACTGATCGAGAACGCCGTCGCCGAGTTCGGGCGGCTCGACATCCTGGTCAACGTGGCGGGCATCCTGCGGGACCGGATGGTCTTCAACATGACCGAGCAGGAGTGGGACGACGTCATCCGGGTGCATCTGAAGGGCACCTTCAACACGACCAAGTTCGCCGCGATCCACTGGCGCACGGTCAGGGACGCTGCCGCGCAGAACCGGATCATCAACTTCACCTCGGTCTCCGGCCTGCACGGCGCGCCCGGCCAGCCCAACTACGCCGCCGCGAAGATGGGCATCGTCGGCCTGACCTACTCCTGCGCCCATTCGCTCGCGCAGTACGGGGTGACGGTCAACGCGGTCTCGCCGGGTGCGGCGACCAGGATGACCGACACGATCCCGGCGCAGCGGCGCCGGTCCAGGCCGGGCGCCGACGAGTGGTCGCCGGACAACGTGGCGCTGGTCGTGGCCTACCTGGCCAGTGAGCAGTCCGGCTGGATCAACGGCCGGATCGTGCACTCCTCGGGTTACGAGGTCGCCCTGTACAACGACCCCGAGCCGGTGGTCCGGCTGATCGGCACCGAGCCGTGGGACTTCGACGACCTGGCCGGCCAGGTCGAGCGCTCGTTCGGACCGGCGCTGCGCAGGACGCGCTGATGGCGGCATCGGAGAAGGCGGTTCCGGTGCCGACGCCGGAGACCCAGCCGTTCTGGGATGGCTGCGCCGCCGGCGAACTGCGCATCCAGCGCTGCCTGGACTGCGGCAAACCGTACTTCTACCCGCGGCCGGTCTGCCCCGAGTGCGGCTCGGCGAAGGTGGAGTGGTTCACCGCCAGCGGCCGGGCGACCTTGTACTCCTACGTGATCAACCACCGTCCCGCTCGCGGCTTCGAGGACGAGGCGCCGTACGCGATCGCGGTCGTGCAGCTAGAGGAAGGCCCCCGGTTGATGAGCAACATCACTGGTATCCCGAATACCCCGGAGGACCTCGTGCTCGACATGCCGCTGCGGGTCACCTTCGAGCGCCGCGGCGACCTCCAGCTGCCGCAGTTCACCCCGGATGCCCGGTGACCAGCGTCATCATCGCCGGCGCCGCCGAGACGGACCAGATCGGCAAGCTGCCCGGCCACTCCACCCTGCAACTGCATCTGGAAGCCGCGCTGAACGCGGTCGCGGACGCCGGCCTGACGCGCAAGGACATCGACGGCATCGCGACGGTCAGCGTACCCGGCCCGGTCCAGGTCGCGCACTCGCTGGGAATCGTGCCGCGCTGGATGGACGGCACCGGGGTCGGCGGCACCTCGTTCCTGCTGCACGTGCGGCACGCGGCGGCGGCCATCATGGCCGGGTACGCGAGCACGGTGCTGATTACGCACGGCGAGTCGGGCCGTTCCCGGGTGGGCGCGACCCGCTTCCCTGCGGCGCCGTCCTCGCCGGCCGGCCAGTTCGAAGCTCCGTACGGCGTCGTCGGCGCGCCGACGGCGTTCACGATCCCGGCGCTGCGGTACATGAAGGAGTACGGGCTGACGCACGAGCAACTGGCCTACGTGGCCGTGGCGCAGCGGCGCTGGGCGGCGAAGAACCCGCGCGCGATGTACCGCGACCCGATCACGGTCGACGACGTGCTGGCCTCCCGGATGGTCGCCTACCCGTTCCACCTGCTGGAATGCTGCCTGGTCACGGACGGTGGCGGCGCGCTGATCGTCACATCGGCGGATCGCGCGGCCGACTTCCCCGGTGCCGTGCACGTGCTCGGCACCGGGGAGTCGATGGAGACGCCGATGATCTCGCAAATGGCCGACTTCACGCAGTCCCGTGCGTTCCGGCTGGCCGGCCAGGCCGCGTTCGCCGAGGCGCGCATCACCGTGGCCGACGTGCGGCACCTGATGATCTACGACGCGTTCGCGCATCTGCCGGTCTACGGCCTGGAGGCGCTCGGGTTCGTGCGCAAGGGCGAGGCGGGAGCCTTTATCGCCGACGGAAACACCGAGCCGGGCGGCGTTCTGCCGCTGAACACCAACGGCGGCGGCCTCTCCTACACGCACACCGGGATGTACGGCATGTTCGCCATTGTCGAAGCCGTCCGGCAGGTGCGCGGCGAGGCGGCCGCGCAGGTCGAGAGCCCGGATATCAGCGTGGTCCTGGGTAACGGCGGCATGTTCGCCACCTCCGGCGTCCTGGTGCTGGGGCGGCAGCCGCGCTGATCTCGGACTGCCTTGCCGCCGCCGTTTAAGGTGGAAGGGAGTTGCCCTGCTCCACGCTAATTCGCCGGGGAATGAGGAGGAACGGATGCCGGATAGCGCGGTCGCCATCGTGGGAGCTCGAGTCGTCCCGATCGCAGGTGAGCCGATCGACAGCGGGGCAGTACTTGTCGAGAACGGCAAGATCGCCGCAGTCGGTGCTGCCGTCGCCGTTCCGCCCGGCGTCCTGGTGATCGAGGCGAACGGATCGTGGCTGCTGCCGGGGTTCATCGACGCGCACGCGCACGTCGGCCTGCACGAGGAGGCCGAGGGCTGGGCCGGCCAGGACACCAACGAGGCGACCGAACCGGTGACCGCGCAGGTCCGCGCCGTCGACGCGATCAACCCGGCCGACCTCGGCTTCCGTGACGCGATCACCGGGGGAGTGCTGGCGGCCAACGTCAACCCGGGCTCGGGCAACGCGATCGGCGGGCAGACCGTCGCGGTCAAGTGCTGGGGCCGCACGGTGGATCAGATGACGCTGCGCCAGCCGTCCGGCCTGAAGTCGGCGCTCGGCGAGAACCCGAAGCGGGTGTACGGCGACCAGCGCAGGATGCCGAGCACCCGGCTGGGCGTGGCGGCGACCATCCGCACCGCGCTCGTCGACGCCGCCAACTACCTGGCCAGGATCGAGGCCGAGGGGCGCAAGCCCGAGGCAGACCGCAAGTACGTCAACCGCGACCTGAATCTCGAAGCGCTCGGCAAGGTGCTGCGCGGGGAGATCCCCTGGCGCCAGCACTGCCACCGTGCGGACGACATCGCGACCGCGATCAGGATCGCCGACGAGTTCGGCTATGACCTGGTGATCGACCACGGCACCGAGGCTCACCTGCTGGCCGACATCCTCGCTGCCCGGGGGACGCCGGTCATCATCGGCCCGCTGCTGACCAGCCGGTCGAAGGTGGAGCTGCGTAACCGCTCGCTGGCCAATCCCGGCCTGCTGGCTCAGGCGGGTGTCACGATCGCCATCACGACCGACCACCCGGTCGTGCCGATCCACTTCCTGGTGCACCAGGCCACGTTCGCGGTGAAGAACGGCCTGGACCGCGAGACAGCACTGCGGGCGCTGACGATCAACCCGGCCCGCATCGCGGGAGTCGACGACCGGCTCGGTTCGATCGAGGTCGGCAAGGATGCCGACCTGGTGCTGTGGTCGGGCGACCCGCTCGACGTGCTGAGCCGGGTCGAGCGCGCGTTCATCGACGGAGTCGAGATCTACAGTCACGAAGGCGGCGAGGCCCGGTTCGCCTCGCCCTGAGGCGGCGGTGCTAGCCGGGATGTGCCTGGTGAGGCGGCGGCCCTACCATGAGCCGCATGCACGGCATCGATTTTTCCGGACAGGCGGTAATCGTCACCGGCGGCAGCCGCGGTATCGGCGCGGGCATCGCCGGGGCCTTCCTCGCGGCGGGAGCCCGCGTGCTGGTCTGCGGCCGGGCCGAGCCAGCCGAGCCGGGACCCGCGGACGTTCTTCCGCGCGGACGTCCGCGACCCCGATCAGGCCAGCGCCCTGGTGCACGCCGCGGTGGACAGGTTCGGCCGGCTGGACGTCCTGGTGAACAACGCCGGCGGATCGCCGGTCGCCGACGCGGCCACGGCCTCGCCCAGGTTCCACGCCAAGATCATCGAGCTGAACCTGCTGGCACCGCTGTACGTGGCTCAGGCCGCCAACGCCATCATGCAGCGTCAGGAGAACGGCGGCTCGATCATCATGATCGGCAGCGTCAGCGGCACCAGGCCGTCGCCCGGCACTGCCGCCTACGGCGCGGCCAAGGCGGGCCTGGCGCACCTCGCGGTGAGCCTCGCCGTGGAATGGGCGCCCAAGGTCAGGGTGAACACCGTCGTCGTCGGTCTCGTCGGCAGCGAGTCGTCGGCGCTGCACTACGGCGATGCCGCCGGAATGGCGGCGGCGGCCGCAACCGTCCCGCTGGGCCGGATGGCGGCACCCGCTGACGTGGCAGATTCCTGTCTCTTCCTGGCGTCTGGGCTCGCCAGGCATGTCAGCGGTGCGGCGCTGCACGTGCACGGCGGCGGCGAACGCCCCGCCTTTCTGGCGGCCGTTGACCATCCTAGTCAGGACTAAGTACAACGGCATTCTTTAAACCGTTCTAGCTATCCCTTGCCTTTCAGTGTAGATTGTGCCGCAAGTTGCATGCGCCTGGCGTTACGGAAAGGCCGGATACGATCCCGCGAGCGGAGATCCGAGCGGAGATCCGAGACCTGAGCCATTTCCGCGATTAAATCAGGGTCTGCCCCCGCCGCGGATGTCTGCGGCCCTTTGATGTCCGGCGGGTGGGCTTGCTTCGAGGGCGGGCTCACCCGCCGGCTGCCAGGTTGGTCAGGGTGCCGCGCGGGCAGGTCAGCTGTCGCCTGCGGGCAGCAGCTTGGCGTGGTCCCAGGAGATGACCCTGGCGGGTTCGACCGCGTAGCCGTACCGCTTGCGTGCCGCGTGCTCGACGTACTGGCTGACCGCGTCCGGGTCGGCATCGGCGTCCGGGCCGGCCAGCACCGCGGTGATCTTGCGGCCGATCTCCGCGATCACCACCGGGTCCTCGATCCGCCTGGCCCGGCCCTGCACCAGGGCGCCGCGCAGGTCGAAGTACTGTTCTCCGGTCTCGACCAGGCACGAGATCCGCGGATCGCGGTCGAGGTTGCGCGCCTTGCGCGAGCTGCGGTAGGTCCAGAAGGTGATCTGGCCGTCGATCATCACGTAGTACATGGTGACCAGGTGCGGGAAGCCGTCCTGGCCGTTGGTGGCGAGCTGGACCTTGCGCTGCGCGGCGAGCAGCTCGGTGACTTCGGTCGGCGTCATCGAGACCTGATCGCGTTGCTTCATGCGGCACCGCCGAACCCGATGGTCTGGTCGGCGAGCGCGAGCGTGTCCTCGCAGGCGAACCCGGCGGGCGGGTCGTCCCGCCCGGCGAAGGCCGGGTCGAGCGCCGCAGCGACCGAGTCCAGCGTCCACATCCCGTCCGGCGAGCCGTGCTCGGCGGCGCGGAAGACCGTGCGCACCCGCGGCGGTTCCAGCACGGCGGCGACCCCGCCGTGTACCACGAAGACCTCGCCGTTGATCCATGCCGCGGCCGGGCCGGCCAGGTAGGTGACCAGCGGGGCGACGTGCTCAGGCGCGAGCGGGTCCACGGTACCTGCTGGCGCTGCTCCCATCAGGTCCGCGGTCATGTCCGTCCGCGCCCGCGGGCAGATCGCGTTCGCGCGGACGCCGTACCGTGCGCAACTACGCGCCGTGGTGACTGTCAGCGCGGCGATGCCGGCCTTGGCCGCCGCGTAATTCGGCTGGCCCGCGGAGCCGAGCAGGAATGCCTCGGAGGAGGTGTTGATGATCCGAGCGTAGACCGGGCCGTTCGCCTGCTTGCTCTGGTCCCGCCAGTAGCCGGTGGCCAGCCGGGTGGTCATGAAATGACCGCGCAGGTGCACGCGCAGCACCAGGTCCCACTCCTCCGGCGACATCGTGAAGATCATCCGGTCCCGCAGTACGCCTGCGTTGTTGACCACGATGTCGAGCCCGCCGAACGAGCCGATCGCGGTCGCCAGCAGGTTCTCGCCGGTCGACCACTCGCCGACGTCACCCGCGCAGACGACAGCCTGCCCGCCGGCGGCCTTGATCTGGTCGGCAACGGCATGCACGGCCGGTCCTGGCAGGTCGTTGAGCACGACGCCGGCGCCGGCGGCGGCCAGCGCGATCGCCTCGGCCCGGCCGAGGCCGTTGCCCGCCCCGGTGACGATCGCCGTCCTGCCGTCCAGAGTCAGCCCGTCGGTCATGTTATGCATGCTCCTTTGAGTAATCCGCCGGGGCGGCCGAGTAATCCGCCGGGGCGGCGCGCGCGGCTCTGGTCAGTATCCGGGACCGGACAGGATTCCGCCATCGGCCACGAATTCGCTGCCGGTGCAGTAGGACGAGTCGTCCGAGCCGAGGAAAGCGACCAGCCTCGACACCTCGATCGACTCCCCGAACCTGCGCAGCGGCAGCGCCTTCAGGTACCGCTCGCCGCGCTCGGGGTCCATCGTGTTCGCCGTTTCCAGCACCATCCGGGTGAGGATTCCGCCAGGATGCACGGAGTTGACCCTGATGCCCAGCGGGCCGAGTTCCTGCGCCGCGGCCTTGGTCATGCCGCGGATGGCGAACTTGCTCGCGGCGTAGGCGGAACACTCGGCGGCACCGGTCAGTCCCTCGATCGAGGAGATGTTGACGATCGAGCCGCCGCCCGCCGCCTTCATCGGCTCGATCACCGACTTCATGCCGAGCCAGCAGCCGACCGCGTTGATTTCGAGCACCTGGCGGAAGTCCGCCAGCGGCATCTCGGTGATCGTGGCGAACCTCAGGATGCCGGCGTTGTTCACCAGGATGTCGAGTTTCCCGAACGTGTCGACGGCCGTCGCCACCGCCGTTGCCCAGTCCGCCTCGCTGGTGACGTCGTGGTGCAGGTAGCGGCAGACTTCCGCGCCCAGTTTCTCGGCCACTGCCATGCCTTGCTCGTCGAGCACGTCACCGAAGACGACCTTGGCGCCTTCCGCCGCGAAGTGCCTGACGTGGGACTTGCCCATCCCGCGGGCACCGCCGGTGACCAGCGCTACCTTCCCTGTCAGCCGTCCCATGCCGCATCTCCGGGGGTATAGGTAACCAAACGCTTGCTTGGCTGGAGGATAACAGGGGCGCGACCGCCTGTCCGCTGGCAGTCTCGGCCAGGGAGTTCCCGGGGCCGGAGCCTCAGGCCGGGAATGCTGTCAGTCACCAATGGCACAATGCTGGCATGGCAGTGAACGGTTCGGCGCCCGCGATCGACATTCGCGGCGTCCACAAGAGTTTTGGGCAGGTACAGGCAGTTCGCGGTATTGACGTCGCGATCGCGCCCGGCGAGATTGTCGCCCTGCTCGGGCCGAATGGCGCGGGCAAGACCACCGCGATCGACATGATCCTCGGACTGTCCCAGCCGACCACCGGTGCGGTGTCCGTGCTCGGCTCGCATCCCCGGCAGGCCATTTCCCGCGGGTTGGTCTCGGCGGTGATGCAGACCGGCGGGCTGCTCAAGGACCTCACCGTGGCAGAGACCGCCAGGTACACGGCGAGCCTTTTCGCCCACAGCGAGCCGGTACCTGACGTACTTCGCCGGGCCGGGATCGCCGAGATCGCCGACCGGCTGGTAGGCAAGTGCTCGGGTGGCGAGCAGCAGCGGCTGCGGTTCGCGATGGCCTTGCTCTGCGATCCGGAGTTGCTCATCCTGGACGAGCCGACGACAGGCATGGACGTCGAAGGCCGCCGCGCATTCTGGGCGGCCATCCGGCAGGACGCGGCCAGCGGCCGCACGGTTCTGTTCGCGACGCACTACCTGGAAGAGGCGGACGCCTACGCGGACCGGATCATCCTGCTGCGCCGGGGCCAGGTCGTCGCCGACGGCACCGCGGCGCAGATCAAGGCGCTCACCGCCGGCCGGACGGTGCGGGCTACGCTGGCCGACGCGGACGAGCCGGCGCTGCGCGCGCTGCCCGGATCGGACAGCGTCGAGATCCGCGGCGATACCGTGCTGATCCACGCCAGCGACAGCGACGCGGTGGCCAGGTACCTGCTGACCGCCACCCGGGCCAGGGACATCGAGATCACCGCGCGCGGCATCGAGGACGCTTTCATCGCCCTGACCACCGATGATGCAGAGGGAGCTAGCGATGCCCTGATACGTGGCGAAACCGTTACGAGCGGCGAAGGAGCACAGCGATGAGTGTCCAGTCAGCAGGGTCGCTACGACGGGCACCTGGCCTGGGTGGCTTCAACCTGACCGTGCTGCGCCTGGAAGTGCGGCGGGTGTTGCGGAACCGGCGCACGATGCTGATGACCATCGTGCTGCCAGTCGTGTTCTTCTTGCTGTTCGGCCTCAACAAGGCGTACGCAGGCGACAAGGCCGGCCACGGCAACGTGTCCGCTTTCATCATGATCAGCATGGCGCTCTACGGCGCCGTGCTGGCGACGACCAGCGGCGGAGCCATGGTCTCGATCGAGCGAGCTCAGGGCTGGAGCCGGCAGTTGCGAGTCACCCCGTTGTCCCCGGTCGCCTATGTCGCCATCAAGATGCTGACCGCGCTGGTGCTCGGTGCGGGCGCGGTCGCGGCGGTCTACGTGGTCGGCCTGCTGACCGGCAAGCCGCAGATGCCGGCTTACCTGTGGGTCGCGACCGGGCTGTGCGTCTGGATCGGCTCGTTGATCTTCGCCGCGTTCGGGCTGTTCATGGGCTATCTGCTGCCCACCGAGAACGTGATGCAGATCCTGGGCTTCGTGCTGGTGCTGCTGGCCTTCGGCGCCGGCCTTTTCGTGCCGCTCAGCCAGTACCCGCACTCGCTCCAGACGCTCGCCGAGTACACGCCGCTGTACGGGCTCAACCAGCTCGTGCACGCGCCGCTGATCGGCGGCAGCGTGCACCTCGCCTGGGTGGCGAACGCGGTGGTCTGGCTGGCCATCTTCGCGGGCGGCGCGACCTGGCGGTTCCGGATAGACACCGAGCGGGTCTGAGCCGGAAGTCCGTGGCCCCGGCTGGGGCGTTACGCTCGGCCCGTGATGCTCGGTGACCGCCAGATCTGGCGTAGCTCAGGCCGGCTCGCCGACGGCCGCGAGATCGTCTACTTCGACGAGTCGCCCGGGCGGGCTGAGCCGCCCGGCAAACAGGAACGCCCGGCGTCACGCCCCGAGTCCGGATTGCGCTGGGATCCGCTGGCCGGGGAGTGGGTGATGTACGCCGCGGATCGGCAGGAGCGGACGTACCGGCCGGTCGCTGCCAACTGCCCGCTGTGTCCCTCGCGGCCAGGCTATGGCACCGAGATCCCGGCCGCCGACTACGACGTGGTGGTCTTCGAGAACAGGTATCCCGCCCTGACCGGGCCTGGCCGGTGCGAGGTGATCTGCTTTACCGCAGAGCACGATGGCTCGTTCGCCGACCTGAGCCCTCGCCGGGTCCAGACTGTGTTCGAAGCGTGGGCCGACCGGAGCGCTGAACTCGGCGGGCTGGCTGGCGTGGAACACGTCTACTGCTTCGAGAACCGCGGCGAGGAGATCGGGGTCACGCTGTCTCATCCGCACGGCCAGGTGTACGGGTTCCCGTTCGTGCCGCCGCGGACGCAGCGACTGCTGGCCAGCGCGCACGCTCATCGCCAGCGCACCGGCCGTAACCTGTTCGACGACCTGGTCGATGCCGAACTGGCGGACGGAAGGCGGATAGTCGCACGCAACGAGACCTGGACCGCATTCGTGCCACGGGCCGCCCGCTGGCCGTTCGAGGTCATGATCTTTCCGGCACAGCGGGTGACCGACCTGACGCAGGTCGATGCGGCGGCCAGGGCGGCGTTCGCGATGGTCTACCTCGACGTGCTGAAGCGACTCGACGCGCTGTTCGGCGCGCCGATGCCCTACATCGCGGCCTGGCAACAGGCGCCAGCGCGCGCTGCCCGGGCCGAGTTCGGCCTGCACCTGCACGTGATGGCCATCAGGCGGGCGGCCGGGAAGCTCAAGTACCTGGCCGGGACCGAATCAGGAGCTGGCGCCTGGTCCAACGACGTGCTGCCGGAGACTGCGGCCCGCTTGCTGCGCGAGGCGGGCGGAGGAAGCCCAGATGGCCGCTGACGTCAGTACCGTCACCTGGCGGGCGCCCGGCCGGGTCAACCTGGTTGGCGAGCACACCGACTACAACGACGGGTTCGTGCTGCCGTTCGCGATCGACCGCTCGGTGCGGGTGACGGCGACCGCACGCGGTGACGGCCTGCTCGAACTGCGGTCACGGCACGCCGCGGCGGTGACGGTTAGCCTGGACAGCCTGGAGCCTGGACAGGGCTGGGCCGACTACCCGGCCGGCGTCGCGTGGGCGCTCATGGCGGCCGGCTACCCGGTGACCGGTGCCAGCCTTGCGGTCGACTCCGACCTGCCGCAGGGCGCGGGGCTGGCGTCGTCGGCTGCGCTGGAGTGCGCGGTCGCGGCGTGCCTGGCCGACCTTGCCGGCCTGGCACTGCGCAGGTCCGAAATCGCGGCGATCGCCTGGCGCGCGGAGAACGAGTTCGTCGGCATGCCGTGCGGGATCATGGATCAGTCCGCGGTGATGTTGTGCGAGGCCGGGCATGCTCTGCTGCTGGACTGCGGCTCCGGTGAGTCGGTCCCCGTCCCGCTCGCCCCTGGCGGGCTGAAGCTCCTGGTCATCGATACCGGCGTCCGGCATGAACTGACCGGCGGGGAGTATGCGGTGCGGCGGAGGGAGTGTGAGGAAGCGGCGCGGCTGCTGTGCGTGCCTTCGC
The DNA here is from genome assembly GCA_035533915.1 of Streptosporangiaceae bacterium. Taxonomy (GTDB): domain Bacteria; phylum Actinomycetota; class Actinomycetes; order Streptosporangiales; family Streptosporangiaceae; genus Chersky-822. Next base: position 225,101 of record DATLSX010000020.1, read on the forward strand.
TTCGCTTCGTACCGGACGAGGCTGCCCTCGATTCCCTGACCGGACCGATCGCCCGGCGGGCCAGGCACGTGCTGAGCGAGAATGGCCGGGTCGGCGCTGTGGTGAACTTGCTGCGGGCCGGTCGGCTCGCGGACTGCGGACCGCTGCTGACGCAATCACATCGGTCGTTGCGTGACGACTTCGAGGTGTCCTGGCCGGAGGCCGACCTCTCGGTCGATGTTGCCGTCGCGGCAGGTGCGCTCGGGGCCAGGATGACCGGCGGCGGGTTCGGCGGCTGCGTGATCGCGCTGGTTCCGGCTCACCGGGCCGCGTCCGTGACCGACTCGGTGCGTGCGGCGTTCGCCGAGACCGGTAGGTCGGCCCCGAAGTTCATGGAAGTGGTCCCTGCTCCAGGTGCCGGGCGAATCTAGCGCAGTACCGCCGCGCTCAGGCGGCAGCGGCCGGAGGGCCGTGGCTGCGATAGGTGCGCGACTTGTCCGGGCTGGTCGCGGTGGTCGTGCCGTCCGAATTGAGCGCGATGGTCCAGCCCCACCTGTGGATGAGTATCAGGTGGTGGAAGGAACACAGGAGCAGCAGGTTCCCGAGTGCGGTGGGGCCGCCTTCGCTGCGCGGGATGATGTGGTGCACCTGGCAGCCCGCCGGCGCCTGGTCGCAGCCGGGTGCGGCGCAGTGCTGGTCCCTGGTGATGACGGCCCGGCGCAGGTGCGGCGGGATGGTCTCGGTGACGGCGCCCACGTCGAGGGGCAGGCTGGCGGATGCGGCCGGGCCGCCGAGCCTGCCGGTGCGGAGCAGCGAGGTCAGACTGCCCGGTCCGGAAAGCAACGCGACCGCGTGCGCAAGGATCAGTTCCCTGGCGGCGGCTTGGCCGCGGTCGCTGGCGTGGTCGGGCCTAGGCGCCGCGCCGACCGTGCTGGCTAGCTTGCCGAGCAACTCGTGGTCGACCTGCCCGGTGACGACGGGCGCGATGACAGCATCGCAGTCGTCACCTGGTCCGGCGGCGGGACCTGGCCACGGCGCGCCCGCCGATCCGGGCTGTCCCCCGGCCCCGCGGATGAGGTCGTCCAGGGTGAGGTGGAGCTGGATCTGAGTCGACTGGCCGGCTCGGTCGGGAAGGCAGCCGGAGGCGATGAGTCGGCGGAGCGCTTCTTCGAGTGCGTCGTGATGACGTTGGTCGCGACTGCGGGTGTCTTCGGGGCCGACGCGCTTGCCGAGGGCGTCCAGTACCGCCTGGAGCGCGCCCGCGCAGCGTGGCGTGAGATCGCCGCGCAGCGTGCCTGCTCCTTCGAAAGTGGTGGCTAGCCGCAGTGAGCGTTCGTCGAAGTTGTCGCGGTCTCTGTCGGGACCGGCCACCCGGCGGCGGATCTGCTCCGCCAGGGCTGCCAGGTCAGCCAGGTTCGCTCCACTGCCCGCGGCGGTGAGCAAGATAGTGTCGGCGTCCAGCCGTGCGTCTTCGGGCAACCGGTCGGTCCACTCGCAGATCTGACGGGCCCAGGATTCGGACAGGTCTCCGGAAGCGAGAGCGTTGGCGACAGCGTGGTGCGCGCGGAGGCGGCGCATACTGGCGATCGCGGCAGAGGCGGCTGGGCGGGTGATCCGGGTCTGCCAGGTCAGCCAGGTCCGCGGCGACCCGTGACCGTCATCCTCGTATCCGACCTGGGTGGTGAAGGCGGCCAGGGCCGCGGCCCGTGCGGCGGCGTGCATCGAGGACGCACGTTCGAGCGCCCGCAACGTATCTGCCTGCGCCGCAGTGGGGACCGAGGTCAGGTCGGCCTTAGCCAGCCACCCGAGTCCGGCCAGCATCATGGCGACCGCGTCATCGGCCGACGAGGGCGCGGGAACGGTCACTGATGCCTCCTTTCGGCTTGGCAGCGAAACGGCTCGGCGACGGGCAGGGCGGCGGTGCGGCCAGGGGCGGTGCGGCCAGGGGCGGTGCGATCAGGGGCGGTGCGATCAGGGGCGGTGCGGCCAGCGGCTAGTGGCCAGCGGCTAGTTACGAACAGGCCGCCGCGGTGGGGGCCGGGTACGGCGCTAGTCAGCTCAGCAATGCGGAGGGCCGGTCAGCCGGGACGGGGGTTCCCTTAGCGGGAGCTATAGCAACTCGAACGTATCGTCATCATCAGTCCCGGTGATGCCATCTCTCTAGAACACGTATTCGCATGCTAACACTGCCCTCTGACATTCTTGAGTCGCCGAGGGCCGGGCGGCGGGCTCACCTGGACCTGGAGTTCCGCGCGATGGCAGCTGGAGACCAGGTCGGTCACGCCCAGCTGTCCTGGCCGCTAGGCGGCGGGTTCGGCCCGGACCCCGGCGCCGTGATGCCGTCGAACAGCAGTCGGAGGAAGGCGTCCACGATCCGGTCGGTCGTGTAACCGGCGGACTGGCTCCAGACCGCGGGGATCCACAGGACGTCGCGGAGCAGGCGGTAGGTCAGGGCCGGATCGAGGTCTGAGCGGAACGTGCCGTCGGCCACGCCTCGTTCCAGCTGGCCGATCCAGGTCCGCTCGATCTCGCGGAGCGACTTGGGCAGGTACCCGAATCTGGGCTGGCTGCGGAAATAGCTCCAGTCGTTCTGCAGCATCGCGAGCGCGGCTCTGTTCTTGGTCAGGGTCTTGCTCGTGCTCCGTACGATCTGTTCGATCACCGATCGGGGGTCGCCGCCAGTGGCGACCGCGGCCCGGTAGTCGGCGAGGATCTCGTCAAGGAAGCCTGCCAGGATCTCGTCCCCGATCGATTCCTTGGAGTCGAAGTGGTGATACAGGCTGCCGGACAAGATGCCGGCCGCGTCCGCGATCTCGCGCACGGTGGTGGCGCGGTAGCCCTTCCTGGCGAACAACTGGCCGGCTAGCCGGACGACGTCGTCCCGCCGGGCCGACGCTGACCTTCCGGCACGGCTGGCGTCCGCCGGCTCCGCAACTTCGCCGGCGGCCCGCCCGGTCGTGCCGGCGGTGCGCTCGGTCGGCTCCGGCTTGGTCTTCCTGGTCACGGCCACCCGATCATTATGGCTGTGAGCAGCCCAGGTTCTGGTGGCACTCCCGTGCGGCCCCGAATGCCGCTGCCGCGTCTAGCACACCATGGTCGTGGTGAGCTGACCAGAGCGGTGCGGACCGGGCGAGGGTCATGCGGGTGGAGCGAGACCGCGCACTGCCTCGATGACGTCGACGCCCGGTGCCGGGATGACCATGATCACCGGCGTGTCGAGGCCGGTCGCTCGGTATGCGTCGACCCGGTCCCGGCAGGTCGCCAGGTCGCCGTGGATGACCAGGTCGTCGACTACCTCGTCGGGGATCGCGGCGGAGGCACCCTTCCGGTCGCCGGCCGTCCAGGCGTCCAGCATCGGCCGGATCGCGTCGCCGCGGCCCAGCCACTCGTGGAAGGCGAAGTACGCGGGCACCGTCAGGTAGCCGGTGATCACCCGGCGTGCAATCGCCCGAGCGGTCGCCACGTCCGTGGTCGGGCAGACGAAGATGCGCGCGATCAGCTCGCAATCGGGTCCGGTGACAGCGCGGACCCGCGGGACGTCAGCGGGGGACAGCCAGTTGGTGATCGCCGCGCCGGCTTGCGCGGCGGCGAGCTTGAGCATCTGCGGCCGGAGCGCGGCCAGCGCCAGGCCAGGCGGCATCGCCGGCGCCCGCTCCAGCCTGAACCCGTTGACGCTGAACGTCTCGTACCGCTCGGTGACCTTCTCCCCGGCCAGTGCCGCCCGCAGGAAGCGCAGTACATCGCGTGAGCGTTGATAGGGCGCCTCGAACGGGATGTCGTTCCACTCCCGCACCACCACCGGGGTGGAGGTCCCGACGCCGAGCACGAATCGCCCTGGGGCCAGATCGGCGAGTGTCGCCGCCGTCATCGCGAGCAGGGCTGGCCCGCGGGTGTAGACCGGGGCGATCGCGGTGCCGAACCGGAGCCGGTCGGTCCACTGGGAGGCGAGGATCAGCGGCGTGAACGCGTCGATGCCGCTCAGCTCGGCCGACCAGGCGTCGGTGTAGCCGAGGTCCGGCAGCGTGGCGATGATCTCTCGCTGTTCGGTCAGCCCGTAGCCCTGCAGCGGCAGGGTGATCCCCCAGCGTGGTGCGCGCTCCATCGTGTACCTCCCGGTCGCTGTCCAAGGACAGATATCACAGCCGGGAAGTGCGGTCCGCGGGCGGCCCGCCGTCCGGCCAGGTGGTGAGCGCTGGCTGGTGAGCGCTGGCTGGTGAGCGCTAGCTGGTGAGGGCCAGGGTCGCGCCGGTGGCGTCGACCAGGCGGTGACTCCCGGCCAGTTCGCCGAACCTGGCCAGATCGCCCCGGACGCGGGCACGCGGCCCGTCCGGACCGACCAGGATCGCGCCGTCGGCTCCGCACGCCAGCAGCTCGCCGTCGACGCGCAGCAGCAGCAGCGGGCCGTCCCGGGTCGCCGAAATGGCGACCTGCCCTGCGGCCATGGCCTCGAGCAGGGCCGCGGGCTCGGCGAGCTCGCCTGGTTCGCAGCGGCTGTGCACCCAGGTGGTCGGCGAACCCGGCGGAGCATCCGAGCCTGGCCGGTGCCAGTCACTGCCGCCGACCGCGATCGCGTCCGGATACCAGGCGAGCCACCAGCTCAGCGGAGCGGTCCAGCGCAGGTCCAGCCAGCTCCAGTGCCAGATCTCGATCAGCGGCGGCCGTCGGCTCATCGGCGCCGTCCAGCTCACCTGGCCGCCGTACGGATGATTCACCGACAGCAGGCCGCCGCCCTGCTCCGCGGCGACGAGCCAGGCATCTGGCGGCTCACGGAAATCCACCCACGGCAGCGAGCCGAACGCGTTCGCGTGACCCCGGTCGGTCGTCACCTCCTGGCCAGGCAGCAGCGTGATGCCCTGGGCACGCGAGGCGGCCGGCAGTTCCGCGTGATGACTGACCGTGTTGTGGTCGGTGACGGCCAGGAAGTCGAGCCCGCGGCCAGCGGCGAACCTGGCCAGCTCGGGAACGGTCATCACCCCGTCGGAGTGCACGCTGTGCGAGTGCAGGTCACCCGCGAGCCAGCGGCTGCCAGCGGCGGCCGGCAGGTCGCGCCGCGCTGGCCAGTCGGTGAGCGGCGGCACCGGTTCGTCCCTGGTATCGGGTTCGAGCTCTCCCGGCCTGCTGCTGACCTCGGCGGTCAGCTCGTACCTGACGCCCGCCAGCGGGATCTGGTGCAAGCCGAGCACGACCTGCCAGGTGCCGGGCTCCAGCTCGCCGGGAAGGTAGCCGGGGGTGGCCGCCTCGGCGGCCACCACGAACGACCGCCGCGCACCGCCCGACCAGCCGCGGAATCCGGCCGGACCGAAGCAGCCAAGGTCGAGGGTGGCAGCCGAGGAGTCGTAGTCCAGCTCGACTCTTAAGGCGCAGGCCCCTGGTGGCACCTCGACGGGCAGGTAGTGCCAGGCCGATTCACACCGGTCCTCGATCGTCCATTCGCCGGCATGCCGCATACCCCCTTGTCTACCCGATGCCGCAGACCAGACAAGCGTTGACGGGCATAATTCAACACTTGTAGAGTTCAACGGGCGTTGAATTAACCTGGTCGCCCGGAATCCTCGGCGAAAGGGCAGCAGGCATGTGGGCAATGATCGTGAAGGAGTTCCGCCAGGTCAGGCGGGACCGGCGGACGCTGGCGATGATGATCGTGCTCCCGGTCCTGCTGCTCGTGGTGCTTGGCTACGCGGCCAGCTTCGACGTCAAGACGATTACGGTCGCGGCTTCAGGGCCGCAGGCCGCCATCGTTAGCCGGCAGCTGAAGGCACCGTTCGACATCACGGTCACCGCGCCCGGCCAGGGCAGGGCCTGGGCGCAGAACCAGTTGCGGGACGGCAAGGTCGAGATGGCGGTGGTGACCGGTGGCAGCAAGCCGGAGGTGCTGATCGACGGCAGCCAGTTGTTCGCCGCCCGGGCCGCGCTCGCCGCGCTCGCCGCGCTGGCACACAACGGCGGCGGCCTGCCGGTCACTCCGAACGTGACCGTCCTGTACAACCCCGGCCTGACCACCTCGGACATCATGATCCCCGGGCTCTGCGGCGTCGTCCTGGTGTTCGTCGGCACGATCATCACCAGCCTCGGCGTCGTGCGGGAACGCCAGTCAGGCACGCTCGAGCAGCTTGCGGTGATGCCGTTGCGGCCCGCTGACGTCTTCCTCGGCAAGATCGTGCCGTATTTCCTGGTCGCCACCGTGGACCTGGCGATCGTGCTCGGCGTCGGCATCGCGATCTTCGGCGTCCCGTTCCGCGGCTCGCCTGCTGTCTTCGCGCTCGGGGCGCTGCTCTTCCTGTTCGTGACCCTCGGTTTCGGCGTGCTGATCTCCAGCGTCTCGCAGAACCAGGGCCAGGCGATCCAGCTCGCGATGATGACCCTGCTGCCGCAGATCCTGCTCTCCGGCCTGATCTTCCCGCTGACCTCGATCGCGGCCGGAGTGCGCTGGATCGCCTACTTCCTCCCGTTGACCTACTTCAACCAGATCGCCAGGGGGGTCATGCTGCGGGCCGAGCCGATCGGCCCGCTCTGGCAGTCGTTCGTGTTCCTCGGTCTGCTCGGCGTCCTCGTCGTCACCGGGGCGACGCTGCGCTTCCGCGGCTATCTCGCTCCGGCGGGCCGGGAGCACGGCGGCCCCGGCGGCAATAAGGCAGTCGCGCACCCGCAGGGAGCGAGCGCATGACCGGCCCGGCGCAGTGGGGCGCCAGCGGGATTTTCGTCGCGTACGGGAAGACGGTCGCGCTGGCTGACGTCTCGCTGTCCGCGCCGGCCGGGCAGGTGACCGCGGTCGTGGGCGGCGACGGTGCGGGCAAGACCACGCTGCTGCGCTGCCTGGCCGGTGCGCTCGCGCCGGACCGCGGCTCGGTGCGACGGCCGCCCAAGGAGCGGGCGGGCTACCTGCCGGCGAGTTCGGGCATCTACCCGGACCTCACCGTCACCGAGAACCTGGACTTCCGTGCGACCGGTTACGGCATGTCGCGTGCCGACGCGCGCGAGCGGGCCGCGGCGTACCTGGACCGGGCCGGCCTGGCCGCTGCGGCCGACCGCCTGGCCGGGCAGCTGTCCGGCGGCATGCGGCAGAAACTCGCCGTCATCGCCGCGATGCTGCACCAGCCTGAGCTGCTCGTGCTGGACGAGCCGACCACGGGCGTCGACCCGGTCAGCCGCTCTGGCCTGTGGTGGCTGATCGCGCACGCCGCGGCACAGGGGTGCGCCGTGGTGCTGGCCACGACCTACCTGGACGATGCCGAGCGCGCCGCGTCGGTGCTGGTGCTCGACGCCGGGATAGCGCTGGCGAGCGGGACCGGCGAGCAGATCGTCGCGGCGATGCCGGGAGCCCTGCGTGAGGAAACGGCCAGGCCGGCCGACACCACCCGGGCGTGGCGCCGTGGCGGTCGCTGGCGGGTGTGGGACCCGGCCGGGGACGCCGCGTCGGTCCGGCCTGACCTGCAGGACGCGGTCACCGTCGCCGCACTCGCCGCCGCGGCAGGTCAGCGGTGAGCCCGCTCGCCCAGTGCGCCGGAGTGACCAGGAGATTCGGTCAGTTCACCGCGGTCAGCGACGTCGACCTGGTGGTCGAGCCCGGCGAGATCGTCGGGTTGCTCGGGGCGAACGGTGCAGGCAAGACGACGCTGATCCGGATGCTGCTCGGGCTGATCGGGACCTCGGAAGGCGAGGTGCGGCTGTTCGGCGAGCCGCCGTCCCGGCGGACCCGCGGCCGCCTCGGCTACGTGCCGCAGGGCCTGGGCCTGTACGACGACCTGACCCTGGCGGAGAACCTGGCCTTCACCGCGGCCATCTTCGGCTCCGACCCGGCGGCCCTGCCCGCGGAGATCCGGCCCTACGCCAAGGACCTGGTCGGCAGGCTGCCGCTCGGTGTGCAGCGCAGGACGGCCTTCGCCCAGGCGCTGTCCCACCATCCCGACCTGCTGATACTCGACGAGCCTACGTCGGGAGTCGACCCGCTCGGGCGGGCCAGGCTGTGGGAGACCATCGCCGAGGCCGCTGACGCGGGCGCCGGCGTGCTGGTCACCACGCACTACATGGAAGAGGCCGGGGAGTGCGGCCGGCTGGTGATCATGGCCGACGGTGCGGTGGTCGCGGAAGGGACGGCGGACCAGATCGTCGGGGCTAGCCAGTCGGTGCTCGTGCAGGCGCGGTCATGGTCGTCGGCATTCGAGGCGCTGGAGGACGCCGGACTGCAGGTCGCACTCGCCGGGCGCGGGCTGCGGATACCCGGCGCAGATCCGGCTCGGGTGCTGCGGGCGCTCGGTGACCGGCCCGCGACGGTGCGGCAGGTTCCGGCGACCCTGGAAGAGCGCTTCTTCGAGCTAGTGCAGCAAGGATCCGCGACCGGAGCTACGGCGTGACCCGGCGCGGTCCAGGCAGGCGGGCCGGGGACAGCGGCACCAGGGAAGCGATCGCGGAGGCCGCCAGGGGCCAGTTCGCCGAGCACGGGTACCGCGGCGCGACGATCCGGGCGATCGCGGCCGCGGCCGGGGTGGACCCGGCGCTGGTCCATCACTACTACGGCACCAAGGAGGCACTGTTCGCCGCGGCGATGCGGCTGCCGATCGTGCCGAGCGAGGTGCTGACCGCCGCCCTGGCACCGTCGGCGGGCCTGGACGGTTTCGGCGCGCACCTGGTGCGGACGGCGCTCACGCTCTGGGAGTCTGACGGGCTGAGGGAGACGTTCCTCGGGCTGCTGCGGTCGGCGGTCACGAGCGAGCAGGCGGCGGTCATGCTGCGCGAGTTCATCGCGGACTCCATTCTGGGAACGGTCGCGCGGGTCGCCGGACTGCCCGCGGCGGATGGCCAGGCCGAGTACCGGGCCGCGATGGTGGCCACGCAGATGCTCGGCCTGGCACTGACCCGGTTGGTGCTCCGGCTGCCCGCGGTGGCCGACGTGAGCATCGAGGAACTGGCCGCGACGGTCGGCCCGTCGGTCGAGCGCTATCTGACGGGCGACCTCGCGATGCCGGCTCGACAGGCCAGGATCGCATCGCGGCGGCCCGGCTAGCATCACAGGGATGAACCCTCTGCTCGGCACCTGCTCGCTTCCCGAACTCGCCAAGCGCAAGAGCTTCAAGTGGCGTACCTATCCGGCCGACGTGCTCCCCGCGTTCGTCGCTGAAATGGACTTCGACGTCGCCGAGCCGATCGCGCAGGCGGTACGGGCCGCGCTGGCGATCGGAGACACCGGATACCCGCACGTGGGGGAGCTTGGCGAGGCGTTTGCCTGGTTCGCGGCCAGCCGCCTGGGCTGGAGCCCTAGGCCGGAATGGGTCTTCGCGATCCCGGACGTGATGACCGGGATCGCCGAGGTGCTGCTGGCGACCACGCCGCACGGCTCCGGCGTGGTAATCAACCCGCCGGTGTACGGCCCGTTCTTCCTGCGGGCCGGCCTGATCGGGCGGCACATCGTGGAGGCGCCGCTGCACCAGGCCGACGATGGCGACTACGACCTGGACTTCGACGCACTCGACCGGGCGCTCGCCAGGCCAGACGTCCGGGCGTACATCTTGTGCAGTCCGCACAACCCGCTCGGCCGGGTGTGGCGCGCGGACCAGCTGCGTACCATCGCCGACCTCTGCCAGCGGCACGACGTCATGCTGCTGGCAGACGAGATCCACGGGCCGCTGGTGCTGCCGGGCGCCCGGCAGGTGTCGTTCGGCTCGCTGGACCACGAGATGGCGCAGCGCGCGTTCACCTTCACCTCGGCGTCCAAGGGCTGGAACATCGCCGGGCTGAAGGCGGGAGTCGCCGTGGCCGGCTCGGCCGCGGCGGCGGAGCTGCTGGCCGGGCGCTGGGAGGCGCTGCTTGCCTCGCACCTCGGCGTGCTCGCCTCGGTGGCGGCCTTCACCCAGGCACTGGACTGGCTGGACGCGGCCATCGGGCAGATCGGGCAGAACCAGCGGCTGCTCGCGCGGTTGCTTGCCGAGCAGTTGCCGCAGCTGCGCTATGTCCCCGGGCAGGCCAGTTTCCTTGCCTGGCTGGACTGCCGGGGTCTTGGCCTGGGCGACGACCCGGCCGGGGTTTTCCTTGACCGCGGCCAGGTGGCGCTCAGCCCCGGGCCGAGTTTCGGCGTCCAGGGCGCCGGGTTCGCGCGGCTGAATATCGGTACCTCCCCGGAACTGATCAGCGAGACGGTGCGCCGGATGGCGGTAGCCGTGCGGGCGGTATCCGGGCTGCGATCCGGCGGATGACTTGCCCTGCGCCGGCCTAGCTGTCACGATCGTCATCTGCTGCACCGGTTTGCGATGCCGAGGTGGAGATGCGTGCTCTTCGAGTGGCCCTGCTGGCCGCGATCGTCCCTGTCCTGCTGACCGGATGCGGCGGCACCAACGGCGGCAGAGCGCAGCCGACCGTGACCGTGACGGTGCCGGCCAGTTCCGGCGGTACGACGCCGGCCAGCGGCGCTTCGCAGGCTCCGGCCAGCCGGCCGGGCATCGTCGCCGTCACGACGGCAGGCGCGCTGGTGCGCTTGGACCCGGTGGCTGGCAACGTCACCCAGACGCTGGTGTCCGGCGGCGTGATCGGTGACGAGATCTCGGTGAGCCCGGACGGTTCGACCGTGTACTTCGCGCAGGGCGCGGGCTGCAAGGCGGAGGTGGAGTCGATCGCGATCGGCGGCGGGACGCCTGCCCCGATCGCGGCCGGCGATCTGCCGGCGATCAGCCCGGACGGCAGCAAGCTGGCCATCGCGCGCCAGCCGTTGTTCTCCAACTCGTGCACCGCGGGCGACCTCTACGTGGCGAAGAACTTCAAGCTGGTCATCCGCACGCTGCGCTCCGGAACAGAGCAGGTGCTGCCGCTGCCGCCGCGGATCGGCCAGAGCGGGCTGTTCCCGCCGATCTCGCATCTGTCCTGGGCGGCGGACAGCGTCAGGCTGGCTGTCTCCCTGGCGGCGGTGCAGGATAACGAGGGCTGGGGGCTGGACATCGTCGACACCTCCGCCGCGAAGTACTACCTGCCGCCTGGCTCTGGGGTCACCAACGTCCCGGTCTCCGGATCGCCGTCCGCCCAGCGCAGCTACCTCCGCGAGGGCGTCTTCCTGCCGGACGGCAACCTGTTCATCAGCCGCGCCTGCTGCGGCGGCGTGCCGGTGCGCAACACGTCCAGGCTGATGTGGGAGGTGACCACCTCCGGCGCCCTGGTGCACCAGGTGGCGATCGGGTACCCGAACCTGGACCACGTGAGCCTGGCGGCGTCCGGGCAGTGGCTGCTCTACCTTGCCGGAAATGATCTCTATATCTCACAGAACGGAAATATGCCAGTGAAACTGACTGGCGGATTGATTGCCGCGGCCTGGGTATAGCCACTCCAGGCTGACGGCGGGCAGGTAACTCGACCGATATCCGCGCTGGTCAGCATGCCCCTTCCATGTAAATCTGGGTAGATAGCGACTATCCGTCAGTCGCGCATGGAGGGTCATTGATGGGCAGGGACGTGCCGGCCATCACCATCAGCCGTGCAGATCGACGCCAGTATCGCGCGAAAGTGCGCAGCTGCCTCGATGTGCTCGCCCGGATGCTGCACGAATACCGGTTCGATACCGGTTATCAGCAGATCGGGCTGGAACTCGAGTTCAACCTGGTGGACAAGTGCGGGTACGCGGCCATGACCAACGCGGACGTGCTCACGGCGATCAACGAACCGGCTTGGGCCAGCGAACTGGGCAAGTTCAATATCGAGCTCAGCGCCGAGCCCGCGATCCTGGCTGGCGACGTCTTCACGCTGATGGAGTCCATGATCGGCGGTATCGTGGCGCACGCGCGCGAGCGGGTCGAGGCGACCGGCAGCCGCCTGGTGATGATCGGGATTCTGCCCAGCCTGCGCGAGAGCGACGTGGGCGAGCAGGCCATCTCGGCCAATCCTAGGTTCAAGCTGCTGAACGACCAGATGCTCGCCGCGCGCGGGGAAGAGATGCGGATCTCGATCGAGGGTCCGGAGCGGCTGCTCACCTACGTGGACACCATCCTCCCGGAGGCGGCCTGCACTAGCTTGCAGTGCCACCTGCAAGTCAGCCCGGAGAACTTCGCCAGCTACTGGAACGCCGCGCAGGCGATCGCCGGCGTCCAGGTGGCGGTGGCAGCCAACTCCCCGTTCCTGTTCGGTCAGGAACTGTGGCGGGAGACCAGGATCACGCTGTTCGAGCAGGCGACCGACACCCGGCCAGAAGAGCTGAAGGAGCAGGGAGTCAGGCCGCGGGTCTGGTTCGGCGACCGGTGGATCACGTCGGTGTTCGACCTGTTCGAGGAGAACCTGCGGTACTTTCCCGCGCTGCTGCCGCTGAGCGAGGACGAGGACCCGCTCGCCGTGCTGGAACGCGGCGAAGCGCCCGAACTGGCCGAGCTTACGCTGCACAACGGGACTGTCTACCGGTGGAACCGCCCGGTCTACGCGGTGGCCGGCGGCAGGCCGCATTTGCGGGTAGAGAACAGAGTGCTGCCGGCCGGCCCGACCGTCGTCGACGTGCTGGCGAACGCCGCGTTCTACTACGGGCTAGTGCACGAGCTCGCGCTCGCCGAGCGGCCGGTCTGGTCCCAGATGTCGTTCTCGGCCGCGGCGTCGAACCTCGCGGCCGGCGCCAAGTACGGGCTTGACGCCGAGGTTTACTGGCCAGGCGTCGGCATCGTCCCGGTGGCCGAGCTGACCTTGCGCCGGCTGCTGCCGATGGCCGCGCGCGGGCTGGACCGGTGGGGCGTGAACTCCGCCGACGTCTCCCGGCTGCTCTCGATCATCGAGGAACGCTGCCTGACCGGGATGAACGGAGCGGCCTGGCAACTGCGCTCGGTCCGGCACCTGGAGGCCCGCGGCATCGCCGACCGCGGTGAGGCGCTCCGGCTGATGACGCAGGACTACATCGAACTGATGAACACCGGCGAACCCGTGCACTGCTGGCCGGTCATGTGACCACCAGGCAGTCGGGCCGGTCGGCTGGTTGAAAATGGGCATCGGGCCCCCCGGATCGACAAGCATTCGCGGAAATGTGGTTACTCACTGCCGTCTGGCAGATACCAGCGGTGCGGTGCGATCAGGCGGCGCAGCGATTGCGGCCCCCAGGATCCCGGCTCGTACAGCTCGACGGGCGGCGGGTCCGCCAGCAGCGGCATCGCTACCTCCCACAGCCGGTCGATCTCGTCCGACCTGGTGAAGAGCGACTGATCGCCGACCATAGCCTCCAGGATCAGCCGTTCGTAGCCCTCGAGGTCGTGCATTCGGTGAAAGGAGTCCGAGTACCTGAAGGTCATCTCGACCTCGCCCAGCTTCATCGCCGGGCCTGGCTGCTTGGTCATGAACCGGACGGCGATCCAGCCGGGGTCGTCGAAGTCGATGACCACCTCGTTGCACCGCTGGTCCTCGCGGGTCTTGGCGCCGACCGGGAACATGCGCAGCACCGGTTCTTTCAGGCCGAGCACGACCGTCTGCCTGCGCTGCGCCATGGACTTGCCCGAGCGCAGGTAGAACGGCACCCCCGCCCACCGCCAGTTGTCGATCTCCACGCGCATCGCGGTCAGCGTCTCGGTCTGCGAGTCCGGCGACACGCCCGGCTCGGACCGGTAACCCTGGTACTGGCCGCGCACGACCCGCTGCACGTCGACCGGGCGCATCGCCTGGAACACCTTGGCCTTCTCGTCCCGCAGCGACTTCGCGGTGAACGTCGTCGGCGGCTCCATCGCGACGAAACCGAGCACCTGGAACAGGTGCGTCACGATCATGTCGCGGAAGGTGCCGGTGCCCTCGAAGAACCCGGCCCGGCCCTCGATGCTGATCTTCTCCGGCACGTCGATCTGGACGTGGGAGATGTGCTGACGGTTCCAGATCGGCTCGAACAGCCCGTTGGCGAACCGGAACGCGAGGATGTTGTCGACCGACTCCTTGCCGAGGAAGTGGTCGATCCTGAATACCTGATCCTCGTCGAAGACCGAGTGCACGATGCTGGTCAGCGCGCGGCACGAGTCAAGGTCCGTGCCGAACGGCTTCTCGATGATGACGCGTGCCTTCTCCGACAGCCTGGTCTGGCCGAGCATGGTCACCACGGAGCCGAATGCCGACGGCGGGACGGCGAGGTGGAAGATGCGCCGCGGCTCGCCGCCGATCGCCTCTTCCGCTGCCCGCACCGCGGCGACGAGCGGCTTGGGGTCGTCCGGGTCCGCGGCACCGAACGCGAGCCTGCTCTCGAACGCCTGCCAGGCCGGCCCGGTCGGCTTGGCCAGGCTGAACTGCGCGACCGCGTCCTTGGCGTGCGCACGGAACTGCTCGTCGGTCATCGCGAACTGGGCGGGGGCGGAGCCGATGACCCGGTAGCCCGTCGGCAGCAGTCCGGATTTGGCCAGGTGGAACAGGCCGGGCAGCAGTTTGCGCTTGGCCAGGTCTCCGGTCGCGCCGAACAGGACGATGACGTGGTCGTCCGGGTGCGCGGGCGACCCGTGGTTGGCTGAGGTCATGCCACATAATTTCACGCGCTGGCGAGCGGGTTGGCCAGTCGGACAAAGGTCGCAGGCGGGTTCCAGGAAGACTGGTGCGCTGTGAGCACTGAACGAGAGAAACGGCTCGCGGCCGAGGTCGCGGCATCGCTGGTGGAAGACGGCATGACGGTCGGCCTGGGCACTGGGTCGACCGTGGCTTACCTATTGCCCGCTCTTGCCTCGCGGCGGCCGCGGGTCCGCTGTGTGGCGACGTCCGCCCGGACCGGGCAGGCGGCGGCGGAGCTTGGGCTGGCGGTCGAGGCGTTCGAGACGCTGGACCGGCTCGACATCGCGATCGACGGGGCGGACCAGATCGGGCCGGACGGCTGGCTGGTCAAGGGCGGCGGTGGCGCGCATACCCGGGAGAAGATCGTGGCGGCCGCGGCGGACACGTTCGTCGTGATCGCCGACTCGACCAAGCCGGTGCCGGCGCTGCACCCGCCGGTCCCGGTAGAACTGCTCAGGTTCGGCCTGGCCGCCACCCTGCGGCGGCTTGATCAGGTTCAGCTCAGGGACGTGCCGCCGAGTCCGGACGGCGGTGTCATCGCCGACTACACCGGGCCGGCGGACGATCCTGCCGGGCTCGCCGCCCGGCTGGCCGCGGTGCCCGGTGTGGTCGGCCACGGCCTGTTCGAGCCCGCGCTCGTCTCGGTCATCCTGGTCGGCCGCGGCGACCAGGTCGAGCAGCGGACCCTGCCAGGCTGAGCGAACCGCCCGCGCCGCGGCGCGACCTGACCTCCGTCAGTCCGCATCGCCGATCCGCTCTGCCGCCGATCTGGGACCTTGGCCTCTGCTGCGCTAAGCCGCACAAGCCGAAGCTGACCTTCAGCTGATTACTTCTGGAGGTGTCGTTCTGTGAGACTCACCTTAGGCGCTGCGGCTCTGGTTCTGGCCGCGAGTGCCGTTGCCGCGACGACATCCGCGGCGATCGCAACGCCCGCGCGGCTTCGGGGCGGGGGCCAGCATCTGGTGGTGAAGCGTACAATTCCCGTTGGCCCCGATCCCATCGCGATCGAAGCGGACCCGCTGACTAACGAGATCTATGCCACCAACCTGGACAGCGTGTCGGTCATCAGCGGGCGGAAATCCAAGGTGATCGCCACGATCCCGGTGGGCGTCAACCTGCAATCCCTGGCGGTCAACACCGCGACAGACCGGATCTACGTTCCCGACGCTGACCCTGGAAGGCTGTTCGTCATCAGCGGCCGGACGAACACGATAACCGCAGCGATCAAGCTGCATCTCCCGACCGCCGTCGCCGTTGACCCGGTGGCTGACCGGATCTATGTCACCTCCGACAACTTCGCCAAGCCCGGCGCGGTGTTCGTGCTGAACGGCCGGACGAACAAGGTGATCGCAACGATCCGGGTCGGACACGTCCCCAGGGGCGTCACGGTCAACCCGGTAACCCACCGGATCTACGTCATCAATTTCTTTAGCTCTACGATGTCGGTCATAAATGGCCGGTCGGACAAGGTTGTTGCGACCGTTCCCCTGGCCAGCTTCCCGACCTTTGTTGCCGCGGACCCGTCGGCGGACAGGGTATACGTATCCGTGAACGGGGGGATATCGGTGTTCAGCGGCCGAACGAACAAGCTGATCGCCACGATCAACATCGGAGTATCCGGCATCACGCCTGACTCGCGGGCCGGCCGCATCTGGTTGTCGATGGGCAGCAGCATCGGCCAGGTAGCGGTGATCAGCAGCAGCACCTACAAAGTGATCAGCATGGTCCGGGTCGGCGCCGTCACTTCCCAGGTCGCGGTAAACTCGCTGACCGGTCGCGGCTATGCCACCAACACCGGCAGCAACACGGTGTCAGTACTGCGGTGGCGGGGTGGAAAGCCGAAAAGCTAGCGGGGCACGCCCGGCACATCGGTGCGCCAGGCCGGTGACCGGAGCCGCGTCAGACGTCGTGGTCAGACGTCGTGCGAGGGGACCGGCTTCTTCTCCGCGTGGCCGCCGAACTGGCTGCGCATCGCGGACAGCAGCCGCCCGGTGAACGCGCCGAGCCCGCGTGACTCGAACCGCTGGAACAGCGACGCCGTGATGACCGGCGCGGGGACGCCCTCCTCGACGGCGGCGAGCACGGTCCAGCGGCCTTCACCGGAGTCCGAGACGTGACCAGCGAATTCGGAGAGCTCGGGTGAGCGAGCGAGCGCGGCGGCCGTCAGGTCCACCAGCCAGGAGCCGACCACCGAGCCGCGGCGCCAGACCTCGGCAACCTCCGCCACGTTGATGTCGTACTGGTAGGCCTGCGGATCGGTCAGCGGCGTCGTCTCCGCGTCGGTCTCCGTCTCCTCCTTGCCGACGTTGGCGTGCCTGATGATGGACAGGCCCTCGGCGATCGCGGCCATCATGCCGTACTCGATGCCGTTATGGACCATCTTGACGAAGTGGCCGGCCCCGGCGGGCCCGCAGTGCAGGTAGCCGTCCTGCGCCGTTCCTCCCGGTGCCCGGCCCGCGGTAGGCTCGGCCGTTCCCAGGCCGGGCGCGATGGTACGGAAGATCGGGTCGAGCCGTTGCACCACCCGGGTCTCGCCGCCGATCATCAGGCAGTAGCCGCGCTCCAGGCCCCAGACCCCGCCCGACGTGCCGCAGTCCACATAGTGGATCTTCTTCGGGGCCAGTTGCCCCGCCCGCACGATGTCGTCACGGTAGTAGGAGTTCCCGCCGTCGATCACGGCGTCATCCGGATCGAGCAGGGCCGCGAGATGGTCAAGCGTGCGGCCGGTGATCGCGGCGGGCAGCATCAGCCAGGCGTGCCTCGGCCGCTCCAGTTTCGCGACGAAGTCGTCGAGATCGCTCGCGCCGACCGCGCCCTGCGCTACCAGGCTCTCGACGGCTGCGGCGTTCACGTCGTAGACCACGCAGCGGTGACCATCGCGCATCAGCCTGAGAACCAGGTTCGCGCCCATCCGGCCGAGGCCGACCATGCCAAGCTGCATCGGGTGCTCAGTCGTCACTGTCGTGCTCCGTTCATCATTCGATAACGCCGGATGAGCGCGTTGGTGGACGAGTCGTGGCCAAGCTCGGGTTCGGTCTCGCTGGTGAGCTCGGGGATGATCGCCGCGGCGAGCACCTTGCCAAGTTCGACGCCCCACTGGTCGAACGAGTCGATGCCCCAGACCGTGCCGGCCGTGAAGACCGCGTGCTCGTAGAGCGCGACCAGCGAGCCGAGCAGCCGCGGGGTGAGCACCTCGCCGAGCAGCACGTTGCTCGGGCGGTTGCCCCGCATCACCCGGTGCGGCGCGACGTCCGGTGCGGTCCCCTCGGCCAGCACCTCTGCCAGCGTCTTGCCGAACGCGAGCGCCTGCGCCTGGGCGAACACGTTGGAGGTCAGCAGGTCGTGGTGGTCCCTGATCGGGTTCAGCGCCCGGCCGAAGCCGATCAGGTCGACCGGGATCAGCTCGGTGCCCTGGTGCAGCAGCTGGTAGAAGCTGTGCTGGCCGTTGGTGCAGGGCTCGCCCCAGTAGACCGGGCCGGTCGGGTAGTCCACCGGCGTGCCGTCGAGCCGGACATGCTTGCCGTTGGACTCCATGGTGAGCTGCTGCAGGTAGGCGGGGAACCGCTTCAGGTACTGCTCGTACGGCATGACGCCGATGCTGCGCACGCCGAAGAAACCCGTGTACCAGACGGAAAGCAGCCCAAGCAGCGCTGGCAGGTTCGACTCCAGCGGCGCGGTGCGGAAGTGCTCGTCCATCTCGTGGAAGCCCGCGAGCAGCTCGGCGAACCGGTCCGGCCCGATCGCGAGCATGGTGGACAGGCCGATCGCCGAGTCCATCGAGTACCTGCCGCCGACCCAGTCCCAGAAACCGAACATATTCGCGGTGTCGATGCCGAACGCCGCGACCCGCTCGGCGTTCGTGCTCACCGCGACGAAATGGCTGGCGACGGCCGCCTCGTCGCCGAGCCGACTGGTCAGCCAGTCCCTGGCCGAGGTCGCGTTGGCCAGGGTCTCCAGGGTCGTGAAGGTCTTGGACGAGACGATGAACAGGGTCTGCGCCGGGTCCAGGTCCTTGGTGGCCTCGGCGAAATCGGTGGAATCGACATTAGAGACGAAACGGAACGTCAGGTGCGGATCGGCGTAGTATCGCAGGGCTTCGTAGGCCATGACCGGACCGAGGTCCGACCCGCCGATGCCGATGTTCACTACGGCGGTGATCGGGCGGCCGGTGAAACCGCGCCACTGCCCGGAGCGAATCCGGCGGGCGAAGTCCGCCATCGCGTCGAGCACCTCGTGCACCTGCGCGACGACGTCGGTGCCGTCGACGACGAGGGTGGCCTCGCGCGGCATCCGCAGCGCGACGTGCAGCACCGAGCGGTTCTCCGTGGTGTTGATCCGCTCGCCGGCGAACATGGCCGCGCGGCGCCGCGGCACTCCTGACTGGTTCGCCAGGTCCACCAGGAGCGCCAGCGTCTCGTCGGTGATCCGGTTCTTGGAGTAGTCCAGGTAGAGGCCGGCGGCTGCCGCGGTGAGGCGTTCGCCGCGGCCGGGGTCGCTGGCGAACAGGTCGCGAAGCCGCAGTCCGCCGATCTTCTCGTAGTGCTCCGCCAGCGCGGCCCAGGCCGGCCGGCTCCGCAGCGGTGTGCTCGTCAACGCTCGTCCTCTCGGTCGTTCCCGATGGCGACCCTAGCGTGCCCGGCCCTGACCGTGCGCGCCGTGCGGCCGGCGCGATACTGCAAACATGACAGAGAACGCGATGCCCGCCGGCCTCCGGCTTGGCGGGCGCCAGCTGAACGTCCTGGACCGGGCGCGGATCTACTGTTGCGGCATCACGCCCTACGACGTCACGCACCTGGGTCACGCGGCCACGTTCGTCTGGGTGGACGTGCTGACCAGAGTGCTCGGCAGCATCGGGGTTACGGCCCAGCTCTGCCGCAACGTCACCGACGTGGACGACGTGCTGTTCGCCGCGGCGGAGCGGTCGGGGTCGGCCTTCGACGCGTTCGCCTCGGTGCAGCAGTTCAGGTTCGACCAGGACATGACCGCGCTCGGGGTCCGCGAGCCGCAGTTCGCGCCGCGGGCCCGGCGGAACGTGGGGCAGGTGATCAGGCTGGCCTGCGCGCTGCTGGACGTCGGCGCGGCCTACCTGAGCGAGGGCAGCGTGTACTTCCGCGGCGCCCAGACCGCCGACGCCGCCGGGCTGAGCAGGGACGAGGCGCTGGCACTGGCCGCGGAGTACGGCGCGCGGCTGGACGACCCGGCCAAGGACGACAAGCTGGACGTGGCGGTCTGGCGCCGGTCGGCGGACGGCGAGCCCGGCTGGCCGTCCCCGTGGGGTACCGGCAGGCCTGGCTGGCACGCCGAGTGCGCGGCGATGTCGCTGTCGGTGCTCGGACTGGCCGTGGACGTGCTGGCCGGCGGTGCCGACCTGCGTTTCCCGCACCATGCCTACCAGGTCGCGATGGCGCAGGCGGTGACCGGCGTCAGGCCGCATGCGCGGGCCAGGTTCGGCGTCGGCGTGGTCCGCCTGGACGGCGCGAAGATGGCGAAGTCGACTCAGAACCTGGTGCTGGTCAGTGACGTGCTGGCCGAGCACCCGGCGGCGGCGTTGCGGCTGTGCCTGATCGACCGGCCGTGGGCGCGGGGCTGGGACTACTCGGTCGCCGAGCTCGACGCGGCGACGGCCCGGCTGGAACGGCTCTACCAGGCGGCCGGACGGAACGCCGGCGCGTCGGCGCAGGACAGCTCGCAGGCGGCGGCCGCCGCCGCGATCACCGCCGCGCTGCGCGACGACCTGGACGTGCCAGCCGCGCTGGCCGTGGCCGAGCAGGCCGGCGGTGCCGCTGCCCGGAGCCTGATCTCGACCCTCGGCCTCAGCGAATAGCATGCGCACGCGGGTGGTGGTCGCACCGGACAAGTTCAAGGGCAGTGCGACCGCGGCGGAGGTCGCCGCGGCTCTGTCGGCCGGCCTGCGGCGGGGAAGGCCCGAACTGGACGTGCTCGAGCTTCCGGTGGCCGACGGCGGGGACGGCACCGTGGCGGCCGCGCTGGCGGCGGGGTTCGCGCCGGTCGCGGTGACCGCCGCCGGACCGACGGGCGAGCCGGTCGAGACGACGTTCGCCCTGAAGGACGGCACCGCGGTGGTCGAGCTCGCTGACGCCGCCGGCCTGCGCCGCCTGCCCGGCGGATTCGCGCCGCTGATCGCCTCGACCTACGGCGTCGGCCAGGTGATCGCGGCGGCGCTCGACCACGGCGCCCGGCGGATCGTGCTCGGCGTCGGCGGCAGCGCGAGCACCGACGGCGGCGCCGGGATGGTGCAGGCGCTCGGTGCCAGGCTGGCTGACCAGGACGGCGTGGCCTTGGAGCGGGGCGGGGCAGCGCTGTGCCGGATCGCCGCCGTGGACCTGGCCGGGCTGGACCGGCGGCTGCGCGGCGCCGCGGTCCTGGTCGCCAGCGATGTCGACAATCCGTTGCTCGGCCCGTCCGGTGCCGCCGCGGTGTTCGGACCGCAGAAAGGCGCGAGCCGCGACGACGTCGCGCTGCTCGAGCGCGGGCTCGTCCGGTGGGCCTGGCTGACCAGGGCGGCGACCGGTCGCGAGGTCGCGGCCGAGCCAGGCGCCGGTGCCGCGGGCGGCACCGGCTTCGCCGCGCTCGCCTACCTGGACGCGCGGCTGGTGCCCGGCATCGACCTGGTGCTTGACCTGGTCGGTTTCGACTCGGCCGTGGCCGGGGCAGATCTGGTGGTCACCGGCGAGGGCTGCCTGGACACCCAGAGCCTGGGCGGCAAGGCGCCGGTCGGCGTGGCCAGGGCGGCGGCGCGGCATGGCGTTCCGGTCGTGGCGGTAGCTGGCAGCGTGCTGCTTACCAGGGAGGAGCTCGCGGCGGCTGGCTTCGCGGCCGCGTACTCGCTCGCGCGCATCGAACCCGACCTGGCACGCGGCATCGCCAGGGTGTCCGAGCTGCTTGACCAGGTCGGCCGCCAGATAGCGGCCAGCGCCCTGGTCGCCTGATCGCGCTCAGGGAGTCCTGGGCAGGCTCTGCTCCCCGGCTGTCCTGACCAGGACGTCGTCCAGCCGCCGGCGCGGCGTGCTGGTCGCCGTCGGCGGGCCGTAGCCGAGCCTGATCACCATTTGCGGATTCTCCTGCCACGGCCATTGCGGCGCGGCTGCGCCGTGCATGTCGCGCAGTTCGATCGGCTGGTAGAGGAACGAAGCTGACAGTCCGCGCACGGTGGCCGTGAGCAGCACCCGCTGGAGTGCCTGGCCGGCTCGCAGCCAGTCGGTCGGCTCGTCCCTGGCCGTGGTGAGCACGGCGAGCTGCGGCGCCTGCTCGTAGCTCTCGGTCGGCCGCCAGACCGACGGCACGGCAGCGGCGAGATCGCGCGACCGGACCGGCGCGGGTTCCTGGCTCGGCGTGGCAGCCAGCGCCTCCGCCGGGATTCCGTCGTCCCGGCTTCCGGTGGCGATCCAGCTCTGCAGCTCGACCTGATGGCCGATGTCGCCTGCCAGTTCCGCACTTGCCTGACTGGCCAGGTCGAGCACCTGCGCGGCCTCCCGCCCGGTCAGCCTCCGCAGCGACGCGAACTCGAAGCTGGCCGCCTGCTCGAGTGCGACCTGGACCGACTCGGGTACCGGCTCTGCGGTGAACGGCGCCCGGTTCGTGTGCCGGTGCCAGATGGCCTCGTAGATCTCCCGTTCGGCGAAACTCGGCGGCCGGCCCGGTTCGGCCTGCACGGCCGCGATCACCATCGGCGAGAACCTGGGGTGCGGCAACGGCCAGACCAGCGGGCTGAGGCCGAGCATCCGGATCGCCGCGCGGACGTTGAACAGGGCTGCGCCACAGCTCAGGTACAGTGCCCTGGCCCTCGGGTCGGCGACCCACAGGGCACGGTCCGGGTCGGCGCGCACCTCGAGCAGGTCATCGGCGGCGACGGTGAACCGCCAGGGCTGAGTGTTGTGGATGGACGGCGCGGCACTGGCCGCTTCGACGATTCGCCGGAGAACTCCGTCTCGGGCCGCAATCTTGAGCATCTCCGCCTCCGGTACTATCGCCCGTTCGGTACCACGGCGACCGGGCACTTCCCGTGGCGTACGACCTGGTCGCTGACCGAGCCGAGCATCAGCCGGGCGAACCCGCCCTGACCGCGGGCACCGACGACGATCAGGTCGGCGTGCTCAGATGCGTCGATCAGCTCGCCGGCCGGCAGGCCGTTGACCACCTTGACGGCGATGGCCGGCGAGGCCGCCCCTAGCCCGGCTGCGGCCTTCTCCACCATCTCCCGTACCTGCTGCCTGACGTCGGCCAGAGCGTCGGCGTCGTTCGGCATGATCACCGGGTTCCTGGTCCAATGGCTGGCCGGCACGTGGCGCACGGCCAAGACGGTGAGCGGAACGCTCTGGCTCGCCGCGATGTGCATGGCCCAGTCCAGCGCCTTCGCCGAACCGGGCGATCCGTCCACGCCCACCACAATTCCTGGCATGGCTAGCTCCCATCCGCCCTTGGCCGCCGTCTCGGACGGCAGCTACCAATTCGACTCTCGGCTGGCTGGCGCACGCTGGGCAGAGTCGTTCGTTGCGGGCGCCTAGAGTCCTTCGTCCTGTCTTGCCGGGGACAGCCGCCGCGACGGACAGGTCAGGACGCACGTCCCGGTTCGGGCAAGCAGTTCGCCCCTTTCGCAGCGTGCGTCACAGTGGTCGACTACGGGATATAGGGAAGACGGAGGAACGCCATGAGCCGTCGCGAGGAGTACTTGGAGTCCATGCTCAGGAACCTCGGCTCGGTCTACTACCAGACCTTGCAGGGCCAGGCGACCGAGGCAGAGGTGGCCGAAGTGGTCGAGGCGGTGCGTGCGCACCGGGACCAGGGCGCGATCGGCATGCCGCCGCGGCGGCAGGGCAAGGGCAAGTGGCGGGTGGCCGACGTGATGTCGGCCGACGTGATCACTGTCGACAAGAACCTGCCGTACAAAGAGGTTGCCCGGCTGCTGGCGGAGACGGGCCTGACCGCGGTTCCGGTGCTGTCCGGGGGCCGCCGGGTGCTCGGCATGGTCTCCGAGGCGGACGTGCTGCGCAAGGAAGAGCGCTCGTTCGGCAGGCTCAGCGCGGGGCTGCCGCGGCGTACCAGGCACGAGCGCGACCAGGCCGAAGCACTCACCGCGGCCGAGATGATGACGGCCCCGGCTGTTACCATCCATCCGGACGCGCCGCTCGGCGCGGCCGCGCGGCTGATGAACGGCCGCCATATCAGGCGGCTGCCGGTCGTCGGCCCGGCTGGCGAGATCATCGGCATGGTCAGCCGCAGGGACCTGCTCAGCGTCTTCCTGCGGCCGGACAGCGAGATCGCCGAGGAGGTCGCCGAGGCGCTGTCGGAGGTGATCGAACCCGCGGCCGGCGTCACGGTGAGCGTGGCCGAGGGCGTGGTCACGCTCAGCGGCGAGTTGCCTAAGGCGGACCTGATCGGCACGGCCGTCCGGGTGGCCGGTGCGGTGGAGGGCGTGGTGACCGTCGCGAACGGCCTGGTCCCGAGGCAAGCGGTATCCGGCTAGCGCGCCGGGGAATGCACCCGCGCACCTCCAGGTTAATACCCCAGTGGGTATCCTGAGAGCGATGCCCTGACATTCGATGCCCGCGGAACGGCGGACGGTGCGGAGCCGAAGCCGGGAACCGGGCGGACGGAGGTGCGATAGTGGCAACGGTGGAACTGACGGCCAAGAACTTCGACTCGGTAGTCGGCACCGCCGACCTGGCGCTGGTGGACTTCTGGGCGTCCTGGTGCGGCCCCTGCCGGATGTTCGGCCCGATCTTCGAACGTGCCTCGGCCAAGCACGCCGACCTGGTCTTCGCGAAGGTAGATACCGAGGCGCAGCCGGACCTGGCGCAGGCCTTCGGCATCAGCTCGATCCCCACCCTGATGGTGATCAAGGACAAGGTGATCTTGTACGCGCAGCCTGGAGCGCTCCCTGAGGCCTCGCTTGAGGAACTGATCACCCAGGCACGCAAGGTCGACATGGACGAGGTCCGGGCAGGGATCGATGCCGAGCAGGCGGCCGCTCCCGACGGCTCCAGGGCCTGACGTCCCGATGGAACGGCAGGCGTGGGACCAGCGGTACGCCGGACCTGAGCTGGTCTGGGGTGCGGGGCCGAACCAGTTCGTGGTCAGTGAACTGACGGGACTGCCGCCCGGCCGGGCGCTCGACCTGGCGACCGGCGAGGGCAGGAACGCGATCTGGCTGGCGGAGCAGGGCTGGCAGGTGACTGGGGTGGATTTCGCCGCGGTGGGCCTGGCCAGGGCCGCCGAGCTGGCCGCGGCACGCGGCGTGGCAGTGCGCTGGGTCGCTGCCGACCTGCGCGAGTACCAGGCCGAGCGCGGCGCGTTCGACCTGGTACTGATCGCCTACTTGCAGCTGCGGCAGGACGAGCTCGGCCCGGTGCTGCGCCGTGCGGCCGCTGCGCTGGCGCCCGGCGGGACGCTGCTGCTGATCGGGCATGACCGGGAGAACCTGAGCCGCGGCGTAGGCGGACCGCAAGATCCCGATCTGCTGCACACTCCCGAGGAAGTCGTCGCTGCGCTGGACGGCCTGGTGGTGCAGGTGGCCGAGCGGGTGACGCGGCCGGTCACCGGGGAGCACGGCGACCGGCTCGCGGTCGACACCCTGGTGCGCGCGATCCAGCCTGGCAGCGCTGCCGGGAGCCACAGAAACGGACTGGAAGCGGAAGGAACGAAGGAACCAGATGACCACGGTTGAACAGGACGCGCGCGCGGCGGTACTGAACCGGCTGCGGCGGGCACAGGGCCAGCTGGCCGGAGTGATCGCCATGGTGGAGGACGGCCGGGAGTGCAAGGACATCGTCACCCAGCTCGCGGCGGTCTCGCGTGCGCTGGACCGGGCCGGATTCAAGATCGTCGCGAGCAACATGCGGCAATGCCTGGCCGGGGAGTCGGCGATGAGCACCGAAGAACTGGAACGGCTCTTCCTCACGCTCGCCTGATTCGCCAGGCCCGACCAGATTTCGCCAGGCCCGACCGAGTTTCGCTAGGAGAGTGACATGCAGTACGGGATCACGGTGCGGACGGCGGCGCCGTTCGAGGAGACAGTCGGCAAGGTGCGCGCCGCGCTCAAGGAACAGGGCTTCGGGGTGCTGACCGAGATCGACCTGGCGGCCACCTTGCGTGCCAAGGTCGGCGCGGAGATGGAGGACTACCTGATCCTGGGCGCCTGCAATCCGCCGCTGGCGCAGCGGGCGCTCGGCGCGGACCGGCGGATCGGCCTGCTGCTGCCCTGCAACGTCGTGGTGCGGACGCAGGACAGCCAGACGGTCGTCGAGGCGCTCGATCCGATGACCATGGTGGCGATCACCGAGGAGGAGGAGCTGCGGCCGGTGGCCACCGAGGCGGCCAGCCGCCTGCGGGCGGCGCTGAGCAGCGTCGGCAGCTAGCTGACAGCCGGCAGCTGACACTTGCGGCCTCAGCGGCTCGCGGCGAGGTAGCTGCGCCCGTCGGGGACGACGAGCTTGCCGTCGAGGTCGAACACGCTGGCGCCGGCCGCGCGCAGCGCGTCCGTGCTGGCCCGCAGGTGGTGCATGCACAGCAGCAGGTCGGTCTTGTGCGCCCGGCCCGGCGCCGCCGGCATGACCGCGATGACGGCCGGGACGGCCGGGCAGCAGCAGGCGCGCCTGGCGTTCTTCAGCCCGTCCCAGTCGATCCTGGATACCGCGGTGACCGGCTGGGCTGGCGCGGTGGATACGACGGCTCGTTCACCGTCGTACACGGGGGCGCGGCGTGACATCGCTCTCATGACCCCAGCATCCGCGAATGGCGATCTAATGGAAAGGGTCCTTTCGCATCGCTCGAACGGGACGAAAGACCCGCGCTCTGGTTGCCTTGGTGACTCCGTCGCCCCCCGGCTAGCCGCGAGGATGGGGAAATGAGCCGGCTGGCCGACAGCACTGCCCTGCCCACCGGGCTGACCAGCGCGCAGGCCGCCGAGCGGTTGCGTGCAGGGCAGGGCAACGTCCAGATCCGGCGAACTACCAGGACCGTCGGGCAGATCCTCCGGGCCAACATCTTGACCAGGTTCAACGCGATCCTGGGCGGGCTGTTCGTGGTGATAGCCGTGGTCGGCCCGCTCCAGGACGGCTTGTTCGGCTTGGTCCTGGTCGCTAACAGCGCGATCGGCATCTTCCAGGAACTGCGTGCCAAGCGCACCCTGGACCGGCTGTCGGTGCTGAACGCCCCGACCGCCAGGGTCGTCAGGGACGGCGCCGTGCTCGGTGTCCCGGCCGCCGACGTGGTGCTCGGCGACGTGGCCGACCTGCGGCCAGGTGACCAGATCGTGGCCGACGGCGCGGTGCTGTGGTCCGCCGGGCTGGAGATCGACGAGTCCCTGCTCAGCGGGGAGGCCGACCCGGTCGGCAAGGAGCCAGGGGACGAGATCCTGTCCGGCAGCTTCGTGGTAGCGGGCACCGGCCGGATCGCCGTCACCCAGGTCGGGCCGCAGTCCTATGCGGCCCGGCTGACTGGCGAGGCACGCGGCTACTCGCCCGCGAGGTCGGAGATCCGCGACTCCATCAACAAGATCCTGACCTGGATCAGCTGGCCGCTGGTCCCGGTCGGCCTGGCCCTGGTCTACCGGCAGCTGCACTCGGGCCAGACGGTGGCCGAGGCGCTGCGCGGTTCGGTGGCCGGCCTGGTCGGCATGGTGCCAGAGGGGCTGGTGCTGCTCACCAGCGTGGCCATGGCTGTCGGCGTGGTGCGGCTCGCGGCGCGCCGGGTCCTGGTCCAGGACCTGCCGGCGATCGAGGGCCTGGCCAGGGTCGACGTGGTCTGCTGCGACAAGACCGGCACCCTGACCGAGGGCAGCATGCACGTGGTGTCCGTCGTCCCGCTGCGGCCGCATCCCGAGGTGGCCCAGGTGCTCGGCGCGCTCGCCGCCGCGGATAGCAGGCCCAACGCCACGATGGCGGCGATCGCGGACGGCTTCGCCGATCCGGGCTGGCGGCCCAGCCGTACCACCGCGTTCTCCTCGGCCAGGAAGTGGAGCGCGGCCAGTTACGACGGCAGGGGGAGCTGGCTGATCGGGGCGCCGGAGATGATCCTGGCGGCCGGTGACCCGGTGCTCGACCAGGCCGGGCAGCTCGCGGCGCAGGGTTACCGGGTGCTGCTGCTGGCCACCTCGCCGGCGCCGGTCGACTCCGAACGGCTGCCCGAGCCGGCCGAGCCGGTCGCGCTCGTGGCGCTGCAGGAGCGGATCAGGCCGGACGCGCGGTCCACACTGGAGTACTTCGCCAGCCAGAAGGTATCGGTCCGGGTCATCTCCGGTGACCATCCGGCGACGGTCGGCGCGATCGCGCGCAGGCTCGGGCTGCCGGGCGCGGAGCGGGTGGTGGACGCCAGGCAGCTTCCGCCCGAGCCGGACCGGCTCGCGGCCGCCGTCAGCGGCGCGACCGTGATCGGCCGGGTGGCGCCGCACCAGAAGCTGGCCATCATCGCGGCGCTGCAGAGCCGCGGTCACGTGGTGGCGATGACCGGGGACGGCGTCAACGACGTGCTCGCGCTGAAGAACTGCGACGTCGGCATCGCGATGGGCTCGGGAACGTCGGCCAGCCGGGGCGTCGCCCGGCTGGTACTGCTGGACGACAAGTTCGCTACGCTGCCCGGCGTGGTCGCGGAAGGGCGGCGGATCATCGGCAACGTGGACCGGGTCTCCCGGCTGTTTCTCACCAAGACCAGCTACGCGCTGCTGATCGCGCTGGCCGCCGCCGTCACGGCGGTGCCCTACCCGTTCTATCCCAGGCACCTGACGGTGATCTCGACGCTCAGCATCGGGGTTCCCGCGTTCTTCCTCGCGCTCGCGCCGAACGCGGCCCGGATAGCGCCGGGGTTCCTGCGCCGTGCGCTCAGGTTCGCCGTACCGGCCGGCATCGTCATCGCCGCGGCCGTCTTCGGCGTGTTCTGGGAGGTTCGCAGCCTGGACGCCGGGCTGGGCGCTGCCCGCACCAGCGCGACGATCGTCGCCGTCAGCATGAGCCTGTTCGTGCTCGCGGCGCTGGCGCGGCCGCTGGCGAGCTGGCGCGGCGCGATGCTGGCGGCGCTGACCGGGATCTTCGCCGCGCTGTTCGCCGTGCCCTGGCTGCGCGGTCAGCTCGCCCTGGTGCTGCTCACGGCCGACGTGCTGGCGCTGTGCCTGGCCATCGCGGCGGTGGGCTGCGTGGCGCTGGTGGGCGCCTGGGCGGTCGCGCGGCGGCTGTTCCCCGCGGCCGGCGAGGCCGGCGCGGATGGCTGACAACGGCACGGCCAGGCCGCCGGCAGCGGTCGCGGCGTGGCTCGGCCGGAACCTGTCCGCGCTGCTGCTCGCCGTCACGGTGGCAGGCCTGGCGGCCGGCGGCGCGGCACACCTGACCGGCAACGCTGCCGCCGGGGACCTCGCCTGGCTCGTGGTCGGCAGTGCCGGCGCGGCCTACGCCCTGTGGGAGATGGCGGACAGCCTGCGCCAGGGCCGCCTCGGGGTGGACGCGATCGCGTTGCTGGCGCTCGTCGGCGCGATGGTGGTCGGCGAGCTGCTGGCCGGCGCCGTGATCGCCGTCATGCTGGCGAGCGGCCGGGCGCTGGAGTCGTGGGCGGCCGGCCGGGCCAGGCATGACCTGCACGCGCTGCTGGAACGGGCGCCGCGCACGGCGCGCCGCTACCGCGGCGGCGCGCTGGTGACCGTCGAGCTGGCCGAGATCGCGCCAGGTGACCGGCTGCTGGTGGCACCCGGCGAGCTGGTGCCGGTGGACGGGACGCTGACCGGCGGCCCGGCGGTGCTCGACGAATCGGCGCTGACCGGCGAGGCGCTCCCGGTCGAACGGGCGGTAGGTGACCCGGTGCGCAGCGGCGTGGTCAACGCGGGCGGCCCGTTCGAGCTGACCGCGTCGGTCAGCGCGGCCCAGAGCACCTACGCGGGGATCGTCCGGCTGGTGTCCCAGGCCGAGTCGTCCCAGGCGCCGTTCGTGCGGCTGGCCGACCGGTACGCGCTCTGGTTCCTCGGCGTCAGCCTGCTGGCCGCCGGAGCGGCCTGGCTGGCAGGCGGGCCAGGCCGGGCGGTGGCCGTCCTCGTGGTCGCCACGCCGTGCCCGCTGATCCTGGCCGCGCCGGTGGCGCTGGTCTCCGGGCTGTCGGTGGCCGCCCGGCGCGGAGTCGTGGTCAAGGGCGGTGCCGTCCTGGAGCGGCTCGCGAAGTGCACGACCGTCCTGGTCGACAAGACCGGCACGCTCACCAGCGGCAGGCCCGCGCTGGTCGACCTGGCCACCGCGGGCGAGGTGCCGGCCGACCGGTTGCTGATGCTCGCGGCCTCGCTCGACCAGGTGTCGCAGCACGTGCTCGCGGCCGCCGTGGTGAGCGCGGCGGTCCGGCGGGGCTGCCAGCTCGTGCTGCCCGCCGACGTCGAGGAGGTCGCCGGGCAGGGCATCCGCGGGACGGTAGCCGGACATCAGGTCGCGGTCGGCAAGGCCAGCTGGTGCGGCGTGGACCGGATCGGAGCACCCTGGGTGAAGACGGCCAGGCGCCGGGCCAGGCTGGACGGCGCCCTGACCGTCTTCGTCGCTGTGGACGGCCGGCCGGCCGGAGTGCTGGTACTCGACGACGCGGTCCGGCCGGACGCCGGGCGCACCGTCCGGGCGCTGCGGGCCGGCGGGATCGACCGGATCGTCATGGTGACCGGCGACCGGGCCGACGTCGCCGAGAAGGTGGGCGTGGTGATCGGGGTAGACGAGGTGCTGGCCGAGCGGACCCCGGCGGAGAAACTCGATGCCGTCCGGCTGGAACGCCGCCGTGCCCCGACCATCATGGTCGGCGACGGCATCAACGACGCCCCGGCGCTGGCCCTGGCCGACGTGGGCGTCGCGATGGGGGCCAGGGGTGCCACGGCCTCCTCCGAGTCCGCCGACGCGGTGCTCACGCTCGACCGGCTCGACCGGCTCGGCGAGGTGACCGCGGTGGCCAGGCGGACCGACCGGATCGCCCTGCAGAGCGTGCTGGCCGGGATGGGCATGTCGCTGGCGGCGATGGGCGTCGCCGGGGTCGGCCTGCTGCCCGCGGTGTGGGGTGCGTTGCTGCAGGAGGCGATCGACGTCACGGTGATCCTGAACGCGCTGCGCGCCCTGAGGCAGCCGGCCGCCACCGCGGTGCTTTCTGCCGGTGACACCGCGCTGGCGCAGCGGTTCCGCGACGAGCACTCCTCGATCCGGGCCGGGATCGAGGAGCTGCGTGCCGCCGCCGACGCGCTCGGCGTCGCGCCGCCCGCCAAGGCGATCGCCATGGTCAGGCGGGCGCAGCACATCCTGGTCACCGAGATCGAACCGCACGAGGAAGCCGAGCAGCATGAGCTCTATCCGGTGCTGAACCGGCTGCTCGGCGGAACCGACCCGACCGCCACGATGAGCCGCGCGCACGCCGAGATCTCGCACCAGATCCGCAGGCTCGGCCAGCTGCTCGACGACATCGGCCCGGGCGAGCCCGATCAGGTGGACATCGCCGACCTGCGCGGGCTGCTGTACGGGCTGCACGCGATCCTGCGGCTGCATACCGCGCAGGAAGACGAGAGCTACCTGTCGCTCGCCGAGGAAGCCGCGGCCAGCTAAGGCGCGCCGGCTGGCCGCCGCGGTGCGCGGGTGGGCTCCGGGCGGCACGCTGGCTCAGGTCACCAGGCGATGTCGACGTAGAGCCGCCCGGGTAGCTCGCCGATCCGGTAGCGAGTGCCGCCAGCCAGGCCGAGCGCGACCGTTAGGTAGCCCTCGAAATCGCCGGACACCACGTATCCCTTGAGCATCGGGAAGTTCACGAGCTTCAGGTTCCTGGTCAGGGTAGCCGCGCCTGCGTCGGTGTGTCCCTGGGCCGGGGTGAGGGTGATCACGAGGTACTTGCTCCCCGGCATGGTGACCGGCAGCCCTGACCCGTCACCGGTCACCTGCGCGACATAGCGCGCGGAGTACCCGGGAACCGGCCCGTTGATGTCGATCACGAGCCGGTCGAACCTGCACTCGGGGTGACTGCCGGGCCGCAGCGCTGTCGCGACCGGCACCGGCGGGACGGCGACGCCGCGGGTGACGGAATGCGACCCGGTCAGCCAGCCGCCGGCGCATGTCACCGGCGTGGCTGAGGTTGTCGGGGACGTGGCCTGGCCTGGCTGGGTCGAGCCGGACGTCTGCGGAGCCGACGGCTGGCCTGAGCCGGCCGGCGGTCCGCTCGTCCCGCACGCCGCGAGGGCGAGCGCGGCCGCCGCGAGCGCGCTAACAGGGAGAAAGTGGGATGAGCGCCGATACATCGTTGCCTCCTGGCATGCATACCGCCAACGGGATGCGGGCGGATCAACGTCGCATGCCGGTGAACTCAGGCTTGCGTGCTCACGAGAACTCCGGCCAGTGCCCAAGGTCCCCGCGGGTAGTTGGCAAGCGCCGCGGCCGCCGGGTCGTTCGGCCCTGGCCAGGTCAGGCGACTAGTGGCAGCGTAAGCGCCAGCGGCGGTCCCGGCGCGGAGCGTCGGCGCCAGCGGCACCGCGGTTACCGTATGCCAGGCCTGCGCCGCGGGTACTGGATCCTTAGGGGGTGACGTCGATGCCCAGCATCGTCGGTGACGTGATGACGTACAACGTGGTAGCGGTACGTCAGGACGCCGAGTTCAAGGAAATCGTCATGGTGATGCACCGGCGCCGGGTCAGCGCTTTCCCCGTGCTCGACTCCGGTGACCGCGTCATCGGCATGGTGTCGCAGGCGGACCTGCTGCCGCGCGAGGCCTATCCGGCCCGGCCGTCCTCGGCCAGGCACGAGCAGCGCCGCCGGGTACCGGCCAAGGCCGACGCGCTGACCGCCGCCGAGCTGATGACCAGCCCGGCTGTCACCATCACGGCGCAGGCGAGCGTGACCGACGCCGCCAGGATGATGCACACCCACAAGGTGAAGCGGCTGCCCGTGGTGGACGAGGACGGCAGGCTGACCGGGATCGTCACCAGGGCGGATCTGCTCCGGGTGTACGACCGGCCGGACGAGGCGATCCGCACCGAGATCACCGAGCGGGTCATCGCCGGTGACTTCGTGCTCGATCCGCGTGAGTTCAAGCTGACGGTCAGCGGCGGCGTGGTGAGCGTTTCCGGCCGGGTAGAGCGGCAGGAAGTCGCGCTCAGCCTGCTCGAGTCGATCTGGGACGTGGCCGGCGTCGTCGACGTCCGTGACCGGCTGACCTACCCGGTCACGCACTAGCCCCGGTCACGCACTAGCCGAAGAGCCAGGCGAGCCGGCCCCCGAGGGGAGCCGGCTCGCCTGGCTCGCGGCGGTGCCGCGGATATCGGCAGGCACGCCTTTAGCTGGTCTTGGCGGCCTTGGTCTGCTTGATCGGGATGTGCTTCTCGGCCTGCTTGGCCTCCTTTTCCTTGAGGTCGATGATGACCTCGAGGATGCCCTTGTCGTAGCTGGCCTGGATGTGATCCTGGTCAGCGCCGGCCGGCAGCACGATCCTGCGGTTGAAGACGCCGTACCGGAACTCGGAGTGCGTCTTGTCGACCTCCTCTTCGTGCCGCTCTGCCTTGATGCTCAGGATGCCCTCGTTGACGGAGACATCGACCTCGCGGTCCGGGTCGACCCCGGGCAGTTCGGCGCGGACGATGTAGTGCCCGTCCCTGACGAAGTCCTCCATCCGCATGCCCTGACCTAGCAACGGACGGAACATCGTCATTGGTGCGTCCATCCAGTCGAATAGGTCGAGGAACGGCCGGCTCTCCTTACGAGTCAGCGTGCTCATGTATGCGGACCTCCTCCCGTAAACCTCGTGCGATTCGGTGTTGTGTCACATAACAGTGCAGTACCGGCAGCTACCGGGCCGCCAGGGCCGAAAGGCGTGCCGCGACGGGACTTTCGCCGTGCCGTTGCGCGTCCCCGCGCGTAGCCGCGCTGCCCGCGGTTGCCCCGAGTTGCCTGGTGATCATGGATTTGCGCTGGTCCCCGCCGGGCTGTGATCCTCGCGTCAGAGGAATCCTTCCCCGGCGACCGGCCGTTCATTCGACCTGACGAAAGTCCTGACGAGGCAGGTCAGGCTGCTCTGTCCGGTTCGGCGTGCCTGGCGAAGAGTGAGGAGATGAGGTCCGAGGGAGGAGCCATGGACGCGACGCAGCAGTCCGAGGAGCTAACCGCCGCGCAGGCGCTGGAGCTGCTCGGCGGCGTGCGGTTCGGCCGTATCGTCTTCACCAGTCGGGCAATGCCGGCGGTGAAGCCGGTGCGGCACGTCCTGGCGGACGGCCAGATCGTGATCGCGATCGGACCGGAACTCGTGCTCGGACCGTCGCCGGCTGCCAACGGGGTAACCGGAGACACCATCGTCGCCTACGAGGCGGACCAGCTGGACGCGTCAGGCTGCTCTGGATGGAGCGTGGTCGTCGTCGGCCGCGCGCGGGCAGTGACCGGGAAGGCGCAGGAAAGCAGGTACCGGCAGCTGCTCCCGGCGGTGACCGTGCCCGACCAGCTGATCGCGATCAGCCCGGACGTGGTGACCGGTCTCCGGCTAGTCGGTAACGGCGAGCCGGTTGGCGCGCCGCACTAGGCAGGCGCCGTCACCGGGAACCGCAGCCTTGCCGCCGCCGCGAACGGCGGGTTGCGGACCGAGGTGACCTGGCCGCCGCCGTCCAGCGCCTGGCTGGCTAGCTCGTCGAGCAGGTCAGGAACGATCCGGAAGGCGTGCCCTGGGTCGGCGCAGCCGCCGCCGCTGGTCCCCAGGCTCAGCGCGCCGCAGTCGTCACAGGCACAGCCAGGCACCATCTGGTCGTCGTCGACGACCAGATGGGACACCGCGCGGGACCGGACCGCTGCCAGGCAGCCGGCCAGGTCGGTGGTGACCGCCGTGTCCGGCGGGTCGGAGAGCAACTCGTCGACCAGCCGCGCCTCGGACTCGGCCGCCCAGCGCGCCATGACCGGGGTGGCGAGCTCGCGCACCCGGCCCGGCGTGGCGGTCTGCAAGTCCACGCTGAAGCACCCGGCAACGCTGTCCCGTACCGGCGGAGGCAGCAGCGACTGGAAGCGTTTGACCTCGTCCTCGTGCCCGCCGAGCACCAGCGGCTGGCGCCCGTCGTCGGCCGAGCGCTCCAGCATGGCGATGGTCTCGCGGAAGTGCTGGCGGGAAAGCCGCATGATCCGCTGCTGGATGCGGTAAGCCTCCAGGCCGTACCAGCCGGAGAACCCGGTGCTGGGAACGCCTTCCCCGGTCCGCTCGGCCAGGGTCTCGATCTCGCTGTCGCCGATGGCCAGTACCCAGGCGTGCTTGGTATCGAGAACGGCGACCCGGTAGGCCGGGTTGCGCTGGATAGCGGCGAGCAGCGGCCGGGTGTAAGGCCGCGCGGCGACCACGGCGCGGTCGCCGAGGAAACCGGGAAGCGGTATCGCCTCGAACAGCCCGAGTTCCCCGCAGGCGAAGATGGCGGTAGTGTGGCCGAGCCAGTCGTGGCTGTGCACGGCGACCGCCTGGGCGACCGCTTCGAGGTCCTGTTCGCGCACGCGGTCGGCGGCCAGGCCAGGTACATCGGCGGCCGCGGCCTTGATCAGCTCACGCGCCCTGGTGGCCAGCCCGCGATGCTCAGCCAGGTCGACGGGAACGGTCAGGTAGAGCGACAGCACCGCGGAATCCGGCGAGCGGAGGCCGCGGAGCTTGTCGGCGTCTGTTCTCGAGATCAATGCTGACCTCCGGCGGAGTGCTGGACGCTGGCCGGCTCGAGCAGTTCGCGTATGTCATGGGGCAGCACGCCGAACGCCTCTTCCACGGCGCCGGCGGACAGGTGACGGCGCATCGTCTCGGTCACCAGCCGTCCGGTCCGTGGTACCTCGGCGCTGTGGATCTGCGCGTCACGCGCGAACCGGGCGATGTACTCCTCCCGGCCGAACCTGACCGGGACCTTGCTCGGATTCCAGCCCTCGTAGAACACCCCGCGGAGCAGTTCAGGCAGCTGCGCCGCCAGATGCGCCGCGATCGGGACGGGCAGCCGGTCACGCAAGGTGTGCAACCATGACCTGGTGACCCGGTAGGCCATCCGGCGGTCCTGCGTGCCGAACGTAGTCGCGACGTCCGCTAGCCATCGGTTCGTGTTGTCGATGCTGCGGTCCAGGCTGTCGACTCCGGTGCGGGACATGGTGATCCTCCTGAGATTCTCCGGTGCTGCGTCGGATGACTGGGCAGAAGATCGCGGGCCCGGCCGGGCCCGGACGACAGGAGGGAATCCGCTGCTATGACCCAGGTCAGCTTCGAGGTGGTGGCCCTGGACACGCCGGAGGACGTGAACGTCATCGTCGGCCAGGCGCACTTCATCAAGACCGTGGAAGATCTGCACGAGGCACTCGTCGGGACCGGCGCGCGCCTGAGGTTCGGCCTCGCCTTCTGCGAGGCGTCCGGCGACCGTCTGATCCGCAGGTCCGGCAACGACGAGTCGCTGACCGATCTCGCGGTGGCCGGCGCCCAGGCGATCGGCGCCGGCCACTCGTTCGTGGTCATGCTGCGGGACGGGTTCCCCGTCAACGTGCTGAACCCGGTCAAGGCCGTCCCCGAGGTCTGCACGATCTTCTGCGCGACCGCGAACCCGGTCGACGTGCTCATCGCGATCACGGACCGTGGCCGGGGAATCGTAGGTGTCGTCGACGGCTCGCCCCCTGTAGGCATCGAAACGCAGGCCGACGTGGCTAGCCGGCACCGACTGCTGCGCGACATCGGCTACAAACTGTGATCGCCTGCGGGATCACTTCCTGGCTGCGTGCCGGTGTGCTGGGTGATGCTCGACGATCGTGTCGCTCGCGGGGAAGAAGACGCTCTGGTGGCCGTCCCGCCACCTGACTAGGTACGGCGGGGCGCCGTTCTCCCCGTGCACCTCGATGATGTCGCCATGGCGGTCTTCGTCGCCCTGATGGCGACCCTTGACCGTCAGCCCGTCTCCGACTGCTGCCTTCATGGCTCTCCTTCCGCCCTGGGGCCGGCTCGGGCTAGCCCGGCGGGCGGGTGCCCGTCCGCGCCAGCTCCTGTCAGTGCCTGCCCCGTCACGATGAGTCCTACCCTTGTCCGACGAGATCATGGTTGCCCCGCCAGGCCCGGGCTGCCAGGGCCAAAAGTCCGCACCAGCCCGCACCAGCCCGTATCCACCCGTATCCCCGCGCACCGGGCCGGTGGGGTGCCGTGGCGGGGGACTTTTGTCTCTATCGGCTGACGCTCGCGGGGAATACACCTGAGATGACGCAGGCGCCAGGAGGTCCGGACGTGCAGAGCGCACTGATACGCAAACCCAGGCCGGCGGTCTCGGCCGCTGCCAGCCCCGCGGCCGCTGCCAACCTCACTGACTACGCGAGCGCGGTCAGGGACTTCTCCTGGGCAGCTGCCCGGGCCCGGCTGGACGGCCTGCCCGGCGGGCGCGGGCTGAACATCGCGCATGAAGCGGTCGACCGGCACGCGAACGGGCCGCTCGCCGGCCAGGTCGCGCTGCGCTGCATCGCCAGGGACGGCAGTCGTACCGAGCTGAGCTACGCTGACCTGCGCGCGGAGACGAACAGGTTCGCGAACCTGCTGCGCTCGCTCGGCCTGGGCCGCGGCGACCGGGTGTTCTCGCTGCTCGGCCGGGTTCCCGAGCTCTACATCGCGGCGCTGGGCACGCTCAAGAACACCAGCGTGTTCGCGCCGCTCTTCCCGGCATTCGGGCCGGAGCCGATCAGGGACCGGCTGCGGATCGGCGACGCGAAGGTACTGGTCACCACGCCCGAGTTGTACCAGCGCAGGATCGCTCCGATGCGAGACAGCCTGCCCGGCCTGGAGCACGTGCTGATCGCCGGCGAGCCGCCGGACGCCAAGACCATCGCACTGGCCGACGCTCTCGCCGGGTCGAGCGCGGAGTTCCAGATCCCGCCGACCGACCCGCAGGACATGGCACTGCTGCATTTCACCAGCGGCACTACGGGCAAGCCCAAGGGCGCGGTGCATGTGCACGAGGCCGTGGTCGCCCACCACGCGACCGCCGGGTTCGCGCTGGACCTGCGGCCCGGCGACGTGTTCTGGTGCACGGCCGATCCTGGCTGGGTGACCGGGACCTCCTACGGGATCATCGCGCCGCTGACCTACGGGCTGACGATGATCACCGACGCTGGTGACTTCGAGGCGCGCCGCTGGTACCAGATCCTGGCCGAGAACCGGGTCACCGTCTGGTACACGGCTCCGACCGCGATCCGGATGCTGATGCGCTACGGACCGGAACTCCCCGCCGAATACGACCTGTCCGCGCTGCGGTTCGTCGCCAGCGTGGGCGAGGCGCTCAACCCCGAGGCCGTGGTGTGGGGCCAGCGTGCGCTCGGCCTGCCCATCCACGACAACTGGTGGCAGACCGAGACCGGTGCGATCATGATCAGCAATTTCGCGGCGATGGACATCAAGCCAGGCTCGATGGGCCGGCCGCTGCCCGGCGTGACAGCCGGGCTGCTCAGGCAGGGCAAGGACGGCCGGGCCGAGGTCGTCGACGGCAAGGTCACCGAGATTACCGAGGCAGGTACCGAGGGCGAACTGGCGCTGCGGCCCGGCTGGCCGTCGATGTTCCGCGGCTACCTGCACGAGGACGAGCGGTACCTGGCGGCCTTCGCCGACGGCTGGTACCTGTCCGGCGACGTGGCCCGCCTGGACGAGGACGGGTACTACTGGTTCGTCGCCCGTGCCGACGACGTGATCAAGTCAGCCGGGCACCTGATCGGCCCGTTCGAGGTGGAGAGCGTGCTGATGGAGCACGCGGCGGTCGCCGCGGCCGGGGTGATCGGCAAGCCCGACCCGGTCGCTGGCGAGATCGTCAAGGCCTTCGTCGAGCTTAAGCCGGGCCGCGAGCCGAGCGAGGAGCTGAGACGGGACATCATCGCGTTCGCCAGGCGCAGGCTCGGCGCGGTCGCTCCCAAGGAAGTCGACTTCGACCAGAACCTGCCGCTCACGCAGAGCGGGAAGGTGATGCGGCGGCTGCTGAAGGCGCGCGAGCTCGGGCTGGAGACCGGCGACACGTCGACCCTGGGGAGCGCGCCATGACGAGGAAGACCGCACCGTCGACCACGGCCGGAGGCGCGCGGATCCCGCAAGCGCGGCCGCCCGGCGAGGCCGGTCCGGCGCACCGGTTCGACCTGCTGCGGCAGATGATGTTCATCAGGCAGTTCGAGGACAAGTGCGTCGAGCTGTACAGCGGCGGCGAGATCCACGGCTTCCTGCACGTCTACATCGGCGAAGAGGCGGTGGCCGTCGGGGTCAACAGCGCGCTGACGCCTGAGGATTCCATCGTCTCCACCTACCGGGAGCACGGGCACGCGCTGGTCCGGGGCGTGCCGCTGGACTGCGTGATGGCCGAGATGTTCGGCAAGACCACCGGGTGCAGTTACGGCCGGGGCGGTTCCATGCACCTGTTCGACGTCTCGCGGCGGTTCTACGGCGGGAACGCGATCGTCGCCGGCGGGCTGCCGCTGGCCGTCGGCCTCGCGCTGGCCGACAAGATGCGCGGCGATGCCCGGGTGACCGCCTGCTTCTTCGGCGACGGCGCCGTCGCCGAAGGCGAGTTCCACGAGTGCATGAACCTGGCCGCGCTGTGGGACCTGCCGGTGCTGTTCTGTTGCGAGAACAACCGGTACGCGATGGGCACCGCGATCGAGCGAGCGCAGGCGCAGACGGACCTGGCGCTGCGCGCCGAAAGTTACGGGATGCCGGCCTGGCCGGTCGACGGGATGGACGTGCTCGCGGTGGCGAAGGCGGCCAGGCTGGCCGCCGAGTCGGTGCGCTCGGGCGGCGGGCCGCACTTCCTTGAGCTGAAGACGTACCGGTTCCGCGCGCACTCGATGTACGACCCCGACCTCTACCGCGACAAGGCCGAAATCGAGCAGTGGAAGCAACGCGACCCGATCACGGCGCTCGCGGGCCAGATGCGCGCGGCAGGCGAACTCACCGACACCGATATCGAGTCGGCCAGGGACGAGATTGCCGCCGAGATCGACGCGTCGGTCGACTCCGCCCGCGCCGCTCCGGCCGAGCCGGTGGATGACCTGACCAGGTTCGTCTACAGCCGGAGGTCGTCATGAGCGCCAAGACCAGCCAGCACCCGGCCGCTGCCGCGACGGCCGGCGAGCCGGCCACGACGACCTACCGGGAGGCGATGCGCGCCGCGATCAGGGAGGCGATGCGGCGCGACGACCGGGTGTTCCTGATGGGGGAGGACGTCGGCAGCTACGGCGGCTGCTTCGCGGTCAGCCTCGGCCTGCTCGCCGAGTTCGGGCCGGAGCGGATCAGGGACACCCCGCTGTCGGAGTCCGCGTTCGTCGGGGCGGGCATCGGGGCAGCCATGGGCGGGATGCGGCCGATCGTCGAGATCATGACGGTCAACTTCAGCCTGCTCGCGCTCGACCAGATACTCAATAACGCCGCTACCTTGCTGCACATGTCCGGCGGCCAGGTGAACGTGCCGCTGGTGATCAGGATGACGACCGGCGCGGGCCGGCAGGTCGCCGCGCAGCACTCGCACAGCCTGGAAGGCTGGTACGCGCACATTCCGGGACTGCGGCTGGTCGCGCCGGCGACGCTGGCCGACGCGCGCGGGATGCTGTGGACCGCGCTGGAGGACCCCGACCCGGTGCTGATCTTCGAGCACGGCTCGCTGTATAACCTGCGCGGCACGCTGGACGAGGACGCCGGCGCCGTGGACATCGACTCGGCGGCGGTCCGGCGGACCGGCGGTGACGTAACCGTGATCAGCTACGGCGGCACGCTCGGCAAGGCCATGACCGCCGCCGGCGAACTGGCCGCCGACGGCATCGACGCGGAGGTCATCGACCTGCGCACGCTCCGGCCGCTGGACGACGCCACCATCATGGCATCGGTCGGCAAGACGCACCGGGTCGTGATCGTCGACGAGGGCTGGCGGTCGGGCAGCCTGTCCGCCGAGATCAGCGCCCGGATCATGGAGCAGGCCTTCTTCGAACTCGACGCGCCGGTGCGGCGGGTTTGCAGCGCGGAGGTCCCGATACCGTACCCGCGGCACCTGGAGGAAGCGGCGCTGCCGCAGGTGGACGGCATCGTCGCGGCGGTACGCGCGGTGGTGCGCTGAGATGGCCGACGCTGAGATGGCCGACGCTGAGATGGCCGACTTCCTGATGCCAGTCCTCGGTGCGGACATGGACGAGGGCACCGTGGTCGAGTGGCTGGTCAAGCCCGGCGACGAGATACACAAGGGCGATGTCATCGCCGTGGTCGACACGGCCAAGGCGGCGATCGAGGTGGAGTCGTTCGCTTCAGGAACGGTCGAGCAGCTGATCGTCGAACCCGGCCAGACGGTCGCGGTCGGTACCGTGCTGGCCAAGATCGCGGCGGCGAGACGGCCACCGGGTGAGAAGCGGCCCGCGGAGAAGCGGCCCGCGGAGAAGCGGCCGGGTGAGAAGCGAGCGGCCGGGAAACGGACCGCGGTGCGTCAGGAGGTCAGCTCGCCGCTGGTCCGGCACGTAGCCGAGCGGCTCGGAGTCGATCTCTCGCAGGTCCACGGCACCGGCCAGGCAGGCTCGATCACCCGGGCCGACGTGGAGCGGGCGGCGGCGCCGCCAGCGGGCGAGCAACCGGTGCCGCGGCCAGACGGGGCGCGTCGCCGGGCGACGCCGCTGGCGCGCCGGATCGCGGCGGAGCTCGCGGTCGACCTGGCCGGGGTGGCAGGCACCGGGCCGGACGGCACGGTCCGCGAGGCCGATGTGCGCCGGGCGGCTGGTGCCGGGACAGCGGTGCCCAGGCAGGCGCAGGCTGTCCCCGCCGCGGCTGCCAGGGCGCAGGCGACGCGGCAGGTGACCGCACGGCTGATGGCCAGGTCGAAGCGGGAGATCCCGCACTACTACCTCAGCGACACGATCGACATGAGCGCGGCGATGGCCTGGCTGCACGCGCGCAACCTCGAACTCGAGGTGACCGAGCGGCTCGTGCCTGCCGCGCTGCTGCTCAAAGCTGCCGCTGTCGCCGCACGGACAGTACCCGTACTGAACGGCTTCTGGACCGACGACCGGTTCGTGCCGGCCACCGCCGTCCATCTGGGCGTGGCGATCTCGCTGCGCGGCGGCGGGCTGGTCACGCCGGCCATCCACCACGCGGCCGACCTCCCGCCGTTCGAGCTGATGCGCAAGCTGCGCGATCTGGTCACCAGGGCGCGGGCGGGCAGGCTCCGCGGCTCCGAACTGACCGACGCCACGATCTCCGTCACCAACCTCGGTGAGCAAGGCGTCGAACTGGTCTACGGCGTGATCTATCCGCCGCAGGTGGCGCTGGTCGGGTTCGGCAAGGTCGCCGAGCGGCCGGTCGCCGCCGGCGGTCTCGTTGGTGCGCGCCCGGTCGTCGTCGCCACGCTCGCTGCCGACCACCGGGCCACCGACGGCTACACCGGGGCTCGTTACCTCACCGCGGTATCTGAACTGCTGCAACGGCCGGAGGATATGTGAATACCGAAGAGGCCACCCGCGCTATCGAGGAAGTGCTCAGCCAGGTCGCGCCCGACGCGGAGCTGGAATCGCTCGCGCCCGACGCCGATCTGCGAGGCACGCTGGAACTCGATTCGCTCGATTTCCTCAGCTTCGTCGAGGGACTTAGCAAGCGGGTGGGCCAGCGCATCGACGAGGACGACTACCCGAAGCTGGCCACCATGGCCAGCGCTACGGCATTCATTTCCGGACGCAATTCGCATCCGGTGACCGACACGGCCTAGCCGCCAGCCGGGCCCTCCGGCCCGGGCGCGCAGACCGCAGACAATCCGAGGAGGCCTGGTTGCCGCAGCTTGGCGACTTCCTCAGCCGGTTCAGGCCCGCTGGCGCTCCGGGAGCGGCCAGCCGGGCCGGCGTGCCCGCCGACCGGGTGGCCGAGCTGTCCGCCGAGCTCGACCCGGTGCTGGACATGCTCGCTGACAGCGATGCTCGCTGCGTCCAGGTCGTCGCCAGCGCCGAGCAGGAGGCGCGCCGGATCGTCGCGCAGGCGCGGGAACAGGCAGCCGCGATCGCGGCGGAGACCAGGTTCCGTGCCCAGCTGGCGCGGGACGAGGCCGCTGCCCAGGTGCTAGCCGGCTCGCGGGCGCGGGCCAGCCAGGTCGCGCGGGCCGCGGCGGAGCATGCCAGGACCCGGTCGGGTCCGGCCGAAGACGACGTGCGGGCGCTGGTCGAGGCGGCCGTGCGGTTCGTCCGGTCGATGCCGGACGCGGGGCTGGAGTCGTGAGCGCGGGCTGGGTGGCTGGCAGTGTCCGTGCGCGGGCGCTGGCCAGGCGCCGGATCGGCGCCGAAGGTGCCAGGCGGCTCGCGGCCTGCGGTTCGCTCGCCGACGCGCTGGGCATGCTGGCGCACACGCCGTACCGGATCGGGGAGAGCCGGGCGGGCCGGCCGGAGGGAGCGCCGGGTGCGGCAGGGGCGCCGGATACGGCGGGAGCGCGGGGTGACGCCGGACCGCTGGGTGCGGGCGGCGGACCGCAGCGGCTGCTGGCTGCGGCGCAGCAGGCTATCGCGGCGGCGCTGCTCTGGGACCTGCGGGTGCTCGCCGGCTGGCTGCCGCAGGGCGGCGCGCAGCTGATGCGGGCGCTGGCGGGCTGGTTCGAGATCGCGAACGTGGCCGAGCGGCTGGCCGAGCTGTCCGGCCGCCCAGCCGGTGACACCTTCAGCCTCGGAGCGCTCGCGACCGCCTGGCCGCAGGCGCGGCGGTCAGCCAGCATCGAGGACCTGCGCGCCGCGCTGGCCGCGTCGGCGTGGAAAGACCCGGGTGCTCAGTCGGCGGCTGGCCTGGAGCTCGGCATGCGAGCCAGGTGGGCCGAGCGGGTCGCCGTGCTGGGCGGGCCTACCAGGAACTGGGCCGCGAGCGCGGTGGCCGTCCTGCTCGCCGGGGAATGCTTGCGGACCGGCCAGGCACCGGCGCCCGTGCCGCGCCAGGTGGCGCGGACCCTGCTCGGCCCGCGCGCGGCGGAGGCCGGCACGCTCGGCGAGCTGGCCAGCCGGCTGCCCGAACGGCTCGCCTGGGTGCTCGACCCGGTCGCCGGTCCCGGTGACCTGTGGCGGGCCGAGGCAGCCTGGTGGGCGCGGGTCGAGAAAGACGGGCACGCACTGCTCACGGGTTCGGGGCTGGACAAGGGGCCGGTGCTCGGCGCGGTAGCGGTACTGGCCGCCGACGCCAGGCGAGCAAGGGCCGCGCTGGAAATCGCGGCCCGCGGCGGCGCGCGGATCGAGGTGTTCGATGCCGTGGCTTGAGACGTCCTTCCCGGTCCGGATGCTGCGGGTCGCGCTGGTCGCACCGGCCGGGCGACTGCGCGACATGCTCGTGATCGTGGCCAGGGCCGGCGTTGTCGAGATCGACACCGTCCGGGCCGACGCCAGTGACGCCAGCCAGGCCAGCCGCATCCTGCGCTCGGCCCGCGCCGAGACTGGCGCGGGTCAGCCAGCGCTGGCAGAGCAGCCGCCTGATCTCGGTGCCCTGGCCCGGGCCGGCCGGCTCGACCTGGTCGCCGGGGAGGCACAGCTCCAGGAGTACTCGGCCGCCGCGGTCCGGCGGCACTCGGCCGCCGCACTGGCCGGCTGGACGCCGGCGGCCCAGGCCGGCGCGCTGGCCGGCGAGCTGGCCGGGATCGGCTGCGCGGTGGTCCCGTTGCCGCGGCCCCGGGGCGCCGACGTTCCGACCCAGGTCGCGGGCTCGGCTGGCCAGCGGGCGCTGAGCCCGCTGGTGTCCACCTACGGCACTGTCCCTTACGCGGACATCAACCCGGCCTGGCTGGCCTGGGCTAGCTATGTGCTCATGTTCGGGATGATGTTCGGCGACGCTGGGGACGGGCTGTTGCTGCTCGCCGCGGCGGTGGCGCTGCGGTTTGGCTGGCCGCGGCGAGCACGCAAGTACCGCGCGGCGTGGCCGTTCATCGTCGGCGCTGGCCTGGCGGCGACCGCGTTCGGGTTCGCCTACGGCGAGTTCTTCGGGCCGACCGGCGTGGTCCCGACGCTGTGGCTTGACCCGCTGGCCAATCCGATCCCGCTGCTGCTCGCCGGGATAGGCATCGGAGCCGTGCTGCTGGCTGGCGCGTACGGGCTCGGGACGATCAACCGGTGGCGCGAAG
The DNA here is from genome assembly GCA_035533915.1 of Streptosporangiaceae bacterium. Taxonomy (GTDB): domain Bacteria; phylum Actinomycetota; class Actinomycetes; order Streptosporangiales; family Streptosporangiaceae; genus Chersky-822. Next base: position 269,577 of record DATLSX010000020.1, read on the forward strand.
GCGGCTGGCCGCTTGCCCTGTACGCGCCGTCCGGGATCTCCGGCGCGCTGCTGTTCGGAGGCATCGGACTGCTGGCGGCAGGCTGGTACTACCACGTCGTGCCGCTCGTCCTGGCCGGAGCCGCGGTGGCGGTCGTGGCGCTCGTGCTCGCCTTCGTGGGCTTCCTCGCCGAGGCGGGCGGCGGCGGGGTCGGCGTGACCCAGGCCTTCGTCGAGCTCTTCGACCTTGTCGTGCGGCTCGGGTCGAACATCGTGTCCTTCGCCAGGCTGGCGGCTTTCGGGCTGGCCCACGCCGCGATCGGGCTGCTGGTGTGGGACGGCACCCGGTCCCTGGCGAACCGGGGCGGCGTCGGGGTGGTCGCGGCGATCGTGGTCTTCGTCCTCGGCAGCGCGCTGGCCTTCGCGCTGGAGGCGCTGGTGGCAGCGGTCCAGGCGCTGCGGCTGGAGTACTACGAGCTGTTCTCGCGGGTGTTCGTGGGCCAGGGCCGGCCGTTCCGGCCCTGGCGCCTCCCGGTGGAGGCGATCGGCGAGCGCCCGGCGGGGCAGGAACAGGACCAGGCGAGGGAGAAAGACCTTGTCGTGTCTGAGCTGAGGGAGGCGTCATGGCCGTCTGGCTGATCGGCCTGCCGGTGATCGTGGTTGCCGTCGTGCTCGCGCGGCTGGCGGCACGGCATGGCCGCCCGGCGGGCTACGCCCTTGCGGTGGTGGGCGTCGTGGTGCTCGCCGCGGCCGTGGTCCTGCTCGCGGTCGCGGCCGGGCCGGCCGGCGCGGCGGCCGGTGCCGGGGCGGCCAAGGCTGGCGCGACCGGAACCGCCGCGGCGGCGGCGGCCGCGGCGGCGGGCAGCAACTGGGCGGCACTCATCGGCGCCGCGATCGCGGTGGCGGGATCGACGATCGGCGCTGGCGTCGCCGTGGCCTACGTCGGTGCCGCCGCGCTAGCCGCGATGAGCGAGCGGCCCGAGCTGTTCGGCCGGGCCATGGTGATCGTCGGGCTCGCGGAGGGCATCGCGATCTACGGGCTGATCGTCGGGATCATCCTGATCGGGAAGGCCTGAGCGATGGCCAGCGCCGCCGTGATCGGTGACCCGCTGCGGATCTGCGGTTACGGCCTGGCCGGCGCCCTGCTCCGGCCGGTGGCCGACCAGCCTGGCGCGGTGCGCGCCTGGCGGGAACTGCCGCCCGACGTCGTGGTGGCGGTGCTGACCGGCGAGGTAGCTGGCTGGCTGGCGGCCGAGCTTGCCGGACGGCCAGAGGTCCTGCCGGTCGTGCTGCCCGAGGTCGCGGCAAGCGGCGGCGGCGGGCCCGGCGGCGGAGCGCCAGCCGAGGCGGTGCCGGGATGACGCTGGCGCAGACACAGGACGCCGCGCTCGAGCCGGTGCGCGCGGCACTGGCGACGACCGCGGCCGAACGGGCCATGCGAATCGTCGGCGAAGCACGGCAGGCCGCGCAGGTGCTGACCGAGCAGGCACGCAGGGACGCCGACGCGGCGGTGGCCAAGGCGAGCAGGGAAGGCGCCGCGCAGGCAGGTCCGGTCGCCGCGGCCGAACTCGGCCGCGGCCGCCGGGCGGCGAGGTCGGTCACGCTCGGCGCGGACCTGGCGACCCGGGACGAGCTTGCCGGGCGGATCAGGGCCGCGGTGCTGGCACTGCGCGACGAACCCGACTACCCCGGGCTGCGTGACCGGCTGGCTGAACTGGCTACCAGGCTGGCCGGGTCCGGTGCGGTCGTCACCGACCATCGCGACGGCGGTGTCGTCGCGCGCGGGCCGGGGATCCTGGTGGACTGCTCGCTGCGAAGGCTCGCTGACCTGGCCGTCTCGGCGCTGAGCGCCAGGATCGCCGGGTTGTGCGGACCATGAGCGCGCGGACCACGAGCGGCCGGGTGAGCCGGGTGAGCGGCCCGCTGGTCGAGGTGACCGGGCTGGCCGGCCTCGCCATGTCCGACATCGTGGAGATCGGCCCGGGCCGGCTGCCGGGCGAAGTGGTCGCGATCGACAGCGACCGGGCGACGGTGCAGGCGTACGAGTACACCGGCGGGCTGGCACCGGGCGACGTCGCGGTCGGCCTGGGCGCGCCGTTGTCGGCGCGGCTGGGACCGCACCTGCTCGGCGGGGTTTTCGACGGGCTGCTGCGGCCGCTCGGCGGCGCGGGCACGTGGCTGGGCCAGCTAGCAGCCGGGCCCGGGCCCGCGGCCGGGGGAGCGACGTTCGGCTTCACGCCCGCGGCTAGCGACGGCGATGTCGTGTCGGCCGGAGCGTGCCTGGGAACGGTGGCGAACGCTGGCCAGGTCAGCTACCGCGTGCTCGTGCCACCCGGCGTCAGCGGCGCAGTCAGCGAGCTGCGCGGTGCGGGCCAGGTCGCCGCGGACACGGTGCTCGCGAGGGTCGGCGGCGAGCCGGTGCCGCTCACCGGCTCGTGGCCGGTCCGGCTGCGCCGGCCCTATCGGGAGCGGCTGGACCTCGACGACCCGCTGGAGACCGGTCAGCGCGTGATCGACGTACTCGTCCCGGTCGCCCGCGGCAGCACCAGCGCGGTCCCCGGCGGTTTCGGCACCGGAAAGACCGTGCTGCTGCAGCAGATCACCAAGTGGTGCGACGCGGACGTGATCGTCTACGTCGGCTGCGGCGAGCGCGGCAATGAGCTCGCCGAGATGCTCACAGAGCTCGAAGCGCTGCCCGACCCGCGCACCGGCGGCATGCTCGCGCAGCGCACCGTGGTGATCGCGAACACTTCCAACATGCCGATGATGGCCAGGGAGGCGAGCATCTACAGCGCGGCCACCGTCGCCGAGCACTTCAGGGACATGGGCCTGCACGTGGTGGTGGTCGCCGACTCCACCTCTCGCTGGGCCGAGGCGTTGCGTGAGTTCGCTTCCCGCAACGGGGAGATGCCCGCCGAGGAGGGGTACCCGGCCAGCCTGGCCTCGGCGCTGGCCGCGTTCTACGAGCGGGCCGGCCGGGTGGTCACGACCGGCGGCGTGCAGGGCTCGATCACGATCATCGGCGCGGTCTCGCCGGCCGGCGGCGACATGACCGAGCCGGTGACCGCCTACACCCAGCGGTTCGTGCGCAGCCTGTGGATGCTCGACCGCGAGCTCGCCTACGCCAGGCACTATCCGGCGATCTCCTGGGCCGGCTCGTTCTGCCGCGACGCAGTGGTGATCGGCAACTGGCATGCCAGGAACGGAGACCCGGCCTGGGCGCAGCGACGGGCGCGGCTGAGCGAGCTCCTGGCGCAGGCCGACCGGATCGGCGCGCTCGCCGAGCTGATGGGCGTCACCGCGCTGCCGCCGCGGCAGCGCATGGCGATCCTGGCCGGGCGGCTGGCGACCCAGGGCGTGCTGCGGCAGAGCGCGCTGAGTCCGGCCGACGCCTACTGCGACCAGGCGCGGGCCGCGGCGCTGGTCGACGCGGTACTGGCGGTCTGTGACCGGTGCGCGGACCTCGCCGACCGGGGGGTCGACGCCGGGCTGATCGAGGAGCAGGACTTCTCCCCGGTGCTCCGGGCCAAGGAGGACGCGGGCACCCCGGAGCAGGTGCGGGCGCTCGCCGACGAGATGCTTGCCCGGCTGGACGCGCTCGGCCCGGTGGCCGGCCCGCCCGGTGACCGGACCGGCCAGGGGGCGGGAGCAGGCCACGATGACTGACTGGGTCCGGCCCGAGTTCACCTCGGTCGCTCAGCTCCGCGGGCCGCTGCTGATCGTCCGCGGCGTGCGGGGCGTCGGCTGGGACGAGTTCGCGACCATCCGGCTCAACGGGGGCGGGACAGCCGGAGAGATCAGGCACGGTCTCGTGCTTGAGGCTGACCGCGATATCGCCGTCGTCCAGGTGCTGGAAGGGACCGCGGGGATGGAGCCAGCCGCCACCAGCGTGGAGTTCTCCGGAAGCCCGCTGCGGATCCCGGTCGGCGAACGCTGGCTCGGCCGGGTCTGCAACGGCAGGGGCGAGCCGGCGGACGGCGGGCCGCCGGTGACCGGCGAGCTGACGATGCCGGTGGCCGGGTTCCCGATCAACCCGGCGATGCGGCTTCCCCCGGCCGAGCCGGTGCTGACCGGCGTTTCGGTGATAGACGAGCTGATGACCCTGGTGCGTGGTCAGAAGCTGCCGGTCTTCTCGGTCGCCGGACTGCCGCACCTCGAGCTGGCCGGGCAGGTGGCAGCGCAGGCGTCGGCGGCCGGCGAGCCGTTCAGCGTGGTCTTCGCCGCGATGGGGCTGACCCACGCGGACGCGGACGCGGTCCGGGCGACGCTGGAGGCACGGTCCGCGGCTGGCGAGCTCGTGCTGCTGCTCAACCTGGCCGACGAGCCGGTGATCGAGCGGATCCTGACACCGAGGCTCGCGCTGACGATCGCCGAGCACCTCGCGTTCACGCTCGGCAAGCACGTGCTCGTGGTGATGGCCGACATGACGAGCTACTGCGAGGCGCTGCGCGAGGTTTCCGCTGCCAGGGGCGAGCTGCCCGCCCGCCGCGCGTATCCCGGTTACCTCTACAGCGACTTGGCGTCGCTCTACGAGCGGTGCGGCCGGATCGCCGGGATGCCCGGCTCGCTCACCCTGCTGCCCGTGCTGACGATGCCCGCCGGGGACATTACGCACCCGGTCCCCGACCTGACCGGCTACATCACCGAGGGCCAGATCGTGCTGTCGGCGGAACTGCACGCGCGCGGCATCTACCCGCCGGTCGATGCGCTCTCGTCGCTGTCGCGGCTGATGCGCCGCGGCGCCGGGCCCGGCCGGACCAGGGACGATCACCTGGACGTCGCGGCGCAGACCCTCGCCGCGCTGGCCGCCGCCCGCCGGGCGCGGGAGCTGTCCGAGCTGATCGGGGCGGCGGCGCTGAGCGAGGCGGACCGCAGGTACCAGGAGCTGGAACGCGCGTTCGAGCAGGAACTGGTCAGCCAGGGCCGCGCCGAGCTGCGCGAACTGGACGAAACGCTGCGGCTGGCGTGGCGGGTGCTCGGAGTGCTGCCGCGGCGGGATCTCACGATGCTGTCGGCGAAGGCGATCGACGCCTACTACCCGGGCCAGGGCGGCTCCCCGGGCCAGGGCGGCGGGAGCCCGTGAGCGGCGTGCGGCTGACCGTGCCGCCTGGGCGGGCCGGCCGGCTCTGGCTCGACCGGCGGCTCGGGGCGGCCCGCCGGGGCGCGGATCTGCTGGACCGCAAGCTGAGGATCCTGCAGGCAGAGCTTGGTGAGCTGCGCGATGCCGCGGCGCGGACCGAGCGGGACTGGCAGCAGCGCAGCGCCGAGGCCGACCGGACGCTGCTGATCGCCGTGCTGCTGGGCGGTGAGCGTGCGCTGCGGCTGGCGACCGGCGCGGGCGCGGCACAGGTCACGATCGGGTACGCGGTCACGATCGGCGTGCGTCATCCGGCGCAGGGCAGCTGCGTGCCGCCGTCCGGAGCGGGCCTGTGGGCCGGGCAGCCGGTGCGGCAGACGCGGCGGGCACACGACGACGCGCTGGCGGCGGCGGTCCGGCATGCCGTGGCCGCCCGGGCGGTGCAGATAATCGAGGCCGAGGTGACCTCGACCAGATACCGGTTGCGCGCGATCGAGGACCGGCTGATTCCGAGCCTGGAACAGGCCCGCGCCGAGGTGATCCTGGCCATCGACGAACTCGAGCGCACCGACGGTGCCCGGCTGCGCCGGGCCGCGGGGGCCGGGAATGACCGCCGGCGGTGAGCCGGGCCGCGGGGCCGAAGGTCCCCATCAGCGGGCCATTCGGCCCTGGCTCGCAGGTGCCGGAAGCGATGTAATGAAAGTGGCGAGAGGGACCCAGGAGAGACGCGGGGATGCAGGCCAGCAAACCTGTACACCACGCGATCTGCATTCGCGAGAAACGCGAGGGGCCCCTCTCGTTGCCTATGCGCGGGGGATAACCTGACGATGTGTACGTTCCCGCCCACTTTGCCGTTGATGATCTGGACGAGATCGCCGGGTTCGTGGCCCGCGCTGGTGCGGCCGAACTGGTGACGTTCGACGGCATCCGGCCGGTCGCCACGCTGTTGCCAGTCCTGTGGGACTGGCCTGACGGTGGTGGAGCCTCCGGGGCGAAGGGCGAGAGCGGACGCGGCGCGGGCGGGACAGGCAGCCGCTACGGGCGGTACGGCCGGCTGGTCGGGCATGTGGCGCTGGCCAACCCGCAGTGGGACAGCGCGCTGCCCGACGTGCCGGCGCTCGCGATCGTGCACGGGCCGCAGGCGTACATCTCGCCGTCCTGGTACCAGAGCACCACCCAGCACGGCCGTACCGTCCCGACCTGGAACTACACCTCGGTGCACCTGACCGGGCCGGTCACGTTTCACCGGGACGAGGGCTGGCTGCGCGAGGCCGTGACCCGGCTGACCGAACGATACGAATCCGGGCGGGACGGCCGCTGGTGGGTGAGCGACGCGCCGGAGAAGTACATCGCCGGTCAGTTGCGCGCGATCGTCGGCGTCGAGATGCGCGTCGAACAGGTCGAGGCCAAGGACAAGCTGTCCCAGAACCAGAACCTGGCCGACCGGGCCGGCGTGATCGCCGCGTTGCGGACCGAGCCGGACGCCGGGTCGCACGCGATCGCCGACCTCATGGCCGCTCGCGAGGCTGCGGCGGAGGGGTGAGGCGAGACGTACGGCTTCGAGATCGACGACCACCGTGTGCGCGGCGAGTGACAAGATCGCTGACTTTGTCGATGGTGCTGGTGCCGCCGGCCTCGTGACGTTGACGGCGCGCCTGAGAAGTTCATCGCGGGTCAGTTGCGGGCGATCGCCGGCGTCGAGATGCAGGTGGAGCGGGTCGAGGCGAAGGACAAGCTGAGCCAGAACCGGACCCCGGCGGACCGGGCCGGCGTTATCACTGCGCTGCGGGCCAGCGTCGCCGTGATCGTCAGCCTGGCGCCCGATTCCGGGTCCGGTGTGCGTGGGTCTTACCAGCGGGCCGCGAACGCGACGAGCTGCCGCCGGCTCGTTCGGCCCGTCTTGGCGACCAGGCTCGCGGTGTGGGTCTCGACTGTCTTCGGGGAGATGAACAGGCGCGTGGCGATCTCCGCGTTCGAGCATCCCTGCCCCACGAGCAGGAAGACATCCATTTCGCGGCTCGTTATGCCCAGCTTCCGCAGGTTCCCTGGCACGTCGGCGTTCCCTCTGCCAGATCGCGGGACGCGTTCGCCGACCTGGCGCAGGATCCCGCGGCAGGCTGTTGCCAGGCGATCGTGCCCGCTCGAATCTAGGTCCGGTATGGCGTCGCGCAGCCAGGCCACCGGCTCTCCCCATCGGTCCTGGATCGCGGCCGGGGCGACGAGGCGCCGGAGAACGTGGTTCCACCAGGGCGCGGTGCGAAGAAACAGCGCTCTGCCTTCCTCGGCCAGCTCCGCGGCCCGGTCCGGGTGGCCATCCCGGCCCTCGAGCACGGCTTCGGCGTACGCGAGGCACCCCCGGTTCCAGCAAGCTACCTCCGCACCCGCCGCACGCGCCTCCCGAAGCGCATGACGTCCGCTTTCGCCAGATATAGCCTGGAGCAACGGCCAGTACCCCCAGGCCAGGGACGGAGCCGTGAGCGGCTCCTTGCGCGCGTAGGAGATCGCGGCCGTGCTCGCTTCGAGCGCCCGGGGCCGATCATCGACAAAGATCGAGGCCGTCACGCGGGCCTCACCCCAGGCAGTGGTCAGGATCTCCGGGTCACCTGGCGCCATGCGCTCGGCTTGGTCGGCGGTGAGCTCCGCATGTTCGCGCTCGCCCCGGAGCCCGAGGATGCATGCCTGAGCGTTCAGCGCCATTGCCTGGACGCGGCGCATTCCGAGGCGGCCGGCGGCCTCGGAGCAGCTGCGAGCGGCCGCCAGCGCACGATCCAGGTCGGTGCCCAGGCTCCAGGCGTTGGCGAGCTGCAGGTCCAGGACCGTCGCGGTGGAGATCGCGCCTGACTTCAGGGCGAGGCGCTTCGCCTCAGACAGCCGACTCGATCCCCCTTCCTCCAGCATCTCGATCGTGCCAAGCTCGTGCAGGGCACGGATCCGCCGGACAGGGAGTTCATGGCTGGTGCCGATCTGATAAGCGCGCTCGAACGCGGAACGGGCCGCGCCGGTGTCGCGCACCCGTTCCCGCCGCCCGATCACTTCGAGTGCCTCGCAGGCGGCCTCGGCCGCGTTGTCAGCCAGTCCAGCCGCCTCCGCGCTGGCCAGGGACCGCCGTGCCAGGTCGAGGGCACGGTCAGGCTCACCCGCGTCGATCGCGCACCGTGCTGCCACCGCGTCGGTCCAGCCGCCGAGATCCGGATCGGCGGAGCCGTCTGCCAGCGTGCGCGCCGCGGCGACCTGCTGTTCGGCGATGGTGACGCGGTCACCTTCGGACAGTGATCGCGCGACCCGGAGCCTGATGACTGCCTGTCGCGCCGGAGCAGTTCCGGTCGCGTCCAGTTGGGCGAGCAGCCGCTCAGCTACCGCGACTAGCTGGTCACAGTCTCCCGCGAGCATGAGCGCGCTGGTGAGGGCATCATCGATGTCGGCCAGCAGGTGCGGATCCGCCGACGGCACTTGCGCGATAACGGTCCGGGCCTGGCGCAGCGACGCGCCAGCGCTCGTGAGCGCTCCGAGGCGCAGCGCCCGGCGTCCGGCCTCGAGCAGCAGTGCCGCGGCTTGCACCGGCTGGCCGGCCGTCTCATGCAGCCCGGCGGCCAGTTCACACCAGTCTCCGGGAAGGCCCGCGTGCGCGGCTTCGATCGCGGCCGCGGCGCTGGCAGACCGCACGGCGAGGTCGGGCGGCAGCAGGTCCGACACGATCACTTCCCTGGTCAGGGAATGACGGAAGCGGAACCCGGCCTGGCTCGGATAGTGCGGCTCGATCAGCTGCACGTCGCATGCCCGCCGCAGCGCGGCGAGTACCTCCGGTGAAGCTGTCCCGGTCAGGCGCGGCAGCAAGGTCCAGTCGAACCGGCGGCCCAGCACCGCTGCCGACACGAGGACGTCAGTCACCTCCGGGCCGAGCCCTGCCAGCCTGCGCCGGACGGACCCGGCGATCGAGGCCGGGACGCCGGTCGTGATGTCCTCGTTCACCTGCCAGCCTGCCTGCCTGGGCACGAGTTCCCCGGACGAGACGGCGGCGGCAAGGATTTCCTCCACGGCGAACGGCAGGCCGTCGCAGTCTCCGAGCAGCCGCTGAACGACCGCGCGGGGCACACTCTCCTGCGCCAGGCATCCGGCGGCCATGCGCTCGACCTCGGGTTCGGACAGCCGCGGCACCTCCACCATGGCTGCCGCACGCCGGGCGTGGACTGCCCTGACAGCCGCTATGGCTTCGGAAGGCTCGCCATCACGAATCGTCGCTATGCAGAGCACGCGCCTGCCAGCGAGGTTGTCGGCAAGGTACTCCACGATCGCGAGCGTTTCCGGATCGGCCCACTGCAGGTCCTCCAGCACGAGCAGCGCGCCTGCCTGGCCGAGCAGGGTGAGCAGGCGGAGCACCGCTTCGCCCAGGATGAGCGGCGAGATCTCGGCATCGCGCTCACCGGCCCGGCTCCACTCAGGAACGATCGAGGCCAGCGCAGGCCGGTACTCGGCGATCTCGGGCGCATCCGGGAACTCCGTCGTACGCGCGATCCCCATCAGCGCCTCGGCGATCGGCCGGAGGGGGATCGGGACCGAGGACTGCACGGCGCGACCCGCGAGTACCAGGACGCCGCGCGAGGACGCGAGCGAAGCCGCCTCCCTGGCCAGCCGTGACTTCCCGACGCCCGGGTCGCCGACGAGGAAGACCACGCTCCCGGACTCGTCACTCAATCGATCCAGGGCAGCGGTCAGGACACCAAGCTCGGCCTCACGGCCGATCAGCACCCCACACTGAGTGTCCGCCATACATCAACTCTACCGTCACTGTCAGTCATAATTTCGTGACGATATGTTCTTTCACGACGGGGACCGGTCCGGCCAGCGAATCCTCCGGGCGGAAACGCCGTCTCGCTCGACACGGACGAGGCGCAAGAGCCAGCACGCAATGCCCGCGGCACCTTGCATCCAGCCCAGCCTTGGCTCCAGGCCGGGCGGGTTCAGCCGGTGCTCGGTGTGCGACCAGCGGATGCCCGACTCGTCCGCGATGCACCGGTCCAGGACATCGCGGGCCAGGGTGACCGCCCACGCTAGCCACTGCGTGTCGCCGGTTTCCTGGTAGCGGTCCAGCGCCATCTCCCCGACTCCCGCTGTCCCGCAGCACTGCCCGAGGTTGTCCCAGAAGCCTGGATACAGACGTGCGGGCAGCCCGCTGGTGCGGACCGCCCGCCGGCAGGCTTCGGCGTGGCCGGCCCATCCCTGAGCGGGCCGCAGCCTGTCGAGGAGCTGGAATACGCGCAGCGTGCCAGTGGGCCCGTGACACCAGCCGTAGGCCACCGGCGAGTCCGGGCCGGCCGGCGGGATGCTGTGCGGCACTGCCAGGGTCCCGTCCGGCCGGCTGCCAAGCCGAACCAGCCGGCGCCCTGCCAGCAGCGCGATCTCCAGGAGATCTGGCCGTTCAAGCGGCGTGCTGGCCGCCGCGAGGGCATAGGCGATGCCAGCAGCGCCGTGCGAGAAGTTCGGCGTGAAGACCGTGGCACCCGCACGCGGATACCAGTCCGGTTCGCCCTCAACCCACTGGGCCTCCTCGATAAGCCGGTCGGCGATCACCGATGCGGCGGGCCTGACGCTGGCGTCCCCGATCTCGATCAGCGCCAGGAGGACCCCCGCCTCGCCAGACAGCAGATCCCGGTCAGCACTGACAGGCCGCCCGGACGCGGCGATCCCGGCGATGCTTCTCATGGCGGCACGGGCCGTTTCCCCTGCCGCGCTGTCACCACTGACCGATGCCCACATGCGCAGCGCCGCCATGCATCCGCTCAGCCCGGTATAAAGACCAAGATCCGGATTTCCCGACTTGCAACCTGATTCCGCAACTGCGGCAAACGAACCCGTACGGGAACCGGCGCACGCCAGGCTTCGCAAGCGTGCGGCCGCGGCACGGGCGTGATCATCGAAGTCGGCGATACCGCTGAGGCGGGCCTCGGCCAGGGCCACTAGCACCCCCGCCGTTCCGAAATAGAGGTCATCGGACAGCGGCGCTCCGGGCGCCCGGGACTCCGGCCACGTCGCACCGCCATCCGCGGCAACCCCGGCGTCCGTCACCCATCGCAGCGCTTCCCGTGCTGCGTCGAAAGCGCCGGTCACCACGGCACCTCATACCCGGCGTGCATCTCCCCTATGGTGGCACGAGGACATCCGGGGCGCCGCGCCCGGGCCGGACCTGCCTGATCCGCCGCGACCCATCACCAGGGTGCGGAACACGCAAGGTTTTGCTGGAATTTGCTGGAAAACGGTGGAACAGCTATCGTGCTCCTATGCCTGAGTCCATCGAGCAGCTCGACCAGCGCGCGGAAGAACTGCGCGCCCAGGTCCGGCAGGCCCTCCTGCGCGGGGACCGGGAAGGGGCTCGGGCACTCCGCGGCGAGCTTCGCCGGGCAGAGCGGGCCTGGCACGATGCCATCGAGCTGGACGAGCCGGGACCGAGGGCCGGGAACCAAGCGCCCCGCGGGCCGTTGCTGCCGCTGCGCGAGCAAGTGCACCAGGCGCTCACCCTGCTGACCGTCCCGGCTGGACCACGGCTCATCAGCAGCGTGCATGAGGCTCTTTTCGTTGGTGCCATTCCGGCTGCCAGGCTGACCAGCGTGCGCCGCGACGAAGAGCGTTCGTTCCGTACCGCGCCATTTGCCCGGCCTTATTATCTATGTGCCGCGCTCACCGCTGACCTGCTTGCTCCGGCTCGCGGCTTGCTGGCTGTCTCGACCTGGCCGATGGAAAGGCGCGTTATCGGTCCGCTCAGCCCGCGTGCCGACTATCTTACGGCTGCGGTGCAGATTGCCAAGAATGTGCAGCGCATCCCAATGCCGAGCACTGACGCTATGCGGCTGCTGTGGCGGTTCGCCGTGAATATTCCCGGCGCCACCGTGGAAGCGGCGCAGGTGGACCCTGCTGCGGTGGCACGAGCGGCTCAATCCGAACTGGAGGTGCATGCCAATGCGGATACGAAAACCCGGCGGTCCGCCGCCATTAGGGCGCGCCGTCAGCTCGATGAGGCACAGCAATTGTTCGGCAGCCGGCTCGGGACAGTGCTGAGCGCCGAAGCCTGAATCGCATGAGACGGAACATCACAGCCCAGAGAGAAGGCAGTGGACAGTACAGGAATACGGCTTGACCGAATAAGAGGACCGGTCACGCCACGCAACCACAGTGCGCGCACGATCGCCGCGCTGTCCGGCAACCCTGGCTGTGCCCGGCGGGCGGTCCTGGACGCGGCTGGCGTCGACAAGCAGGGACTCGCCGCTCACGTCGGGTTCCCGGCCATGGCCGGGCAGTCGCAGTTCGCCATTACCCGGGGCAACGCGTTCGAAGCTCAGGTCAAGGCGAACGGGTGCGCGGAGCTGCTGACGCTGCTGAGGGAGCACCTCTCGCTTCCGATCCGTGAGGCGTCCTACGACAACCTCGACGAGGTCGGCGGCAACACCAGCCGCGAAGTCCGGCACGCATGGACCCGGCGGCTGCTGGCGCGGGCGGCCCAGTCCGGGGATGACGCCGGAACGCTGTTCGACCACCCCCTGCTGTGCCTGCGGGTCGGCGGCCGGCCAGCTTACCTGGAGCCCGACCTGATCGCGTTCCAGCTTTCCGGCCGGTTCCACGTGACGGAGATCAAGTCCTTCTCGGTGATCGACGGCCAGGCCGACGGCGACAAGGTCGCCGCCGCCGTGATCCAGTCGGCCGTCTACGTGCTGGCCATGCGCGACCTTCTGGCCGAGATGGGGATCGGACCCGAGAGCGTGGCGGACCAGGTGGTCCTGGTCTGCCCGGAGAACTTCTCCAACCGGCCGAGCGCCGCATTGCTGGACGTGCGCAAGCAGATGACGGTGCTGCGGCGCCAGCTCTCGCGGCTGCGGCGGATCGACTCCCTGGTGGACGTGCTGCCGCCGGGGCTTACCTTCGACCTGGAACTGGACAGGGCCGGGGTGCCGCGCCGGCTGCCGGCCGCAGTGGCCGGCGCGGTCCGCTCGGTAGATGCCCGTTACGCCCCCGAGTGCCTGGCTAACTGCGAAATGTGCTTTTTCTGCCGCGACGAGGCCGCGGGTACTACGTCAGCGCTCGGCCGGGCAACCAGGGATGACCTGGGCGGCATCGAGCACGTCGCCACTGTCCTGCACCTCGCCAGGGGTGCCGGCCAGCCGGCCGATGATCAGGCCGAGGTGGCGCAACTGCTGCGGACAGCCGCCCGGCTGCGCGCGGAATGCCTGGGCGAGGCGGTATGAGTACTTTAGTCTCGCTGGCACGAGCGCAGGCAGTCGATGTCGGACGGGCTCAGCCGGTCGCCACCGTCCGGCACGTCCATCTGAGTGGCCGGCCGATGATGTTCGTCCCGCTCGCCCTCGCCGGGGAGGCGTGCGCGCCACTCGCGGCCATGGTCGGAGACCATCCGCGCGCCCCGCAGCTGCTGGTGGTGACCCAGCCGCGCAACCGCACCCAGCGGTTCGGCTTCGCCGCCGAGCTCGCCGACATCGTCGTGCCCTACATCGAGGGCTACCTCGGGGATGTCGAGATACTGCCAGGCAGCGGCAGGCGCGAGCCGAGGACCCGCTGCGCGGACGCCCCGCAGATCCTGATGCCGAACCGGGCGGGGGTGTCATTCGCGCGGCTCCTCGGGCGGTCTACCAGGTTCCGGCGGGCCGAAGGCGACTACGCGGTACCCGCGACCGTCCCCGTGCTGGGGAGATGGCTGACGTTCCTCGCCGAACGCGCGGAGTACCCAGGCTCCTGCCTGATGCTCGCCGCGACCGACATGCTCACCATGCACTGGGCGACGGGCCAGAGCCCGGTAGAAGACCTGAATCTCGCCGCGCTGCTTGGCTGGATTGACCCGCCGGACGGCCGCACCGGGCCCGAGGCTGCGCTCGCCGCGGAAGACCCGGTGCGCTGGCCGCCGGCTGGCCCGGCCACCGACCCCACATTCGACAACGAGGTACTCGCCAGGCTGATCGCCGCAGGTAACCAGGCAGCGGCGAGCGGAGACGACCGGGCTGAGCGCCGTGCGCGGGTCGCGCTCGAACAGGCGCTTGCCAGCCAGCTCGCACCAACGTGGCGGCTGCTGTGGCGGGCGGCGGACCTGCTGCGCGGGCTGCCGCCTGGCGGTCACGTCGCCGCGCGCTGGGACGCCGACAAGGATGCCGTCACCTGGCATGCCGGGCAGCTCCGCGACGGCGGGCCGCCACAGCCGCGCCGGGACAGTGCCGTGACCGCCGCGCGCCGCCTCGCCCGGCTGGAACGCGTCCAGGCGGCCTGCGCGGCTCAGCGGGCATTCGACGATCCGCTGGTGATGGCCGAGCACCGGCTGACCGGCGAAGCGTTCGCGGGGGAGGTCGTCGCCGTCGAGCCCGGCCGGCTCGACACCAGCGGGCGCAGGGCCAAGCTACGGCCTCGCGTGACGGTGCGGACGTGGGACCCGGTGCTGGTGGACGAAGGTGCCGCGCTCATCTCTCCGGCCCGGCCCCGGCAGGACGCCCGCGTGGTCTCTGTGGCGAACGCTGCCGACGGGCAGCCCGCACAGGTCGTGCTGGAACTGGCCGGCGGAATGGGCCACGGGCGGACGGCGCCGGCCGGGACTATCCCCGAGGTCGGCGACTTCGACTGCTACGCGACCTTCAGCGACGGCTATCAGCCGCCGCCCGCGTTCCCTGAACTTGAGCAGACCCCGTGGACGCACGGCGGTCCGCCGGTGCCATACCAGCCGGTGCCATACCAGCCGACCGATGAAGAAGCACAGGAGGAATGGTCGTGAGGGTTCCGGAGCTGATGCCGCTACCCGGCGAACAGGCCATGGCCGCCGGACAGCGAGCGGAGGGCGCGGTTGCCGACGTGCTTGCGGCGCTCGGCAGGGCGACCGGGCGCGGCATCGTGGTCGACTCCCCGCCCGGGGCAGGGAAGTCGGCGCTCGTCGTCCGCGCGGCGGCGGATCTCGCTACCGCCGGCGAGCCAGTCATGGTGGTGGCCCAGACCAATGAGCAGGTCGACGACCTGACCGACCGGCTCGCGAGTAACGATCCCGTCCTGCACATCGGGCGGCTGTCCGCCCAGGACTACGTCACCTCACCGCGAATCGCACGGCACGGCCAGGTGACGGTGTCCAGCAAGCTGGCCAGCCTGACAGGCTGCCCGGTCGTGCTCGGTACCGCCGCCAAGTGGGCCACGGTCGGCGACGACGTGTCCTGGCCGTGGGCGATCGTGGACGAGGCATACCAGATGAGGTCGGACCTGCTCTTGCGTATCGCCGGCCGGTTCGAGCGGGCGCTATTCGTCGGCGACCCGGGCCAGCTCGACCCCTTCTCCACGGTGGAGACCGAGCGGTGGACCGGGCTGACCTGGGACCCGATGCAGAGCGCGGTGGCTGTGCTGCTGCGCCACAACCCGGACATCGAAGTGCGCACGCTGCCGGTGTCCTGGCGGCTGCCCGCATCAGCGGCCCGGGTGGTCGCCGAGGCGTTCTACCCGTTCAGCGGGTTCGAAGCCGGGACAGGCCCGGGGGACCGGCGGATGGAATTCTCCGCCCGCGCGTTCGGGAGCAGCCCGGTCGATGAGGCGGTCGAGATGGCGGCCTCGTCCGGCTGGGCTCTGTACGAGTTGCCGGCCCGGCACACGCTGCGAACTGATGGGGAGGCGGTGTCGGCCTGCGCGGCGCTGGCTAGCCGGGTGCTGCGGCGGGGTGCCGCTACTTGGTCTGAGCGCGCGCCCAGCGGGGCACCGGTCACTGCCGACCGGATCGCGATCGGCACTGCCCACCGGGACCAGGCCAGGGCGATCCGTTCGGCGCTCGGGGCGATGGGGCTGGAGGGGGTCGCCGTGGACACGGCGAACCGGCTGCAGGGGCGCGAGTTCGACGTGACCATCGTGCTGCACCCGCTGTCGGGGCGGCGGGACGCGACCGCGTTCCACCTGGAAGCGGGGCGGCTGTGCGTGCTCACGTCCCGGCACCGGCACGCGTGCATCGTGGTGGCCAGGACGGGGATTCCCGAACTGCTCGATGCCCACCCGTCGACGGAGCCGGTCCACATCAACGTGCCGGCGAAGTTCCCGGACGGATGGGAGGCCAACCATGCCGTCATGGCGCACCTGGCGCAGTGGCGGGTGAGAGCGCTGTGAATGCGATCCACCGTCCAGCGCGGCCTTGCCCGATCTATGTGCTGCAGTCTGGGCTTACCACCCATCTGAGCCACTCCGCTCATCAGCTCGCTGCAGCATGGCTCAACGGTTGTCTGGGGCCAGCCCATAGCTGGCCCCAGACGGCGGGGGAGCTGCGACCCAAGGCCGCAGGGCACGTCACGCTTACCGAGCGAACAATCGCCACGGCTCATGCCGCAATGGAGCCCCGCCGGAGTTGGCCTCCAACCCGCGGTAGGAGGGTATCCAAGTTGATGAGATGCGGTGATCAAGTTGCAGTACAACTCGCGAATCTTGTATTTATGAGCCGTGGAGATTGCCCCAGCTGTAGCATCTGCGGATGCGACGCGATCGAGGACGCCGGACCTCGACCAAGAAGTCCGCCGAGCCGGACTCGTTGCCCGCGTTCCTCGCGTGGCTCGGCAAGCAGGACTGGTCCGTGTGGATCAAGATCACCTTGTTCGTCGTAATCATCGCGGCAGTGATCGGTCTGACGGGTGGTCGAGTCGTGTCGGCGGTCCTAGCTGTCTTCCATTGATAAGCACCGGCGAGTCTGGTTTCGCCCAACAGGTTGAGCCTTGTTGAAGGGAACGAATGTGGAGCTGTTCGAGGAGTTCTTCCACACAGCGACCGGTTACCTGCCGTATGGGTACCAGGTGCGGCTGGCGACTGGCGGGCTGCCGGCGGTGGTTCAGGCGCCGACCGGGGCTGGCAAGACGGGGATCGCGCTGGCATGGCTGTGGCGGCGGTTGTACGGGCCAGATCAGCCCGCGACGCCGCGTCGGCTCATCTACGCACTGCCGCAGCGCAGCCTCGTCGAGCAGGTGGCGGCTGAGGCGAGCAGCTGGCTCGCCAGGCTTGGCCTGACCGACCAGGTCGCCCTGCATGTGGTGATGGGCGGCGCCGGCGCGACTCAGTGGCAATGGCGGCGGGACATGCACCGCCCGGCGATTGTGATCGGTACCGTGGACTCGCTGGTCAGCAAGGCCCTGAACCGCGGGTACGGAGTCGGCCGGGCAACGTACCCGATCGATTTCGCACTGGTTACCAACGGCGCGCACTGGGTCATCGACGAGATCCAGCTATGCCCGGAATCGACCACGACGCTGCGCCAGCTGGCGGCCTTCGCGACGTCGTTCGGCACGGCGGAACCCTTCGGGCTCACCTGCATGTCGGCGACCGTGCCGGAGTGGCTGCTCCACACTGTCGATAATCCGGCGCCGGGACAGCAGGACGTGCTGGCGATCGAGCCGGGCGAGCGGACCGGCGAGCTGGCGGTGAGGCTTGGCGCCCGCCGCACTGTGCGGCGGCTGGCAGCTGAGCCGGGCGCCTATCAGGCGATCGCCGCTTCAGTTGCCGAGCGACACAAGCCGGGCACTCTCACGCTCGTCGTGCTGAACACTGTAGAGGCCGCCCGGAAGGTGTACGCCGCGATGCCGGGCCGGAACGTGACGTGCACCTTGATACATTCCCGGTTCCGGGGCCATGAGCGGCAGGTACTCACGCAGAAGATCACCGGTCAGCCGGGCGGGGCCGGGCACATCGTGATCGCGACTCAGGTAGTCGAGGCCGGGCTCGACCTCAACGCGGCTCTGCTGGTGACTGAGGCGGCACCGTGGCCGTGCATTGTGCAGCGGGCCGGACGTTGCAACCGCACCGGAAGACTCGACGACGCGCAGCTTTGCTGGATCCCGCCCGCCAGGCACCAGCCATACGACGAGCGGGACGTCGCCGCGTCAGTTGCCGAGTTCGAAGCTCTGGAGGGCGAGTCGGTGACCAGTGAGGATCTGCTAGGCCACGACGTCGCTGTCACCCAGCCGGCCGTCGCCGTGCTGCGCCGACCCGATCTGGTCGGGCTATTCGACACCGCCCCGGACCTGAGCGGTGCCGACCTGGATGTCGCTCCGTACGTTCGCGATGCCGACGACATGGACGCACAGCTCGCATGGGCTACCTGGAACCCCGAGCTAGTGGACGGTCGGCCTGCGGCAGACGGGCGGCCACCCGCCGACGCCAAGGCCCCGCCGGGCGAGTGGCATTGCCGGGCGCCTTTGCGTGAGGTCGCCGCCCTGGCGAAGCGAGTCCCGGTCTGGCGGATTGATCGGGTGCGAGGCCGCTGGACCAGAGTGACGACCCAGGAGCGCGCTCGGCCAGGTGAGGTACTGCTGGTGGCAGCCGCGGACGGCGGCTACGATCCTGCGGTCGGCTTCGACCCGGCGGCGCGCGGTCCGGTGATTGGCTGCCCGGCACTAGGTCCGAGGGCGGAACCGGCCGCGGGTGCCGAAGATGCGTTCCGTGCCGACTCAGCCAGCGTGGCCCAGCGTGAGTGGGTGTCTTTGCGGCAGCACAGTGAGGAGACGCGAGACCACGCCGCTGCGTTGCTGTCAGTGATCCTGCCGGGCCTGCCGGATGATGCGTCGCGCGCCGTGGTCAGCGCCGCGTACCTACATGACACGGGTAAGGTGCACAAGATCTGGCAAGACGCCCTGTGCACACTGGCCGCAGCCGACGACAGGGAGAGGATCGACGCCGGCCGACCGTGGGCCAAATCCGACCGAGATGGTCGGCTCAGGTTCGCCAGGGACGTGGCGTTCCGGCACGAGCTAGCGTCCCTGCTGCTGATCGACGGGCCGCTGCACGAACTGCTGGACGGTGCGGCCGATCTGGATCTTGCCCGGTACCTGGTGCTGGCCCACCACGGCAAGCTGCGCGTCCAGGCGCGCGATCCGGACCAAACCAGCTCGGCCGTGCTGCTGGGCCTTGAGCAGGACTCGGTCTGGTCCGTTCCGCCACTGCTCGGTCAGCCCGCAGCCGAGCTGACCGTGGACC
Source organism: Streptosporangiaceae bacterium (assembly GCA_035533915.1). Lineage (GTDB taxonomy): Bacteria > Actinomycetota > Actinomycetes > Streptosporangiales > Streptosporangiaceae > Chersky-822. The sequence goes on from DATLSX010000020.1 coordinate 288,591, forward strand.
TGGAGCAGTTCGGCCTTGGCGGGAATCGCTCATGGACGAGGGCCGCGCTATCGCTTCGGGATGAGTATGGGCCGTTCGTTCTCGCTTACCTGGAGACGGTGGTGCGGATCGCAGACTGGCGCGCGAGCGCTGGATTGGAGCTAGCACGGTGACTGCAGAGATGACAGAAACCCGCGCTGTGACCATGTATGTCTTCCGCGGGCTGCAGCCGGAACCGCTGGCTAGCTACCTGGCCGGCCTAGGTCTGATCCGACTGATCGGAGAGCAGGCTGATCCTGCGGCGACCTTCGCATGGAGCCCGAATGGCCTGGTCATCAACACCACGGTGGCTGACGTCGGCCGTTGGCTGGCTGACGAGTACGTGCCGACGCCTGTGCTCAGCCCCTGGAACAGCGGCAGCGGGTTCGGTCCCAAGGATGTTGAGCCCAAGAAGCGGCTGACGCGGCTGCTGGCGGATCCGTCGCTGCGACTGGCAGCGTTCCGGGACGCAGTCAGTGCTGCGGACGATGTCATCCGGCGGGCGCGCTCCGCCGGCTGGATCACGGACGACGGCAAGAGCAGCGACAAGCCGCGCGTCGTACAGGAGTTCCGGAACCGCTGCCCGGATCGGCTACTGCCCTGGATCGACGCTTGCGTGGTACTCGCCGCCGACAGGGCGCTGTTCCCGCCGCTGCTAGGTACTGGAGGCAACGACGGTCGGCTGGACTTCTCGACCAACTTTCACGAGCAACTGCTTGTGGTGCTCGACGCCACGGCTGCGGGCCGGACGCGGTCCCTGGCTTGCGCCATCGACTTGCTAACGGGCACGGAGACGGAGCGGCTGGCCGGAGCCCCAGTCGGCCAGTTCGACCCGGCTGGGGCCGGGGGTCAGGGCTCATCGCCGTTCGGCGCGGCGGCTTCGCTGGTCAACCCATGGGAGTACGTGCTGCTCGTCGAGGGCGCCCTGCTGTTTGCCTCCGGTACGTCTCGTCGGCACCAGCACGCAGCCGGACGGGCTGCGATGCCATTTACGGTCTCGTACTCACCGGACGGATCGGTGAGCGGCGCGGAGGGTGAGGAATCGCGTGGCGAGGTCTGGGTGCCTGTGTGGTCTCGCTCTTGCACACTGGCCGAGATCAGCCAGTTGTTCGGCGAGGCCCGTGCCTCATGGCGAGGTCGCCCGGCGCGGCGGGCCGTCGACTTCTATGCAGCGACCCGCGCACTGGGCGTTGCCCGCGGCATCAGCGAGTTCGTCCGCTACGGGCTGCAGCAGCGCAACGGGCTCGCTTTCGTTGCGGTGCCGCTGGACCGGGTGCAGGTGGTGGACCAGCCGGACGTGCGGCTTGCCGCCCGGATCGAGGACTGGGTTTCGTGGATCCCACGCGGCGATGCGTCCAGGGCCATGAGCAGCGCGCTGCGCCGCTTCGACGCCGCGCACCTTCGCTATGCGCGCGAGGGCGGGACGCTGCCGCTCCGGGATCTGCTGGCCGCGCTGACGTCGCTGGAGCAGGCGGTGGGTCGCAGTGGCCGGGCGCGAGAGCAGATCCCGGTCCGCAAGGCTCCGGGCGCTGCCGACTTCCTCAGCGTCCTTGCCGACGAGAGATGCGCCGAGCTGCGGATCGCGGTCGGTATCGCGTCTTGCGCTACCCGGCCGGGGCCTGCCCGGTCTGCGGCGCGCAGTATGCGGCAGATCCTGCTGCCGCTGGACCCTGGTGACCCGACGAACCGAGCACACCGGGACGGACGCTGGCGGGATGCCGCGGTGGTGCCCGGCTTCGGGATCCGCCCGCTGCGGCAGGTGCTCGCGGACGTGCTTGCCTGGCGCAGCCGCACCGCCACCGACGAGGTCGCTGCCGATGAGTCCGCCGCCGCTGCCTTCCGTGGCGTTCCGACGTTCCGCCAGGGTATCCCGGTGCCTGCCGCCGACCTGCACGCCTTGGCCGGCGGGCTGCTCGATGACCTGGAAATGGACGCCTGGCTGCGTGCTTGCCTGGCGCTGGACTGGCGTGGTGTCCCGCAGGTCTGGGCCGCGCCCGGACCGGTGCCGCTGATAGCGACGCTTGCCCTGCTGCATCCACTCGCCGACGGCCTGGCGCAGAGCGAGGGCTCCGGTGCGCCGTCGCTGGCGCTCGGGCCGGACTGGGCCGTCCGGCTGGCCGCAGGACAGGTGCAGGCCGTTCACGCCGACGCCCTCTGGCGGCTCCGCCAGGCAGGCTGGGATGGCGTGCCGACCCTCCCGGAGCGCGGGGCGAACCGAAGCTCGTTGGCGGACCGTGTCGACTGCGGGACGGCCTTGGCTGCGGCACTCGTGCCACGCTGCCTCGGCGGCAAAGAAGTGATGCGGAGCTATTTCGCAATCGAGATCAAAGCTGATACGGCCGACTCACCTGGCGAGATGAACGCCGTCGGCCCGACGGAAGATATCAGTACCCCCGAACTAGCAAAGGAGCTGTCATGAACGCGCAACGCACCGTGCTCGAAGTCGACCTGGCACCGCTGGCCGGCCGCCGCTTCCAGCCCACCGGATTCCCTGACCTTGGCGCCGCAGAGTTCGACTCCGCAGACGGCGGCAAGGCGCTGCTCGTCGAGTCGGCGCAGTCGATGGCGAACCGGCTAGAGGCCACCACCTGGGATGAGGCCCGCGCCGATCAGGTCCGGGCGCTGTCGGCGCTGCCGTATGTCCGCATCGTCAGCCCGGACGGCGCGTTCTTGTCGTCCAGTCGGCTTGAAGCCCACCGACTCGCATCCGCTTATGTGATGAACGGCAAAGTTAATGGCGAGGAAGGTAAGAAGTGGATGCTGGACCGACTAGGGCTCGCCGTAGGGCGGCCCTTGGATTATCGCTCGGTAGCCCGTGCCTGCTTCGCGCTCGACCCGGTTTCTCTTGTGCATGGCGTGTTCTTCGCCCGCAAGGAGTGGCCATGGCAGCCGAAGATCGCCCGAGCCGTCACTGGCTTCGTCGAGGCATACCAAGTCATCCCGGCTGTCAGCGGCGGGGTCAAACGCGACATGGTCATCAACGAGGGTAAGGAGGGTGCCACCACGGAGGGCTACGGAATGGTGCCCTACCACCGTGTGGAATACACCGCCAGGGCCATCACGGCGTACTTCACCGTGGACCGCGCCCAGTTCCGCTCGTATGGACTGCCCGAATCGGCGACCGCGCTGCTAGAGGCGCTGGCCGACTTCGAGATCGCCACGCTGCTCGATGGCGGGTTGCGGCTGCGCACCGCGTGTGACCTGGCTGTACGGGAGGTGCGTGGCGAGCGACCTGACGCACAGGACGCGGCCAGCCGGGTGGCGAAGCTGGCGGCCGACTGTCCGGCCGAGCTAGGCCCGGTCACCGAGGTCGTCTGGTCCGGCCGCGGCAAGGGTCACTGAGATGGCGACCACGGTCGCGTTTCGGTTCCCGCTCGGCAGGTATCACGCCACGCCCTGGGACCGCAGCGTCAACGAAGGCGCGACCGAGTGGCCGCCCTCCCCGTGGCGGCTGCTGCGCGCACTAGTTGCTACCTGGTATACGCGATGGCCGGACCTGCCTGCTCCGGTGCTCGATGCGCTGTTGGATGCGCTCGGCGATCCGCCTTCATACCGGACGCCGTCGGTCATGTCTGGGCACACCCGACATTACCTGCCAGACCTCGACCACAAGAAGGGCGAGTCTGGTGGCACGGACCTTACCCTCGACCCGTTCCTCTCGGTCCGAAGATGTGACGAACTGCTGGTCCGGTGGGATGCCGAACTGTCATCTGAGCAGCGGGAGGCGCTGGCAAAACTAGTCGAGTTGGTGCCCTACCTAGGTCGGGCTGACTCGGTCTGCGAGGCGCGGCTGCTTGACGCAGATCCGGTGCCGGACGAGACCTGGTGGATGCCGGGCGCTGCTGGTGCGCGGCAGGTGCGGCTGCTCGCCCCCGCCCGCCCAGTGAGCAGGTCGGTCCTGGAGGTTTCCACGATCGAGGTACGCCGGGATAGGCGGACCATGCCGCCGGGCACGGTGTGGGTCAGTTACGCCGCTTCGGAACCGCGGCGGACGACTCGACCATCGGAGCACAAGGTCGATTGTGTAGAAGCGATCCGGTTCGCTGTCACCGGGCGGGTTCCGCTCAGGTCGACGCACGGTGTCCTGCTTGCCGACGAGAGTCACCGTGTCATCGGAGAGAAGCTGGCAACCGCAGGCGTTGCCGAGGAGCGGCGACGTGCGCTCCTGGGGACGGACGGTGCGCAGAGCGGCCATAGCCACGCACATTGGATACCTATCGCAAATAGCGACCAGCGGGGGGCATTCGTCGAGTCGCTCGTTCTTTGGGTACCCCAGCGGCTGCGCGCTCACGAAGTGGCAGCGATCATCAACGTTCCGGCACTGTCTGGCCATCGGGGTGGGCGCGGGAACGGTGAGGGATATGACATCCGCGGGTTCCCGCAGGTGCGGTTGCTCCTCCAGGCGGCCGGACCGGTGGGGCAAGCCGCCCCTGAGCTACGAGGTCCCGCGCGGCGCTGGCGGAGTCTCACTCCGTATCTCCCGGTCCGGCACCGCAAGCGGGAGTCCCTCGGTGAGTATTTGGCCGCGGACATCAAAGCCGAGATGGCCTACCGAGATCAACTTCGGGACCTGCCGCTTTCGGCGGTTACGCCCGTTGACCGGGAGGCGGGGATTCCGGACAGGTGGGCGAGGGAGTTTCGTCGTTACCGGCTGGCCGAAAGGATGGACAAGTCGCGGCCAGGACTGGGGCTTCGACTGGAGTTTGCGGAGCCAATCGCCGGGCCGCTGTTGCTCGGGCAGTTGAGCCACTTCGGGTACGGGATCTTTACGCCGGAGCCGGACTGATGCTGACCGAACTGCCTGACCTGGTGCCGGCGCGGATGCTCAACGAGTACGCCTACTGCCCGCGGTTGTTCTTCCTCGAATGGGTGGATTCGCTGTGGGCGGCTAGCAGTGACACGGCCGAAGGCGACCGCCGTCATCGCCGGGTCGATGCCGGCGGCGGTGCCGCGCCGCTGCCGGGTCAAGGATTGTTGATCGCTGCCCGTTCCGTGGAACTGGCCAGCGAGCGCCTCGGGATCGTGGCCAAGCTGGATCTCGTAGAGGGAGCGGGCGGCGCGGTGGTGCCAGTCGATACGAAGAAGGGCCGCCCGGCGCACGACGGCACCGCGTGGGAGGCAGATGCCGTCCAGGTCTGCGCGCAGGTGCTGCTGCTCAGGGAGCACGGCTACACCGTGGAACGCGGCGAGATCTTCTATGCCGAGACAAAGCAGCGTGTGCATGTCGACCCGACACCGGAACTGATCGCCCGCACCCTGGAGATCGTTGCCCAGGCCCGCGCCGCTGCGACGAGGCTGGCTCCGCCGCCGCCGTTGCAGTCCAGCCCTAAGTGCCCGCGCTGTTCGCTGGTGGGAATCTGCCTGCCTGATGAAACGAACGTGCTGGCGCGGCGGACTGCGGGCAACCCGCGCCGCCTCATCGCGGCGGATCCGGACGCGACCCCGCTCTACGTGACTGAGCAGGGAGCATACATCGGCATCGACGGGGCCAGGCTCACCGTCTCCAAGCATCGTGAACCGCTCGCCAGTGTCCGGCTCATTGACGTGATGCATGTCTGCGCTTACGGGAATGTGCAGGTGTCGGCGCAGGCGATGCGGGCACTGTTCGAGCGGGACATCGACATATTCCACTTCTCGTACGGCGGGTGGTTGCTTGGGCTGACGACCGGGTTGCCAAGCAAGAACGTGATGCTGCGAGTTCGCCAGGTCACGGCGGCGGCGCGGGGTCAGCTTGACGAGGCGCGGCGAATGATCGGCGGGAAGATCCGGAACTGCAGGGTGCTGCTGCGCCGCAACGGCGGCGACGCGATGGCGCGGGTCGTCGGGCAACTCGCCGGACTGGCGGCGCAGGCCGAGAATGCGGCTGACGCGGCCGAGCTGCTCGGGCTCGAAGGGGTGGCCGCACGACTGTACTTCGGCGCCTATCCGGCGCTTATAGAAAGGGCGAGTGAGCTGCCCGGTCCGGCCTTCACCGGCTTGCGAAATCGCCGGCCGCCGACGGACGCGGTCAACTGCTTGCTTTCGTTCTGCTATGGGCTCTTGGCGAAGGAGATGATGGCGGCATGCCTGGCCGTCGGGTTCGATCCTTATGTGGGCTTGTTTCACCGGCCCCGATTCGGTCGACCTGCCCTTGCGCTGGACCTCGCTGAAGAGTTCAGGCCGTTGCTCGC